>QCNU01000001.1 GCA_003213115.1 Pelagibacteraceae bacterium AG-426-L23
ATATTGGAAACGAATACTCAGATAAGAAAGAAAATTATAACATGAAAGATTTAATCAAACCTGATTTGAAAAATCTTCCTAATGGGAATTATTTCTTTTTTTAGATTTGTACATTCTCAATTCAAATTATTCCCGAATAATGGTACAAAGTTTGAGGCACCTGACAACAGAACGCACCTTCATACTTTGTTGTTTATCCTAATGGTTTTTAGTCGCAGTGGCAATCTTGAGAATTAAATAATTAAACTTTTGAACTACATTGTAGTTATGAAAAGAATAATTTTAATAATTACATTTATTTTGCTTTTTGTTAACCCTGCTCGCAGCGCAGACCAAAATATAGATATGCTTAACAAGTCTGGAAGAGAAATTAATGTTTACTCGAAAAAAATTGTTAATATAGAAGTAGGTGATACAGTTTTTTGGAAATCAGTAAACCCTGGCCATAATGTAGAATTTATAAAGGGTGGCGTTCCTGAGGGAGTAGAAAAATTTAAAACTACTTATAGTAAAGATACCAAGTATACATTTAAAATTCCTGGGATATACGCATATTGGTGTACGCCGCACAAAAGCATGGGAATGATAGGTTTCGTGATAGTAGGTAACGATAAGTCTAATTTGGAAGCAATCAAAAAAATTAAATTCTACGGCAAATCAAAAAAAATTGCTGAAAATCTAATTAATTCTTTATAAATTTTATTTAAGATTATACGCCTAGCAAAAAACTCTCCTTAATATTTATATATAATCTTTAGAATTTTTTTTAATTCTAGTTCAGTTGTACTTGCCATTATATCGAAAAGAATAATTCTTAAGACATCTTTGTAATGTTGATAATTTTTTTCATTTCCAATTTTGATAAATTGCATATTTGATAGCTTAACCTCAGAAGGCATAGGAAGTGTAGAAACTTTTATAAAAGCTTTGGCGCCAGTTATTTTAGCTTTTAATATTAAAAAATTTATATCTCTCCTTTTTTCTGGCCAAATTTTATCTGGGGAATTTTCATTAATTTTTTTTGCCAATCCAATGTTATCTTCAAAAATTTTTGATAAATTAGTATTATCTGTTTTGGTTTTATTGTTTTCAAAAATATCAAGAAAGAACCTAGGATTTTCAATTATTAAGCTTTGAACAATAATTAAGTTACTAAAAAAAAGTGAGTTTAATTCAAAAACAATAGTCACTTTGTCTGACTCAAAAATATTATCATAGAAAAGATTCTTTGAATTTTTTAATTTAATTCCACTGATTTCTATTTTATTTGGATAGTCTATATCAAATTTATCAAAAACTAATTCTCTTTCGGTCCATTTTGAAAATTTGTATGAATAATAATATGATATTAATTGTTTATTAAAAATTAAGATTAGAACGAATAGTAAAAAAAAAAGTTTAATAACTTTTAACATTACAGGAAATTATATAAGCTTCAAAGGCACTTGAAAATAGATCCTCTATTTAAAAAAGATATTTATCACCTAGGTATAAAACAAGGCCTAAAGCTATACCAAGAAGTATCCAGTAATAATATTCTTTCATTATCTCAAAAGCTTTCCTAGATCAGGCTCAAAAAAATTAGGACCCTTCATAACCTTTCCTTGTTCATTGTAAATAGGCTTGCCATCTTTACCTAGTTTACTCATGTTAGAATTTTGAACTTCTGTAAAACACTTATCTAAATCTATACCAAATGCATGTCCTGCTCCATAGGTCACGTAAAGAATGTCAGTTAACGCATCTGCTACATCTGTTATATTTTTTTTATCTATAGCTTCTTTTAATTCTTTTAGTTCCTCGTCAATTAAGTCATACCTCAATTTTACAATCTTCTCATTGGGGTATTCAGGTTTATTTTTTACTTCTTGACCAAAAGTTTGCATAAATATTTTAACACTTTCAAAATTGCTCATTTTGTCTCCAATTGTAATTTGTTTTAATTCTAATCAGGGTGTATTATATATTAGAATCACTAATGAAATACAGAACTGAATTTGATAGCCTAGGTAAAATTAAAGTGCCTGGTGATAAGTATTGGGGAGCTTCAACTCAAAGATCTAATAAATATTTTGATATTGGCGATTTTTTAGTAAGACCTATATTAATTCAATCTATCGCCATTGTAAAAAAAGCTGCAGCTATAGTTAATGCAAAAAATAAAGATTTAGACAAAAAGATAAGTAAATACATAATAAAAGCGGCAGATGAAATAATTAAAGGTAAACATAAAGAAAACTTTCCTTTAAAGGTTTGGCAAACTGGTTCGGGAACTCAAACGAATATGAATGTTAATGAGGTAATAGCTAACAGAGCAATTCAGATGATGGGCGGTAAAATGGGAACCAAAAAGCCAGTTCATCCAAACGATCATGTAAATAAATCTCAATCAACTAATGATGTATTTCCTACGGGTATGCATATTGCAATAGCTCTAAAAGCTAATAAAAAATTGTTGCCCTCGCTAAAACTGTTAGAAAAAGAACTTAAAAAAAAAGTAAAACAATTTAAAAAAATTGTTAAAATTGGAAGAACCCATTTGCAAGATGCTACACCATTAACTTTGGGCCAAGAGTTTTCAGGCTATCACTCACAACTTAAAAAATGTATTGAAAGAATTGAAGGAGCTTTAGAGGAAATATATTGTTTAGCGCAAGGAGGCACAGCTGTTGGGACAGGTTTAAATACAAAGAAAAATTTTGATAAAAAGATTGTTAAGGAAATTAGAAGAATAACGAAGCTACCTTTTAAAATTGCACCAAATAAATTTGCTGCCTTAGCAGCACATGATTCAATTGTAAATTTTTCCGGCACTATGAACACGACTGCGGTGTGTTTAATGAAGATTGCTAATGATATTAGGTTTCTTGGATCAGGTCCTAGAGCTGGTTACGGAGAATTAATACTTCCTGAAAATGAGCCTGGATCTTCCATAATGCCAGGAAAAATAAATCCAACTCAATGTGAGGCAGTAACAATGGTTTGCGTAAAGGTAATTGGTAACCACAATGGAATAACAATGGCTGGTTCTCATGGACATTTCGAATTAAATGTTTTTAAACCCTTGATTATCCATAATATACTTCAATCAATTAATATCATGTCAGACTCTTCTAAGGCTTTTGCTAAATATTGCATAAAAGGCATTGAGGCAGATAAAAAAAGAATTAAGTCTTTGTTGGATAATTCTCTTATGCTAGTAACAGCATTATCACCTAAGATTGGATACGATAAAGCAGCTCAAATCGCAAAAGCTGCTCACAAAAACGGAACTACTTTAAAACATGAGGTAATAAAATCTAAGGTGCTTACTGAAAAAGAGTACAACAAGATAATGAACCCAATGTTAATGACAAAGCCAAAGTAATTAACATTAGGTAAACTCGATTTAAGATCTCATAAAAATGAAGTATAATTATTAAAATCATTTTATGAAGTCAGAAGAATTACTAAAAAATTTAAACGAAGAGCAAAAAAAAGCTGTTCTTAGCACTGAAGGTCCTAACCTAGTTGTAGCCGGTGCTGGATCAGGTAAAACCAAAGTTTTAACCACAAGATTGGCTTATATAATTAATCAAAAAAAAGCATGGTCGAATCAAATACTCTGTGTAACCTTTACTAATAAAGCAGCAAAAGAAATGCAAAATAGGGTTTTAGGTTATTTGAAAGAAAAATCTAACTCTGTACCTTGGCTTGGAACCTTTCATTCAATAAGTGTAAAATTTTTGCGAAGACACGCAGAAGCTTTGGGGCTTAAAAGTAATTTTACAATATTAGATACAGATGATCAAAAAAAATTAATAAAAAAAATTTGTACCGCTGAAAATATAGATGCTAAAAAAATTTCTCCTCAATTTATAATAGCTTTTATAGATCAATGGAAGAATAAAGGATTTTTACCAAAAGATGTTAGCGTTAAAAAAAGTAACCTATTAGAAAAATCAATATTAAGGGTTTATAAAATTTATCAAACTAAAATTAAAGATTTGAATGCTTGTGATTTTGGTGATCTTCTTCTTTATTGTGTAAAACTTTTTGAAGAACATAAAGATATAAGAGATATTTATAGAAAAAACTTTAAATATATTCTAGTCGATGAATATCAAGACACAAACTTCATACAAAATAAATGGCTAAATCTTCTTGTTAATGAGAAAAAAAATATATGCTGTGTTGGTGATGATGATCAGTCGATCTATAGTTGGAGGGGTGCTGAAATTAAAAATTTTCTTACCTTCGATAAAATTTATGATAATTGCAAAATATTCAAACTCGAACAAAACTACAGATCAACTAAAAATATTCTTGCTACAGCTTCGTCTATTATTTCAAACAATGATAAAAGACTGGGAAAAACATTATGGTCATCCAGTGATCAAGGAGAGTTAGTAAAATTAAATTGTTACCAAAATGGCAAAGAAGAAGCTGAAGGAATATCAGATTCAATTGAACATAATTTAAAAAAAAAATATTCATTAAATAATATTAGTATTTTAGTTAGAGCTATTTACCAAACAAGAGAATTTGAAGAAAGATTTTTAAAGGTTGGAATAGGTTATAGAGTTCTTGGAGGAATAAAATTTTATGAGAGAGCTGAAATTAAAGATGCAATTTCTTATCTTAGAATAATTAATCAAAAATTTGATGATTTGGCTTTGGAAAGAGCTATTGGTACTCCTCGTAAAGGAGTTGGAGAAAGCAGCATAAATCAATTGTATACGTTTGCTAGTAAAAATAAGTTGTGCCTTGAGGATTCCATTATAAAAAATATTGAACTAAATCTATTAAAACCCAAGATTAAAGCTAGTTTATCTCAATTCTTAAACTTGGTTAAAAAATGGAGAACAGACTTAAAAACAAAAAAACATTATGATTTGTTAAAATTAGTTCTAGATGAGTCTGGATATTCTCAGATGTTAAAAAATAAAAAAGACCTAGAAAATGAAAACAGATTAGAAAATTTAAAAGAACTTTTAAGAGCTATGCAGGATTATGATAATCTTCAAAGTTTTCTAGAGCATGTCGCACTCGCAACATCGATTGATCAAGAATGGGAAGGTGAAAAAATTAATTTAATGACTATGCATGCAGCTAAAGGATTAGAATTTGATGTAGTTTTTTTACCAGGTTGGGAAGAGGGACTTTTTCCACATCAAAAGTCGCTTGAAGAAAAAGGAGATTTTGCTTTAGAAGAAGAAAGAAGATTGGCGTATGTGGGAGTAACAAGAGCAAAAAAAGAAGCATTCATATCGTTTGCCATGAGAAGAGCTTATCATGGTGATTGGATGGATGCTCTACCTTCAAGATTTGTGAATGAGATCCCAGAGGATAATGTAGAAAAAAATGAGGAAACTTTAAAAGAAGTAAGGAATGACTTTGATTTTAACCAAGACCAAGATTTTGAGTCAAATGAGGGATATCGTAGTCCCGGTTGGGAAAGATTAAAAAAAAAATTACTTAAATGAAAAAAGTAAAAAAACTACTGTCCGATCACAAAATCGATGGATACATTATTCCTAAAAATGACGAATATTTTAACGAATACATAGAACCTTCAAAAGATAGATTAAGGTATATTTCAAAATTTTCAGGCTCTGCTGGATTTGCTATAATTTTAAAAAATAAAAATTACCTATTTGTTGATGGTAGATACACTTTACAGGCACAGTTACAAAGCGGAAAAAACTTTGATATTCTAACTTTACCAAACAAATATCCTAGAACAATTATAAAAAAAAAATACATAATTGGTTTTGATCCAAAGCTCCACACCGAAAGAGGTTTGAAAATACTTTTTAGAAAAACTAAATGCGTATTGAAACCTATTGAAAAAAATTTAATAGATAGAATTTGGACAAGAAAAAAGACAACTCTTGTTAAAAAATTTTATAAATTGAAAGATAAAGATGTAGGTCAAAGCTCTAAGAGGAAATTAAAAATTTTATCAAATATTTTAAAAAAGAAAAAAACTGATTTACTTTTCGTATCTGCTGCTGAGAATATAGCTTGGTTACTTAATATTAGAGGTGGAGACTCAGATTATTCTCCAATACCAAATTCGTATTTATTTGTTGATCAAAAACAAAATGTATATTTTTTTTGTAAAAAAGGACAAATTGATAAAAATTTAAAAAAAAAATTAGGAAATAACGTGATACTTATAGATATTAATTATCTTAAGAAATTCATTTTAAAAATAAAAAATAAAAAAATTTATTTAGACTCATTAAGTTGTTCAATTTTTTATAAAAATATTTTGAAAAAAAACAACTCTATTATCGATCAACAAGATCCTATTTATAGTCTTAAATCTATAAAAAATAAAACTGAAATAGCGAATATTAAAAAAGCTCATGTTATCGATGGAATAGCCCTTACAAAGTTCTTGATATGGTTAAAAAATAATTACAATAAGAAAAAGATTACTGAGATAAGCGCACAAGAAAAACTTTTAAAATTTAGAAAAAAAAATAAACAATTTAAATTTTTGAGTTTTCCAACTATATCAGGAACTGGTCCTAATAGTTCTATAATTCACTACAAAGCTAGTGAAAAAAGTAACAGGATTTTAAAAAAAGGAGACTTATATTTAGTTGACTCTGGAGGCCAATATAATTTTGGTACCACAGATGTTACAAGAACATTATCTCTAGAGAACAGGGAAAAAAAAATTAAAGAAATTTTTACCAGAGTTTTAAAAGGCCACATAGCCGTATCAAATTATAAATTAAAGCAAAACTCATCTGGAAATAAAATTGATAGCGCGGCTAGAAAATTTTTAAAAAAAATAAAATTAGACTATCCTCACAGTACTGGTCACGGAGTTGGATATTTTTTAAATGTTCATGAAGGACCACAAGCATTGTCAAAATTGAATAAAATTAAGCTCAAAGAGGGTATGGTTTTGTCGAACGAACCTGGATACTATAAAAATGGAAAATTTGGAATTAGAATAGAAAACTTAATTACAATAAAAAAGTCAAAAGATAAACTTAAGTTTGAAGATCTTACTTTGGCCCCTATAGATAAAAATTTAATTAATAAAAAACTTTTAAATAAAAAAGAGATTAAATGGTTAAATAATTACCATAGCAAAGTCCTTTTTAAATTAAAAAATCATATGAATGGTATTGAATTAAAGGATTTAAAATTAGCCTGTTCAAATATTTAAAAAATCGTACCACTCTTTCTCTGTAAAGATTTTTATTTTTAATTCTTTAGCTTTTTCTATTTTTTTTTTCGTAGGTTTCACGTTGCCAACAACAAGAATATTTAATTTTTTTGATATATTTCCTAATACTTTACCTCCATTTTCTTCAGCTAAAGATTTTGCTTCTGATCTACTCATTTTTTCAAAACCTCCAGTAAACATAAGACTTTTACTACTTAACTTACCTTTTTTATTTTTAATCTTAAAATTTTTAATTTGGAGAACGTCGACTAAATCTTTAATTACTTCGATATTTTTTTGATTAGTAAAAAAAGTGTTAATCGAATTAATTTGCGTATTTCCTATTCCATCAAGTTCGTTTAAATTGTTAAGTAGTTTTTCTCTTTTCGATGAGTTAAATAAGTTTGAAAATTTATCAATTGATACAAAGAAATTTCCTATTATTTTTGCATTTTCCTGGCCAATATGTCTTATCCCAACAGAATATATAAATTTATCTAAAGAGATTGAACTTGCTTTTTTTACTGCATCTTTTAAATTTTGAATAGATAAATTTCCCCAACCCTCAAGTTTCAATATTTTATTATAATCTAAATTAAAAATATCAGAGGGAAACTTAATCAGTTTTAAATCCCATAATTGTTCTATAACTTTTTTTCCTAATCCATCAATATTAAATGCTTCTTTTGAAACTATGTGTTTTAATTTTTCTTTAGCAATATAATCGCAATCATAACCTCTTGAGCATCTTCTCACCGCGTCCTCTTTTTTTGTAAATATATTGACTTCTTTATGGGTTTTATAACCACATAAACACTTTTCGGGAAAAAGATATTTTTTACTATTGATCACTCTTTTAGATTTGTCGACTGTAACTACTTGGGGTATTACGTCTCCAGCTCTTTGGATTACAACAGTGTCCCCAATACGAATATCTTTTCGTTTAATTTCATCTTCATTATGCAAAGTAGCATTTGATACTACTACACCTCCTACTGTAACTGGTTTTACTTTAGCAACTGGTGTAATAGCTCCCGTTCTTCCAACTTGAATAGCTATATCTTTGATTTTTGTCGTAGCCTTCTCTGAAGAAAATTTATAGGCAATTGCCCATCTTGGTGAGCTTGATGTATTTCCTAATCTTGACTGTAATTCAACATCATTAACTTTGTAAACTAGACCGTCTATATCATAGTCTAATGAAGCTCTTAAACTCTCAATCTTTTTATGATGATCCTCAATCTCATTTAAGTTTTTTACTAATTTGCTGTGTGGGTTAGTTGAAAATCCCCATTGATTTATTTTTTTTAAAAATTCCGATTGAGTTTTAAAAATCATTGGTACAACAACTCCAAATCCATGTGCAAAGAATTGAAGAGGTATTTTTGCAGTTTCTTCTGAAAACTTTTGTCTTAATGACCCGCCTGCTGCATTTCTTGGATTCGCAAAATTCTCTTTTATATTTTCAAAATCATTTTTCCCTATATAAACCTCACCTCTTATTTCTAATATTTCTGGAATTTGTTTAGCATCAATTTTTTTGGGAATTTGATTAATAGTTTTTAAATTATTTAATATGTCCTCTCCTGTTTCGCCATCACCTCTTGATAAACCAGTTTTAAGCAGGCCATTTTCATAAATCAATGAGGCAGAAATTCCGTCTATCTTTGGTTCTGAAAAAATATCAATAGTAGAATCGTAACTTTTTAAAAAATTTTTAATTTTTTTTAAGAAATCATTCATATCTTCTTTTCCAAAAGCATTGGATAAGGAGAGCATTGCTTTTCTATGTTTAATCTTTTTAAATTTTTTTGAGGGCGGAGATCCTATTATATTTTGAACAGAGTCTTTCTTTTTTTTAAGAAAATTATGCTCGTTTTCTAAAAAAATTAATCTTTCTTTGATTTTGTCATATTCAGAGTCTGGTACTGAAGGAGAGTCTTTTTCATAATATTGTTTATTGTATTTTTTTAATAATTTTATTTTTTTTTCGTATTCTTTAATTAAATTGTCTTTTTCCTTTTTCATTTTACTATTCCAATATTCTTTTTATTGTTCTTTTAATAAGTCCATCATCTTTTTTCTTAATTTTTTTCTTTTTTTGAATTTGATAACTTTTATTAAGTATTTTATAGGAACGCTCATACCACTCACTGGAATTGTAATTATAACCTAGTAGTGCTACAGTTGCTTCAGCCTCTTCTATTAATCCAATTTTATAATAAATTTCAGTTAATCTGTGTAGAGCTTCTTCTATGAAAATGGTCTCGTTATAGTTTTCAACTATAGTTTTAAGTCTATTAATGGCTGCAATCCATTTTTGTGTCTGAATATAATATTTTGCAACGAATAATTCTTTTGCTGCTAATTGATTATTAATTAAATCAAGTTTAAACTTTAAATCCAAAGCGTACTCGGTATTAGGGTAATTTTTTAAAAAAAAATTTATCTTTTCTTTTGATTTCAATAATGGGGTTATATCTTTTTCCTCATCTAAAATTCTTTCATAATGGGAAATAGTAATTAAATAATATGCATAAGGAATATTTTTATCTGCAGGATATTTTTTTATAAATTTTTCCAAATTCTCTATAGCTTCATCATAAAAATTAATTAAGTAGTAACAATAGCTCGACATTAAAGAGGCTTTAGCCGAAAACTCAATGCTATCTAAAATTATTTCTGCTTCTGTAAATTGTTTCGCTGCCTGAAAATAAAATCCACCGTCCATATTAGTGACTGCTTCTTGATAAAGTTCAATGGCTTTTTCTTTATCACTAGGTTCTTGAACAACTGTAGGATCTTTTTTTGAACATGAAAAAAACAGAAAAAATAATAAAAAAAGGAAAATAATTTTTTGATACATAATTAAACATATCAAAAAAAATTAATTAGGTAAATTTTTAGATTATTAGACACCCATAGCAAAAGCTCTTTTGTTCAAGCTCTGTTTGTGGCTTTTGCCATCATCTGAAAAACTTTCTAGACTCCAATTACTTTTATCAGCAAAAAACTTTCTTAAAAGTGTATTTGTAAGTAAATGACCGCCTTGAGAAGTTTTTATATGACCGAAAATTCTATATCCTGAAAGCATAATATCACCTAAACAATCTAATATTTTATGTTCAACAAACTCATGTCTGCTTCTAAGTCCATCTTCATTTAAAATTTTATCACCTTGTACAACGATTGCATTGTCTAGGGACCCGCCTTGGGCTAATCCTTTGCTTTTTATAAAATCAATATCTTCATACAAACAAAAAGTCCTTGCATTATATATTGGTGTCAGATTCCCTTCACTCAGTTTAAATTCTTTTCTCCTAGTTCTGATCAAAGGATTATTAAAAACAATCTCAAAATCAATAATTAAATCTCTGTCTAACGGTTCAATAGAAATATATTTTGGTCCATCTTTAATTTCTATTTTTTTTAGCACTTTAATAAATTTTCTCGGCTTATTTTGCTCTTTTATACCTGAACTTTTAATTGCCTCAACAAAGTCAAAAGCTGACCCATCCATAATAGGAATCTCAGGCGCATCTATTTCTACTAAAGCATTGTCTATTCCTTCGCCATAAAAAGCTGCCATTAAGTGTTCAATTGTAGAGACAGAAATTCCATCAGAGTTTTTTAATTTAGTACACAAAACTGGTTCAATAACATTATCAAATTTTGCTTTAATAATATTGTTACCATCTAGGTCTACTCTTTTAAAAATAATGCCAGTATTGGGATCAGCGGGTTTAACTACAAGATTTACTTTGACTCCATTATGCAAACCTATACCTTGAAGCTCTATAGTTTCATTAATAGTTTTTTGAGAATAATTTTGCATAAACTTTTATACAAAACCCTTTTTGACACTTGAAAACAACTAATGTTTCAAAAAAATACAAAATTAGTTTTAACCAAAAATAGTATTAAAAATTCTTGAAATTATTGACTTTTTAGTTTGAATAATAGGTATAGCTTCTCTCTCCCAACCCTTACCAATAAGTTCAGCAGACCCTATGCATGCTCCAAGGTTTTCGTCTTTATCAAGTTTATCAAAAAAAACTTTTTTGTTTTTTGGGAATTTACTTGCAAAACTTTTCTTAAAATTTTTAAACATATTTTCATCCTCAAAAAAAAGATAAATATCAATATTTTCATCCTTTAAATATTTTAAGTTAACATTTTTTGAAAAAATTAAATTTATAATTTCCTCTATTCTTGCTGAAATTATCTCATCTAAGTGGCTTAAGCTAATTTTTCTAAATTTATCACCTTGAAAAAAATTTTCATCTAAATAATCATTTTCTTTTTCATTTAAGTTTTCAAAAGATATATTTTTGAAAATATTTTTAACAATATTAGGATTAAGAGAGCAAACTTTTTCAACATCAGACATTATAATATCACTTCCAAAAGAAAAATTATCAGAATAAATAAAAGATAAATTTTTGAAGATTGAAATTTTACTTCTTTTTTTATTTATATTTATAATTCCTATAGATTTAGAAATCCTTTTTTTGTTAATCAAGTTTATACCATCTGCAAAATTTTTAAAAACTACTCTTTCAATGTTAATGTGGCAGTTATTAAAAATTAATTTTAAATTTTTTAAATCATTTTTTGGTAACAAAAAAAAGGTTAAATGTTGATTATAAAACTCTCCATATAAACCAATAGGTATTTTCTCGATATTATTTTTATCTAAAACAAATTTTGAATTAAATAAATGTATTAAAGATTCATTGGGTTGATTATCTAAAATAATCTTTTTTATATCATTTAATATAAAAGAAATATCGTCATCGGTAACTTGAGAGCCTAATAAATTTTTATAACCTGAAACATTTATGCATTTGTATGTATTTTGATCGCTAATTATTGTAGCACTTTTAAAAGTAAAACTTATTTTATTTTCTATCAAGTTCAGAATTTCTTTGATAATTTTTGATATGTTTATTAAGTCAATAACTTTACCATCAGAGATACCTTCAGATTTTACTGTCTCGGAATGAACAATTTTAAAGTCAAAATTTTCGTCATACTTAACAACTAGAAAATTAAAATTTTTATCATTAATTTCAACAAATAAGTAAGGTTGGTCAATTTCCATAAAATTTAATTTAAGATTAATTGATTTTTTATTCTGTAATCAAAAATTTTATATTTTTCAAAATCATCATCATTATATACCAAAAGAAATTTCTGTAAAATGTCTCGATAGTTTTCTTTCGGTAATTTGACAATTATTTCATTTTTTAAAATTATATCCCACCTTCCAATATCCAAATAATGTAAGCTCTCAATTTCATTAATAGGAAAATTAATTTTTTTTAAATCATCAAAGAAACTTTTAAATTTAATTTTTTTACCAAAAACAATTGGTAGGTTTGAAAATTCTTGTAATTCAATGTAATTTATCACTTTGCCTTTTTCAGATATAAAAAGTCTTTTTTTACCATCCATGTAAATAGCTACTGGCTTTTTCTCATTAATTATTATTTCAAGGGTTTGTGGATAAATTTTTTTTATCTTAAAACTTGATACAAAATCAAATTTCATTATTGTAAATTTTATTTTGTCCTTATCTATTAAAAGAATATTTTTTCCTATTAAATAAGATAAATTTTCAATAAGTAATCTTTCGTCTATAATTTTAGTATTCTTAACCTTAATGCTCTTAATTGGTAATACTAAACTTTTTGTTTCATTTTCATTCTTCGGGACATAAGTGGAAAAAATTAACAATAAAAAAAATAAAAATGTAAATTTAAATGACTTGCTCATTTGTTAATATTTGCATCTAGAACAATAAGTTTAACCAGATTTTCAAATGAAATGCCTTTGTACGATGCTATTTCAGGGACTAAAGATAAATCTGTCATTCCAGGCTGAGTATTAATTTCAAGCAAGTAAAATTTATTTTTGAAATATTTAAAATCACATCTTGTTACGCCTCTACATCTTAAAATTCTATGGGTTCTTTCTGCAATTTTTAAAACTTCTGTATATTTTTTATTTGGTAAGTTTGCTGGCATAATGTGAGAAGTTTTTGCAGACTTTTCATATTTAGCTTTATAGTCATAAAAGCTTCGCTTTGGTTTTAATTCTATCGCTCCCAAAGCTTTATTATTTAAAACGGCAACCTGTACCTCTTGACCTCCTATAAATTTTTCAAAAATTAAATTTTCATATTTTTTTTTAAGAACACTAACAGCTTTCTTTATTGTCTGGAAATTTGTACATATTTTGACACCTATACTTGATCCTTCGTTTGATGGTTTAATAACCACAGATGGGCCCAGTGAATGTTTCTTTATTAATGATTTTAAATTTTTTTTTTTAAAATCTGATGATTTTAAAACAAAATACTTTGGAGAAAGAATTTTATTATCTTTAAATATTTGTTTAGAAACTGTTTTGTCCATAGCATTCATTGAGGCGATGACGCCAGAATGAGTATAAGGTATTCTCAAATACTCAAAATAACTTTGTGCATTACCATCTTCACCATCTTTGCCATGTAATGCATTAAAAATTAAATCAACTTTGGATTTATTGACCTCATTTAATAGTTGTTTAGCAGGATCAAATTCATTTACTTTATAACCAATTTTTTTAAGGGCTTTTATACAAGCTCTCCCAGTAGCTAAACTTATTTTTCTCTCTTTGGAGGTGCCGCCTAAAACAACTAAAACATTTTTCTTTTTCATATACTGCTATCTTTCACCTATAATCTTAATTTCTAATTCCAATTTTATCCCAGTTTTTTTAAAAACTTGTTCTTTTGTTTTATGAATAAGTTGTTCAATTTCAGTGGCTTTGGCATTTCCCTCGTTAACAAAAAAATTACAGTGCTTTTGAGAAATTTTTGCCTTTCCAACGAACATTTTTTCACAATTGGACTTTTTAATTAATTCCCAGGCTTTGTAGTTTTTTGTATTTTTAAATGTGCTTCCACAAGTTTTAATTTGACTTGGTTGAGATTGTTCCTTTTTTTTTATAAATTCACTTTGTTTTTTTTCAATTTTTGATTTATCTAATTTTAAACCTTTTAATTTTGCACTTAAAATTATAAAATTATCAGGTAAGTCACATCCTCTATAAAAAAAGTTAATCTTATCTTTTTCTATTTCAAATATTTTACCATTTTCATCAATGACCTCAACTGAAACTAAAATTTTTGATATTTCATTTTCATAACATCCGCTATTCATAACAATGCCACCACCTAAAGATCCGGGTATACACGACAAAAATTCAAAATTTGATAAAGAGTTATCCTTAGCAAAGTTTGATATTTTTTTATCAAGGGTGGCAGCTCCTGCATGAATCGTGTCATTATTTATTAAATTTAAAAATGAAAATTTTGATCCCAATTTAATAGTGACTCCCTTTACCCCTGAGTCTCTTATTAAAGTATTAGATCCAGCACCTATAATAGTGGTCTTATTTTTTGTTTTTTTTATTTCTTGCAAAAATGAAGATAGTTGAGCAACACTATTTGGTCTAAAAAAAATTTCGGAAGGGCCTCCAAGATTAAACCAACTATATTTAGACAAAATTTCATTTTTGTAGATGTTGTCACCGTATATTTTTTTTAATTCATCAAATTTTAGGCTCATATTTTACCTTTAAGCTCACTCATCCATTTTGAAATTGATCCTGCTCCCATACCAATGACAATTTCATTTCCAACTAAACATTTATTTAGATATTTTTGTACATCTAGCTGATTTTTAATAATTACAACTTGAGTTTTTGAGTTTTGAGAAATTAGTTTTGCTAAACTATCTTGATTGTAAGACAGATCTTTTTTTTCGCCCGCTGCATAAATTGGGCATAATAAAACTAAATCAGACATTGAGAAGGATGAAGCAAATTCTTTTTTTAAGCTTTTCAATCTTGAGTATCTATGGGGTTGAAAAATAGATATAATTTTTCTATTTTCATAAACTTGTCTTAATCCCATCAGCACCGAGAGAATTTCTGTAGGATGATGAGCATAATCATCATAGAATTCCTTGCCGTTTATATCAAAAATTTTAGTTAATCTTCTTTGGACTCCAGAAAACATTTTTAAAGATTTTTTAATAGTTTTAATTTGAATACCTAAATTTAAACAAATAATTACAGCAGCGGTTGAATTCAGGACATTATGTTTTCCAATTAAATTTAAAACTATATTTTTAATTATTATTTTTTTCGATTTATGATCCTTAAATTTTAAATCAAATTTAGAGTATTTTTTTTCATATTTAGTATTAAGAATTTGGAAATCAGCATTTTTATTAAAACCATAAGTTAAGTAATTTTTAGTTTTGATCTTTTTTAAAATATTTTTTAAATTTAAATCATCTAAACATATAATTGCCTTTCCTATTGGCGGGGTCTTATTTATAAATTTTACAAAAGCATTTTTAAGATTATTAAAATTATTATAAAAGTCTAAATGTTCATTATCTAGGTTTGTGACCACTGAATAATTAATTGGAAGTTTTAAAAAACTACCATCTGACTCATCTGCTTCCAAAACTGTCCAATCTCCTTTTCCAAATTTTGCATTACTTTTAATTGAATTTATCACTCCACCGTTAATAATGGTTGGATCTAATCTTGCTTCAGATAAAATCTTACCAATTAATGAGGTAGTTGTAGTTTTTCCATGCGAACCTGTAATTATAATATTTTTTTTTAACGCAACAATATTTGCTAACATTTCTGCTCTCTCATAAACAGGAAGTCTTTTTGCTCTAGACTCGGTCAATTCAACATTATTGTTTTTTATAGCTGTTGATTTAACTACTATTGTTGCGTTTGACACATTTTTTTTAGAATGTCCTAAAATTATTTTTATTCCCAATCTTTTACAATTGTCAGTATTTTTATTTTTATACAAATCACTACCTTGAACATTAAGTCCCATGGTTTTCATAATTTGAGCTAAACCACTCATTCCAATTCCTCCGATACCAACGAAATGAATAATTTCTTTTTTCCCAATATTGATTCTATTCACTAGTTATCTCCTTAATATGCATATCAACTTTCTTAAAAACAGATTTATCAGAGTGGTTTTTTTGTTTTTCTTTTATCCGTGTTAAAAGATTTTTATCTTTATGAATCATTTTAATCAATGTAAATAGCTTTAACTCGATATCCTGCTCTTCAACTAAAAATCCATATCCCTTTTTTTCAAAGTATTCAGCATTTTTAAGTTGATGTTTCTCTGCAGAATAGGGAAATGGAATTGAAATAAATGGTATATTACAGTTTATCAATTCTGCGATCATAGAAGACCCTGCTCTAGTGATGGCGACATCAACTTTTGAAAAATAATCTAAGATATTTTCACTAAAATTAAATAATTCAAACTCTATATTTTGAGATTTATAAAACTTTTCTAATTCCAAATTTTGATTATGCAAACATTGTTGAAATAATTTTAATTTAATTTTTTCTTTTATACATTGGCCTACTATCTTTGGTAGTTTTTCTGCAAAAGATTTTGCGGCTTGACTACCGCCCAATATTAAAACACTTAATTCATCACTTTTCAATAAATCTTTATTAGACTGAAAATTTAAAATTTTTTCTCTAATTAGATTCCCAATTTCAAATTTTTTGAAATTATATTTCGATTTTAATCCCTCCAAATCAGAATAAGATACAAATATTTTATTAGCAAAAGGTAAAAGAAATTTATTTGCTTTACCTAATAACAAATTATTTTCATAGATAATAAAAGGAATTCTAAGCAATTTAGCTGCAAGACAAACAGGAAATGAGGAATAACCACCCATACCAAAAACTAATTTTGGTTTAGAATTAATCAATAAGATAAAAGATTTTATTAGAGCAAACGTTATTTGTAAAAAAGAGTAAATAACCTTAATAGGATTTTTTTGAAAAATTGTGCCAGAGTTAATAAGTTTTAAATTTATTTTGCTATTTTTAAGAAACTTCATACCTCTTGCGTCAGTTACAATCTCTATAGAATAATCTTGATTAGCCAAATATTGCGCTAAACTATAGGCTGGAAAAACATGCCCACCAGTTCCTCCGGTTGATATTAAAATTTTCTTATTCGATTTCTTCATCTTTAAATCTACTTTTAGTGTAATTTAAAATAATACCTGCCAATATTGAGCTTCCAAGCAAAGATGAACCTCCATAGCTTAAAAATGGTAGTGTCATTCCAGTAGTTGGTAGTAAGCTGGTGTTTACCCCTATATGAATAAAAGTTTGAAAAATTAATAATGAAGCCAACCCACATAAAGATATTTTTAAATTTTTATCTAATTCAATGACGGTTATCTTTATAATCCTATAAGCAATAAACAAAAAAATTAAAGTGATAATAACAGAGACTAATGACCCAAACTCCTCTGTGATAACTGCTATAATATAATCAGTGTGAGCTTCTGGAACACTATCCTTCAAGATTCCTTCTCCCATTCCTTGACCTGTCAATCCTCCCTGTTTTATTGCATCCAATGCCTTTTGAGACTGGAAGCTGTCGCCTTTAGATGGATCTAAAAAGGAAGTTAAACGATTAGTAATATATCCTAATTTTTCTGGTAAAATTATTAAAAGGGAGGCAAATGAAGTAATAGCTAAACCAAAAAAGGCAATTATATAAAAAATACTTATACCAGAGATAAAGACTACAGAAATCCATGTTCCAATAATTAAAATTGATTGCCCTAAGTCAGGTTGATTAATTAATAATATCACTATTGATAATAAAATTATAAAACTCAAAAAGTATGAGCTATTAGATGTTTTTAATTCAGAAGATGATAAAATTTTTGCGATTACTAAAATAAAGAAGGGTTTAACAAGTTCAACAGGTTGAAGTTGGAAAAAATAAAGGTTTAACCATCTTTTAGATCCTTTTACTTCAATGCCAATTATAGGAACTAAAATCAAAGTTATTAATAAAAAAGTAAAAATAGGAATTACTGTTTTAATTAAAAATTTTCTTTCAATGAATGAAATGATAAACATTGAAAATAGAGATAGAAAAACAAATGTAAGATGTTTTGAAAAAAAAAAGTAATAATCTTTATTAAGTCTCTCGCCAGCTAGTGAAGAAGTAGATGAAAAAGAGAAAAAAAGCCCTAAAAGAAACAAAACTATAAAACTAAAAAAAATTTGTTTATCAATATTACGCCAATAAATGTTAAATTTTTCTTTATAGATATTTTTTTCCATAAAATTTCACCAACTTTTTAAAAAAATTTCCTCTTTCCTCAAAATTTTTAAACTGATCAAATGAAGCACTGGCGGGGCTTAAAAGTATACTCACCTTTCTATCTGGTATTTTGGTGACTATTTTAAATATTGAAACTAAAGCTTTTTTAATTGTTCTTGAAATTTCAAAATCAACTTTTCCAGCGAGTTGATTTTTAAAGAATTTTAAATTTTTACCAATCACGAAGGTTTTTATAATATTATTGTTTAACCCTTTTAATTTAAATCTATCATTTAACTTTGGTAGTCCTCCAACAATCCAGAATATATTTTTATTGTTAGAAAGTGCAAGTCTGCTAGCTTCAAAGCTTGTAGCTTTTGAGTCGTTAATGAAAGAGATATTTTTTTTCTTTAAAAAAATTTCATGTCTATGATTTAATCCTTTAAAACTTTTTAAAACTTTAAAAAGATTTTTATGTTTTATTCTTAGAATTTTTATTAATTCATATATAAAAATCATATTCTCTTTATTGGATTTAAGACTCAAATGAGGATTTTCAATTTTATTACTCAGTTTCTCATAATAAATTGATTTTATTATTTTTAGTTTACTTGAAAATTTATTTTTTCTAAAAATATTAATCAAATTCTTATCTTTTAATAATGCATAATCGAATTTGTCTTGTTTCGAAAAAATTTTCATTTTGGCATTACGGTAATTTTTAAAATTACCGTGCCAATCTAAATGGTCTTTACTGATATTTAAAATAAGAGCGTAATTAGGCTTAATATTTTTTGAGTTTGATAACTGATAAGATGAGGCTTCAATAATATAGAAAGATTTTTTTTTGATATTCAGATTTAAAATTGGTTTTCCAATATTGCCTCCAACTTGAACTTTTTTCTTATTTTTTTTTAATATGTGTTCAATTATTTTGCATGTGGTAGATTTTCCATTTGTTCCTGTTACTACTATTGTTTTTCCTTTAATATTTTGTTGATAAAAAAGATCTAGATCTGTGATGATTTTTTTTTTATTCTTTTGTAATTTATTACTAAATTTATTTTTTTTTAAATTTATACCTGGACTTATCACAATGTGATCTACTTTATCCAATTTTTTTGAAAAATTATCTTTACTTAAATATTTTTTAAACTTTAACCTTTTACCTTTATCATCATCCCAAACACAAAAATCTTTAATACTATTTTTTTTAAAATGATTAATTACAGATAAACCTGTTAACCCAAGACCATAAACTGCAAAACTTTTTTTACTTAATTGTGATAAGTTCATCGACTATCTTAATTTAAGTGTGGCTAAACCCACCAAAGCTAATATTATTGCGATTATCCAAAATCTGATTACTATTGTGGACTCTGCCCACCCTTTCTTCTCAAAATGATGGTGAATAGGTGCCATTTTAAATACCCTTTTTCCTGTCAACTTGAATGAAACCACTTGAATTATTACTGAGACGGTTTCTAAAACAAATAATCCTCCGATAATCGCTAATACGATTTCATGTTTAACAATAATTGCGACTGCAGCTAACGAACCTCCTAAAGAGAGTGAGCCAGTATCACCCATAAATATTTTTGCTGGGGGCGCGTTATACCAAAGAAAACCTAGGCAGGAACCAACAATAGAACCACAAAAAATAGATATTTCTCCAACCCCGGGAATATATTGAAGTTGTAAATATTCAGAAAAAATAGTGTTACCAACTATATAGCTTATGAAAGTAAATGAAAGAGCAACCAACATAACTGGAACAGTAGCAAGACCGTCAAGGCCATCTGTAAGATTTACCGCGTTTGATGATCCAATTATAACAAAAAGTGCAAATGGTATAAAAAATAATCCCATTTGTAATATTAAGTTCTTAAAAAAAGGGAAATATAAATTATATAAATATTGATGATCGGAAAATTCAATTAAGATATACAATGCTATTAGGGCTATAATCAACTGACCTAAAAACTTTAATTTTGAATTTAAACCTCTTGAATTTTTAAGATTTATTTTTAATAGATCGTCTATAAAACCCAAAGCACCGAGACTTAAAAATACAAAAATAAGAGTCCAGATAAATACATTTGATAAATCAGCCCAAAGCATTGTCCCTGACATCATTCCAATAATAATTATTATTCCTCCCATTGTTGGGGTCCCACTTTTTTTGATGATATGGTCTATTGGACCATCTTGTCTGATAGGTCCTGAAATTTGTTTTTTTGAGAAAACACTAATTAAAGGTCCACCTACTAGAAAAACTACAGCAAGTGAAGTGATAACTGAAAGTCCGGTTCTAAAGGTCAAGTACTTGAATACGTTTAAAAATGAGTACTGCTCTACTAATGAAGTTAAGAAACTATATAACATGAATAGTTCCTTTTATTATACTACTAGAAATTTTATTTAAACCAGTAGCGTTTGAACCTTTAATCATCAAATAATCATTTTTTTTTACAACATTTGAAAAAACATCATCAAAATCATTTTTGTTTAGCAAAATATTTCCCTGTTTTTTTTTTGATATATACTTATAAGTCTTTAATACTTTTTCTCCATATACAAATAGTTTATCTATATTAGAGCTGTTAATAATTTTTGACAGATTTTTATGGTAAAAATCCGACTTGTTTCCCAATTCAAGCATATCTCCAAGTAAAACATACTTTTTATGATCTTTATCTTTTATTTTAGATAAATTCATAATTGCATTTTTTACTGAAAGTGGGTTTGCGTTATAGCTTTCATCTATAAGCTTGAACTGAGTTTTGTATCTTTTTACTTTATGAGTTTTACCCCTTCCTTTAAGTGATAATGTTTGATTGAAAAAATTTTTAATCTTATTAAAATCTAAATTTAAAATCTTTAAAACAGTAATACTGCAAAGAATATTATAAATATTTGATGCTTCAGTATTTCTAACTTTAAGCAATAAGGTTTCATCAAATATTCTTATTTTTAAATTTTTATATTTTTTATAATTTAAAATCTTTACTAAACGAACGTCTGATTTATTTGAATTACCAAATGATAAAACTTTTATTCCTCTTTTTTCAGCTAAACTTTTTAAAAAACTAAAAAATTTATCATCTCGATTTAAAATTAAACTTCCATCTTTATCAATATTATTTATTATTTCCCCTTTTGCTTTTGCAATTTCTTTTACATTTTTAAAATTTTCAATATGAGCTTCGGCTATATTAGTAATGATACCTACATTTGGTCTTACTAATTTGGATAAATTGTTGATTTCTCCTTTTTTACTCATACCAATTTCAAAAACTCCGAATTTATGATTATTTTCCAAATTTGATAGACTAAAAGGCACTCCATAATGGTTATTAAAAGATTTTGGAGAAAAACAAGTATCACCAAAAATTTTTAACATCTTTCCTAAAAGGGTCTTTACTGTAGTTTTCCCAGAACTACCTGTTACCGCAATTATTTTTGCTTTTGAAAGAGTTCTTTTTAAAAATGCTAAATTGTTTAAAAATTTTATCGTGTTGTTACATTTTATTAGAAGACTTTTATTTCTAACTTTAATATTTTTCGATATCACGCAAAAATTTGCACCTTTTTTAATAGCTTCATTTACAAATTTATGTCCATCATTTCTGATACCCTTAATAGCAATAAAAAGATTTCCCCTCTTTACTTCTTTTGAATTAAAAGAGACACCCTCAAAAGAAAATTTTTTATTTTTATTAACTATTTTTTTTAAAATTTCTGAATTAAGATGCTTGTTGTAATTACTTTTACTAAATTTTTTACCAATAAATTTCACATTTTTAATAATTGATCTATCAGATATATTTAAAATTTTTTTTCCATAATCTTGAGTTGTTTCATGACCTTTTCCGGCTATTAAAATTATTTCTTTAGGTTCGGATTTTTGCATTGCAAACTTTACCGCCTTGCTTCTGTTGCCAATTTCTAAATAATTAGCTTTTTTTAATTTTTTTATTATCATCTTTCTTATTTTTTTTGGACTTTCCCTTCTTGGATTGTCATCAGTTACATATATCTTATCAGTGAGTCGTCGAGCAATTTTAGCCATTTCTCCTCTTTTCCTTTGATCTCTCTCTCCACCACAACCAAACACTAAAGAAATTTTGCCTGTATAATTTTTTCTCAGTGATTTAAGAACTGTTGATAAGGCACCGGGTGTATGTGCAAAATCTATATAAACTTTAGAGTTATTTGGTAAAATTTTTATTAATTCCAATCTGCCATCAACACTCTTAATTTTTTTAAGAGCTAAATCTATTTCTTTTTTTTTTAAACCACAAAGTTTTGCAGCTGCTATGGACATTAATAGATTTTTAATTTGGAAACTTCCTATTAAAGAAATTTTTTGTTTTTTTATTTCAAAAAACTTGTTTGCCTTAATTATTTTTAAATTCCTATTATTTGCTATTTTTTTGAGCTTAAAATATTCTTTTATTTCGTCATCAACAATCATGCTTCTTTGTTTTTTTAACAAACGAGAAAAAAGTATCATTTTTGAATTAAAATAATTTTTCATATTTTTATGATAATCCAAATGATCTTGGCTAAAATTAGTGAAAATTCCTGCTTTAAAATCAATTTTATTCAATCTTCCTTGCACTAAACCATGACTTGATGCCTCAAGAATTACGTTATTTATTCCAAGTTTTTTTAAATTATATAATTCTTTATGCATAGTAACTATATCAGGGCTGGTGAGATTCAACTTTTTTATAGCTTTATTCTTTTTAATACCTAGTGTTCCAATAGTTGCTACGGGAATTTTATTGGTATTTAAAATTTGATAGAAGAAATCAGCCACTGAGCTTTTTCCATTAGTGCCTGTGACTGCAAAAATATTTTTTGGCTTTTTTTCAAAAAATATTTCACAAACACTTGCTAATAATATTTTAGGATCTTTAGATTTGATTAAAGGTATTTTTGTGTTTTCCTTTTTTACATTTCTAGAACAAACTACAGCAGCTGCTCCTTTTAAAATGGCGTCCTTTATAAACAAATTTCCATTAAATTCTCTCCCCTTAATTGCAAAAAAAATGTCTCCTCTTTTAACTTTTCTGCTGTCAAGAGATATGCCTTTAATTTTAATATTTCTAATATTTCGAGGTAAATTTTTAATTAGTTTTTTTAACAACATAATTTTTATAAAACTCGTTGTTATTTATGGCTAAAATAGGTCCAATTTTTTCTATTATTTTGCCAGCCACATGCACAGAATTCCAACCAGCCTCGTTCCTTTTGATATTAGTCACTTTATAGCCACGATAATTATAAACCAATTCTGGCGCTGGTTTGGGCTCATCTAAAAGAACTAGTAAAACATATTTTGGCTCATTCATAGGGAAAACGGATATAAAAGTATTAAGTTTCTTTTTTGAGTATTTGCCATAAAAAGATTTTTTAGCTGTTCCAGTCTTTCCACCTACATCAAAACCAAAAACATCAGCTAAACTAGCGGTACCATTCTTATTAGTTACAACTTCCCTTAAAATCATATTTATTTGATTGCTTGTTGAATTTGATAAAACTTTTTCTTTAATATTTTTGCTAATTTTATTAAAATGTAATGTTGGAGTTACCAAAAACCCTCCATTAGTCATTGTAGCATACGCTGATGCTGCCTGAAGAGGAGTTGTAGTTATTCCATGACCAAAAGATATTGTTTCTAATTTACATTTATCCCATTTAAAGCTTAATGGTGTGCCAACCTCATCTAATTCGAAGTCTAACGTATTTAATAAATTAATATCATTAAGAAATTTTTTATATTTTTCTTCTCCGATTTTTTGAGCAACAATTGTCGAACCAATATTAGAAGATCTTATAAGAATATCTTTTACCGATAAATCTTTTGGAAGCTCATCATGCTCTGATATCTTAAATTTTGAGCAATTTATACTTGATGGAATATTTTCTATGATAGTTTCAGCGGTAAATAATTTCTCTTCCAAGGCTAGTGCTATCGTAAAAGTTTTAAATATCGAACCTAGTTCAAAAACTCCTTTTGTTATTTTATTAGTGTATTCTAGATTTGATATATCATTTCTTAAATTTATATTATAATCTGGCAAGGAAACTAGGGATAATACCTCTCCATTGTTAACATCCATAAGTAGACCCGCAGCTCCTATAGCATCAAAATCATTTAAAGATTTTTCTAACTCTTTTTTGATTAAAAATTGAATATTTGTATCTAATGTTAATTTTAAAGGTTCTTTTATTTTCTCTAAGTTTTTAAGTTTTTTATCAAAATATTTTTCTACTCCAGAAATACCGTAATTATCATCATCTATCTGACCAAGAATATGGCTATATAATTCAGCATGAGGATATACCCTAGACTGAATAGGCTCAAATTTAATTCCCTTTTCACCCAAAGACCAAAGTTTATTTTTTTCATCATTTGTAATACGTTTTTTTAAATAAAAGTATTTATTATTTTTTAAATTTTTTTTAAGTGCGTCTTGAGAAATTTCAGGAAAATTTAATTGTATATTAATCAAAAATTTTTTTTTGTCTAAAATAAGATTTGGTTTTACTGCTGCATGGTACGACTTGATATTTCTAGAAATTAATTCTCCATTTCTATCAACTATATCTCTTCTTAAAGGTAAAAAATTTAATTCATTTTTTTTTGTCTCAAAAAAGTTTGGATTTTTTACAGATACGAATGTTATTTTAAGTGAGAAAATAGCTATTAAACAAAAAAAGAAGAAAAATAAAATATAAACTCTATCTTCAGAAATTGGTGATTTATGAATTTTTTTTTGTTTTAAATTCGTTGCGATATAATCTTGAAAGTAAAAACTTCTTTGATTTTTATTAGCGCTTTTACTTTTCCTGTATTTTTTTATCATTCAAAAGCTTTTTAGTTGTCTTTCTTTTTTCTTTTTTAAAATCATCAATGCTAAAATAAATTTTTGAAAAATTTATACTCAAATATTCATCGTCGCTATATTCCAGAATTTTATTTGATAAATTTTCTGGAGATGAAAGATAAAAATATTCTAGTTGGGCTTCATATAGATTATTATTAAGCTCACTAATTTTAATCTGTTGAGAATTAATATTTTTTTCTATTATTCTGGTTTGAGTTTTTATAAGTGCAGTTAAAAACATAAGAATAGAAAAAATAGTTATTGAAATAAATACCTTTTTTTTAAACATTTATCTTCTCCAAATCCAAATATCTTTTAAATTTTTTTTTAAGTTCGTCAGGATTTTTAAATTGTTCATTATTTCTAATAATAAATCTTAATTTTGCTGATCTAGATTTTGGATTTATCTTTATTTCTTCAGGACTTGCTTTTAAGAATTTACTATTATTTTTTTTAAATAAAATTGGAAATTGTGTTTCATCTTCTGGTAAATATCTTGATGGTTTAGACCTATTTTTTGAGTAATGATTAAAAAAAAATTTAATTATTTTATCTTCTATTGAATGAAATGTAACAACAACTATTTTTCCGTCTGTTTTTAAAAATTTGGTAGCCTTTGCTATTCCCTCAACTAATTCAGTAATTTCTTTATTTACAAATATCCTTAAAGCTTGAAAAGTTTTAGTGCAAACATTAATTTTTTTCTTAAAAATTTTTCTTTTACTTGTTTCTATTATTTTAACAAATTCTGGTACCAAGGAAATTCTTTTTTTTTCTCTAGCTCTTACAATATTTTTTGCAATACGTGATCCTTCTTTTTCTTCCCCGAAGGTTTTTATAATTAATTTTAAATTTTTTTCATCAATTTCATTTAATACTTCTTCTGCTGATATTTCAGATAAACCCATATTCATGTCTATCTTTTTATTTGACTTAAAAGAAAAACCTCTATCTAAATCTAAAAGTTGATTAGTAGAAATTCCTAGATCAAATATAAAAGTATCTATATCGTTTTTCTTATTTACAATTAAATCAAGATTACTAAATTTTTCATTATAAAATGAAAAACGTCCAGAAAATTTTTCTCTTAATTTTTCTGCTTCTGCTATTGCTCCCTTGTCTCTGTCTAAAGCTATAACTTTTGTGTTTGGAAATTTTAATAATTCTTTAGAATAACCGCCACCACCGAATGTACAATCAACAAAATTACCGCCCTTTTTTGGTGAGCAAATTTCAATTACTTCTTTTAACATCACTGGAAAATGAGGGGGATCCAGTGATGTTTGAGCGGCATTCATTTTTGGCAAAATAAAACATTAAAATTTTTGTTTTCTTAAAAAAGCAGGAATCTCAAATTCCTCTTCTTCGTTTACATTCTCTTGATCAAATAGTTTTTCATTTTGATCTTCTTTTTCAATGTTTGTGTCATTTGTTGAATCTTCTAGAGCATCGTTATCAACTGAAAATAATCTAGGTGTATTTTCGTCTTGCGCGGTATGAAGATTGTTTGTTGCAGGTGTGTCAGAAATTTTTGCACTCTCATTGTTATTCTCAATGTAAGATGCATTTTCTAAAGAAACACCTGAGGTAGTATCGATTGACTGTTCATTACTTGCTTCTAAAGATTGGCTAGATTCCGTCTCTATATTAGTCAAATCCTCTTTCTGACTTTCCGACTCAAAAGTTTCCTCTAACTTTAAAGCTGTTGCGCCACTTATTGAATTAATGGCATTGCTCTCGATATGAGTGCTTTTAGAGAATAAACCATCTGAATAACCTGGGTTTCTATTTTGCATTCTGCTAACCATATTAAGAACAGTTTTTGAGTGTGGAGCTTCTCCATCAAGAGCGGTTGCTACTATAGAAACTCTCATCTTCCCATTAAGACTTTCATCTTTAATAGCTCCAAATATTAATTCAGCTTCAGGATCAACTTCAGCTCTTATTTTATTTACAGCTTGATCTACCTCAAATAATTTTATGTCATCTCCGCCAGTTATGTTTACAAGTAAACCTTTAGCTCCTTTAAGAGAATAATCATCAATTAATGGATTATTCAAAGCAAGTTCAGTAGCAGCAAGTGCTCTATTTTCTCCTTCGCCCTCACCTGTTCCCATCATTGCTTTTCCCATTGAGCTCATAACAGTTTCAACATCGGCAAAATCTAAATTTATTAAACCAGGTCTTACCATTAAATCTGTTACACTTTGGACTCCTTGTTTAAGAACATCGTTAGATAGCTCAAAAGATTGCTCAAAACCTGTGGACTCATTTGCGATTTTAAATAAATTTTGGTTTGGAACCAAGATTGAAGTATCAAGATGTTTTTTTAATTCTTCCCACCCTTGCATTGCTCTACGCATTCTTTTTGGGCCTTCATAAGAAAATGGAAGAGTGATTACTCCCACGGTTAAAATATTTAATTCTTTAGCTGCACGCGCTATAATATGTGAGGCGCCAGTACCTGTTCCACCGCCCATACCTGCAGTAATAAAAATCATATTACTTCCTTGAATGTAGCTCACTATCTCATTTAAAGACTCGTCTGCAGCAGCTTGACCGATATCGTGTTTAGCTCCTGCACCTAATCCTTTGGTAAGATTCATACCAATTTGGATTTTTGCATCTGCCTTGTTCATTTTTAGGTCTTGAGCATCAGTATTTACTGCAACAAACTCAACGCCTTGTAAACCTGCCTCTATCATTGCATCGATGGCATTACCCCCTGCACCGCCAACTCCTAAAACCAAAATTCTTGGTTTAAGCTCCTTAAGCTCTCCTCCTCCTATATTTATCGTCATTCCCCCTCCTTTGTTTGTTTTTCCCATTTTAATGATGATCTATTTTTAAAAGCTTTTTTCTTTGCCAGTATTTTAAATTTTTCAAAATTTTTTGGCTCCCAAATTTGAAATGTTTTTCCAAGACCTACGAACAAAATCTCGTTTTTAATCTTTGCATGTTTAAGTAATTTGTCAGGAAACAAAACTCTTCCCTCACTATCAAACTGTAAGCTAACACTTTCAGACAAAACTGAAGTGGCAAAATAGTCTCTTTTTTCTTCAAATGGATTAAGTGTGTCTATGGTATTCGAGAGTTTTTCAATTCTATCCTGAGAACAGCCCTCTAAAGCTGAATAATTAAATGACGGATAAGTTACAAAACCATTGTAGCCAAGAGAATTTAAGTGAGATCTAAAGGTTGCAGGCACTGAAACCCTCCCTTTTTTGTCTAATTTGTTTTCGTAACTTGATAAAAACATAATTTTTTAATTTTGGAGCGTAAAAAGACTCAATCAAAAAGTGTCTTGATAAAATCTCTTTATTTAACTTATCCAAATAACCCTCCTTATTGGGATTTCATGGGATAGTATGGGTTTTATGTGGGGTAGTCAATATAATAGTTTTTGTCAAAAGTGATACAAAAATAGAACATTTAAAGAGGATATGAAGTTTTGCCAGACAGACTATAAGCCGGGTTCTGTCATTTAAGATATCATTTATCTAGCCTTTAATTCGCATTAAAGATCAAGCGGCTAACCCAGATGACAAACTAAAGACTGTTTTTAGCATCATAAGATGCAGTGTCATCTCTATTTAGCCTTGCTCCGAGTGGGGTTTGCCAAGCGTTTTTTGTTACCAAAAAACCGGTGTGCTCTTACCACACCTTTTCACCCTTGCCTTGATTAGGCGGTCTATTTTCTGTGGCACTATCCCTAAGGTCACCCTCGCCAGTCATTAACTGGCACTGTGTCTTTACGGAGCCCGGACTTTCCTCTATTAAAATAATTAATAGCGATAATCCATCTATCTGGCAGACACTATGTATTTGCTTGTTTAAGCAAAATCAAGCTAAATCTTTGTATTTCTTGCTAAATTTTCACTAATTTTAAGACACTCCAAGTCTATTGACCCACTTATCTTGCCTTGTCTAAATCGACTTTGAAAAGATTTTACTATTAACTTATCTGTTTTTTTAGGATTTTTTTTACTGAAATATCGATAACCAAATTTATGAAGATTCTGAAAAAATTCGTTTCTAATTTTTTTATTATTTAATTTTTTTTTTACTTGGTATTTTTTTTTAATCTTATACCAAATACCTAAGCCTTTTTTCTGAAGTTTTAACCATGGGAATTTTTCTCCAGGATCATTTTTTCTTAAGGGTGAAATATCAGAGTGCCCTAAAATATTTGATCTTTTTATTTTATATTTTCTTTTTAATTTATGACTTAGTCTTACAAGTTGGTTTATTTGATCCTTGGAAAAAGACTGATAGCCCCATTTATGTCCTCTATTAACCAACTCTATTCCAAGAGAGCTACTATTCAAATTTATAAAATTCTTCCATTTAGATTTTCCCGCGTGCCAGGCAATTTTGTTCTCATCAACCATTTGAATTATTTTGCCGGATCTATCTATTAAATAATGACAACTTACTTTGTGTTTTTTAGAAATTAATCTTTTAATAGATACACGTTTAGATTGCATTCCTGTATAATGAATAACTAAAAATTTTATTTTGCTCAGTTTTCTTGTTCTTTTTGAGAAACAAGGTGAATTTATGCGTGTTATGTTCATTTTTTCTTTAATTTACTGACAAATATAATCAAACTTTAGTGTAAAATCCCATTAAAATTAATAAAAATTTTGTATGCAAAATACACATAATTTCTGTATACAGCGCATATGTCGTCTAAAATTTTAAAAATATTTGTTTTTGTAGGGTGCTTATTTATTGCTAGCGTAGCTAATGCAAGCGAAAAGGAGTGCTTTGAAAAAGTTAGTAGAGGAATTTTTAAATTTAACCAAGGTTTTGACAATGTAATTTTGGAACCTTTAGCAAAAGGTTATAATAAACTTCCAGAGCCTGTAAGAAATGGAACAGGCAATTTTACCTCGAATATCGCTACTCTCTTATCTATACCAAATCATGTTTTACAAGGTGAATTTAAAATGGCAGGACACGCAACTGGTAGTTTTTTAATTAATACAACGGTGGGAATACTTGGTCTAGGCAATCCAGCTTCTGCCATGGGACTTAAAAATCAAAAAGAAGATGTAGGACAGACACTAGGAACGTACGGTGTTGGTGGTGGTTGTTATTTTGTTTTACCAATTTTGGGTCCAACAACTGTAAGGGATACTGTGGGGATGGTTGGAGATAATTTAGTAGACCCTTTTGCAAGAGTAACTTGGCATGAAAAAGAAATTAAAAATATTTCCGGTACTAAAGTTGATTATGTAGGTGTTAGGGCAGCTACAGCTATTGATTTCAGAGGAGATAATATGACAAACTTTGAAAGTTTAGAAAAAAACTCAATTGATCTTTACGCTGCAACTAAAAGCCTTTATTTGCAGAATAGAGATAAAAAAATAAATAATTCTTCAGAATCAGATGATGATGACTGGGGAAATTTAGATAATTAGAAATTATAATTCGGAAATGAAAAAATTATTTTTTTTAATAATTTCGGTGTTTTTAATCTCTAAAATAGCCTTTGCAGTTACTTATAATTCAGACCCAAAAATTTTTATAACTGAACTTGTTGAAGATGCAATTAAAACCTTAGGTGATAAAAGTATAACCAAACAGGAAAAAGACCAATTTATAGAAAAGATCGCCAAAGAAAACGTTGATATAAAAGGTATAGGTTTATACACACTAGGAAAAATAAGGAAGGATTTAGATGAAAAAACAATGTCAGAGTATCAGGATTTATTTGAGAAATACTTTTTAAAAAGTCTGACATCAAGACTCACTGATTATTCTGATCAAAAATTTAAAGTAGTAGAATCCACACAAAAAAATGCCAAGTACACAATTGTACACTCCAAAATTGAAGAAAGTTCTGCTCAACCAGAAATCAAAATAGATTGGAGAGTTTACACGAAAAATCCTCAAAAGCCCTTGATAAGAGATTTAATTGTTGAAGGATTAAGTTTAGCTAAAACACAAAAAGAAGAATTTGCATCCATACTTAATTCTAATGACATGGATATTAATGCTCTTTTAAACAAACTGAAAGAATTTGTTTCAAGTTAATGGTGGGCCCGCCTGGATTCGAACCAGGGACCCTACCATTATGAGTGGCATGCTCTAACCAGCTGAGCTACAGGCCCAATATTTATTCTTTTACAACAGAATAATTTATTTTTCTAGGAAACTTTTTAATTGTTTAGAACGACTTGGATGTTTGAGTTTTCTTAGAGCTTTAGCTTCTATTTGTCTTATTCTCTCTCTTGTAACTGAAAACTGAAGTCCAACTTCTTCTAAAGTATGGTCTGTATTCATACCTATTCCAAATCTCATTCTTAAAACTCTCTCTTCTCTAGGTGTTAATGAAGCTAGTATTTTAGTTGTAGACTCGCTTAGATTTGATTGAATTGCTGTGTCCAAAGGCTGTAAAGCATTTTTATCTTCAATAAAATCACCCAGACTACTGTCTTCTTCATCTCCTACAGGAGTTTCTAATGAAACAGGCTCTTTAGCAATTTTTAAGACTTTACGAACTTTTTCTAAAGGCATTGCTAATTTTTTAGCTAGTTCTTCTGGAGTTGGTTCTCTTCCAAATTCACTCATTATCTGTCTTTGAGTTCTAACTATTTTATTTATTGTTTCTATCATGTGGACAGGTATCCTAATTGTTCTTGCTTGATCAGCTATAGATCTAGTAATAGCTTGCCGAATCCACCATGTCGCATATGTACTGAATTTGTAACCACGGCGATATTCAAATTTATCTACGGCTTTCATTAATCCAATGTTTCCTTCCTGAATTAAATCTAGAAACTGGAGACCTCTATTTGTATATTTTTTTGCTATAGAAATTACTAATCGTAAATTAGCTTCAACCATCTCTTTTTTAGCAATACGAGATTCTCTTTCTCCTTTTTGTATTCTGCTTACTAATCTTTTAAACTCACCAACTGATAGCCCAATTTTTTCACTAAACTCTACTAGCCGGTCTCTTATTTCTTTAAAATCTTTTTTAAATTTTTTAAAAAAAGCTTTCCAGGTAGGATTTTCAGTTAAAAAGCTCTCAAATTTGGGATTTATTTCATTTCCTAAATAGTATTTTAAAAATTCTTCTCTACTAATTTTATTATCTATTGCCAATCTTAGTAGAACTCCTTCCAAAGAAACTATTCTTTTATTTTCTTTGTAATGTGATTGTACTAATTCCTCAACAATATACGGAGCTAATTGTAAACTTTTAAAATTTTCCACTAAAACTGATTGTATTCTTTTAAAATTTTTGTTTTTAGAAACTGAAAGATCTTTAGAAGCTAATATACAGTTTAATTTCTCTCTTTGGTATTTTTGAAGTTTTTGATAATTTTTACTAAGAGTATCAATTATATTTACTATTCTAGGTTTTATTTCCTCTTCCATCTTTGCCAGGGATACATTGAATTCATCATCTTCGGTGCTTACTTCTTCTGTCTTTTTTTCATCCTCTTCAGTATTTTTCTTCGATTTTACTTCCTTAACTGTTTTTTCTTCATTCTCATTTTCAGACTCCTCAAAATCTTCATAAGTAGAATCAATATCGATAATATCTCTAACTAAAAGTTCATTTTTTTCTAATTTTTCTTTCCACTCATAAATTTTTTTTGCAACTAAAGGACTTTGTGTTAAAGCGTTTATCATAACATCTTTCCCAGCCTCTATTCTTTTTGCTATGGCGATTTCACCTTCTCGTGAAAGTAACTCTACACCCCCCATTTCTCTTAAATACATTCTTATAGGATCATCACTTTTATCTGACGATTTATCTTCTGTGGTATTGGCAGGTTCTTTTTTTCTATTACTTTGAAATTGAGATTTTTTCTCAACAAGAGTAACGCTATTATCGGCTATGATAACAAATGCCTTTTCAGTATTTTCAACTGAACCCCCTCTTTTTCCAAGAGACTTACCTAGCTCTTCATAAGTAATAAAACCTCGATTAATTCCTTTATCGAGAAGCCTTTCAAATGATTTTGTAATTAGTTTTTCAGCCATTTAAACTTTAAATAATTTTAAGATACCGTTAATTATATATAGTAAGAATTTTCTAAAAATCTATCTATATTTAATCCCTATTTAACTGACTTTTAAGCTTAATAAGCTCAGAATACAAACCTTCATCCAAATTTTTCGCTACTTTACTTTCCAAATATTCAATTTTTTTTAGTTGGTTAATTTCCTTTAGCTCTTCTATAAGTTCAATTAATAAAATTTCTCTCTCTTTTTCATTTTTTTTAAATATAATATTTTTAACACTCGAATTTTTTTCTATAAGGTCGATCAAATCTTTGAACTTATTTTTAATAAAAGACTTGATTTCATCAGGATCTAAATTTTCAGAAAATTTTTTAATTATTTCATTTTTTAAACTTTCATTTTTTTCAGATGAGAACTTCAACTCTGAAAGTTCTTCGATTTTAAGTTGAGCGGTTAAACTATAATTTATCATGACAAAAAGTATAGAGAATTCTTTTAATTGCTCCTTTGTTAAATTATCTGATTGTTTATGTAAATTTCTTGTTTCTTGCAGTACGCTAAAGTTTTTAACTTTAAATCTGTTAAAGTTTCTTTTATTGCTTTGAATAGGGGTTAAATTTTTAATTTTTTCCAAAAATTCCTCTAAAATGTACTTTTTAAGCACCTCATCTTTAATCGTATAGCACAGACTCTTAATTTTTTTTTCAAATTTAGATATCGCATAAGGATCATTTTTTTTAATTTCAGTTGAATATGTTTCCCAAATATAATTTTGGATTATTTTTTTTGAATTTAAAAATGATAAGAAATTTTCTTTACCGTTTTTTTTTATAAAATCATCTGGATCTTGTCCTTTAGGTAAAATTGAAAAATAAATTTTATTATCTTCGTTAATTAATGTAATCAATCTCTCAGCTATCCTAAGTGCTGCCCTCTGACCACTATCATCACCATCTAAACAAATTATTGGGTCAGAAAAAAATCTCCAAATTAAACTTATTTGATTTTCTGTAAGCGCTATACCTGAATTTGAGATAACACTTTTAAATCCAAAAGAGTTTAAACTTAAAACGTCCATATATCCTTCTACTATTAAAACCTGTTTAGTTTCTGATCTTAGAGACTTAACTTTATCTAAATTAAAAAGAACTCTTCCTTTTTTATAAAACTCTGTTTCAGGTGAATTAATATATTTTGCTAACTTAAGCTCTTTTTTTATTATTCTTCCCCCGATAGCTATCGGGTCTCCGTTTAAATTATTTATTGGAAAGATTATCCTTGAGTTGAACCTATCGACAAAGTTCCCTGTTTTATCGTTTTTATAATAAATTTTTGTTAGTTCGATGTCTTCTGGGGAATATTTCTTTTTCAATTCATTATAAAAATTATTTTGTCTTGGAACAAAACCGATTTTAAAATTTTTTAAAGTTGAATTGTTTATTTTTCTATCCGCTAAATATTGTTGAGCTTCTGCGTTTTCTTTTAAAAATAATTGATCATGAAAAAAGTTTACATAATCGTTAAAAATATTTTTATAAATTTGATATCTTTTTTCTTTTTTTTCATCAAATTTTGAAAATCTGTAGGGTTCCATACCAGCCTCCGCAGCTAAAATTTTGACTGCTTCTCCAAATCCTACTGACTTAGTTTTCATTAAAAAATCAAAAATATTTCCGTGCTCTCCAGAACTGAAACAGTGATAAAATCCTTTTTCATCGCTCACAGTAAATGAAGGTGTCTTTTCATTTTTAAAGGGTGATAATCCTATAAATTCTTTGCCTCTTTTTTTTAATTGAACTGATTTACCAACAACTTGGGAAACTTTAATTCTTAATTTTATTTCTTCGAGGTATTCTTTAGGATATTTCATGCTCATTTTAGTAATCCTTTAATTATTGAACTCACTTTTGAAAAATCTAAAGTGTCTGCGTGCTTAGATTTTAAAACTCCCATAACTTTACCCATATCTTTCATAGAAGTAGCCCCAACAGTTTTAATTATTTCTTGACAAATTTTTTTGGTATCTTCCTCACTTAATTGTTTTGGTAAAAAGAGGCTAATCACAGCTATTTCTTTTTTCTCGTTCTCCAAGAGTTCAGTTCGTCCAGCTTTTTCGTAAACCTCACACGACTCATTTCTTTGTTTTATCATTTTTTTTAACAGTGAGATAATGTCACTATCCTTGATCTCTTTTTTATCTTTAGAACGGGCTGCTATTTCTGCATCTTTTATTGCTGAAACTACAAGCCTTAAAGTTGGATAAGTGTTTTTGTCTTTAGCCTTTAGGGCTCCATTAAGCTTATCATCTATTTGTTTTTTAAGAGACATTGTTTGATGAGTTAATTTAATCACAATTCTTATATGAAATAAAAAGAACTTTCTTGACGATTTTGTAACTATTTCATATCTTGCGCAAAATCATGTTTATAAGTTTTTTACTTTAACTTATGAGTTGTATTTGAAGAAGATTAGTCAAAATATAAACTCTAATAAAAATCTTAAAAAGATCGATTCCACAGCTATTTTAGTTCTTCAGAACGGTAAGTTTTTTAAAGGCATTGGTTTAGGTTACCAAGGCACCTCTACTGGAGAGGTTTGCTTTAATACGTCAATTACTGGTTACCAAGAAATAATTTCTGATCCTTCATACGCTGATCAAATCATTAATTTTACTTTTCCTCATGTTGGGAATGTAGGCACAAATAAAGAGGATCATGAGTCCGATAAAATATGGACAAAAGGAGTAATCATTAATACTGAAATAACTAATCCCTCTAATTATAGATCTCTAAAACACTTGGATGAATGGTTAAGAAAAAATAAAATTATTGGAATTACTGGTATTGATACTAGAAGTTTGACAAATATAATAAGAGACAAAGGAGCTCCTAAAGGAACAATATCTTTTTTTAAAAAAAACAAATTTAATATAAAAAAACTACTTAAGATTACTCAAAATTGGAGTGGACTTAAAAATTTGGATTTGGCTGAAAAAGTAACAACTAAAAAGAATTATGTTTGGAAAGATTTTAAAACATGGAAAAAAGGCGATGGTTTTAAAAAAAATAAAAAAAAATTATTACATGTTGTAGCAATTGACTATGGAATTAAAAAAAATATTTTAAGATACTTTTCTGATTTCAACTGCAAGGTTACGATTGTTTCATGCAAAACAGATGCTCTAGACATACTTAAGCAAAAACCTGATGGAATATTTTTGTCAAATGGACCTGGGGATCCTGCTGCAACTGGAAAATATGCGATACCAATAATTGAAACATTAATTAAAAATAATTTACCAATTTTTGGTATTTGCTTAGGTCATCAACTATTAGCTTTGACATTAGGTGCTAAAACAGAAAAAATGAAACTGGGTCATAGAGGCGCCAATCATCCTGTTAAAAATTTAGTTGAAGGCAATGTCGAAATAACTAGCCAAAATCATGGATTTGAAGTTGTTAAAAAGAATTTACCAAAGAGCATAAGAGTTACTCATCAATCTCTTTTTGACAACAGTATTGAAGGTATTCAATTAAAAAATAAACCTGTTTTTTCAGTTCAATATCACCCAGAGTCCAATCCTGGTCCTCAAGATAGTGTCTATTTATTTAAACAATTTATAATGAGTATGAAAAAAAATGCCAAAAAGAAAAGATATTAAAAAGATACTAGTTGTAGGAGCTGGTCCAATTATTATTGGACAAGCTTGTGAATTTGATTACTCAGGTACTCAAGCTTGTAAAGCTCTTAAAGATGAAGGCTATAAGGTAATCTTAATTAATTCTAATCCAGCAACAATTATGACAGATCCTAACGTTGCTGACAAAACTTACATAGAGCCTATAACATTAGAAGTTCTTGAAAAAATTCTTATTAAAGAAAAACCTGATGCTATTTTGCCGACCATGGGAGGTCAAACTGCATTAAATTTAGCAATGGAGGCCAAAAAAAAGGGGGTACTTAAAAAATATAAAATTGAATTAATAGGAGCAAACTCAAAAGCAATATCAAACGCTGAAGATAGAAAAAAATTTAGAAAAAATATGATTGAAATTGGCTTAGATTTACCAAAATCAAAAATTGTAAATAATTTTAATCAAGCTTCCAAAGTTTTAAAACAAATAGGATTACCGGCTATAATAAGGCCAGCTTTCACCTTAGGTGGTCTTGGAGGAGGAATTGCTAAAAGCAAAAAAGAATTTTTCAAAATTATAAAAAATGGTCTTCATGAGTCACCCGTAAGTCAGGTTCTGGTTGAAGAATGTTTAGAAGGTTGGAAGGAATTTGAAATGGAGGTTGTAAGAGACAAAAGAGATAATTGTATAATAATTTGTTCAATTGAAAATTTGGATCCAATGGGAATTCATACAGGAGACTCAGTTACGATAGCTCCTGCACTAACTTTAACAGATAAAGAATATCAAGTAATGAGAAACGCCTCTATAGCTTGCCTAAGAAAAATTGGTGTAGAAACTGGTGGATCAAATGTTCAATTTGCCATCAATCCTAAAAATGGGAGAATGGTGATTATTGAAATGAACCCAAGGGTTTCAAGATCATCAGCTTTAGCCTCTAAGGCAACTGGTTTTCCAATAGCAAAAGTGGCTGCAAAATTAGCAATTGGATACACTTTAGATGAATTAAAAAATGAGATTACTAAAGTTACGCCAGCATCTTTTGAACCAACGATAGACTATGTTGTAACAAAGGTCCCTAGATTTACATTTGAGAAATTTTCAACTTCAGCGGCAGTTTTAGGAACATCAATGAAATCTGTTGGTGAAGCTATGGCTATAGGAAGAAACTTTAAAGAGTCCTTGCAAAAAGCTCTGGTTTCCCTTGAAACAGGTTTCTCAGGATTGGATCAAATATTTGATTTAAGTTTAAAACAAATTGAAAAAAAATTAAAAGAAAATATACCCAACAAAATTTTGCTTGTAGGTGAAGCTATTAGAAAAAAAATCAATTTAACAAAAATACATAAACTTTCAAAGATTGATCCTTGGTTTTTGAGTCAAATAAAAGAGATAATAGATAATGAAATCAAAATTAAGAAAAATGGACTTCCAAAAAATTTTAATGAATTTAATTATATTAAATCAATTGGATTTTCTGATAAAAAATTATCAGAACTCACCAATATTTCAGAAGTAATAATTAGAAGGAAAAGAGAAGCTCTAAAAGTTTTACCTGTTTACAAAAAAGTTGACACTTGTGCTGCAGAATTTAAATCTTTTACTCCCTATATGTATTCTACTTATCAAAGAAATTTTTCTTTAAATTCAGAGTGTGAAGCTGACCCGTCTAACAAAAAAAAGATAATTATTCTTGGAGGAGGTCCAAATAGAATTGGTCAAGGGATAGAATTTGATTATTGTTGCTGTCAAGCTAGTTTTGCTCTTAAAGAAGCTAAATATGAAACAATAATGGTTAATTGCAATCCAGAAACTGTTTCGACAGATTACGATACTAGTGACAGGTTATATTTTGAGCCTTTAATTGACGAATATGTTTTCAATATTATTAAGAGAGAAAAATCTAAAGGTAATTTAAAAGGAGTAATTACTCAATTTGGCGGCCAAACTCCCATTAAGCTAGCAAGATTTTTATACGAAAATAAACTTCCAATTTTAGGAACTCAGTATTCATCAATTGACCTAGCAGAAGATAGAGATAGATTTAGAAATCTTTTAAATAAGTTAAATTTAAAACAAGCTGAAAGTGGAATAGCAAAAACTTTTCCTCAAGCTGTTAAAATTGCAGGAAAAATTGGATTGCCTTTGATGGTCAGACCATCTTACGTTTTAGGAGGTAGGGCTATGGAAATAGTTTATGAAAAAAAACAACTTAAAGAATTTGTAAAAGAAGCTTTTAGAGTAGCTGAAAAAAACCCAATATTAATTGATAAATTTATAGACAATGCAATGGAGGTAGATGTAGATGCAATATCAGATGGTAAAAAAGTATTTGTTGCTGGTATAATGCAACATATAGAGGAGGCAGGTATTCATTCTGGGGACTCTGCGTGTAGTTTGCCTCCAGTGTCAATTAAACCTTTTTTAATTAAAGAAATTGAAAATCAAACTAAAAAATTGGCTTTAGCTTTAAAAGTTAAGGGCTTTATGAATGTACAGTTTGCAATAAAACAAGATAAAATCTATGTGATAGAGGTTAATCCAAGAGCAAGTAGAACAGTGCCTTTCGTTTCAAAAGCTAAAAATTTACCTCTTGCTAAAATTGCATCTAGAGTAATGGCAGGTGAAAAATTATCTAACTTTAACTTAAAAAGTAAAACCAAAGGTATGTTTGCAGTAAAAGAAGCTGTTTTCCCATTTAATAAATTCCCTAACAGCGATCTATTGCTTGGACCGGAAATGAAATCCACTGGTGAAGTTATGGGCTTCGATAAAAACTTTGGTATGGCGTTTGCAAAAAGCCAAATTGCTGCATCTAATTCTCTTCCTACAAAAGGATTAGCTTTTATTTCTTTAAAAAATAGTCATAAAGAGGAAGGGGTTCAATTAGCTAAACAATTAATTAAGTTAAATTTTAAAATTTGTGGAACCAGAGGTACTGCAGAATACATAAGTAAGCATGGAATAAAGTGTAGAGAGATTAATAAAGCAAATCAAGGATCGCCAAATATAGTCGATGTGCTTAATGCAAAAAAAATAGCTTTAGTTATCAATACTGGAGGAGGAAATAGTGAGAGCCAACTTAATGATGCTATAACTTTAAGAAGAACTACTTTGGCAAATAAAGTGCCTTATTGCACAAATATGTCTACTGCAAAAGTATGTATTGAAGGAATAAGATCACTTAATTTAAAGAATTTAACTGTTACTTCCCTGCAAGATATTTAAACTTTAACTTTCCAATCAGTCTCAAAAGTTACATAATTAATTTGTATACATCTTCTCTCTTTTTTAATTTCTTTTTTTTCCATTCCATGCCAAGTGTTAGGTCCACTTGTAAAAAAGTATCCATAATTATGTTTGTAAGGCACTGTCTTGACTTTATTTAATTTTGCATCGTAAAAATCTGTACCTAAATTTTCAGACTCATTATGTAGATTTACAAAAACAATTGATGACATTAGTTTTTCCTTAATATCGCAATGCGGTTTAAGCCAAAAGCCCTCACGATCACAGATTACTTCTAATCTGACATAAGAATTTGTTAAATCTTTTCCAATTAGTGATCCTATTTTTTTATAAACTTCTGGTGATCTTAACTCATCTATAAAATTTGTAAGTTCTGGAAATTTATTTGAATTTTCTTTAGTAACATAACATCTTAATTTTTTTGCTTTACCGCCATCTTTTATTCCAGCTCGAAAAGTTCCTTCGCCGCCATCTAAAGCTCTTGTACCATCATAATTTAAATTTTGTTTTCTTGGATCTGCTATTTCTGCTTTACAAATTTCATCAATAGCTTTTTGAGTCAAAGGTTGGTTGATCTCAAAATGCTTAAATGGATCACTAAATAGTTTAGTTCTAGTTTCTAAAGATTTAAATAATTCCATTTTTTTTCATATTTTCTTTAATAATTGGTGCTATTCGATTTACTTCATCTAACTTATTATAGCTCCACAAGTCAATACTATTTTCTAAATCCCTTATTATATTCATTTTTTTAAATTCTGAAAAAAAATTTTTGAACCTGAAATTATTTTTTTCTGGCCTCATGTTCGCGACATAAATTGGCTTACCCGTTAATGCTGCTTCAGATATCATTGATATTGAGTCACAAGTTACAATTATAATCTCTCCTAAATTAAGTGCAGAAAGGTAAGCTTTTTTATCTATCGTTTTTATAACTAAGTGATTATCACCAAATGCGTTATTAGCTTTTTTAATTATTTCTTTAGGAGTTCTATATGAAGGAATAATTATTAATTTATATTTATCTGGACTAAAGAGATTTTTAATTTTGTTAAATAATTGATTAATTTGTTTATCGCTGTAACTATAATAGTTATTTGGACCTCCTATTATTAAAGATACAATTTTTTTGTTTTCTTTTTCAATTTTTAAATATCCTGAGGACTGATTTATCTCTTTAGAAGTTAAGTAATGTATAGCTCCTGTTGTGGTTAAAACATTTTTCCCTTTAAGTCCATCGTGTTCAGGACATATTACTAAATCAAAATTTGAAGTAGAAACTTTTGGGTCTTGAATGTGAATATTAAAAATTTTTTCTTTAAATTTTCTTTTTAAAGCTATAGAAGAAATGACACTTTTTCTTCCACATGATATAATAACTCTGGAGTCGCAGATTATCTTTTCTGTTAATAAGTTCTCTGATACGGGAGTTAAAATTGGGGGTACAAAATTCCAAAATGTCTTAAGTTTAATTGTATGGTGTTGAAATTTTAAATTTAAAGCTTTTGCTAAGCCCTCAGCTTGACTAACCATGCCGTGCATACCCTGGGTTAAAAGAAGTGCTTTTAATTTTAACATTTGTTACTATATATCTTTTATAAAATGATTAATAAATCACCTAAACATACAAAAGTGTTGATTCTTGGATCGGGACCTGCTGGTTATACAGCAGCTATTTATGCTGCAAGAGCTATGCTTAAGCCAATTTTAGTTTTTGGTGCAGAGCCTGGTGGTCAATTAACTACTACAACAGATGTAGAAAATTACCCTGGTTATTCAAAGGTGATACAGGGACCTTGGCTTATGGAGGAGATGAAAGGTCAGGCAAAAGCTGTTGGGACTGAAATGATTCAAGATCATATAGGTAAAGTAGATCTCTCAAAAAAACCATTTCAAGCATTTGGAGATAGTGGTCAGGTATACACTGCAGATAGCATTATTATATCAACTGGTGCTCAGGCTAGATGGCTTAACTTAAAATCAGAGAAAGAGTTTAGGGGTTTTGGTGTGTCTGCCTGTGCTACTTGTGACGGTTTCTTTTTTAAAGAAAAAGAAGTTGCAGTCGTAGGGGGTGGCAACGCTGCTGTCGAAGAAGCAATGTTTTTAACTAAATTTGCATCAAAAGTAAAACTTATACATAGAAGAAATGAATTACGAGCTGAGAAAATGTTACAGGCTAAATTAAAGTCTAACAAAAAAATTGAAATAATTTGGGACACAGTTGTAGAAGATATAATTGGAACCAAAGATCCAAAAGCAGTGACTGGAATTAAAATTAAAAATGTTAAAGATAATAAAATTTCTGAATTAAAGGTTGATGGTTTATTTATAGCAATAGGACATGACCCAGCTACATCTGTCTTTAAAGGTCAGATTAAAATGGATAAAGAGGGTTATATAATTACAAATCCTGATTCAACCATCACAAATGTGCCTGGAGTATTTGCAGCTGGAGATGTCAAAGATAAAATATTTAGACAAGCTGTTACAGCTGCAGGAATGGGATGTATGTCTGCACTTGAAGCAGAGAAATATCTTTCAGACTCTAAATAAGATTTTCACAAAAAGATTTTATTCTTTCCATAGCTTTTTTTAAATTATCCATGGACGTTGCATAAGATATCCTAAAATATCCATCTAGACCAAAGGCTGAACCTTGAACAACGGCAACCTCAGCTTTTTCTAACAATTTTTCAACAAAGTCTTTGTCGGTTTTCAATTTTGTTTTTTTTCCTAATAAATTTTTGCAATTTGGAAAAATATAAAAAGCACCATTTGGATTCAAACAACTAAGACCTTTAATATTATTTATACTTTCAACCACAAAATCTCTTCTCTCTTTGAATGAATTAGATCTAATTTTTATAAAGTCTTGAGTTCCATTCAAAGCTTCTACGGCAGCAGCTTGACTTATTGATGATGGGTTAGTTGTAGATTGAGACTGAATTTTTGCCATAGCTTTAATTATTTCTTTTGGTCCGGCTCCATATCCTATCCTCCAACCAGTCATAGAATAAGATTTGCTTACACCATTCATAGTCAAAGTTCTGTCTTTTAAAGCATTAATCTGTGCGATAGTAAAAAATTTGAAATTATCATAAGTGATATGTTCATAGATATCATCACTAAGAATATAAATTTTTTTATTTTTTAATAATATTTTTGATAGCTCTGTTAATTCATTTTTAGTGTAACAAGAGCCTGTTGGATTTGAGGGAGAGTTAATTATAATCCATTTAGTTTTTTTATTTATTGCTTTTTTAAGCTCTTTTGAAGTAATTTTAAATTCATTTTTTTCAGAACATTTAATAATTCTAGGTTTTCCCCCAGCCAATAAAACCATATCTGGATAAGACACCCAATAAGGAGCCGGAATAATTACCTCGTCACCTGGATTTAATGTTGCCATAAAAGCATTGTAAAGAACTTGCTTACCTCCTGTGCCAACAGATATTTGATCTAAATCATAATTTAAATTATTCTCTCTTAAAAACTTTTCTTTAATAGCTTGTTTAAGTTTTGGTGTTCCATCTACTGCAGTGTATTTTGTTTCTCCGTTTTTAATTGCCTGAATTGCCGCTTCTTTTATGTTATCAGGAGTATCAAAATCAGGCTCCCCCGCCCCTAAGCCAATTACATTCTTGCCGGCAGCCTTCATTTCCCTAGCTTTTGAGGTAACAGCTATAGTTGGTGACGGTTTTATTCGCTTTAAACTATTGGAAACTATGCTCATTGAAATTTATAATATTTTGTTATTATTAACACAAAATGCAAAATACGTATCAAGAAAAAATACTAGAAATAGAAAATACTAACAACTCTATAAATAAAAAATTAGAGGGTGGTATTAAGTTTAAAATTAAAAGTAGTTTTCAACCTGCTGGAGACCAGCCTCAAGCTATAAAAAAACTTATTTCAAATCTAAAAGGTCAAAAAAATGAGCAAGTCTTACTAGGCGTCACTGGCTCTGGAAAGACCTTCACAATGGCTAAAGTTATTGAGGCATCAAATAGACCTGCTTTAGTGTTGGCTCCTAATAAGACTTTAGCCGCTCAGCTTTATGGTGAATTCAAAAATTTTTTTCCAAATAACGCTGTAGAGTATTTTGTTTCATATTACGACTACTATACTCCAGAAGCATATGTTCCAAGATCTGATACTTATATTGAAAAAGAAGCGTCCATCAATGAGCAAATAGATAGAATGCGACACTCAGCAACCAGGTCTTTATTAGAGCGGGATGATGTAATTATTGTAGCTAGTGTTTCATGTATTTATGGTTTGGGTTCAGTTGAAGCTTACTCCAAAATGACAATAACTTTAAAAAAAAATTATGAATATGATAGAGATGAGCTGATCAAGGCTTTTGTAAGACTTCAATATAAAAGAAATGATCAAAATTTCTTTAGAGGAACTTTTAGGGTAAGAGGAGAAAATCTAGAAATATTTCCATCTCATTTAGAAGATAGAGCTTGGAGAATAAGTTTAAATTTAAACAAATTAGAAAGATTAGAGGAGTTTGATCCATTAACAGGTGATAAAACAAATAACTTTTCAATTGTAAAACTATACGCAAATAGCCATTACATCACACCAAAGCCTACTATAGATCAGGCGATCAAAGAAATTAAAGATGAACTTGAAAAAACTTTAAAAAAACATGAGTCAGAGAATAAACTTCTTGAAGCGCAAAGATTAAGAGAAAGAACCAAATTTGATTTAGAGATGATTGAAGCTACAGGGACTTGTGCTGGAATTGAAAATTACTCAAGATTTTTATCTGGAAGAAAACCTGGTGAACCGCCTCCAACGTTGTTTGAGTATTTTCCTGATAATACAATTATTTTTGTAGATGAAAGCCATGTAACAGTTCCACAACTTAATGGAATGTACAAAGGTGATAGGACAAGAAAAAGTACTTTAGCAGAATATGGTTTCAGACTGCCCTCATGTATGGATAATAGGCCTTTAAAGTTTGAAGAGTGGGATTTAATGCGAACACAAACAATATTTGTATCAGCAACTCCTGGGCCTTGGGAATTGAAACAAACAAAGAATGAACACATAGATCAAATTATTCGTCCAACAGGTTTGATAGATCCTCCTGTAGAAATAAGGCCAGCAAAAACTCAAGTTGATGATTTAATGCATGAAGCAAAGGAAATAGTAAAAAAAGGTTTTAGAATTTTGGCAACAACTTTAACAAAAAAGATGGCTGAGGATTTAACTGAATATCTTCATGAAAATGGTTTAAAGGTAAGATATATGCACTCTGATATCGACACTTTAGAAAGAATAGAAATAATAAGAGATTTGAGAATGGGGGTATTTGATATCTTGGTCGGAATTAACTTATTAAGAGAAGGTTTAGACATCCCAGAATGTGCTTTGGTTGCGATACTTGATGCTGACAAAGAAGGTTTCTTGAGATCTGAAACATCTTTAATTCAAACTATAGGAAGAGCTGCAAGAAACATAGATGGAAAGGTAATTTTATACGCCGACAAAGTCACTAAAAGTATTGATAAAGCTATAAAAGAAACAAATAGAAGAAGAGATAAACAATTAAAGTATAATAAAAAAAATAAGATTACAGCAGAGTCAGTAAAAAAAGAAATTAGTGATATTTTAGAGTCTGTATATGAGAAAGATTACGTAAAAATAAGCGAAGGTTCCAATGTTGGGGGCAATCTTAAAAAGCATTTAAAAGCTCTTAATAAAAAAATGAAAGACTCTGCTGCCAATTTAGAATTTGAAGAAGCTGCTAAAATTCGGGATGAAATAAGAAAATTAGAGGCAAGTGAGTTAGAGATATCTCTGAATCCAAAAATTAATCAATACAAATTAAAAAATAAAGTATACCCTAAAGGAAGATCAACTATGGGTATGCCAGGCACTAAGCCCAGAAAAACAATTAAAAAATGGAAGCCAAAAAAATAATAATTACCGGTGGAGCTACTAGGGTCGGCGCGGCTATAGCAAAAAGTTTAGCAGGATATGATGTAGATATTACAGTGCATTTTAATAAATCTAGGAATTCAGCTAACAAATTAAAAAAAGAATTAGAAGATTTAGGTAGTAAGGTATTCTTAATAAAAGCTGATCTAAACAAATCTTACCAGGCACAAAAATTAGTTAGAGATGCATTTAAAAAAATGAAAGGATTAGATTGCTTGATAAATAATGCTTCAATTTTTGAAAATGATAGCTTAATTAATTTTAATGATAAAAGCTTTTCAAAACATATGAATGTTAATTTAAAAGCTCCAGCCTTACTTACTCAAAATTTTAAAAAATATGTTAAAAATAACCATGGGAATATCATTAATATTATTGATCAAAGAATCGAGAAATTAACTCCTTATTTTTTTTCTTATACTCTAAGCAAATCCGCTTTAGGAATACTAACTTTAACATCTGCAATGAAATTAGCTCCAAATATCAGAGTAAATGGAATATCTCCTGGTCCCACTTTAAAGAATAAAAGACAATCAGAATCACATTTTAAAAAACAATGGAAGTCTGTTTTATTAAAAAGGAAAGTAAATTTAGAAAATATATGTGAAACTGTACAGTTTCTTATTAAAAATGATAACATAACAGGAGAAATAATAAATGTTGATAGCGGTCAAAGGCTTGCATGGTTAACTCCAGATATTATTAACATAAAAGAATGAAAATAATAAAATTTAAAGATAAAAAAAAATACAAATATAATAGAAAAGTTAGTGTTAAAAATTTAATACTTAAAATTTCTATAGGTCTTCATGATTTTGAGAAAAAGAAAAAACAGAGAGTAAGATTTAATATTGACATTATAACTGACTCAAATATTAAACCTGACAATAATAATTTATTATCTATTGTGAATTATGAGGATACTATAAACAAAATAACATCTTTAACAAAATCGGAACATCACGAGTTATTGGAAGATTTGGCAGAAAATATTTTTGATATAATTTTTAAAAGTAAAATAGTAAAGAAAGTAAGTCTTAAATTAGAAAAGTTAGATATTATCAAAAACACTGAGTCCGTAGGAATTGAGGTATCGAAAAGGAGAGATGAATAATAGTTTAGAATTAGGAAAAAAAATTATTAAAGAAAAAATACCATTAATTTCAAAAAATCCTGGTATTTATAGAATGATAAGTGTCTCTGGAGAAATTTTGTACATTGGTAAAGCCAAAAATATTCCAAATAGATTAAAAAGTTACGTTACAGAGTCAAACTTACCGATAAGAACAGAGCGAATGCTCTCTTTAACACATAATCTTGAAGTAACTACCACTAACAATGAAAGTGAGGCTCTTCTTCTCGAGGCAAACTTAATAAAAAAACATAAACCAAGATTCAATATTTTATTAAGAGATGATAAGTCATTTCCTTATATTTATATCGGTCATAAAGATAAATGGCCTCAACTGACTAAGCTCCGAGGGAAAAAATCGAAAAATGGATATTATTTTGGTCCTTTCGCCTCAATAGGGTCAGCAAATTGGACAATAAAAATTTTACAAAAAATCTTTCAGATAAGGGTTTGTGATGATACCGTTTTTAAAAACAGAGAGAGACCTTGTATTTTATATCAAATTAAAAGATGTTCGGCTCCTTGTGTTGGCAACATTGAAGAAGCTCAATATAAAAAAACAGTTTCGGATGCTATAGATTTTATTTCTGGAAAATCTAGAAGAATACAAAAATCTTTATCAAAAGATATGGAGCTAGCCAGTAAAGAATTAGATTTTGAAAAAGCTGCAGTAGCAAGAGATAGAATAAAGGCTTTAACTCAAATTCAAACCTCTCAAAAAATAAACCAAACAAATTTAAATGAGGCTGATGTTGTAAGTATTTACAAAGAATCTGGAAAAACTTGTATTCAAGTATTTTTTTTTAGATCGAAACAAAATTGGGGAAACCAAGCTTTTTATCCAAAACATGATAGTGATGATGATGTGAGAGAAATAATAACTTCATTTTTAACTCAATTTTATGAAAATAAAGTAGTCCCAAGTATGATTATAACAAATACCGAAGTTAAAGATCTTAAGCTATTAGAAAAAGCTTTTTCACAAAAAGAAAAAAAGGATGTATTAATAAAAAAAGCAAAAAGTAACGACGAGATCAATATATCTAAACTTGCTGAGAAAAATGCTAAACAAGCTTTAACTCAAAAACTTTACCAAACAGAGAGCAACAACAACCTGATAGAAAATTTAGCAAATAAATTCGATTTAAATAATAATATAAATCTTATTGAAGTTTACGATAATAGTCATATCCAAGGTAGTGACTCCATTGGAGCTCTAATATGTTTTGGTAATGAAGGTTTTGTAAAAAAAAGATATAGAAAATTTAATATAAGGAATGAAAATGTACAAAATGACGATTATGGTATGATGAAAGAAGTTTTATTTAGACGGTTTTCAAAAGCGATTAAAGAAAAATCTGGCTCTTTGTCTTTACCAGAGTTAATTCTAATTGATGGAGGCAAAGGTCAATATTCAGTAAGTAGAGAAGTATTAAATGAACTTGGTTTACATGATTTGCCTATATTGGCGGTCGCTAAAGGCAAAAATAGAAATGCAGGCGAAGAAAAAATATATCATGAAAATAAAGAATATATTTTAAAAAAAAATGACCCACTGTTGTTCTTTATACAAAGATTAAGAGATGAGGCTCATAGGTTTGCAATAAGTACGCATAGAGCTAAAAGGAAAAAGGGATTAAGCAAATCGTTATTAGATCAAATCGATGGGATAGGAAAACAAAGAAAAAGGTCTTTGCTAAATCATTTTGGATCAGCTAGATCAGTAGAATCAGCTAGTTTAGAAGATCTAAAGTCCGTAGATGGTATAGAGGAAAGTATAGCAAAAAAAATATATGATTACTTTCATGAATAAAAAATGAAATTTAAAATTCCAAATATCTTAACAATAGGAAGAATAATTATCGTTCCTATTTTTGTATTAACTTTTTTTCTGCCTGGTTTCTTTGGTGACCTTATTCCCTTTTTTCTTTTTGTTTTAGCTAGTTTTACTGATTATTTGGATGGTCTTTTAGCAAGAATATTTAAAGAAGAGTCTAAACTTGGAGAATTATTGGATCCCATTGCTGATAAAATTTTAGTTTCAACAGCTCTTCTTCTGCTTATAATGAATGGAGCAATAAAAAACTTTGAAGTAATTGCAGCAATTATTATTATCACACGAGAAATTTTAATTTCAGGCCTAAGAGAGTTTTTGGCCAAAGGAAGTATAGCAATGCCGGTAACAAGTTTATCAAAACTCAAAGCCTTTATTCAAATGTTTGCAATTTCAGTTCTTCTAACTGGAGATTTTGGTAATAAAATTATAAATTTTCAAGATTATAATGCGCAAACTATTGGTATTATTCTTTTATGGTTATCTGCTTTTTTAACTTTATATACCGGATATGACTATTTAGTTAAAGGAATAGATCACGCAATTAACGAAGATAAGAAATAATTAAGCTGCAGTTTTTTTTCTAACTAAGTTTTGATAACTATCTGATAATTCTCTTACAAGATTACAAACTTCAAACTTATACTTTCCAATTTGAGAAACTGGTGTTACTTCAGCAGCAGTACCAGTCAAAAAACATCCTACAAAATTTTTCATCTCATCAGGCTTAATCTTTCTTTCAATAACTTTTATTCCTTTAGACTTAGCAATTTCAATTACACATCTTCTTGTAATTCCATCTAAAAAAGAGTCTGGAGTCGGTGTGTGTAATTCTTTTTCACTATTTTTAAAAAAAATATTTGCCCCTGTTGCCTCTGCAATATTTCCTTCGTGATCTAACATTAAAGAATCGGTATAACCTTTACTTTCTGCCTCATGTTTAGAAAGTGTACAAATCATGTATAAACCTGAAGCTTTAGTATCCCATGGAACTGATTGGGGAGATGGTCTTCTCCACGAAGAAATATCAAGTCTGATACCTTCCAGTTTTAGTTTAGGATCAAAATAAGAGCCCCATTCCCATGTCGCTATCGCAACATTAATTTTATTTTTCTGAGCTGAAATTGCCATCATTTCGCTGCCTCTCCAGACCACAGGCCTCACATATCCATTTTTTACTTTTTGGACTGCAATAATTTGCTTAGATGCATCATTGATTTCTTTTTTGGTGTATGGAATGTTTATTCCCATTCTTTTAGCCGAGTAAAATAATCTTTCTGTGTGTTCTTCCAGTTTAAATATTTCACCATCGTAAACTCTTTCACCTTCAAAAACACAACTTGCATAATGTAATCCATGGCTCAAAATGTGAATTTGTGCTGATCCCCAGTCTACATTTTCACCGTTAAACCAAATTTTGCCCGATCTTTTATCGTAAGGTATTGTTTCCATAAGAATTAAATTAAACGATTTTTTTGTTACAAAAAAGTATATTTCTTAATACAATAAGTCAATATAACTTACCAATTATGAAAGATTTACTTTACCTTAAAGATGAACAAATAAAGGATTTTATTCAATTGCTATTTTATGCCTATAAGGAAACGTTTTCTGACCCTAAAGAGATATTATCAAAAAAATCTTTTGGGTCGGCTCATCTTAGAGCGTTAAATCTTATAGAGAGAAATCCTGGTATCAATCAAAGTGATCTTCTATTTAAACTTAAAATTACCAAACAAAGCCTTAATAGAGTTTTAAGAGATCTAATAAAATCTAAAATGATTAAACAAGAAAAAAATGATAGTGATACAAGAAAGAAAAATTTGTATTTAGATAAAGATGGTAAAATTTTTTTTAATAAAATTTATGAAACTCAAAAAAAAAGAATATTTAATGCTTTAAAAAACTCTGAACCTGACTCTGTAATTAAATTTAAAAGAGTTTTAAATAAGATAATAGATGGAAAAAAGTAAAACACATATATTAGTTGTAGATGACGATAATAGAATAAGAGAATTATTAAAAGAGTATTTGGAAGATAATAATTTTATAGTATCTACATCAATTGACTCAGATAATGCTAAGATTAAATTAGAACAATTTACATTTGATCTAATAGTATTAGATGTAATGATGCCTGGACAAAGCGGATTCGACTTAACTAAAGAAATTAAAAAAAAATTAAATGTCCCAATAATTTTATTAACTGCAAAAGGTGAAGTTGAAAATAGAATTATAGGCTTAGAACTAGGTGCAGATGACTATATTGGCAAGCCTTTTGAACCAAAAGAATTGCTTTTGAGAATAAAAAATATTATTAAAAAGAGTAAAAAAATTGATACAAAAAAAGTCAGCAAGATTGGGTTTGCAAAAGTAGATTTAAATAGAATGACGATTCAATTAAATAATAAAACAAATAAAATTAACTTGGCAGAGAAAAAAGTTCTTATGGAAATGATGTCTAATCCTGGAAAAACATACAGTAGGACACAGATAGGGAATATTTCTAAAATAATGCAAGAAAGATCAATTGACGTAATGATAACTAGACTTAGACAAAAAATTGAGTTGGATCCAAAAAATCCAAAATACTTACAAACAATAAGGGGCTCAGGATATGTTCTCTGGATTGAATAAATTTTTCAAATTAATTTTACCTAAAGGATTATTTTATAGATCTTTAATAATAGTAGCTGCACCTATCATTATATTACAGATTCTTGTCACTACAGTTTTTTTTGATAGCATCTGGATAAAAGCTAATAAAGGGATGACTAGATCCCTGGTTGGTGAGTTAAAAACTTTAACTGATTTTTATAATGAAAATAAAGAAATAGACTTACTAACGAACATATACAAAAAGAATTTTGATTTTGTAATTAATATTAAAGAGGAAAACTTACCTAAAATTGAATCAGAAAGAAAGTTTAGTCCAATGGATAGATCTTTAAGAAGAGAACTAAAATCTGCATTTGGGAGTGGAAACTATTGGTTTAATACAACAAAATATAAAGATGTTGTTGAAGTAAGGATAAGATCTAATAATAGAGTTATTCAATTTTTCTTTCCTAGAGAAAAAATAGCTACATCATCTGTAAGATTATTTTTATTATGGGTGAGTGTGCCCTCTTTTCTTCTCATCTTTATTGCAATAATTTTTTTAAAAAATCAAACGAGACCTATAGTTAATTTAGCAAAAGCAGCTGAGAGATTTGGAAAAGGTGATTATGTTAATGAATTTAGACCGTCAGGAGCTTCGGAAATAAGAAAAGCAGCTTATGAATTTGATAGAATGGTTAAAAGAATAAATAGACACTTAAACCAAAGATCAGAAATGCTCTCAGGTATAAGTCATGATCTAAGAACACCTCTTACTAGACTTAAACTTCAACTAGCCATGCTAAATCAAAAAGAAATTTCTGATAGGATGTCTAAAGACATTGATGAAATGGAGAGAATGCTTGATGATTACCTTCAGTTTGCAAAAACTCAAACACAAGAAAGTACTTCCACTATAGATTTAAATATTTTTTTTCAAGACATATTAAAAGAATTTAAATATAAAAATTTGCATCTTACAACCGAAGAAAACTATAAATTTGTAGGTAGGAAAAATGCTTTAAAAAGATGTTTTAATAATTTAATTCAAAATGGCCTATCGTATGGAAAAAATGTTTATGTTAGCCTTAATAGAGCTCCTAATAGATTAAGTATCTTAGTGGAGGATGATGGTCCAGGAATACCTAAAGATCAACATCGAAATGTTTTTAAACCTTTTTATAGATTGGACAAAAGCAGAAGTCTCAATAAATCTGGTGTAGGCCTAGGCCTATCAATTTCTGAGGACATTATAAATTCTCATGGTGGAAGTATTCAGCTTTCTAAAAGTAAGTACAGTGGCTTACTTGTTAAGGTTTCTTTGCCGATTTAGATTTTTTATTTTTTTTCAAAGATTTTAATTCTTTTCCTTGTTTTTGAACAATATTTTTTAAAACTTCAAACTCCTCTCTAGAAACTACTTCTAATTTTTCTAATAAGTTTTCTTTTTGAAATTTAAGATTAGTTAATATTTCTTTCTTAGCATCTTTAGACGATAAGATTCCATTTTCAATAATATCAGATATTGCTTTCAAAAATCTTTCAGAGTTGTTCATAACCAATCTTAATTCATAAGAAATATAATATCAATTATGTTATAAATCCTAAGATGTATATTCATAATTTTGACCCAGTTATAGTTAATTTCGGATTTATTGAAATTAGATGGTACTCTTTAGCTTATATTTTTGGAATTTTATTAGGTTGGTGGTTAGCTAAAAAAATTTTAAATTACAGATCAAACATTGAGGATAGAACATTTCTTCAAGGAGCATTTGACGACCTCATAGTCTATTTAATTGTATCAATAATTTTAGGTGGAAGATTAGGATATGTTTTATTTTACAATCCTAACTTTTATTTAAATAACTTAGTTGAAATTATTAAAGTATGGGAAGGCGGTATGTCTTTTCATGGTGCTTTGATTGGAGTTATCGTCGGTACATTTCTTTTTACAAAAAAAAGAAAGATTCATACTTTTATTTTTTTAGATGTTGTTGCTTGTGTTTCGCCTATAGGATTATTTTTTGGAAGAATTGCAAATTTTATTAACGCAGAATTATACGGTAAACCAGCACAAGTTTTTTGGTCTATTATCTTTCCTACTGTCGATAATATCCCAAGACATCCCTCACAAATTTATGAGGCTCTTATGGAAGGGGTTATTCTTTTTTTAATACTTATAACCTTTGTTTATAATAGAAAAATTAAAATAGGTATTTGCTCAGCTTTATTTTTAATTTTTTATGGTGGTTTTAGGATTATTGGAGAACAGTTTAGGGAGCCAGACGAACATATAGGTTATTTGTTTAATTTATTTAGCATGGGAACGCTCTTAAGTTTAATAATGATGGTTCTGGGATTTTTTTTGTTATTAAAAATTAATAAAAGCAAGGAAGTATAAAAAAAGTGAAAGAAGCTCAAATTATACCATTAGACAAATTTGTTGAAAACGCACTTTATAATGAAAACTATGGGTATTATTCAAAAAAAAATCCCTTTGGGAAATCTGGAGATTACGTAACAGCTCCTAACATATCTTTTTTGTTTAGTGAGATGATTGCAATATGGATAATTTCCTACTGGGAAAATTTACAAAAACCTAAAAAATTTAATATTGTAGAATTAGGTCCTGGAAATGGAGATCTATGTAAAGTTTTGATAAAAACTTTTAAAAATTTCCCTGATTTTTATAAAAATGTAAAAATTTTTTTATATGAAAGAAGTAAATATTTACAAAAAATACAGAAAAATAAAATAAAAGAAAAAAAAGTTAGTTGGCTTAAAAATATAAATGATATTAAAAGTGGTCCAGTTCTTTTCTTTGGAAATGAATTTTTTGATGCGATACCAATTAAGCAATTTAAAATAGATAAAAATAAAATTTACGAAAAATATCTCTCTGTTAATAAAAAGGATAAAATAAAAATAATTTTAAAAAAAGCTAAAAAAAAAACCATATTTAAATTAAAAAAGTTTGGTCTATTTAATAATAAAGGAGTAATAGAATATCCAGATCTAGGAATAAAGGAATTAGATAAGATGATACAAGTTATTAGAAAATTTAATGGAGGTATACTGTTAATCGACTATGGTTTTTTAGATAAAAAGAATGTTAGTACTTTACAATCTGTAAAATCTCATAAAAAAAATGAAGTATTTGAAAATTTAAGTGACGCTGATATTACCTCTTTAGTAAATTTTACTCTTTTGAAGGACTATTTTTTAGAACAAAATTTTAATCTTAACCAAGTTGTTTCACAAAGCTTTTTCTTAAAGAGAATTGGTATTTTGCATAGAGCAGAAATGTTAAGTAAAAAAATGAGTTTTAGTGCAAAAGCCAATTTATACTCAAGATTAAGAAGGTTGCTGGACTCAAGATATATGGGAAATCTTTTTAAAGTAATTTTTGCTTATAAGAATAAAAAAAAATTTAGGTTGGGATTTAATTAATGTTTTTTTCAAATAAATTAAATAAATTTAAAAACATAAATCATTGTTTTTTTTCAAAAAAAGGTGGCTATTCATCAGGGATATATGAAAGTTTAAACTGTGGACTGGGGTCAGATGATAATAAAAATAATGTGATAAAAAATTTAGAGTTTGTAGCAAAAAAAATGGAAATCAATAATGTAGAGAACTTAAAGCTAATGAATCAAACACATAGTAACAAAGTATTTTTTCTTGACGAAAAAAATAGGAATTTGAATAAAATTAAATCTGACTCACTTGTCACCAATGTCAATGGTGTTGCTCTGGGTGTTCTTACTGCTGATTGTGTCCCTATAATTTTATATGATGAAGTTAATAAATCAATTGGTTGTATACATGCAGGTTGGAAGGGTTCTATTTCTGGAATAATTGAAAACACTATAAAAAAATTTAAGGAAATAAATAATAAAGTTAAAATTACAGCTTGTATTGGTCCATGTATTGGAATCAAAAGTTATGAGGTAGGTGAGGATTTTTATAAGAATTTTTTGGCAGAATCAAAAAATAATATTAATTTTTTTTTAAAGCAAAACCATAATAAGTATAATTTTGACATAAGAAAATATGTAAATTTTAAGTTGAATAATTGTGGCGTGGAAGAAGTTGAAAATATCGATTTTGATACATTTGAGGATAAAGACAACTTTTATAGTTACAGACGATCTCAAAAATTGGGTCAAACGGACTATGGAAGGTGTATTGCAACTATTAGTTTGAAAACTTAAAAAAATAATTGTATAAATAATTATATTTTCATGAAAATATTATCTGGAACTAGCAATAATAAGCTCAGTAAGGATATCTCAAAAAAATTAAAATCTAAATTAGTCAATACAAATATCAAAAGATTTGCTGACGGAGAGATTTATATTGAAATCAATGAAAATATAAGAGGCAATAGTGTATTTGTAATACAGTCTACATCAACACCTGCTAATGACAATTTAATGGAACTTCTTCTATGTCTAGATGCATTGAAAAGATCATCCGCAAAAAGTATTACAGCAGTCATTCCATATTTTGGTTATGCTAGACAAGATAGGAAGGTTGCACCTAGAACTTCTATTTCTGCTAAGGTTGTTTCAAATTTAATCTCAATGGCTGGAGCAAATAGAGTTGTGACAGTTGACTTGCATGCTGGTCAGATCCAAGGTTTTTTTGATATTCCAGTTGATAACTTATTTACTACTCCGTTATTTGCAAGATTTATTAAGAAATCTTTTAAAAACAAAAAACTAATTTGTGTTTCTCCAGACGTTGGTGGAGTTCAAAGAACTAGAGGATTAGCTACAAAGCTCAAAACAGACCTTGCAATAATTGATAAAAGAAGACCAAAACCTGGAAAATCTCAAGTAATGAATTTAATTGGTGATGTTAGAGGAAAAACTTGTCTAATTGTTGATGATATTATCGACAGTGGTGGAACAATCGTTAACGCTGCTGAAGTTTTAAAAAGAAAAGGAGCAACTGAGATTTATGTATTTATAACTCATGGAGTGTTAAGTGGAGATGCGTCAAGAAAAATTAAAAATTCTAAAATTAAAAAGCTTTTTATTACAGACACGATAGATAATTCAAAAAAAATAAAAAATAACAATAAAATTGAGGTATTATCTATATCTTCACTAATGGCGGAAGCAATTAAAAGAATTTCTAACTCTACTTCTGTGTCTGATTTATTTAATTAATACTTGTTTTATTTTCAAAGTTGAGTTAAATAGCTCATCCATTTGAATTAAAAAATGAATAATTTAAAAGCAATAAAAAGAGAGAGCGCCTCTACCGGAGAGACAAATAAATTAAGAGCCAAAGGCTTAATACCTGCTATCTTATACGGAGGGAAAGATCCTAATGCAAAAATCTCTATAGAAAAAAAATCTATAGAAAGTATACTCAATTCAGAGTCTTTCCTATCTACTGTCATAGAATTAGAAATAGAGGGGAAAAAACAAAAAGTATTGCCTCGAGATGTTGCGTATCATGTAGTATCAGATGAACCAATTCATATAGATTTCATGAGAGTGGTTTCTGGTTCAAAGATTGTTATTGAGATACCAGTAAAATTTAAAAATCAATCTGAGTCTCCAGGCCTTAAAAGAGGTGGAGTTTTGAATATAGTAAGAAGAAAAGTTGAATTGAATTGTCCTGCTGACCAAATCCCAGATGATATTGAAATAGATTTAGCCGGCACGGATATTGGAACAAGCATCAAAATTTCCTCTGTCACGTTACCCAGCAATGTAGTTCCAACAATAACTGGTAGAGATTTTGTAATTGCTACAGTAGCAGCGCCAACAATCGTAAAAGAACCAGAGAAACCAGCTGAGGAAGTGGCAGCAGAAGGTGCAGATGGTGAAGCTGCAGCTGGCACTGATGGAGCAGTAGCTGGGGATGCAGCCCCTGCAGGTAAAGAAGGTGAAGCTGCCAAAAAAGATGACAAAGGAAAAGATCAATCTGGAGATAAAAAACAAGCTGGCAGTGATAAAAAATCACCTTCTGAAAAAAAACCACAAGAGAAGAAATAATTTAATATGATGTTGTTAGTTGGATTGGGAAACCCTGGACCTAATAATTTAAACACACGCCATAATATTGGATTTAAAATTATAGATGCAATAAATCAACATTTTAAACTTTCTAAACAAAAACCTAAATTCAAAGGACTCTTAACAACAGGTAATATAGATACAAAAAAAGTTTATGCGATAAAACCTTTAACTTTTATGAATAATTCTGGAACTGCTGTAAAAGAATTGATTGATTATTTTAAGATTGACGCAAAAGATGTGATTGTTTTTCATGATGATATGGACATAGACTTTGGAAAAATAAAAGCTAAATTTGGGGGAAGTAGCGCTGGACATAATGGTATTGAATCTATCGATAAGTTTATCGGAAAAGATTATTCAAGAGTAAGAATAGGTATAGGGCATCCAAAAGAAAAAAAGAAAGTCAATAATCATGTGCTCGAGGATTTTAAAGAGGATGAAGAAGAAAAAATTAAAGAAATAACTGATATTATTGTTAAACTTATTCCAACTTTAATAGAAAAAAAAATAGATTTATTTTCAAGTAAAGTTAATCAAAATCTTAATGGGATTTAAGTGTGGAATAGTTGGTTTGCCAAATGTAGGTAAATCAACTTTGTTTAACGCTCTTACCGCATCTAAAAATGCAGAAGCAGGTAATTTTCCTTTTTGTACAATTGATCCTAATGTTGGTATTGTTGATGTTCCTGACAAAAGACTTGATGATCTTCATGGATTATCCAAATCAAAAAAAAAGATCTACACCAATATTACTTTTGTTGATATTGCAGGTTTAGTAAAAGGTGCATCAAAAGGAGAAGGTTTAGGTAATAAATTTTTATCACACATTAGAGAGGTAGATGCAATTATACATTTGGTAAGATGTTTTGACTCTGAAAAGATTCAACATGTTAACTCGAAAATCAATCCCTTGAATGATTTAGAGTCCATTAAAACAGAACTAATACTTTCTGATATAGATATTATCCTTAAAAAATTAGAGAAAAGTAAAAAAAAATTACTAAAAGCAGAAGAAATATCATTATTAGAAAAAAGTTTAAAATCTTTAAATGACGGTAAAGAAATAATTTTACCTGAAGTTAAACAAGAGAGAAAGTTTTTATCAACTTTAGGTTTGTTAAGCATAAAGCCAAAAATAATAGTATGTAATGTTGATGAAAGTAGTCTTTCTATTGGAAATAAGTACACTGCAAATATTAAAGAGAATTATTCAAATGAGAGGATTGTTATCATTTGTGCCGATATAGAGGATCAGATAATGGGTCTAGACAGAAATGAAAGAGAAAGTTTTATGAAAGAGGTTGGATTAGATAAAACTGGGTTAAATAAATTAATAAGAGCTGGTTATGATCTTTTAAATTTAGATACATTTTTTACATCTGGTCCCGAAGAAAGCAGAGCTTGGACAATAAAAAAAGATACCTCAGCGCCAAAAGCTGCTGGAGTAATTCATTCCGACTTTGAGAAAAATTTTATTAGAGCTGAAGTGGTTTCTTATGAGGATTTTATTAAATATGGAAGTATGGAGAAATGTAAAGAAATAGGTAAATTAAGAATTGAAGGTAAAGATTATCAAATAAAAGATGGGGACGTTTTACATTTCAGAGTCAATCCTTGACCAAATTTTTTTCATACTTAAATAAACTAATACAGTTAAAATTATCAAAAAAATCATAACTTTTATTCCCATTTTATGTCTAGCTTCTAAATGAGGTTCTGCTGCCCAAGTTAAGAAGGTAGTAACATCCTTTGCCATCTGCATTTCAGTTGCTTTTGTTCCATCAGCGTAAGTAATGATGTCGTCCATAAGCGGTTTGGACATTTTAATTTTATTTCCATCCATATATTTGTTGTAGTAAACCCCATCATCAAGTTTTATATTAGCAGGAGGATCTTCATATCCCATTAGAACTGAATAAATATAATCTGCACCACCTTTTCTTGATTTTACTAAAACAGACATATCGGGTGGATACGCGCCTCCATTCGCTGCTATCGCAGCATTTACATTGGGATAAGGAGATACAAATTTATCCGATGGTCTTCCAGGTCTTGTGAACATCTCTCCTTGGTCGTCAGGACCATCTGTTACTTCGAAACTTGCTGCTATATTCTTTACTTCATTAAGAGGAAATTCTGGTCCACCTGGTTCGCCTAAATTTCTGTAACTTAAAAGACTCATTGAATGACAGCCTGCACATACCTCATTATAAACTTGATAGCCTCTTTGAAGAGAAGATCTATCAAATTTACCTGTGAAACCTTTAAAGCTCCAATCTACATGAAGAAGTTTTTTTTCAGCAGCTAATAAATTTGAATTGAAAATAATAAAAACAAATAGGAATTTAGCAAATAGTTTTTTTTTTAACATATAACTATCCTTTGAGAACAGGTTCTGAAATACTTACCGGTAAAGGTTCTGTTTTTTCATATGAACTTAAAACTGGGAGAATTACTAAAAAATGTAAAAAATAATATGCTGTTCCTATTCTAGCAATTAATAAATATAGTCCCTCTGCAGGCATAGCTCCCATGTAACCCAAAACTAAAACATCGATTACCAAAATCCAAAAGAATTGTTTATAGATTGGTCTAAAAATTGCTGATCTTACCTTGCTTTTATCTAGCCAAGGTAAAGCAAGTAAAATAAATATAGAGGCGAATAGTAAAATTACTCCTCCAAGTTTGTCAGGAACAGACCTCAAAATTGCATAGAAAGGCAGTAAATACCATTCTGGAACGATATGTTTCGGAGTAACTAAAGGGTTGGCCTGAATATAGTTGTCTGGGTGACCCAAAGTGTTAGGAGAGAAAAAAACAAAGGCTGAGAAAATTATTATAAAAATTAGTAAAGCAAATAGATCTTTTATAGTTATGTAAGGATGAAAAGGTACTGTATCTTTTGAAGGTTTTTTAATATCTATGCCCACAGGATTATTATTTCCAGGAACGTGTAGAGCCCAAATATGTAATACGACTAAACCTAAAATTATAAAAGGGAAAAGGTAATGAAGACTAAAAAATCTTGTTAAAGTTGGGTTGTCAACTGAGTAACCGCCCCACAACCAAGTAGTTATACTTTCCCCAACAAATGGTATTGCGCTAAAAAGATTTGTGATTACTGTCGCTCCCCAAAAACTCATTTGACCCCAAGGCAAAACGTACCCCATAAATGCTGTAGCCATCATTAAAATATAAATTAGCATTCCTAGTATCCATATTATTTCTCTTGGTGACTTATAAGAACCATAGAACAAAGATCTGAATATGTGTATATAAACTGCAAGAAAAAACATTGAGGCACCATTTGCATGAATATATCTTAATAACCAACCATAATTAACATCTCTCATAATATGCTCGATGCTATTAAAAGCTAGATCAGCGTGCGCAACATAATGCATAGCCAAAACCAACCCGGTAATAATTTGTGTAACCAAACAAAAAGTTAAAATTCCACCAAATGTCCACCAGTAATTTAAATTTTTTGGAGTTGGATAATCTTGTAGATGCTTACTCAAAGTTAGGAGTGGCAATCTATCATTAAACCATTTTCCAAATTTAGATTCTGGTACGTATGTATGTTCGCTCATTATATTTTATCCAATCTTTATAGTGTTGCTATCTACAAACTCATATTTCGGTATTTCCATATTTGTAGGAGCAGGTCCCTTTCTGATTCTTCCTGATGTATCATAGTGTGATCCATGGCAAGGACAAAACCAGCCATTATATTCTCCTTTGTCTGCCAAGGGAACACAACCAAGATGCGTGCAAACACCTAGCATGACTAACCACTCGGATTTTTTAACTCTGTCTTGATCCTTTTCAGGATGTATTAATTCATTTAAACTAACTGACTCTGCCTCAGAAATCTCAGACTCGGTTCTTCTTTTAATAAAAACAGGTTTCCCTCTCCAAAGAACTGTAATTGATTTACCTGGCTCGATTTGACTTATGTCTACTTCAGTCGTTGCTAAAGCTTTGACTGAACGATCAGGATTCATTTGAGCAATAAACGGCCAAATAGTCGCTCCTATGCCAACAGCGCCAACTGTATAACTAGCGGTAAATAAAAAGTCTCTTCTATTAGTTTTTTTATCAGGCTTATCCATATATGATATTTAGTATGTTAATATCAAAATTAAACCTATTTTTAAAGGTTTCGCAGGGGCACAATGACACACAAATTAAATAAAAATGATTAAAAACATTGAGATAAAGAAAAAATTTGTGAGTAATTGGTTTGTTTTTTTACAATCACAAATATGTGAACAATTCGAAGCTTTTGAAAAAAAATTTTCTAAGAAAAAAACAAAAAAAAATAAAAAATTTTCAGCTAGAAAATGGTTTAAAAAGAATAAAGATGAAGGGGGCGGACTATCTTTAATTTTAGAAAATGGGACTATATTTGATAAAGTAGGAATTAATCAGTCAACAGTTTCTGGCATATTCAAAAAAGAGTTTAGATCTAAAATACCAGGAGCCAAAAAAGATGGTAAATATTGGGCCTCTGGAATATCAATAGTTGCTCATATGAAAAATCCTAAAATCCCAGCTTTTCATTTTAATACTAGATTTATTGTAACTACAAAAGAATGGTTTGGAGGAGGAATAGATGTCACTCCCAGTTATAAAGATTTGAAAGAGAAAACGAAAATTCATAGTAAGCTAAAAGCAATTTGTTTAAATAATAACAAAAATTATTTAAAATATAAAAAATGGTGTGATAAATACTTTTATTTACCACATTATAATGAAACAAGAGGAATAGGAGGAATTTTTTTTGATTATGAAACCAAGGATTGGGTCAATAATTTTGAGTTTGTAAGAAATTTAGGTATTTGTTTTATGGATTTAACTAAAGAAATTATTGATAAAAAAGGTAAATTAAAGTGGACCAAAAAAGAAAAAGAAAAACAAAGTTTTAAAAGAGGAAAATATGTTGAGTTTAACCTTTTGTATGATAGGGGTACAAAATTTGGGTTAAATTCAGGAGGCAATATTGAGGCTATATTAATGTCAATTCCTCCAAAACCGAAATGGAAATAAATGGAAAAAGAACCAATTACGATATCAGGACTTCAAAAATTAAAATTAGAATTAGATAATCTAAAGAATATTAAAAGACCAAAAATAGTTTCAGCAATTGCAGAGGCTCGGTCTCACGGGGATTTAAAAGAAAACGCAGAATATCATGCAGCTAAAGAGCAACAAGCTCAATTAGAAAGTAGAGTTATTGCAATAAACGATATTATTGCTAGAGCAAATGTAATAGACGTAACAAAAATTGAAAACAATGGAAACGTTATATTTGGATCCACAGTAACAGTAAAAGATCTCAAACTAGATAAAAAAATAGAGCTTAAAATAGTAGGTAAAGATGAAGCTGATATAGCCAAAAATCTTATCTACTTTAAATCTCCGATAGGAAAAGGATTGATTGGGAAAAATAAGGGGGGCTTGGTAGAGGTAACCACTCCTTCTGGAATAAGAAATTTTGAAATATTAGAAGTTAAATATATTTAATTTTTAACTTTTTCTAAAATAGTATTGATACTGTCTTCCGAAAGAGAAAAGTTATTTTTAACCCAATCATTCTCCAATTCTTTTAAGGCTAAACCAATTTTTTTTCCCTCTATAAAACCCCTTTTTTTAATAAATTCCCCATCAAAAGGGAATTTTGGAACTGAAATTATTTCAATATCTCTGAAAATTGAGTTCAGTTCTTTGTATTTGAAACTTTTATTTTCAAAAAACAAGAAAATCGCCAAATTTTTAAGAAAATCTTTGCCCAAAAAATAGGTATTTTTTTTAAGATTCTTTTTGAAAAAGTTCTTATCTCCCTTAACCTCTTGAGAAGATCTCGATAATAACTCTAGTTTATTTTTAGTTAAATTTGGTACTTTGTATTTATGACAAAAGTACAAAAAATTGTCTGAGTCATCTATTAACAAAATTGCTAGAATCATATTTGTATCAATTCTTAATAAATGTTCCTCAGAAAAATGAGAAAGTTTTTTAATACGGTCTAAATTTTTAAATTCTGGAAAAATTATTAAAAAAATATTTTTTAATTCTTGATTTTTAAATATGTTTAAAAAGTTTTTGAGGCTTAAAATTTTTAAAAGTTCCTGTAAAATTCTTTCTTTAGATAATTTTTTGATACCTATTAAATTTAATTTAATAGCATTTATGGTTGAAGACTCTAAAGTATTATGGTCGTATTGAATAGAAAACCTTATAAATCTGATTATTCTTAAATAATCCTCCTCTATTCTTTTACCCGGATCTCCGATGAACTTAACTACTTTATTTTGCAAATCTTTTACTCCAAGTTGTGGATCAAAGAGTTTGCCATTTTTATCTAAATAGATTGCATTAATAGTAAAATCTCGCCTATTTGAGTCTTCTTTCCAATCATCAGTAAATTTCACTTCAGCATGCCTTCCGTCAGTTGAGACATCTCTTCTAAGTGTCGTTAACTCAAATTTATAATTATTTAATAAAATTGTTACTGAGCCGTGTTCGATACCTGTTTCAATCACTTTCAGACTGGTATTTTTAAATTTTGCTTTGATTTCTTCTGGTGTAAATACTGTTGCTAGATCTAAATCATCTATCACATTTTTTAAAATATAATTTCTTACACAGCCTCCAACAAACATCGCTAACTTTTTATTTTTTGGCTCCCCTTGCTCTAAAATACCAAATAACTTTTTAACTTCTTTTGATTTATAAAAAGGGAAGAAAATGTTTTTGAACTTATTAATTAAATCAAAATCTAAAGATATTTTTTTCATTGTTTTGGCTGGGGCACTAGGATTCGAACCTAGGATGGTGGTACCAAAAACCACTGCCTTACCGCTTGGCTATGCCCCATTGTTATTGGTTTGATATATCATAAATTTTGGAAATTAAATAGTTTTAGTAACTACGCACCAATATCTAGGAAACTTTTTTTTTAATGATTTCATTCCTAAAGAAGCCGATTTCTTATTTCTAAACATGCCAAAACATGCAGATCCAGACCCTGTCATTCTAGAAAAATAACAACCTTTTTGTTTTGAAACAAAATTGATGATTTTTTTAATCTTTGTAAATTTTGATGTAGAAATCTTTTGTAAATCATTTCGTTCATTTTTAATAAGAGTAATAAACCTTTTTTTAGATTTTATATTAGCATAATTTTGTTTTACTTTTGGGCTGAAACCTCTGACCTGTGAATAAATTTTTTTTGTAGAACACTTTATATATGGGTAAACAATAATAAAATGAAAATGAAATTTTTTCTTATATCTAATTATATTTTTAAAGTTTTTTTGAAAAGTTTGGTTGTATATAAAAAGGTTTAAATCACTTCCTACCTTTTTTGTAAAAATTTTTAAAGTTTGAGTTGTTATTTTTTTCTTGATAAAATACTTTAAAATATAAGCTGCGTTACTAGCACTACCACCAAGACCAGAAAATACAGGTATATTCTTATAGATATTGACTTTGTATTTTAAGTTTTTTTCTAACATTTTTTTTTGTCTCAAAACTGTTAAGGTTTCAATGATAGAGTTTTTATTTTTATTTATAAAATTTTTAAAAGGTCCACTAATTACTACGACATCCTTTTTTTTTTTTATTTTTTTTATTTTGATAATATCGTGGAGGTCTAACAAAAAGCTATTTGATTGTATATTATGCAATCCGCTCTTCAATTTATTTAAAATGCGTAGGGAAAGATTGATTTTGCAATAGGATTTTATCATTAAATTTTTAAATATTATTTAATCCCAAAAATTAATTTATTTTTTATTTTTTCTTTCAGTTTATTTTCGGTTTTCTCTAAACCTAATACGTAATTCCAATAATATCTCGCTTGTATATTTTGATTATTCATCCACAAAGAGTCGCCAAAATGATCATTAACTATTGGATCAGATGGCATTATTCTTACTGCTAATTCAAGATGTTCTTTTGCTTCTTTATATTTTTTTAATTTAAATAAAGCCCAACCTAAGGAGTCGATAATGTAACCATCGTTTTGTTTTAAATCATTTGCCCTTCTAAGCATCTTTAATGATTTTTCTATATTTATTCCTTGTTCAATCCATGAGTAAGCAAGATAGTTAATTACGTAGGCTTGATCGGGAGCAACACTTAAAGAATTTAATAAATCTTCTTCAGCTTTTTTCCATTTTCCCAATCTTTCATATGAGATACCTCTACCGTCTGAAGCTTCAGGGTAAAGATAATGATCTTTATTAATTAAACTTAAAACTTTAGAGTAATAATCTACTGATATATCGTAACTTTCACTATTTTTTAAAAATTCAGCATAGTCAAATATCTGGTAAATTGCAGGTTCACCAATATCATCAAATGCTTTTTTTAATAATGTTTGAGCTAAATCTTCTTTTTTTTCTATTATTAAAATATTGGAAATCTGTTTTGATGCATACCAATGATAAAATTTTCCGTTATCTTTTACCCTTTTATAAATTTTTTTAGCTTTTTCGTAATTCTCGGTCATATAAAAATTTTCGGCATAAAGAGCGTCAAAAGAAGTGAATTCAGGATTTAAATATTTAGCTAAATTTAGATAGAAGTTTGATAAAGAATAAAGCGATTGTCCAGATAACGCATTAGAAACTATATAAAATATTTCTGCAACTATATGAGAAAGATTTTTACAATCAAATTTATTACTAAATTTGCTGTTTTGGGAATTAATATCTTCTTTAAGTTGATTTAAAATTAAGTTCCCAGGATAAATTTTTAATGAATTATCTATAACTTTAATTGAGTTTTTTTTATTCCCAGATTGATATAAAAAATTTGCATGAAAAAAGTGATACCTAGCAAAGTTAGTTTTTGAGTTTAAGGTTAGCTTTTTAAATTCTTTATTAGCTAATTTTGATCCATAAAAACAATATGAAAAGGTTCTTTGAATTTTTTTGATATTTTCAAACCTAGGGTTCATGCTATCTATAAGTTCAATTGCCCTTTCATTATTTACATCTAGAAATGAAATCCAATTATTCAGTGACTCAGATAATAATCCTTCTAGCGACTGATCATAGATTCCTTCGCTTAACTTTTCGAAATACTTTGCTGCATTACGATACCTTTTATTCTTTAAATAAAAAGATCCTATTATTAATTTACTTTCAAAAGAGTCGAGGCCTTTTCTTTCGAGTTTTTTTGAGTATCTATAAGCTTCTGTAAACTTTTCTAAATTTATGAGAGAATATTGATATAGCTTTGAGTAAGTTAGATGATTATCCTCTAAGCCATCTAGTGACTTCAAATAATTATACGAATTCGCGTATTTGTTGTCATTAAAAGACAGTATGCCAGAGAAATACTTAGAAATTTTATCGGCATCTTGATATTTGTCTATGTTCTTTGCATGAATTGTATTGATTATAGTAAGAAAAAAAACTACTTGTAGTATTAATGTTATTATAAATTTAAAAACTTTCATAAATTGTTTAATGACAAAAAAAATTAATAGTAAATTAACCAAACTTGCTAAATATTATAGCTTAATTAATTATAATTTAATATATGACAGTAATGCTATTAACAGATATAAAAAAGATGGTTTTAAATTGACTGGAAATAAAACAGAACAACTTCAAAAACTTAAAAACTCAATAAAAAACATCAAAAACTGTAATTTAAAGAAAAGTGCGACAAATTTAGTTTTTTCTGACGGGAACTCCTCATCTAAAATAATGTTGATTGGTGAGGGACCTGGAGCAAACGAGGATAAGGAAGGTTTGCCATTTGTTGGAAGAGCTGGCCAATTACTTGACAAAATGCTCTTATCAATAAAATTAGATAGAAAAAGTGTTTATATAACTAATGTTGTAAATTATAGGCCTCCAGAAAATAGAAAACCTACAGATAAAGAGATTGCTAGATATCTTCCTTTTTTAACAAAACATATAGAAATAATAAATCCTAAAATATTAGTTTTACTTGGAAGTACAGCTCTTAATACAATAATTGGAAATGAGGTTGTTATTTCTAAAGCTAGAGGTAAATGGGTTGAAAAAAAAATAGGAAATTGTTCAACTCACGTTATAGCATCTTTTCATCCTGCTTTTTTAATGAGACAACCTGATCAAAAAAAGATGTCGTGGATCGACTTAAAAATGGTAAGACAAAAAATAAAAGAGTTAAAAATTAAAATTGAAAAATAAAAAAATAATAGCTGGTGTAGATGAGGTTGGTCGTGGTTGTTTAGCTGGTCCAGTTGTATCTGCGGCTGTTATATTAAAAAAAAATATTAATTTAAAAGATATAAAAGACTCAAAAAAAATTAATTTCTCAAACAGATTAAAGATTGCAGACTATATAAAAAAAAACTCCTACTATGCAATCGGTATTGCTAATGTAACTGAAATTTTTAAATTTAATATATTAAAAGCTTCTTTGCTTTCAATGAAAAGAGCTATAGAAAGTTTGTCGAAAAAACCTAATTTAATATTGATTGATGGCTCTTTTGCACCAGATGGAATTGAAAATTATAAAACAATAGTTAATGGGGATAATAAAATAAAGTGTATTAGCGCTGCATCAATAATAGCTAAAACTTATAGAGACCTTTTGATGATAAAATTATCTGAAAAATTTTCAAATTATGCATGGGAAACTAATTTTGGCTATGGAACCAAAGCTCATCTAGATGGTCTAAGAAAGTTTGGTATCACAGCTCATCACAGAAAAAGCTTCAAACCAGTACACAAGATATTGTCAAGATAAGAGTCTATAACACAAGAAGAGTCCTTTTTTTTCCAAAATGGTTTGACCCATGATTCAATTTAGAGTTGAATCTAGAAAATGACAAAATTTTCTAACAAAATTTTAAATGGTGATTGTTTAAAAGAACTAAAAAAAATTCCTGACAAAACTTTTGATTTAGTTTTTGCGGACCCTCCTTACAATATGCAGATTGGAGAAAAATTAACTCGGCCTGATGCAAGTAAAGTAAATGGAGTTAATGATAAGTGGGACCAGTTTAATAGTTTTAAACATTACGATGATTTCTGTAAAGCTTGGTTAGTTGAATGTAAAAGAATTCTAAAAGATAACGGATGTATATGGGTTATTGGTTCGTATCATAATATATTTCGATTGGGGTACCATTTACAAAATTTAGACTTCTGGTTACTTAATGATGTGATTTGGAGAAAAAATAATCCAATGCCAAATTTCAGAGGTACAAGGTTTACTAATGCTCATGAGACTTTAATTTGGGCCTCAAAAAATAAAAAGTCTAAATATACTTTTAATTACCAATCTCTTAAATGTTTAAACGATGATTTACAAATGAGATCAGATTGGTCATTGCCCATTTGTAATGGAAAAGAAAGGCTAAAGAAAAGAGGAAAAAAAGTTCATTCAACACAAAAACCAGAAGCATTACTTCATAGAATTATATTAGCCACAACAAATAAAGGCGATTCAGTTTTTGATCCTTTTTTAGGAACCGGAACTACTGCGGTAGTTTCTAAAAAATTGGGTAGAAATTATTGTGGAATAGAAAAAGATAAAACATACTTTAATGCTGCAAAAGAAAGAATAAATAAAGCGATGAAAATTGAGGATGATTATCTTGATACAATTCAAAATAACAAATCTAAACCAAGAATCCCTTTTGGATCACTAGTTGAGTTAGGAATAATTAAGCCTGGAACATCATTAATGGACCCCAAAAAAAGAATTAATGCAAAGATAATGGCAGATGGAAGCATTAAATATAAAGAATCTGAAGGTTCAATCCATAAAGTTGCTGCAAAGATAATGGGAATCGAAAGCTGCAACGGTTGGACTTACTGGCATTATAATTTAAATGGATCAACAGTGGTTATTGATAATCTTAGACAAAAATTTATTGCTGAGAAACAATCCTAGCTTTTATAAACTTTACCCAAATAAACTTTAATAAAACTCTTTCTTTTTAATAAAAATTTCATAAAAAAATTTCTTATAATTTGCATAAAAGAACTTGAAAAATGAAATACAAAAAAATTAAGATTTGTCCTTGTTTTGACAATTTTTGCTTTTTTTGATCGTTCTTGAAAGTATGAGTTTTGAACATCTGAACTTTCTTCTTTTAGTAAATTAAATAATTCATATGCACTTTCTATAGACTGTCCAGCCCCTTGTGCTAATGTTGGTAAAAATCCATTAAATGCATCACCAATATAAAAAACTTTATTGTTAGAAGATGGAAGAATACTTGGAGTTGAATATAATGGCCAGGATTTTAACTCGCCATCAAAAACTTTTTTTAAATTTTGGTTTTGATTAACTGCTTTATTCACTAAAGATTTAACATTATTTGGTTCGTACTTCTTGTCTCTTATTATACAAACAAGATTAAGATCCTTATTGTTATTAATTGGATAAACAACTAAATGACAATTTTTTCCCATCATAAGACTTATTCTTTCTTCATTAATTATTAATTCAAATTTTGATTTAAGTATTGTTCTAACAGCTATAGCGTTTTGGAATTTCGGTTTATTTTTTTTCTTTTCAAAAAAAGATCTTGTATTAGAAAAAATTCCGTCAGCTCCCACAACGATATCAACTAGATCGTTAGTATTATCATCAAATTTAATTAGTACTTTATCTTTTATTTCAGAAACTTCTTTTATTCTTTTTCCAAATCTTAAATGTTGAGTATAGATATCATCTTTTAAAAATTCAATTAAAACTGATCTTTGTAAAGTAGTGTATTTATACTTTTCGGTATTAAACTGACTTAAATCTAAATCACATATTTTTTTGTTTTGAATATTATAAAAATCAATTCCTTTAGGATAAAAAATTTTATCATAATCTATTTTATCAAATCCAATTTGATTTAAAATCTTTGTACTATTTGAAGCCAATTGAATTCCATAACCCTCATCAAGAGATAAGTTTTCTTCTTTTTCATAAATCATGAAATCGTGTTTTAAATACTTCTTAATTAAATTTCCAAAAGTAAGCCCTGCTATACCTGCTCCAATAATTGCTATTTTTTTTTTCATTAAAATAAAGTTTCAACTTGTTTAAATATTTTTTTTGTGAAAGTTGGTATGAAATCTTTATTTAAGTCTAAAGAATGCCAATCATATTTTGCAGGTTTCTTATCAGAAAATTTATAATATAAATTAATATTCAATTTTAAATTTGATATAGAATTTTTGTAATTTTTTAAAAATTTCCAATTTTTATTACTTGATAAATTATTAGTCTCTTTAATTGTGGGAAGGTAAAAATTTTTTAAAAAACTTATTTGATTTTTTTTTGTGAGAGCTATTTGTTTATTTTTATTTATGTAGCAAAAAATATCGTAATTTTTATTTTTTATCAATTTTTTACTAGTTGTTTTTATTTTATTAGAAGATTTAAAATATTTACATGTTTTGTTTAAACAGCAACTTACACATTTTGGTTCTTTAGGTTTGCACATTAAAGCTCCAAATTCCATTAGAGCCTCTAAAAAGTCTGCACTACGATTTGTATTAAAGAAGTTTTTTTTGTTTATTATAATAAGTCTATCAAAATTTATTTTCTTTTCCTCTTTATTAAGATTTCTAGCAAATATCCTCTTAACATTTCCATCAATTGCTATTCTTGGCTGGTTATATACCAGGCCCAAAAGCGCGTTAGCAGTGTATTCGCCAACGCCTGGAAGTTTTTTTACCTCTTCAAGAGTTTTAGGTAGTTTTGAGTTATGTTCTTTAACTAAAATTTTAGCCGAAGCCAAAAGATTTTTTGCCCTTCTATAATAACCAAGTCCTTCCCATAGCTTTAAAATTTCTAGTTCTTCACTCTTAGATAGTGATTTCAAAGTTTTAAATTTTTTTGTAAAATTTTTAAAATAGGGAATTACAGTTTTAACTTGAGTTTGTTGCAACATAAATTCACTTAAAAGTCTATAATAAAGCTTTTTTGAAGAACTTTTGCCAACACGCCAAGGTAAGTTGCGTTTATTATTATCATACCAAGATAGAATTTTTTTTGTTAAATTAGTATTAAAATGCATAATAAAAAAAATAATACTAATAAAAGCCGCAATTTCATACAAGGGCTAAGACCGCTCTCCACCGCTTTGCCACACGGTTTAAAAAAAATTATTAAAAAAAGTGGTTATAATTTATCCAATGTTGTTGATAACTGGAGTAAAATCGTAGGTAAGAATATTTCAAATTCCTGTTATCCAAATTCAATCAAAATAGGAAAAGAGCTTAGTAACGGGATACTCGTTATAAATGTAATACACGGAAAAGAACTAGATATTGAGTATGGTAAAAAAGAAATAATAGACAGAATAAATAGTTTTTATGGTTATAACTATGTGAAAGAAATTAAATTAAAAATAGTTCATGAAAAAAGCCAATTAGAAAATAAAATAAAAAAAACAAATTTAAATACCATTCAAACAAACTTAAAATTAAAAAACGTAAAAAATGAAAAACTTAAACACTCATTGAACAAACTAATTAAGGCTTACAACTCCAAAAATGTATAAAAAAATTATATTTTTACTTTTCATTTTTCTGTCTGTATCAATAAATTCATATGCTAATGACAAAAATACTGGTCTTGGAATAGGAAGTGTAGAGGCAAAAGTAAAGATTAAAGTTTTTTCTTCTCTTACTTGTCCTCATTGCGCTCACTTTCATGAAAAGATTTACAAAAATTTAAAAGAAGAGTTTATCGACACTGGCAAAGTAAGATTTGAACATCATGCTTTTCCATTAGATTTAGCAGCGCTCAATGCTGAGAAAATTTTAAGATGCGTTAAAAATAGTGACAAAAGTTTTCAATTTTTAAGTGAAATTTATAAAAAACAAAATAAATGGGCTGTGGGATCTGATATAAATAAGATAAACGAATCTTTAAAAAAAATTGGTTTGAATTTTAATTTAGATAATGCAAAAATTGATAGTTGTCTTAAAGATGAAAATACTCAGGATAAAATATTAAATGAAAGAATTCAGGCACAAAAAAAATATAAAATTACTTCAACACCCACAATTTTTATCAATGAAAAAAAGTATGAAGGAAAACACGATTATAAAAAATTTAAAAAAATGGTAATTAAAAATCTTTAAATATGAAATTTAAAAAGTTAGACCTGACGGGTTTCAAATCATTCTTTGATAAAACAACTTTTCTAATAGAAGATGGGCTTACAGGAATTGTAGGACCAAATGGTTGTGGCAAATCGAACGTGGTTGAAGCATTAAGATGGTGTATGGGAGAAAGCTCTCCGAAAAGTATGAGAGGATCAGGTATGGAGGATGTAATTTTTTCAGGAACATCTAACAGGCCTCCGAAAAACATCTCAGAAGTATCAATTTTAATCGAAAATGATGACAAAAGTGGATTTGGTCAATACAACGAATTAGATGAAATTCTTATTACTAGAAAAATAGAAAGAGACAAAGGTTCTAAATATTACATGAATGATAAAGAAATACGAGCTAGAGACGCGCAGACTTTTTTTGCTGATCTTTCAACTGGTGCTCACTCACCCTCACTAATTAGTCAAGGTAAAATAGGAATGCTGGTAACTTCTAAGCCCTCAGAAAGAAAATCTATTTTAGAGGAAGCGGCAGGTATTTCGGGTATACACGCTAGAAGACAAGAGGCAGAAACAAGATTAAATGCAGCTGAAAATAATTTAAAAAGAGCCGATGAACTAAAAAAACAACAAGAAAAACAGCTAGAAAATTTAAAAAAGCAGGCAGAAGAAGCAACTAAATATAAAGAAATTTCTAAAGAAATAAGAAGTATAGAAGCAGGATTGTATTATTTAAAGCTAGAAACAATAGAAAATGAGAAAGCAGGAATAATAGAAAAATCTAGCGAACAGGATGATGATATTTCATCAGTAAAAATTGATTTAGATCACAACAACAGTTTATTAGATGAAGAAAATAAAAAATTGGCGCCTTTGAGAGACAAAAAAATGGAAAGTTTAGCCAAACTTCAAAAAATCAATCTAGATATTGCTAGTTTAGATAAGGAAGAAAAAAGAGTAAAGAATTTACAAGTAAAATTAAAAAAATCCCTAGAAATTTTAGACTCAGATTTAGAAAGAGAAAAGAGTATTTCTTTAGATGCATCACTTAATGAGAAAAGAATTTTAGAAGAAAAAAATGAGTTACTTAAAACCGAAAAAGAACTTTTTGAAAGTGAGGATAGAGCTAATGAAGATTTAGCCTCATCAAAAAATAAATTAAAAGTGCTAAAGCATAAATTAAATGATATTATAAATAAGTTAGAAAGTTACATTGACGAAGGAAAAAAAATTACAAAAGATCTTTTTCAAGATTTAAAAGAATTAATAGATCAAATTACATTATCCCAAGAAGAGTATGCTCTAAGTTATGGAAAAAATGAAACTATTAAAAATGATTCAATTAAAAGAAAAGAAAGAATTAAAAATATAGACCTCGAATTAGAGAATTGGATAAATCTAAAGGCAAACTCTGAAAAAATGATGACTGAACTTATTGCAAGAAAAAATAAAATTAAAGCTGAAATAGAGGAAAACGAAAAAGATCCTGAAAGAATAGCTACTAGCAAAGGTCAGAATATTCAAAATTTAGAAAATACTAAAAAAATTAACGAAGAATTAGAAGCTGAATTAATTAAAGCAGAAGAAAAATACAACTCAATTAATCTTAAACTAAAAAATATTCAAGAAAAACTAACAACTTTTAGGGAAAACAAAGCAAGAAATGAAGCTACTTTGAGTGGTATAGAGCAAAGAAAAAAAGATTTAATATTTTCTATTAAAAATGAATTAAAGATAGATAACGAAAAAGAGTTATTGCCAGTCTCAGATTTAAATAACATTGAAAAAAGTCAATTCCCCTCTATCGAAGAACAAGAAAATAAATTAGAAAAGATAAAAAAACAAAGAGAAGCATTAGGGTCTGTTAACTTAAGAGCCGACGAAGAAACTAAAAAATACTCTGATGAAATAAAAAAAATGGAAGATGATCGAGCTGATCTATACTCAGCTATTGTAAAATTAAAAACTAGCATAGATGAGCTAAACCAAAAAGGTAGGGAAAAACTTTTAAACGCTTTTACAAAAGTTAATAGAAAATTTAATGACGTCTATACAAAACTTTTTAACGGAGGTAGTGCAAAATTAGAATTGGTCGACTCTGACGATCCATTAGAGGCAGGATTGGAAATGCTTGTTTCTCCTCCAGGTAAAAGACTTCAATCCATAACTCTGCTCTCTGGTGGTGAACAGGCATTAACTGCGCTTTCATTAGTTTTTGCTGTGTTTTTAGTTAATCCATCGCCCATTTGCGTATTAGACGAAGTAGACGCTCCCTTGGATGATGCGAACGTAACTAGATTTTGTTCTTTATTAGATGAATTAGTTAAAACTACAAAAACGAAATTTATTATTATTTCACACCACGCTTTAACAATGTCGAGAATGCATAGACTCTATGGTATTACAATGCCTGAGAAAGGGGTCAGTCAACTAGTAGCTGTTGACTTACAGAAAGCAGAAGAGCTAGTAGCCTAAGAGGTTTATGGGAAATTTTGACGATTTTAAAACTCGCCTAAAAATTGCAAAATCTAATTTAAAAAAAACAGATAATGAAAGCTCAAAAGAAGCATCATTTTTAGGTAATGCCTTTAAGCTCGGAACAGAACTTGTCGCAGCAGTAGCGGTTGGGACAATAATTGGGTTTATTTTGGATAGTTGGCTTGGTACTACACCATGGTTAATAGTAATTTTCTTTTTTGTGGGAGCAGCAGCTGGTATGCTTAACGTTATAAGAACTGCAAAAAGAATGCAAAAGTAAGATAACTGAAAGAAAGAAAGTAGAAATTATGGCAACAAACCCTATGCATCAGTTCAATGTTTATAGAATTGGACCTGAGGTTAAAATAGCTGGAATAGACATCTCTTTTACCAACTCTAGTTTATTTATGCTTTTAAGTGCGGGTGCAATATGTATTTTTTTATTGCTAGGTACTAGGGAAAAAAAACTTATACCAGGAAAAATACAATTAGTTGCTGAAATGTTTTATAATTTTATTGCGAAGATGATAAGTGATACTGCAGGCTCTAAAGCCAAACCTTACTTTCCTTTTATATTCAGTTTGTTCATGTTTGTCTTATTCTGCAACATGGTAGGAATGTTTCCTTATTCATTTACTGTAACAAGTCATATAATTGTGACTTTAATTATGGCTATGTTTATATTTGTAGCGGTGACAATAATCGGTTTTATTAAGCATGGTTTTAAGTATTTGAAAATTTTTGTACCAAGTGGAGTTCCTGTATTACTTTTACCTTTGATAACTGTTATTGAGATTATTTCTTATCTAAGCAGACCGGTCAGTTTATCTGTAAGATTATTTGCAAATATGATGGCAGGTCATACAATGTTAAAAGTTTTTGGGGGATTTGTAATAAGTTTAGGATTACTAGGTGGGTGGTTACCACTTAGTTTTTCAGTAGCATTAACAGGTTTAGAAATTTTAGTTGCATTTCTACAAGCTTATGTTTTTGCAATATTAACCTGCATCTATTTAAATGATGCATTAAATTTACACCATTAACAAAGGAGGAAAAATGGAGTTAGAAGCAGCAAAAATGATTGGAGCAGGTTTGGCTGCAATCGCACTAGCTGGAGCTGGAGTCGGCATCGGAATAATTTTTGGTAATTATTTATCAGGTGCAATGAGAAATCCATCTGCGGCTCAAAAGCAATTTCCTAATTTACTTTTAGGTTTTGCTTTAGCTGAAGCAACTGGCCTTTTTGGTTTAGTTGTTGCATTAATAATTTTATTTGCTTTTTAAATAAAAGTTAATGAGGATATTTGTAATTACGTCATTCTTTTTTATGATTTTTGGAAAAAATCTACTTGCTGCTGAGGCAGGAATGCCTCAGCTGGACCCTAAGTATTGGGCATCTCAAGCTTTTTGGTTGGTACTAATTTTTACTTTATTGTACTTGTCTATATCTAAATTCTTTGTTCCTAAAATCAGAAATAGTATTGATGTAAGAAATAGTAAGATTAAAGATGATCTAGATGAAGCAAAAAATTTAAAAGATATGTCTGAGAAAAAGTTAAAAGAATATGAAAGTTTGATTGTAAATGCTAAAAGAGAAGTACAAAAAATTTACACTGATAGTAAAAAAAAACTTAATAACGATATTCAAAATAAAAAAAAATCAGTAGAAAAAGAGATAGATGATGCGGTAGAAAAAGCACAGTCTGAAATAAATAATTTAAAAAAAAATTCAATAGATGATATTCTGAAAATTTCAGAAAAAATGACAGCTACTGTAATCGAAGAAATATCAGGAGATAAACTTAACGAAAGCAGCATCAAAGCTACTATCTCTGAAGTTTCTAAAAAAAAAATATCTAATTACTTATGATAATAGATGCTACATTTTGGGTTGCAATTTCCTTCTTCATTTTTGTTTTTTTAATTTTTTATTTTAAAATTCCAGAAAAAGTAAAAATTACTTTAGAAGAAAATATAGGAAATATAAAAAAACAAATAGATGATGCTGAAAAACTTAAAGAAGAAGCTAAAACTATATTAAGCGATTATGAAAAGAAAATTAGTGGCTCTAAATCAGAAATAAAGAAAATGATAGAAAAAGCTAATGAAGAAGCAGAAAAAAATGTTTTAAAAACTAATTCAGAGTTCCATATTTTGATGGATAATCGAAAAAAAAGTGCAGAAGAAAAAGTCAAGCAAATGAAAGAGCAAGCTTTTAAAGATATTAAAAATGCCTCTGTTAAAATTGCAATAGAATCTGTTGAAAGATTGATTAAAAATTCAATAGACAAAAGCAAATTAGATAAATTTTATAAGTCTAGTATTGAAGAAACTAAACTGGCATTAAAGAAAAAATCTACCTAAAATAAGAACCATTACAATTTCGAATTAATTTTTATGACAAAAAAAGTTGTTGTTATCGGCTCAGGTTTTGGTGGTATAGCTGCTGCCTTAAGACTTCGAGCTAAAAAATATAAAGTTACCTTATTGGAAAAACATCCTGACTTAGGAGGTAGAGCTAGAGTCTTTAAAAAGAATAATTTTATTTATGATGGTGGCCCTACAGTAGTAACTGCGCCTTACTTGCTTGAGGAGTTATTTGCTCTTTTCAATAAAAATATTTCTGATTATACAAAAATTGTACCATTGGAACTTTGGTATAGATTTGTTTTTGAGGACGGTTCATCATTTGATTACTCCGGAAATGAAGTTTCTATGAAAAATCAAATAGAAAATCTTTCAAAAGATGACTTTTCTGGTTACGAAAAACTTTTATCTTTTACAGAAAAAATCTTTGATAAGGGTTTTACTGAATTATCTGCAAAACCATTTAACGAAATAAGTTTTATGATTAAACAGATACCTTCTCTACTTAAACTCAGAAGTTATCAATCTGTTTACAAACTTGTTTCAAGTTTTATATCTAATGATAAATTAAGACGAGTTTTTAGCATGCATCCTTTGTTGGTAGGGGGAAATCCTTTTACTACTACTTCTATTTATACACTCATTTTATTTTTAGAAAAAAAATGGGGCATTCATTATTCTATGGGTGGAACTGGAAACATAGTAAAAGGGTTAGAAAAACTAATGTCTGAGGAAAATATAAAAGTTTTAAAAAATTCTGAAGCAACTGAAATCATAAGTGAAAATAAAAAAATAAAAGGAGTTAAAATTAACAACAAAAATATTTTAGAATGTGATTATGTAGTATGTAACTCAGATCCTCCAAATGTTTACAACAATTTGATAAAGTCAAAAAAAAATTATGGTTTTTTGTTTAATGAAAAAATTAAGCGGATGAATTATTCCATGGGATTGTTTGTTTATTACTTTGGTTCAAAAAAACAATACAAAGATGTAGCTCATCATACTATTTGCTTTGGTAATTCATACAAAGAACATTTGAATAAAATTTTTGATCAAAAAATATTATCTGATGATATCAGTTATTACTTACACAGACCTTCTGCTACTGACCCTAACATGGCGCCAGATGGTCAGGATGCTTTTTATGTGTTAGTTCCAGTGCCGAATAATTTGTCAGGTATAAATTGGTCTGATGAAGGAGAAAAATTCAAAGAACTTGTACTTAATAAAATGGATAAAACTGTTTTGCCGGGCATAAAAGAAAATCTTGTAAGCGACTTTTATTTAACACCAGATTATTTTGCCAACGAATTATCTACACTTCATGGTTCTGGATTTTCAATTCAACCACAGTTTACACAGTCAGCTTATTTTAGATTCCATAATAAGTCAGAAGTGTTTGATAATCTTTATTTTGTTGGAGCGGGAACTCATCCTGGTGCTGGAATGCCAGGAGTTTTGTCCTCTGCAAAAGTACTGGATGAATTATTGTAATGAAAAATAACTTACTTTCTAAGCATGCTAAATCCTTTAATTGGGCTGGTTTTTTTCTATCAAAAGAAACTTACAAAAAATGTTCTTTCTTATATGACTTCTGTAGAACGCTAGATGACATAGCTGATGAAGAAACTAACCTAGAAGCTAAAAGGAAAAAATTTCTAGATTTCAAATCAAATTTTAAAAATAAAAATTACTCAGATTACATAATTAAAAATATTTGGGAACTTTTAGAAAAAGAAAATATTTCAAGCAAAATAGCAGAAGATTTATTCGATGGTGTTGAAAGTGATTTACAAGAAGAAGTTAAGATAAATAACAAGAAAGAATTATTTGTTTATTCTTATAGAGTTGCTGGAACTGTGGGATTGATGATGTCTAAGATATTAAAAGTTAAGGACAAAGACTCTTTAAAGGGAGCTATAGATTTAGGAATAGCAATGCAATTAACTAATATTGCTAGAGATGTGGTTGAAGACAAAAAAAGAAATAGATTTTACATAAAACATGATTTTAATTCTATTAAAGAAACTATTGAGATAGCTGATACTTTTTATGAAAGCTCCTTTCCTGCTATCAAAGCTGTTCCACTAGGTTCCCGTTTTTCTATTATGGTTGCGAGAAGAGTTTATAGAAAAATTGGATACAATATACTAAACAAAAAAAACTTAGATAATTACAATAGTGCAGGGAAAATTTATGTTTCTAACATTGGCAAGATTATCCAAACTATTTTATCCTTATATGATCTTATAAGAATATATTTTGTAAATTATGAAGAACACTTAAAGAAAAACGAACATTTGATAATTAATGAACAGATAAATTTAAATGAGAGAATTTGATTACATCATTCTGGGCGGAGGTTGTGCGGGTTTATCACTAGCATATGAACTAGATATACATCAAAAACTAAATAATAAAACGCTAGCAATCGTTGAACCAAGAACGGAATATAAGAGAGATAAAACTTGGTCTTTTTGGAAAGTAAGCTCTCATAACTTTGATGATTGTGTAAAGAAAAGTTGGAAAGAGTTTTCTATAAAGACATCTTCTGACTCTAAAATTATTAAATGTGATAATTTCCCTTATCAAAGTATTGATAGTGGACTCTTTTATAAGAAGATTAATGACAGGTTATCAAAAAACAAAAGTATTAAATTTTTCAAAAATATCAAAGAGTTAAAGACAGAGAATGCATTTATCTTTAACAGCGTGCCTTCTTTGCAAGATAATAAATCAAATCTTTGGCAGCATTTTCATGGAATTGAAATCGAAACAGATAAAGATTTTTTCGATGAAAATATTTTAGATTTGATGGATTTTGATTGTGATCAAAGAAATAATGTTCATTTTTTTTATGTTTTACCTTTTAATAAAAATAAAGCGATGATCGAAACAACTTGGTTATCTAAAGATGATAAATCTTTAAAAGATTACGATTCTCAAATGAAAAACTATATTAATAAATTGGGTTTAAAAGATTACAAAATAAATTTTAAGGAGGAAGGAGCCATTCCCCTTTTCCACCCTCTAAATGAGAAAGATAAGAATAGGATAAATATTGGAACAGCTGGTGGTATGACAAGATTAAGTACGGGTTATACATTTCTTAATATCCAAGAACATAGTAAATATATAAGAATGAATATTGAAAATATTCAAGGTGCAAAAAAATACGATATAGGAAAAAAATATCAGTTTTTAGATAAAGTGTTTCTAAGAGTTTTAGAAAAACATCCAGAAAAAATGCCAAGTATATTCTATAATATGTTTAACTCATCTTCAGATACAATTATCAAGTTTTTATCAAATAAGAGTAATTTGCTTCAAGATATTTCAATAATACGAAAAATGCCTAAATGGATTTTTATTAAAAGTTTAATTAACTAATGAATATTATAAATTTTAAACATTCAATAGTATTTTTTAATTTATGTATTTTAGTAAGTCCTCTAAATAAAATTATAGACATCAATCTAATTATTTGTTTATTTTTAATATTGATTATTGGGATTTCACATGGATCATTGGACAATATTAAAGGAAAAAAACTTTTAAAAATTTTTGGATTTAAATCTGAATATATTTTTTACATTATTTATTTAACAATATCCTCTTTAATTATTTTATTATGGATAATATTTCCAAATACGGTCTTGTTGATATTCTTAATTGTTGCCTGCTATCATTTTGGTAAAGAAGACACAGTTTTCTTTGTTAACAAAGAAATTTTATTTAAAGAAATTCTTTATTTTTTTAAAGGTTCCTCGGTAATTATTTCTCCTTTATTATTTCATAGGGAAGAAACAATTGAAATTTTTAGGGCTTTAAATTTTAATATTTTTGATAATTCGCTTTTTAGTGATACTTTTTTATTAATATTTTTATTTTTAGGTTTTATTTCTTCTATTTTTTTATCACATAAAAAAGATATTAATTTTAAAATTCTTTTGATGACTGACTTTTTATCTATATTAATTATCAATTTCTTCCTAAGTCCTATTTTAGCATTTACTCTTTATTTCTGTTTCCTTCACTCTATAAGACATTCTATAACTCTAATTTTCGAATTAGATAAGTCTTTTAAAAATGGTATTAGAAAATTTATTAAAAAAGCAATTCCCTTAACGCTTATAACCAGCTTCGCTTTTATAGCGGCAATTTATCTTTTAAACAATTTTTATGAACTTAATGAGGCTATATATAAGGTAATTTTTATTGGTTTGGCGTCATTAACATTTCCGCATATATTGCTTGAGTATTTAATAGAAAAAAATGAAAAACGAAATTAAAATTTTTTTAGCATCTCCGAGAGGTTTTTGTGCAGGAGTAGAAAGAGCTATAGAAATAGTTGAAAAAACAATTTTAAAGTATGGAACACCTGTTTATGTAAGACACGAAATTGTCCATAATAAACAAGTTGTTGAAAATTTAAAAAAAAAAGGAACGATATTTGTTGAGGAACTCTCTGAGGTTAGAGATCTATCGAGGCCAGTAATATTCTCTGCGCACGGAGTACCAAAGACTGTGCCAGAAGAAGCAAAGATTAAAAATTTGTTTTATATTGACGCGACATGTCCTTTGGTTTCAAAAGTACATAGAGAGTCCGAACAGTTATATAAAAATGGATATGACATAATTCTAATTGGTCACAAAAACCATCCAGAAGTTGTTGGTACTATGGGTCAATTACCTTCTGGATCAATTCGTTTAATCGAACAAGTTGGTGAAGTTAAAGATTTAAATCCTGAGTCTTTTAAAAAACCATTGGCTTATATTACTCAAACTACTTTATCGATAGATGATACTGCTGAAATTATTGCAAAACTTAAAGACAAATTTCCTAAAATTAAAGAGCCAATTAAGGAAGACATATGTTATGCAACAACTAATAGGCAAAAAGCAGTAAAAAAAATTGCACCAAATTGTGATATGTTTTTTGTTATTGGTAGCAGAAATTCATCTAATTCTGTCAGATTAGTAGAAGTGGCTAAAAAAGCTGGTTGTGAAAATGCAGAGTTAATGCATTTTGGAAAAGAATTACCAATAGATAAAATTAAAAATTCCAAAAATATTGGTATATCTTCTGGAGCTTCTGCCCCTGAGCAATTAGTTCAAAATCTTATTTCAGAAATTAAAAAATATTGTAAAGTTTCACTAGAAGAAGTAATTGTTGCTGAAGAAAAAGTAAAATTTAAGTTACCTAAAGATTTAAATTGAAATGGCAGTCTATACAAAACTAGATCAGGGAAATATAGAAAAAATCTTGTCCAATTATTCAATAGGAAAGTTAGATAAATTTGTAGGTATTGAGGAGGGAATTGAAAACTCTAATTTTTTTATATGGGTAAATAAAAAAAAATATGTTTTAACTGTTTATGAAAAAAGAGTAAAAAAAGAAGATCTTCCTTTTTTTTCGAGTTTAATGACTTCTTTAAATAGATCTAACTTTAAATGTCCTGAACCAATATTAAATAAAGATAAAAGTCCGATTACAGACTTTAATAAAAAAAAATTGATGATCGTAAGTTTTATAGACGGAAGACCTAAAATAAATTTAAGTCCTAACAACTGTAAATCTATTGGAATTGAAACTGCAAAAATGCATGAATTAACAAAAAATCTTAAAATTCAAAGAGGAAATGATTTGTCGATAAGCTCTTGGAGAAAAATATTTGATCAAGTAAAAGATAAATGTATTAAAATTCATAAAGATCTACCTAGACTTATTGAAGATAATTTAACTGATGTAGAAAAAAATTGGCCAACAAATTTACCTAAAGGTATAATCCATGCTGATTTATTTCACGATAATATCTTTTTTAAGGAAAATAATTTTAGTGGAATAATTGATTTTTATTTTTCTTGTAATGACTTTTATGCATTTGAAATAGCAATATGTTTTAATGCACTTTGTTTCGATGGACCTAAAAATAATTTGAGTTTTAATGTTACTAAAGCTAAAAATTTTATTGATGGTTATAATCAGATAAGAAAACTTAACAATGAAGAAAAAAATAGCATGAAAGTTTTGTCTCAAGGGGCAGCTTTAAGATTTTTGCTTACAAGAGTTTTTGACTCTTTAAATACAGTAAAAGGCGCAATAGTTAAGATAAAAGACCCAATGGAATATTTGAAAAGATTAGAATTTCATAAAAATGCAAAAACACACGAAGATTATTTTTTTTAATGAAATATAAGATTTATACTGATGGAGCATGTTCTGGAAATCCTGGCAAAGGTGGTTGGGCAGCAATTATTCTAGATGATAAATCTAATCAATCAAATATTTTTGGAAGTGAAAACAATACTACAAATAATAGAATGGAGCTTATAGCTCCAATTATGGCTTTGAATAAAATTAAAAATAAATCTGAGATAACTGTCTATACTGACTCTAAATATGTAAGAAATGGAATTACTGATTGGATTAAGAAATGGAAAGTTAATAATTGGAAAAACTCTAATAAAAAACCGGTTAAAAACAAAGACCTTTGGGTTAAATTAGATAACTCCTGTAAGAAACATAAAGTTAATTGGAAATGGGTAAAAGCTCATGCAGGAAATAAATTTAATAATTTAGTAGATGGATTAGCTGTTTTACAAACAAAAAAATAGGTAATTATTTATATACTTTTTAAGAAATTTTCTGCAGCAGATAATTCACAAGTAGCAGTCTCTTTCTCTTCTTCCACTCTTTTTAGTTCTCCATTTTCCACAAGCATTGTATATCGATTCGATCTCATCCCTAAACCTTTAGCTGATTTATCTACTTCGGCTCCAATAGCTTTAGTAAATTTAAGAAAAGGATCTCCAGCCATAAAAATTTTTTTTCCAACATTTTGATTTTCGCCCCAAGCTTTCATAACATTTGGGTCATTTACTGCTATACAAATTATTTTTGTAATTCCTTTTTTTAAAGCTAAATTGTAGCTTTTTACGTATCCAGGCAAATGAATAGCTGAACATGTTTTAGTAAATGCTCCAGGCATACCTAATATGAGAACCTTATTATTTTTGCATAAATTCAAAATATCAATTTTTTGAGGTAGATTATCCTCGTCAAGATAAAATATCTCTGAATTGGGTAACTTATCTCCTACTTTTATTTTCATTGTATTTTTTCCAAAATATATTTTTTAACTTTTTGTAAATTATTATCTAGTATATCAAATTTTTCTTTCTTTTCTGGTAGTGTAGCTATTTGATCAGGAGCTGATATGTCTCTATTAATTGCTATTTTAACAGTATCAGCAAATTTGTATGGGTGAGCTGTACCAAGAACAACTGTTGGTAAATTATTTTTAACCTTATAAGAGGCTCCCACAGCAGTGGCTGTATGTGGGTCTAATATAAAACCAAAGTTATTGAAAAAATCTCTGATTATTCTAATAGTCTCGTCGTCATCAATAGCTTCTGCATCAAAAATATCTTTTATTATATTGATTTCTTTTTCCTCTAAAGAAAAAAAACCTTTATTTTTTAAATCATTCATTAAATTCATTACTCTTTTTTCATTTTGATCTGATATATCAAATAAGAGTCTTTCAAAATTACTAGAAATTTGAATATCCATACTTGGTGTCAAGGTTGATTTAACCTCATTTGGTTTGTATTCACCTGAATTAATTGCTCTTGCTAAAATATCATTTTGATTTGTAGCTACTATGAGTTTACCGATCGGTAATCCCATTTTTTTTGCTATATATCCTGCATAAACATCTCCGAAATTACCAGTTGGAACAGCAAAATTAGTTTTTTTTGATAACTTAAAATAAGTATAAAAATAATAGACTATTTGACAAATTATTCTTGCCCAATTTATAGAATTAACTCCTGACATATTAATTTTTTCTCTAAAATTGTTATCAGAAAACATCTCTTTTACTGTTTTTTGGCAATCATCAAAATTTCCCTTAATGGCAATATTATAAATATTAGCAGAGCCAATGGTTGTCATAATTTTTCTTTGAGTTTTAGAAATTTTATTGTGAGGATGTAGTACAAAGACATTAATATTTTTTTTTTTGTTTAAAGCTGAAATCGCTGCTGAACCAGTGTCTCCTGAAGTTGCCACAACTATATTAACCTTTTTTTTATCAGCTATATTTAATTCATCATATAAATTCCCGATTACTTGCATAGCGATATCTTTAAAAGCAAGGGTTGGACCGTGGTATAACTCTAGTAAATGTATGTCCCCAATTTTCTTTATCTTTACCACTTCCTTTGTAACAAAATTGTTGTAAGCATTTGAAACTAATATTTTTAATTTTTGTTTATCAAGATCAGGCGAACAGAAACTTGATATAATTTCAGTGGCAAGATCAGTGTAAGACAAATTTTGAAGGCTTTTAAGTTCTGAGCTACTATACTTTTTGAGTTCCGATGGGATAAATAAACCTCCATCTGGGGCAAGTCCCCTTGAAAAAATTTCTGTAAAACTGAAGTTCAGTTTTTTATCTCTAGTGCTAAAATATCTCATTAAATAATTTTATCTACTAAGAATAATACAAAAATCAGAAACAGATACAAAATTGAATAGCCGAAAATCTTTTTAGCTTTTTTCAAAATAGGCTTATTTCTTGTACTTTTGTAAAGTTCAAAGCATATAAAATTATAATAAATTGTTAGTATTATGGCGGGAACTAAGTAAATTAATCCTGAAAAATTTATGGTATATGGAAAAATTACAACTGGTAACATCAATAAAGAGTAGAAAAATATATAAGCTTTTGTTTTTTTTACTCCGTCAGTCAAAGGAAGCATAGGAATTTTTGCTTTTTTATAATCATCCGCCTTATATAAACTCAATGCCCAAAAATGCGATGGTGTCCAAAAAAATACTATGAGAAAAAATGATAATGGTTCAATTGAGATTGAATTAGTTGCTATAGTCCAACCTATAACTGGTGGTAATGATCCTGCCGCTCCCCCGATAACTATATTCTGAGGAGTTTTTCTTTTTAACCAAATTGTATACACGAAAAGATAGAAAAAAATTGTAAATAAAAGTAAAAAAGCTGATAAAAAATTTGCAAAATAGTTTAATCCTAAAACTGAAACTGCACTTAATAAAATTCCAAAAATTAATGCCTCTTTTTTATTAATTTTTCCAGTTGGTATAGGTCTTAAGCATGTTCTAGACATCAGTGCATCTAGATCTGCCTCATACCACATATTTAAACAACCAGCAGCACCTGCTCCAACTGCAACCAAAATTATTCCTATCATTGAGTCTACTACGCTTATAGGAGATCCCGATGTTAATAATCCAACTGCACATGTAAAAATTGCAAGTGACATTACACTTGGTTTCATTAGCAACCAAAGACTTCGGATATAAGATTTTAAGTTAAAGGAAGTGTCTCTTCTTTTTGTTAAATTCTGTGACAAGATTAATCTACGTTTAAAGCAATAAAAATTGCTAAGAATATCATTCCAATAATAAGAACATGGTTACCTAAATCAAAAATTCCTAATTTTTTATTTTTTTTATCAATAAGCTTTCTGTGTAAAGGAAGATTATCATAAGGATTAATTTTAATATTGTCTTTCTTCTCTTTATTATTCTCTATTATTAATGAAGTTCCAAACCAAACAAAATAAATAAAGACGAAAAAGAATATCAAAAACCCAGCAACTAAGTTATAACCACCCATTTTATTATTATCCTCCTGTAAAAAAATAGAACAATCTTGAAAAGACAGTATATTTTCCTTCTGCTACCATTAAACCTACAAAACAAGCTATCGCAGTCATTGGCCATAAAAGAACATTAACTAATGCATATCGTTCCCAAAATAAATGCATAAAGAAAGCCATAATTAAACCAGCCTTTAAAAACATGAATATTAGAATCAAAGACCATCTCAACAAACCTTGAAAATTGTACCAGTCAACCATGTAAGAAAAAAAGCTGAGTACAAACAACAGGCCCCATATCCATAAATATATACCTATTTTATGAGTAGTTGATTGTTCTTTTTTTGTATCATTCATATTTTTATATTACCATAAATAAAAGAAAGCGAATATAAATACCCAAACCAAATCAACAAAATGCCAATAAAGACCTAAAATCTCTATAGCTACATAGTCAGATTTCATTGTTGTAAAATAACCTCTTTTCCCAGTGTCAAAGTCTCCTCTGAAAACTTTTCTAGCAAAAATGAATAAAAAGATTACACCTATAGATACATGGGTACCGTGAAACCCTGTTATCATAAAAAAGAAAGCTCCAAATTGTTCTGCGCCGAATGGGTTCCCCCAAGGTCTAACACCATCATGAAAAATTAGTTTTGACCACTCAAACGCCTGCATTCCTACAAAAGTTAATCCGCCAATAGCAGTTAATAGAACGAATAGACCGCACATTTTTCTATTCTTTTCGTAACCATACTTTACAGCTAATGCCATTGTTCCACTGCTAGTTATTAAGACAAACGTCATTATAGCAATTAAAAGAAGAGGGACTGGAACCCCAAATACCTCTAAGCCAAAAACTTCACTCGGATAAGGCCAAGGTTCAGTTACAGATGCTCTGACTTTCATATAAGCAACTAAAAAACAGCTAAAAACAAATGTGTCGCTTAGCAAGAAAATCCACATCATTGCTTTTCCCCAATTAACACCCTTAAATGTAGTTTGGTCTGAACCGATATCAGAAGACATGCCTTTAAAACCGCCCGGCAATTTATCTAATGTAGGATCTGTCATTTTAGTTTAAGTTTTTTCTACTTCTGCACCTAAAACTTCACTTGGTGGTGTCGTTTGGGTAATATAATCTTTTTTAGCACCTGGGACGTTATAATCATAAGCCCATCTATGCACCACTGGTAGTTTTTCTCCAAAATTTCCATGCTCTGGTGGCATGCTAGGAGTCAACCATTCTAGTGAGTTTGCTTTCCATGGATTTTTTTCTGCTCGTTTACCAAGTCTAAGACTTTTAACAACATTAAAAAAGAAGATAAACTGTGCTGCGCCTACTATAAACGCTGCTATACTTATGAATTCGTTCATACCTACTGCTGATGTAACGTAAGGACTATCGTACATTTCGAAGTATCTTCTAGGTACACCTATAAAACCTAAATAGTGCATTGGAAAATATATTGAGTATGCACCTAAAAAAGTAGTCCAGAAATGCCATTTACCTAACTTTTCATCCAAAAATCTTCCAGTGATTAAAGGGAACCAGTGATATATGGCTCCAAAAATTACCATTAGTGGAGCGATACCCATCACCATGTGGAAGTGAGCGATAACAAAATATGTATCTGACAGAGGAACATCTACGACAACATTTCCTAAAAATATTCCAGTAATACCGCCATTCACAAAAGTAAGTATAAAACCTAAACAAAAAAGCATTACGGTATTTAACCTAATATTTCCTCTCCATAAGGTTAAAATCCAATTATAAACTTTAAGAGCGGTTGGAACGGCAATTATAAGTGTAGTTGTAGCAAAGAAAAATCCAAACCAAGGAGTCATCCCGCTAACATACATGTGGTGTGCCCAAACAAAGAAGCTTAGTGCACCAATTATCACTATGGCCCATACCATCATTCTATATCCAAAAATATTTTTTCTAGAGTGTACAGATATTAAGTCTGAAACGATTCCAAAAGCTGGTAATGCTACAATGTAAACTTCGGGATGTCCAAAAAACCAAAAAAGATGTTGAAAAAGAATAGGGCTACCTCCATCGTACGATAGAAGCTCACCAGCTTTAATGATTGTTGGCATAAAGAAACTTGTTCCAAGTACTTTATCTAAAGTCATCATGATAGAGCTTACTAATAGAGCTGGAAAAGCTAATAAAGCTAATACTGTTGCTGTAAAAATTCCCCAAATAGTTAAAGGCATTCTCATTAAAGTCATACCTCTAGTTCTTGCTTGTAAAATTGTAATTACGTAATTTAAACCTCCCATAGTAAAACCAATTACGAAAAGAGATAGAGAGATTAACATTAATAAAATTCCATATTCTGAACCCGGAGTTCCTTCTAAAATAGCTTGTGGTGGATAAAGTGTCCAACCTGAACCAGTGGGACCACCTGGCACAAAAAAACTTGCCATTAAAACAACAACTGCAACAAAAAACATCCAATAACTAAGCATATTTACGTATGGAAAGACCATATCTCTTGCTCCGACCATTAATGGTATTAAGTAATTTCCAAACCCACCCAAAAATAATGCTGTTAATAGATAAACAACCATTATCATTCCATGCATTGTTACGAATTGATAATATGACTCTGCTGTTAAAAATGGAAAGAGTTCAGGAAAGCCTAACTGCATCCTCATCATCCAAGAAAGAATAAGACCAACGACACCTGTAAATACTGCTGTAAGAGTATACTGAATTCCAATTACCTTGGCGTCCTGACAAAAAATCCATTTAGTTATAAAACTATGACCATGATAAAGATCTTGCTCTGGTATCTCAGCAGGTCTAACGTAATCTATATCTGTGCCTCCACCAGAAACGCTTGAGGATTTCGTTTTAATTTTTGAACTTTTTTTTATGTTTAAATCATCTGACATTTTTTTCTCTTACATATACTTTATTTATCATTTAATAAATTGTTAATTTTAGCCAACTGTTTATTTTTAATGTTCTTATTCTTTTGTTTGGCTATAAAACTTGAAAATGTATCATGTTCTGCGAGCCATTTATTGTAATTTTCCTCGTCTTCAACTATTACTAATCCTCTCATTGCATAATGACCAACTCCACAATACTCTGCGCATAATACTTCATACTCTCCATTTTTATTAGGCTCAAACCAATAAAAACTGACTATCCCTGGTACGGCATCCATTTTAGCTCTGAATTGAGGAACATAATAATTATGCAAAACATCTATTGATCTTAATAAAATCTTAACTGGTCTGTCTTTTGCTAAATGTAATTCTTCACTCTCTATTATGATATCATCTTTGCCATTTGGATCATCTAAATTTATACCGAAGGGATTTGCATCACTGATAATTTTATTGCTTGACGTTCCTAGTTTTCCGTCTTCACCCGGCAATCTGTATTTCCATCCCCACTGCCATGCCATTACTTCAACATGTTGAGCGTTGTCTGGCACTTTGATGTAATCATTCCAAACAAGAAGGCCTGGCGCTAAAAGAGCTACTACACCTAGAGTAGTCAACCAAGTTAGATGAAATTCTAATTTTTTATCTTCGGGTTTATACTCAACTTTTCGCCCCTCTTTATATTTGTATCTAAAAATACAATAGACCATAAATAAAGCTACTAAGATAAAAACTCCTCCACCTATCCAGAAAGATAAAATAATCGTATCATCCATTTTACTCCAGTTTGAGGCGATGTCTGTCCACCACCAAGGTGTCCAAAAATGAAAAGCTATTGAACCAATTATTACCCCTAAAAAAACAAGACCTGTCCACATATGAAATAAGTTATAAAATAAAAGACCAATATAACCTAGGGACAAAATGTCTTATAAAATGTATATACTCTCTCAAAATGATTGGAAAATTGGGAATTTTAATATCTATACTTCTGTTAATTCTCCTTTTTTTTATAGTAATTTCACTAGGTGCAGGAGTCTTCAAAAAAGGGGAAAAAAAACCTGAAATTAAAAAATATCTAAAGTCAGTTTATCTTTTATTATTATTTATAGCTATCTTGGGATGTATTTTAGTTTTATTTTTATAATTATGCTTACGAAATTAAAGATTTGCACCAAGCTATGAACGCATCATTAAAAACATAAATAATTAGAAAAAACACTAACCATATTACAAGTAAAAAAGTCCAATACAAAGAAAGTGCCTCGACATTTTTTTTCTCTTTTAAAATTTCTTTATTTTCTAATTTAAGAATTTTTGAACAAGTTTTCCCCCAAAATAATAAACCACCTAACAAGTGTAGGCCATGCAAAGCAGTGAAAAAATAAAAAGATGTAAAATAAGAATTGGTTGATACAACTTTTCCACTTTCAATTAATTGAAACCAAAAAAATATTTGTCCAAATAAAAAAAGATAACTTAAGCCACCAACAAGAATAAGATTTTTTTTAATATTGGATATATCATTATTTAATAAATCTTTTGTGATTTTTCTAAAAACATAAGCAACAGAAAATAAAACAAAAGTATTAAACCAAAGTAAATTTGGTCTTAAGAGAAACATAGTATCTTGATCTCCTGGGATAGTGTACAGGTAACCTGTCACTACAAGACTAAAAAGAACTGTACTAACACCAAAAATTACAATAACTGCAGAAACTTGTGGCGATAGTCCTTTAAATGTTTTTCCTTGGTGAATGTCATCGATTTTAGCCTGACTATCCTCCCACGGTTTTTCTACTAGTGTGCCAAATAATTTCTTTATAAAACTAGACATATCTATTATTTATATCACTAATGAAAATAAAAACATCATTAACAATTATAACTGGCTGTTTTATCATTTTTTTATTTATAATGTTGCCAATATTTTTATCTTTGCAAAATCAAAAAGATGAATATGTCGCATCGGTAACTGGATCATCGTTTTCATTAAAAGATGTAAATAATAATATTATAACTGAAAAATCTTTTAAAAGTCCAGCAACTGCTCTTTTTTTTGGTTTTACTAATTGCCCTGATGTATGTCCAATTACTCTAAATAAATTAAGTTTCATAATGAATGAACTAAAGAAAGAAAAGGGGAAATTAAAAGTATTTTTTATAAGTATCGACCCTCAGAGAGATACACCAGAAGTAATGAAAAACTACTTAAGTTCATTTGAAAATGAAATAATTGGTATAACCGGAGAAGCAGAGAAAATTTTTACTTTATCTAAGTCTTGGGGAATAAAAAGTCAAAAAATTTTTTCAGAGGACGGTAATTATACTGTAGACCACAGTTCCCCTATCCTACTTTTAAAGAACGGAAAATACGCTAACCGTATTACTCACCATAATGATATTAAAGAGGCTCTAAAAATAATTAAAAAAATATTATAATTTTAAAAAATAATTAACAAGCGTTAAGGCAGAAATTGAGGCTGTTTCTGTTTTCAAAATATTTTTTGATAATGAAAAGGGTTTTGCATTTTTTATAGATAAAATCAATTCTCTCTCCATAGGAGAAAAGTCACCTTCTGGACCAATTAAAATATTTAAAAATTTACTGTCTTCTAAATCTTCAGTTTTTAAATGGTCTTTTGAGTTTACATCAGCAAATAAAAGTTTAGTAGATACATCTAAGTTCATTAAAAATTCTCTCAATTTTATAACCTTAGAAATTTCAGGAGGAACTAATCGATTAGATTGTTCTGTTGCTTCAATAGCAATTTTTTTTGCTCTATCGTAATTCAATTCTTTTACCTCTGTTCTCTCTGATACAACTGGAATTATCTTGCTCACACCAAGTTCTGTAGCTTTTTGTAAAATTATTTCCATTGGATTTTTCTTTACTAAACAAATTGCCAGCTCAATTTTAGATGAACTACTAGCTTTTTTTATTTTTTCTAAAAATTTGACCTCTGCTCTGTCTTTATTTAAAAAAATAATTTCACTTTTCCACTCTCCATCTTTATTGAAAAAATTAATTCCAGATCCTCTCTTAAGCCTCATTACGTTTACGACATAATGGGTGTGTTCCTTAGTTAATAATTCTGTAGTATTTTCAACTATACTGTTAGGGTGATATAATCTAATATTCATAAATATTTTATATAATATAAAAAAATTAGGTTTATTAAAGGAGCTTATCATGTCAAAAGGTGAAAGAGCAGGAGATTCTCCAATTGGAATAGATGTGGTCGAAGGAAAATCATATTATTGGTGTGCCTGCGGTAAAAGTTTAAAACAACCATTCTGTGATGGATCACATAAAGGCACAGAATTTAAATCATTAGTTTATAAAGCCGATCAATCTAAAAAAGTTTTTTTCTGTACGTGTAAACAAACAAATGATCAGCCATTGTGTGATGGCGCTCATAACATAAAATAGACAATGAATACAAAAGCTGTAGTATTTGATGCCTATGGTACGCTGTTTGACGTAAACTCAGCTGCAGAAAAATGCAAAGATAAAATTGGAGATAAGTGGGAAGCTTTTGCAAATTTTTGGAGAACTACTCAACTTGAATATACTTGGCTTAGAAGTCTTATGAAAAGGCACAAAGATTTCTGGCAGATCACAGGAGATAGCTTAGATAAATCAATGAAAGTTTTTAATATCGATAAGAGTATGAAAAAAGAATTATTAAATCTTTATAAAGTTTTATCGCCATATCCTGAAGTAAATGAAGTTTTAAATAATTTAAAAAAGAAAAATCTAAAACTCGCTATACTTTCTAATGGAACACCTAGTCTTTTAAATGAATTAGTCAAAAGTAATAACCTAAGCAATTTATTTGATGATCTTTTTTCAATTGAGGAGGTCAAAGTTTATAAACCTGACTCAAAAGTTTATGAGATACCAGTTAAAAAATATAACATTAAACCTAACGAAATAACTTTTTTAAGTGCGAATACTTGGGATGTTTCTGGAGGTGGAAACTATGGTTATAACGCTGTTTGGGTAAACAGAAATAAATCACAGTTTGATAACCTTGATTATCACCCGAAAAATGAAATTGGCAACTTATCGCAGCTACTTGATAAAATTTAAACTTTTAATATATTTGTTGTATGTCACAAATTGAAGTTAAAAAAATTATAAAAGCTATTAGTACATCTGATGGTGCAGGTGTTAAGTTAAAAAGAAGTATTGGTACTCCTGAGGCAGATTATATTGATCCATTTCTTATGCTTGATGAATTTGGATCAGAAAATAAAGACGATTATATTGCAGGTTTTCCTCCACACCCTCATAGAGGAATTGAAACAGTAACTTATATGTTAAATGGAGAGTTTGAACACAAGGATAGCACTGGAGCTAAAGGGATTATGGCCTCTGGCGATGTACAATGGATGAAAACAGGGAGAGGAATAATTCATTCTGAAATGCCTGCTATGAAAGAAGGTAAGTTATTAGGCTTTCAATTATGGATTAATATGCCAGCTAAATTAAAAAAGAATAAACCTGAGTATCTTTATATTAAGGGAAATGAGCTAGGAACTTATAAAGATAATGACAAAATTGTTAAAGTAATTGCTGGAAAATATGAAAGTGCGGAAGGGCCTGAAAAAAATCACAACGTTGAACCAATTTATTTTCATATATTTTTAAATGAGGATAAAGATTTTATATGTGATGTGCCCGAAGGACACAACAGTTTCATATATTTACTAAAAGGCGAGCTTAAAATTGGTGACAAAGGTCACAGTAAAACATCTGACTCAAATTTAATTTTACTTGAGAGAGGTAACAAACTTACTATTAAAGCTCAAAGAAAATCTGAATTCTTATTTATTGCTGGTAAGCCAATCGGTGAGCCAATAGCTAGAGGCGGTCCTTTTGTAATGAATACAAAAGCTGAAATACTTGAAGCTATTCAAGATTATAATAAAGGAAAATTTGCTAAATATTAAAAGTTCAAGTACGTTCCACAGCAAATGCCTAAATCAATAATAATTAAAAAAAATGGTGGTCCGGAAGTTTTAGAGCTGCAGGATGTAAATATAGGTTCACCTAGCCCAGATGAAATTAAGGTGACTAATCATGCGATTGGACTAAATTATATTGATACTTATCATAGGTCCGGATTATATCCGGTTAAATTACCTAGTGGAATTGGTTTAGAAGCAGCTGGAAAAATTGATGAAGTAGGATCTAATGTTACAGAGTTTAACAAAGGTGATAATATAGCTTATGCATCGGTGCCCCTTGGAGCCTATGCTCAACAAAGGATAATACCCGCAAAAATAGTAGTAAAAATCCCTGACGGTATTTCATATACACAAGCTGCAACTTTAATGACTAAAGGTTTAACAACAAATTACCTACTTTCTAAAACGTATAAATTAAAAGCAGGTGAAACAGTATTATTTCATGCAGCAGCTGGGGGAGTTGGTCAAATATTTGCTCAATGGGCAAATAGCATAGGAGCAAAAGTAATTGGAACTGTAGGCTCGGATGAAAAAATAAGCATAGCAAAAGAAAATGGTTATGCTCATGTTATTAATTATTCAAAAGATGATTTTGCAAAAGAAGTTATGAAGTTTACAAATAATGAAGGTGTTCCAGCTGTGTTCGATGGTGTTGGTAAAAATACTTTTCACAAATCACTTGAGTGTTTAAAAATAAGAGGAATGATGATTAGTTTTGGTAATGCTTCAGGTCCATTGGATCCAGTAAATGTACCTAAAGATATCCAGCCTAAAGGTCTTTATTTAACAAGGCCTTCGATTGCTCAATACTTTACAAATCAGAAAGAACTTCAAAAAGGGGCGGATGATGTTTTTAAAAAAGTTAAATTTGGAAAAATTAAAATAAAAGTTTCAAAAGAATATAAGCTGGCTCATGCCAAGCAAGCTCATGAGGATTTGGAGTCTAGAAAATTAACAGGCCCAGCTGTTTTAATTCCCTAATGAAAAATAAAATTATCTCTCCTTGCATAAGTATTTGTAGAACGGACCCAGTAACAGGATACTGTTATGGTTGCGCAAGAACTAATGAAGAAAAAAAACAATGGAAAGATGAGAATACAACTGATCAATGGAAAGAAGAAAATTTAAACATTATTCTAACAAGAATGCAAGGTTGGCAATTAGATACTTTTAAAGAATCCTATGAACATAAGAAAAATAAAGGTGTCTCATTGTTTAAAAAAAATCTTTCAGAGAATAAAAACTAATAATCTTTTTTCATCGAGTCCATGTCACTCAAATGATATTTTAAAGCTTGATTAGAAAGTCTAATCTCTTGCATAAATAAAAAAATTGATACAATCATACAAATGCAGCATCCGGCAAATATTATTCGGGCTATTTGTAAGCTTCCTATATAAAGCGTAAGTACTGTTGTCATATTGAATAAAAAGCCAAAAGCAGCAAAACCCATTGTATATTTTAAATAATTAGTTCTTTTATTTAAAACATGAAGTTGATTTTCCCACTCTGGTGGGACTTTTTTTTCAAAAGTGTATTGATCGTGGATTTGTCTTATTAATGCACTTAAAGTATGAAACCTATTGCTATACATGGTCATCATTAGAGGTATAGCCGGAAACATTAAAGCAGCAACTGTATAATCTATATTCATTTCGAATCAAATTGATTATGAAGTTAGTGTTTGATATTTACAAGAAGTATTTAATGCATCATTTAAAAATTTTTATTGAATTAACAAGACTAAGTAAACCAATTGGGTTTATGCTTCTTTTTTGGCCATGTAGTTGGGGTTTGGCATATGCTTATTATTTTGACCAAAATCTTAAAAAATTTTTATCATTTCTAATATTGTTTTTTTTAGGGTCCGTTTTAATGAGAAGTGCAGGATGTATTTTTAACGATATTGTTGACAAAGATTTAGATAAGGAAGTTAAAAGAACTAAAGACAGACCCATAGCTTCTGGAAAAATATCAATTAGATTATCTCTTTTCTACGTGTTGATTTTATGCTTAATTGCTTTCATCATTTTACTTCAATTTAACAAATTAACGATTTTTTTAGGATTGGGATCTATGTTATTGGCATTTTCATATCCTTTTATGAAGAGAATAACTTATTGGCCTCAATTGTTTTTAGGTCTTACTTTTAATTGGGGAATAATAATGGCCTGGTCTTCTATAATGGGGAATATATCAATAAATATTGGAATACTTTATATCTCAGCCATATTTTGGACATTGGGTTATGACACGATTTACGGAACTCAAGATTTGGTGGATGATGAGATTATTGGGAATAAATCAACTTCTATAAAATTTAAAAATAAATTAAAACATTTTGTAGGAACATGTTATGCAATAAATATTATTCTTATTACATATCTATTCTATGTAACGGGAAACTTTAAATATTCGATTTTTTTTATATTTATGTATTTTTTAACTTTAATTTATCAATTAAAAATTTTTAGCAAAGATAACCCAAAAAAATGTTTAGATGCTTTTAAATTAAATAATTTTTCTGGTTTAATACTATTTGCTAGTATAATTTTAATAAATCTAAGATAATGGAATTTAAAGAATTAATTCAAATTACAAAAAGACTTTTTAGAGAATATGTAAAAAAATATTTTTTTAGACTTCTTTTTGCCTTATCTCTCTCTATCGTTGTAGCAGGGAGCACTGCAGCTATTGCTTGGCTTTTGGACCCAGCTGTTAAAAAAATATTTATAGAAAAAGATACTACTTATGCATATTTAATACCTATTTTAATAATTGTAGCTTTTTCAACAAAAGGACTATCTCTTTATTTTGCTAGAATTCATGTAATTAAAGTCGGGGCTTGGATACAAGGAATAATTCAAAAACAATTAGCCAATAAGATTTTATTATCAGATATTCAAACTTTAGAAAAAAAACATTCTGGTAAGTATGTTTCGAATATCCTTTACGACGCTACACTTATTCAAAATATGGTAAGCACTGCAGTTTTAAATCTTATGAAGGATAGTTTCACTCTTATTGCTCTTTTATCTGTGATGTTCTACCAAAACTGGCGGTTAGCGCTTTTTGCAATTATTATGATGCCACTTTCAGCGGCTTTAGCTAGAACTCTTGGGAAAAGAATTGGAAAGGCTACAAAAGAAAGTGGGGTTTTGGCTGGAGACCTAACATCTTTTTTATCTGAAATAATCAGAAGTTCACAGATGATAAGAATTTATCAAACAGAAAAAAAGGAAAATTTAAATGCGCTCAATAAAACCGATGCATTAATTAATAAGTCAATAAAAATTCAAAGTATACTTATAAGAGCAACGCCAATAATGGAAATTCTTACAGGAATAATGATCGCTGGTTTTATTTTTTTTTCTGGAGCTTTAATTGCTACAGGTGAATTAGAAATAAATAATTTTTTTTCGTTTTTAACAGCAATGATGCTTGCATACCAACCTATTAGATCTTTGGCTACAATAAACATGGTTTTATATTCTGGAGCCGCTGGGGCAAAAAGAGTTTTTGCAGTTTTGGATGAACCTATTTCTATTACAAATGATGCAAGATTACCAAAACTTGAAATGAAAAAATCAGATATTAGTTTTAAAGATGTGAGTTTTAAGTATGACGTTACTACAGAAAAAGCGATTAGTGATATAAATTTTGAAATTAAAGGAGGTACTATGGCTGCATTTGTGGGGCATAGCGGTGCAGGGAAAAGTACTATAATAAAACTAATACCTAGATTTTATGACCCTCAAAAAGGCAAAATATTTATAGATAATCAAGATATACACTCTGTTAGTTTAGAGTCACTTAGAAAAAATATTTCTTTGGTAAGTCAGGATGTAATTTTATTTGACGCTTCTATTAAAGAAAATATCTCATATGCTAATCAAAGCGCCTCTGATGAAGAAATAGTGAAAGCCTGCCAATTTGCTGCCGCAGATGATTTCATTAATAAAATGCCAGATAAATATAATACATTAATTGGAGAAAACGGAGTTAGATTATCAGGAGGACAGAAACAAAGAATTTCAATTGCTAGAGCTGTCCTGAAAAACTCACCAATCATTCTATTAGATGAAGCAACATCTTCTTTAGATGCTGAATCAGAAGAAAAAGTTCAAAGTGCAATAAAAAATCTTACTAAAAATAAAACTACTCTAGTGATAGCACATAGACTATCAACAATTCATAACGCAGATAAAATTTTTTTAGTAAAAAATGGAATGATAATTGACTCGGGTAATCACCAGTCTTTGATTAATAGTTCGGAAGATTATAAGTCTCTTTATCAAAGACAATTAAAATAAATTTAATGTTTTTAGTTTATAAATCCTTAACAAGTATATTTTATCCTTTATTATTATTAATTATCTACTTTAGAAAATTTGTTAAAAAGGAAGACAAAGTAAGATTTAAAGAAAAAATATTTAGTTCTCATTTTAATCCTAAAAAAGAAAATGGAACTTTTTTAATTTGGATACATGGAGCAAGTATAGGAGAGATTACAAGTATTATCCCTCTAGTAAAAGAACTCAAAAATCTTAGAAAAGAAATTAATTTCCTTATAACTACTACGACTATGAGCTCAGGTATTTTGATTGAAAAGTATTTTTCCACGGATAAACAGATTGTTCATAGATATTTCCCTGTGGATGCGCCTCACTTAAGTAGAAAATTTATTAATTCTTGGATGCCTAACCTGGCATGCTTTGTGGACTCAGAAATCTGGCCAAACTTTATAAATGAAATAAAAAAAAATAAAATTCCTTTGATTTTAGTCAATGGTAGAATCACAGAAAAAACTTTTAAGAGATGGAAAATTATTAGAGGTTTTGCTGAAAAAATCTTTTCATCTTTTGATATATGTCTAGCTTCGAATAAAAAATCAATGATTCATCTTCAAAATTTCAAGGCAAAAAATGTAAAGTATTTTGGAAATCTTAAGTTTATAACAAACTCAAATTCATCTTCTAATTTAAAAGATGTAAATAAATTTTTTTTAGATAAACATAAAGTTTGGTGTGCGGCTAGTACGCATAACTATGAAGAGGAATTTTGCGTAAATGCACACTTAGAGATTAAAAAAGTTCATAACAATGTTATCACAATAATTATACCTAGGCATATTAATAGAATAGATAAAATTCACAAAAAATTGAAAAAATTTAATATTAAAATTCAAATTCTTAATGATAATGATGTTATAAATAGCGATACAGAAATCCTCTTGATTAATTCTTTCGGGAAGCTAACTCAATACTTTAAATACTGTAAAAGTGTTTTTATTGGAAAATCTATATTAAAAAAATTAATCTCTGTAGGTGGACAAAATCCTATCGAAGCAGCAAAATTCGGATGCAAAATATATCACGGACCGTATGTATCTAATTTTGATGAAGTATATGAGTTTCTAAATAATATAAATGTAGCGGAAAAAATTGAAAACTTTAAAGAAATTTCTTTAAAAATAACTAATGATTTAAATAGTCCTAAAATTATGAATGAAGAAAACATTAAAAAAATTAATAATTATGGAAAAGAAATTTTAAAAAAAACTGTTACAGAGTTTAGTAAAATAATTTTAAAATGAAATTTTATAAACCAAATTTTTGGAAAAAAAAATATTACAATATTTATTCACTAATTTTATTGCCAATATCTATTGTAATTCAATTTCTCTTCTTTATCCAAAAAAGAATAATTACACCAAAAAAATTTAACATTCCTGTAATATGTGTAGGTAATATTTATATTGGCGGAACTGGAAAAACACCTTTAACTTTAGAATTATATAATATTTTAAAAAGTATGAATAAAAATCCTGCTATTGTAAAAAAATTTTATAAAAACCACTATGATGAGATAGAACTTATCAAACAAAATGTAGGAAATTTATTTTTGAATTCATCTAGAAAAAAAGCTATGGACGAAGTGCAAAATAAAAATTTTGATGTCGCTATTCTAGATGATGGCTATCAAGATTGCTCAATTAAAAAAGATTTAAAAATTTTGTGTTTTAACGAAAAACAATTAATTGGAAATGGTCATACCATACCATCTGGACCCTTAAGAGAAAAATTGAGTTCTATAAAAAAGTCACAAATTGTAGTTATAAATGGAAATGAAAATAAAAACTTTGAAAATAAATTAAAAAAAATATTTAAAGATATAAATATTTTTTATTCTAGATATATTTCAGAAATACCAAAAGAATTTAATAATAAAAAGTTTTTAGCTTTTGCAGGAATAGGTAATCCTGAAAATTTTTTTGATACTCTAAGAGAATATGGTCTTAACGTTACTAAATCTAAGATTTTCCCTGACCACTATTCATATAAAAAAAATGAAATTGAAAATTTATTAGACTTAGCAAATAAAAATAAATTAGATTTAATAACTACAGAGAAAGATCATTACAGATTAAAAAAATTAGGCTTTAATATAAATTATCTTAAAATTAAAGTACAAATAGAAAAAAAAGATAAATTTGAAAAACTTATTAAAAGCTACATATAATGAAAATTTTTAAATATCTTATTGAGTCTATATTTATATATACCTTTTTTTTAATTATTAAATTAATTGGTTTGAAACAAAGTAGAAAAATATTTTCATTATTATTTAGAGCAGTAGGACCATTAATCAGATCATCAAAAATAATTAGAAAAAATTTAAAAATAGCTTTTCCAGGAATTGAAAAAAGAGATCAAGATATTATAATAAAAAAAATGTGGTCTAATTATGCAATGACTTTTGTAGAATATATTTATTTAAAAAAATTTAATAGAGAAAATTATCATATAAATATAAAGAACGAAGAAATATTAGATAAAGTTTTAAAAAATAACAAACCAGTAATTTTTATTTCCGGACACTTCGCTAATTTTGAGTTAATGTCTATGGAAATAGTTAAAAAAGGAATTAAACTGTCAACTATTTATAGACCATTAAATAATTTTTTTTTAAACCCATTTATGGAGCACGTCAGGAGAAAGTATGTTTGTAAAAATCAAATTAAAAAAGGTATTACAGGTATTAGACATGCATTTGATTTTTTAAGACAAAATTATAGTGTGGCTTTAATGATTGATCAAAGGGTAAGTGAAGGTAAAAAAGTTTCATTTTTTAAAAAAGAAGCTTTCACAACAACATTGCCAGCTCAACTATCCATAAAATTTAAATGTGATATAATTCCAGTTTACATTACAAGACAGGATAATGGTAATTTTCTTCTAGAATTTTCTGAACAATTAAAAATTAATAAGGAAGATAAATCCGAAAGAAATGTTCTAGAAATAACTGAAAAGCTGAACTCTATAATTGAAAAAATGATTTTAAATAATCCAGGGGATTGGATCTGGACTCATAATCGTTGGAAATAGCTACTTATCTTCTTTTTTAATTATTTGATCGTACCTGATCTTAACTTCAGCTGGAGAAAAATAAGCCTCTTGAAGATCAACGTTCCAATATACTAAATCTTTTAAAGGTATCACTTTTTTTGAAACAGCACATAATACGTGATCCCCCTCTTTTAAAACCTCAAATGAATTTGGTTTAAATTTAATTTTGGCTTTTATTTTATTCATAATGTAAAAGTATTATATATAATATAATTTTTCATATGAATATTGCTTTAATAGGTAGTGGAGGTAGAGAACACGCCCTTTGTCATAAAATATATGAATCATCAATAAAATCAAAAATTTATTGCATTCCTGGCAATGCAGGAACAGCTAAATTAGCAACAAATCTAGATTTTGATTTTTCAAATTTTAGACTTCTTTTAAAAAATCTAAAAAAAAATAAAATTAATATGGTGATAGTAGGTCCAGAGCAACCTTTAGTAGATGGAATAGTTGACTTTTTAAAAAAAAATAAAATTAATGTTTTTGGGCCAAATAAGTATGCTGCTCAACTTGAAGGTTCAAAAGCTTTTATGAAATCTATATGTAAAAAAAATAATATTCCTACAGCAAATTTTAAAATATGTAAAAAAAAGTCTGATGTTATAAATTTTTTAAAGGAAAATAATATGCCAGTAGTTGTAAAAGCAGATGGTTTAGCTGCCGGAAAAGGCGTAGCTATATGTAATTCAAAAAAAGAAGTGATAAACTTATCTGCTGAAATTTTCGCTGGTAAATTTAAAAGCTCAAAAAAATTAGTTCTTGAGGAATTTTTGGAAGGTGAAGAAGCAAGTTATTTTCTTATAGTTGATAAAAAAAGTTTTTCTTTTATTGGCTCTGCTCAAGATCATAAACGGGTCGGTGAAAACGAAACAGGACCTAATACCGGTGGAATGGGAGCATACTCGCCAGCACCAATAATAAATAATAGTTTAGAAAAAAAAATAATAAGTAAAATTATCAAACCAACATTATCTGCTCTAAAAAAAAGTAGGAAACCATACACGGGATTTTTGTATGCGGGACTTATGATTAAAAATGGTGAACCTTATTTGATTGAATATAATGTTAGAATGGGTGATCCAGAGTGTCAAGTTATAATGCCAAGATTAAAAACTGACATAGTTAAACTTTTTATCCTGGCTACTAAAAATAAATTAAATAAGATTAAAATTAAATGGAAAAATAGAAAGTGCATGACTATTGTATTATGTACTAAGGGATATCCTGGAAAATACAAAAAAAATTTATTAATTAAAAACTTAAATAAAATCTCTATTCAAAAAAACTCTCAAATATATCATGCCGGAACTCAAATGATTAATAAGAAATATTTTTCTATAGGTGGTAGAGTTTTGAATATAACCTCAAGTGGACATAGTTTTCTTAAAATTAGAAAAAATATCTTTAAAGTAATTAGAAAAATAAATTGGAAATATGGTTTTTTTAGAAAAGATATTGGATGGAGAGTTATTTAAACTTATATGCGAATTATAGGCGGATATCTAAAAGGAAAGAAAATATCTTTTATTAAAACTTTATCAACAAGACCTTTAAGAGATTTTGTCAAAGAAAGTTTATTTAATATTATTCATCACTCAAATTTTTTTAAAGTTAATATTAAAAACTCTGTTATTTTGGATCTTTATTCGGGTATAGGTTCTTTCGGCATTGAATGCCTATCAAGAGAAGCAAAAAGCGTTACATTTGTTGAAAAAAATTCACAGGCATTAGAGATATTAAGAGAAAACTTAAAAAAACTTAGTCTAGAAAAAAAAGTTTTTCTTTATCCATATGAAATTAAAAAATTCTTAAGCAAAATAAATTCAAAGCAGAAATTTGACATAATTTTTGTTGACCCGCCTTTTGCTAAGAATGAATTTAAAGAAGAAATAGAGTTAATTAAAAAACTAAAAATTTTTAAAAAAGATCATTTAATTATAATTCATAGAGAAAGTGAACAAGAGGAATTAAATAAACTTATTAATGTAAAACTTACAAAAGAATACGGGAGATCAAAAATAATATTCGGTACATTATCTTAAATTCTTTTTGGTTAGATTTTTTACTTCTTCTACAGCTGGTTGATTGAAAGCATTCACTTTAATTAGGTTTGCTATCAAAATCGTTTCCAGAATAAAGTAAGAAAATAACTCGCCTATAGTAGATTCTGAGAAGTTGTTTATATGAATAATCCTAAAAGGAATTCTTTTTTTTTTTAAAACTTTAATGAGTGCATTTTTTTGAGCTTTAACTATTTTATCAACCTTTTTATTAAATCTGTCTTTAGCACTAATAATATAAAAAAATTTATCTTTTGGTCCATCTAAATAAAGTTGAAGTAGACTATGATGATCCTTCGGGGCTTCTGAAAGAACTGGTAATATTCCTTTTCCATTTTTTCCTAAGCTTTCTGCCATTAGTTGTTGACACCAATAAACAAAATTATTTAAGTGAGAACAATAATTAAAAAAAATAATAGAATTTATCTTTTTCGATAAATAGTTTTGAGACATTATAGATGAACTTTCACATAATAATTTTTTATCATTGTTTTTAAAATATTTAGATAAATTTTCTCTAATTTTTTTTATTTTAAGTCCCATTAAATAAGCAGGAAGCATACCTACCTCGGACAAAACAGAATATCTTCCGCCTATATATTTTTTATGCTGAACGTGTAAAATTTTTTTGTTTTTGGAAAACTTATTAAGTTTACTATTTCCTTTTTCTGTAATGATGATTGAATTATTTCGAGAAATTTTATTTTTAAAAAAATTTTTATTTGTCAATGTTTCTAGAGTATTGCCTGACTTTGAAATTATAATAAATAAACTTTTTTTTTGATCGATAATTCTTGATAATTTTTTTAATCTATAGCTATCTAAGTTATCCAAAAATATAACTTCTTTTTTTACTTTTAATTCTAAAAACGAGTGAAGGGCCTTTATACCTAATATGGACCCCCCCATTCCTATGACAATAATAGATTTAAACTTTTCAAATTTTTTAAAAGACTTCAATGTAAAATCAAGTTCATATTTTTTATAAAATAAGTGAAAAATATTTTTATCTTTATGAAGATTTTTAAAAGTTGATTCTAATAATTTTAAATTAATTTTAATATTTCTCTTGTTTTTTTTTATATTATAAAATTTTTTAGTTATAAAATTTTTAATCAATAAATTATTTTTCATTTTCTAATTTCATTTAAAATTGATTGTTCAGCAGAAGATGAAGATTTTCTATTTACTTTATTTTTATTTGATGCTTTGAGTAATTTCTCCATATTGTTTTCATTTTCTTGTTTATTAGAAGATAGTGATCCAGGTTCAGGAATACTTTTGTAATCCGGTGGTTCAGTTAATGGTCCTCTCTTTTTAACCAAAAACTCATCAGTAGTTTTTCTTTTTTCATTTTTTAAGACCTCTCCTGCCTCTTGAAGAGAGGTGCATGAAGTAGTGCAGATAATTACAAAAATATATAAGAAAACAATGCTAATTTTTTTCATTTTTCTTCAAAAATACCTCGTTTAACAAAATTAAAATAATGCCTAATGAAATAAATATATCCGCAATATTAAAAGTAAACCAGTGATAGTCATTAAAATGTATATCAATAAAATCTGGAACTGAAAAATATAGAACTCTATCATATAGATTTCCAAGCGCTCCTCCTAAAACTAAAGAAAGAAAAAATTTATCCATATTACTAGATTTTATTATAAGATAAATTATCGCTAAAATAACAAAGAATATTACTAAAGAAATAAAATGATACCAAATTCCTGCATCAAGATTTAATAAACCAAATCCAATACCACTATTCCATACAAGTTCTAAATTTAAGTAATCATTTATATAAACACTTTTATTATCACTCAAAACTAAATTAATAATTTTAATTTTAGAAAATCTGTCCGCAATAAAAATTAAAACTATAACAAAAAAATTAAAAATATTTACTTTGTTAAAAATTTTATGTTTTAGTTCAATCATTGTCATTGTGGCAATTTTTGTACTTCATCACATCTGTTACATTTATTTTGAATTATTTTCCAGCATCTTGGACATTTTGTTCCATTAGATTTTTTTACTAATATTTTAATACCTTCTTCCTTTTTCTTATTCTTAAATTTTTGGGCCTTGGACGTTATGAAATATTCAGCTAAATCAAGACCATCTAATAGATTATATTCATTAGTATTAACAAAAATTTCAATTTCTGCCTCTAGGCTTGAACCAATTTCTTTGTTGGCTCTTTTCTCCTCTATAGCAACATTTGCTTCTTGTTTAATTTTAAATAAATCTTTCCATTTATTATCTAATTTAAGATCTTTCCAGGTTTCTGGAATTTTTACAAAAGTTTTTTCATGAATAGTGTCGTCCGTTTTATTTATCAAACTGAATATTTCATCTGTAGTGAAAACAAATATTGGCGCAAACCATTTTAATAAACATTCAAGAACTATATTTAAAACCTTGATACATGCTTTTCGTTTTGTGGACTCTAAACTATCACAATAGAGAGTATCTTTTCTTATATCAAAATAAAAAGATGAAAGGTCAAGGGTACAAAAATTTAACAGTTCTTTATAAATTTTATGAAAATTATAGTTTTTTAAATTTTCTTTAATCGACTGATCTACAAAAAATAACCTATTTAAAATATATCTTTCTAACTCTGGAAAATCTTTTATTTCTACGTCATTTATATTTTGCGGTTCAAAATTATCTTTAATATTTCCTAGTATAAATCTAAAGGTATTTCTTATCTTCCTATATGACTCAGCGTGTTGGGCTAAAATCGTTTTATCGATCCTTAAATCTTCTGCATAATCTGAAGCACAAACCCATGCTCTCAATATATCAGCTCCGTAATTCTTTAAAATATCTTCAGGTAATATTACATTTCCAGCGGACTTAGACATTTTCATTCCTTTACCGTCTACTACGAAACCATGGGATAAAATACTTTCAAAGGGAGCTTTGCCTCTTGTTCCGCATGACTCTAGTAAAGAAGAATGAAACCAACCCCTGTGTTGATCAGATCCCTCCAAATACATGTCTGCAGGCCATTTTAAATCTTTTCTTTGCTCTAATACAAAACTATGAGTAGATCCACTATCAAACCAAACTTCAACGATATCATTCAATTTATCAAAATCCTTTTCGCTATAATCGTCTCCTAAAAATCTTTTGGACTTTTCTGTGAACCAACAATCAGAGCCTTCTTTTTCATATATATCAGCAATCCTATCTATGACTTTTTTATCTCTAAGAGGTTCTTTTGTTTTTTTATTTATAAAAATAGGAAGTGGAACGCCCCAAACTCTTTGTCGTGAAACGCACCAGTCAGGTCTACCTTCAATCATAGATAAAAGCCGCTCCTTTCCTTTAACGGGATAAAAATCTGTTTCGTTTATTGCTTTTAATGCCTTCTTTCTTAAAGAATTAATTTCCATTGAAATGAACCACTGAGGCGTAGCTCTATAAATTAAGGGAGCTTTTGATCTCCAAGAATGAGGATAACTATGTTGTAATTTATCATTTTTTAATAACTTTTTTTGTTCTCTAAGATTATCTATAACAATGGGATCTGCTTTAAACACATGTGTTTTTTCAAAATATGGTATCTCTTTGGTGTAATATCCTGAGTCATCTACCGTGTATTTTGACTCAATATTATTTTTTAGGCATAAATTAAAATCATCAACACCATGACTTGGAGCGCAATGAACAATACCTGTTCCTTGCTCGAGAGTGACAAATCTTGCATCAAACATTGGTACATCATAGTCGTATCCTAATTTCAAAAAAGGGTGGCTACATATTGTTTTATTTAATTCGGATCCCTTAAAATTTTTTATAACTTTAAACTTTTCTAAACCACAAGACTCGGTAACAGATTTAATTAATTCTTTAGCTATAACAATTTTTTTTTCTTTAAAATTATCTAACCCTTCAATTTCGATTAGGGAATAATCAAGGGAACTATTAAATGCTAGAGCTTTATTAGCTGGTATAGTCCAAGGAGTTGTGGTCCAAATTACAATATTGGCATCTTTTAAAAAGTCTTTGTCTGTTTTTTTGATCTTGAAAGCTGCATAAATTGTATTAGATGTGTGATCCTTATATTCTACCTCAGCATCGGCTAATGCAGTTTTTTCTACAGTAGACCAAAGTACTGGTTTAAAACCTTGATATAAACTTTTATCTAATAAAAATTTTCCAAGCTCACGAACTATTTGTGCTTCTCCATTAAAACTCATCGTGGAATAATAATTATCAAAATCTCCAACTACGCCTAATCTTTTAAATTCTTTAGTTTGTATCTCAATCCATTTTTTAGCAAAATCTCTGCATTCACTCCTGAAATCTTTTATTGGTACCTCGTCTTTATTTTTTTTATTTTTTTTATATAACTCCTCAATCTTCCACTCAATAGGAAGCCCATGGCAATCCCAACCTGGAACGTAAATAGAATCTTTCCCCTGCATTTGATGAAATCTTGTAACCATATCTTTTAAAATTTTATTTAATGCTGTTCCCATATGGATATGTCCGTTGGCATACGGAGGGCCATCGTGCAAAACAAACTTTTCTCTGCCTTTTGATATCTTTCTTAATTTCTCGTACATTTTATTTTTTTCCCATTTCTCCAAAATTCCTGGTTCTTTGGAGGGTAAATTAGCTTTCATTGAAAAAGCTGTTTTTGGAAGCTGTAAACTATCTTTTGACATTTAATTTTTGGCTTTTTGAATATCTTTTTTAATTTGCATTTTAAGTTGATTGATATTTCTAAATTTTTTTTCTCCTCTAATAAATTTTGTAAAACTAACTCTTAGTTTCTTTTTATATAAATTTTTTTTAATTCCAAATATATTTACCTCTAAAAGCAAACTCTTTCCATTAAACGTTGGTCTATATCCAATATTAGCAATACCTTTTCTCTTAAATTTATCAGTTTCAGCTAATATTGAATAGACGCCTAATTTTGGAATTATATAATCTTTTAATCTTATATTGCATGTTGGAAAACCAATTTTTCTTCCTCTTTTTCTCCCCTTAATAACTGTGCCTTCTATACTCCAATTTCTTCCTAAAAAAGATTTTACTTTTTTTACCATTCCTAAAGATATTTTTTTCCTTATAAGAGTTGAAGATAAAATCTTATTATTTTTCTTTAAAGGTTTAGAAATAATTGTTTTATAAGAATAAATATTTTCATTTTGTTTCAAAGTTTCTATGTTGCCTTTTCTTTTTTTACCAAAACGAAAGTTTCTGCTAACAAATATATATTTACAGTTAAGGCTTTTAAAAAGAATTTTTTTTATAAATGCTAATGGATTTTGACTTGAAAACTTTTTATTAAATTTTATAATTAACAAAAAATCTAATTTTAACTTTTTTAATCCTAATATTTTTTGGTTTAAATTGTTTATCCTGTGATTTTTAATTTGCTTATTAAAAAACATTACAGGAACAGGTTCAAATGTAACTACACCAAATTTTAGATTATTCTTTTTTGCTTTTAATCTTGCTTGTTTTAAAACTCTTCGGTGCCCCAAATGAATGCCGTCAAAGTTTCCAATTGCTATAACAGATTTTTTAAATTTTTTCTGTATTTTAAGATTTCTTTTAACTATCATTTTTACCAAATAAGTTCGCTTTGAAAGTAGTTTGATCTTACGTTGTATTTTTTTAACAATTTTTCCAACTCATGTTCTTCTTTAAATTCAGATCTATGCACTCCATTGGTAATAAATAAAGAATCTAAATTTAAATTATTTGCACCTTTTATATCTGTATTTAAATTATCTCCTATGACAAGAGTTTTTTCATTTTTTTTTAAACAGTTATTGTATACCTCTGGATATGGTTTTCCAAAGTATACAACTTCTCCCCCTAAGGAACTAAAAACTTGAGCTATACTTCCTGCACAAAGTTCAACTTTATTTCCTCTGTGAACAATTAAGTCGGGATTGGTACAAATTAGTTTTTTTTTAATATGGTCTTTTAGAAGCTGCTTGTAAAAACTTAAATTTTCTTCCTGATCATCAAATAAGCCTGTGCATAAAATAAAATCACATTTATCAATAGATGTTTTGTTTTTCTCCCATTCAACAAATATAGAGTTATCTCTTTCTGGACCAAGATGAAAAAAATTAATACCAAACTTTTTAGTTTTCAATGAGTCTCTGGCTATTTCGCCAGAAGTAAAAATATTATTAAAGTATTTTTTATCCATATTTAATTTCTTTAGAAATTTAATTACACTTTTGTTAGGTCTTGGTGCATTAGTTAAAAAAACAATTCTTTTTCTATTTTTACTCAGATTTTCAACAACTTCTATGGCACCTGAATTAAGTCGAATCCCATTATGCATTACTCCCCATAAATCTATTATGAAAGCATCATAAGAGTTTGAAATTACAGAAAAATTCTTTAATTTTTTCAATTTTAAAGGTCCTTTTTTAAGTATTTATAGAAAAGTTAACAAAATATAGCAATATTGGCCTTTTTTTATCTAATTAAAAAGTTATTTAACACTTGAAATTTAATCATAAAATACCATATCAAACTACAAATAAGAATTTACAGGAGCATAATATGAAATTTAGACCTTTGCATGACAGGGTATTAATTAAAGTTCTTGATAGTGAAGAAAAAACTTCTGGTGGTATAATTATACCAGATACAGCAAAAGAAAAGCCTCAAGAAGGCGAGGTAGTTGCAGTAGGTTCTGGTGCAAAAACCGAAGATGGTAAAATAATTAAAATGGATGTTAAAGTCGGAGATCGTGTTCTTTTTGGAAAATGGTCTGGAACTGAAGTTAAAATTGACGGAAAAGAATATAGTATAATGAAAGAGTCCGACATAATGGGAATTTCAAAAAGTAAATAGAAGGAGAACAGAATGTCAAAAATAATTAAATTTAGTACTGAAGCAAGAACAAAAATGCTTAATGGAGTAAACACTTTGGCAAATACAGTAAAAGTTACGTTGGGACCTAAAGGTCGTAATGTTGTAATGGATAAATCTTATGGTGCTCCTAGAACTACTAAAGATGGTGTTTCTGTTGCTAAAGAAATTGAACTTGAAGATAAGTTTGAGAATATGGGAGCGCAAATGGTTAAAGAAGTTGCTAGCAAAACAAATGATAATGCTGGCGATGGTACAACTACAGCTACTATACTTGCTCAGTCAATTGTTTCGGAAGGATTAAAATATGTAACAGCAGGTATGAACCCGATGGATATTAAAAGAGGTATAGATACCGCTGTAGAACATGTAATTAAAAAACTAAAATCTACATCCAAAAAAGTAAAAACGAATGAAGAAGTTGCACAAGTTGGAACTATCTCTGCTAATGGAGAAAAATCTATTGGTGATATGATTTCTAAAGCAATGCAAAAAGTAGGTAATGAAGGAGTAATAACTGTTGAGGAAGCCAAAGGTATTGAAACAGAATTAGATGTTGTAGAAGGAATGCAGTTTGATAGAGGGTACCTTTCACCTTACTTTATTACCAATACAGAAAAAATGACAACTGAACTTGATAACCCGTTACTTTTATTAGTTGAAAAAAAATTAACAAATCTTCAGCCAATGGTTCCACTTTTAGAGTCTGTAGTTCAAGCAAATAGACCGCTAATGATTATTTCAGAAGATGTTGAGGGTGAAGCCTTGGCTACTCTTGTTGTAAATAAACTAAGAGGTGGTTTAAAAGTTGTTGCTGTAAAAGCTCCAGGATTTGGTGATAGAAGAAAAGCGATGTTAGAAGATATTGCAATCTTAACAGGTGGTCAGGTTATTTCAGAAGACCTAGGAATTAAATTAGAAAATGTAAAAATTGGAGATCTAGGTTCTTGTAAAAAAGTAAAAATTGATAAAGAAAATAGTACAATAGTTGCAGGTGGAGGTAAAAAAGCTGATATAGAAGCTAGATGTAATCAGATTAGATCTGAAATTACAGAAACAACTTCTGACTATGACAAAGAAAAACTTCAGGAAAGATTAGCTAAGTTAGCTGGTGGTGTAGCGGTTATTAAAGTTGGTGGTGCCACTGAAATTGAAGTAAAAGAGAGAAAAGATAGAGTAGAAGATGCACTAAACGCAACTAGAGCAGCTGTAGAAGAAGGTGTAGTTGCTGGAGGTGGTTGTGCTTTGCTATACGCATCTGAGGAACTATCAAACTTAAAAGTTAAGGGAGATGACCAAAAATCTGGTGTTGATATTGTTAGAAAAGCTTTAGAGGCACCAATAAGACAGATTACTGCTAACGCTGGCGTAGATGGATCTGTTGTAGTTGGAAAGCTTTTAGAAGGCAAAAAATCCTCTCAAGGTTATGACGCTCAAAATGAAGAGTATGTTGATATGTTTTCGAAAGGAATAATCGATCCTACAAAAGTAGTAAGGTCAGCTTTACAAGATGCAGCATCAATAGCAGGATTGTTGGTTACAACTGAAGCTATGATTGCAGATAAACCTGAGGAAAAAGATTCAAGTGCTCCTGCTATGCCTCCTGGAGGAATGGGTGGTATGGGTGGAATGGGTGGAATGGGAATGTAATCCCCATTGTTCTCAAACAAAAATTCAAAAAGGGCAGTTTTTACTGCCCTTTTTTTTTATCTTAACAAAAATCATTAGTGATGAAGGAATGATGAAGGATTCGAAATTCTTTATTTAATTAATTTTCCATTTTTCCAAATACCTTTCTTAGGTTTGGAGTATTTTGTGTAGTAAGGACCAGTTAATATACCTTTGCCATGATATTTATCATCTTTCCAATATCCAACATATTTATATCCGTGTGGGTAAGTTTGTGTTCCTTTGCCATGTCGTTTTCCATTTTTTAATTGTCCAACATATTTTTCTCCAGTCGGATATTTATAAGGACCATAATCCCAATCATGTTTTGTTTCATAAAAATCAGAGGCATACATTGGTTTAAGTTTAATAAAAAATCCTAAAAAATCACCTTCATTAATAACAGAATTTTTCCATGATCGTGTTGAGATAAGATTATAAATTTGATATTTCCCGTTGGGAACTTTATAAGTTAAAAATTGGGATGTTTGTTTTTTTATATGTATTTTTTCTTTAATAAATTTGTCAAATTTAAGAATATTTGAATTATTTTTTTTCTTAAAAAAATCCTGTTCCTCAAAAAAATCTAAAAACTGAACTGGTTCAAATAAGGATATGCATAGAGTGTTATCATTTATATCAATAAAATCTATTTTTGGATTTATATCGACAAAACCTAAGGTAAAAAGACCAGTATCAAACCATTTTGAGTTTCCAAAAGGTTCTAATGCTGGTACTACACATATACCAGTTGTATCTCCTGATATATTAAATTCTTTTATATTCCACATGCCAACTTCGCTCATATCTGCATTCCAACTTAATATTTTATTTTTTTTAATTTTATGATCAGAAAAAACCCAGATGGATCCATTTTTTTCAAATTGCGAACGAATAGAATAATTCATTTTTTTCATACAATCGTAATTAAAAAGTGATTTTTTTGATGAAATATGTAAATAATCAAATGCCTTTTCTGAGTATGAATCAAGTTGCCCTAAATATTTGAGAGTTTTTCTTCTTGTGTCCTTTTTCATCAAAATCATTTTAACCTACTCCTCAATGAAGTCATCTTTTGAATTGCTTTAAATAGTGATGAAGAGTGATGAAGGAATTTTCAAAATGTTAAGTAAATCAAGTATTATTAGAAACCAGTATGAGAATGTAAGTTCTACCTACATTTTTTGCACAAACCAAAAAATTCAAGATTATATTTTTTATAAGTCATTCCAGTATTATCCTCAAAATTTGATAAATACTTAGAAATCTTTGAATTGTTGATTTCAGTTACTTTTTCACAAGACTCACATATAGAAAATGCTGTCGCTTTAGAAATTCTACAATAAGAGTTTTTACATGCTACAAAAGCATTTCTACTCTCAACTTTATGGATTTTTCCTAATTTAATTAATTTTTCTAAAGCTCTGTAAACTTGTAATGGTGCTTTAATACCTTTTTTTTGCACATTAAATAAAATTGAATAAGCTTTTAAAGGTTCTTTTGCCTTTTCAATTATATCTAAAACTATTTGTTGATTTTTTGAGAGTATTTGAGTTTGTGTCATTATATATTTTACCAATTCATGTTTATTTTTTCAATTCAGAAAATTTTCTAACCTTAATAAGTGAAACTAAAAATAGAAATAAAGCTGCTGCTATTATTGAAGGACCTGAAGCAGTGTTAAATTCTAAAGAAGAAAACAATCCAATTAATATGGATAACAAGCCACCCACTGTTGATAATATTACCATCTGTACGGGATTATTAGAAATATTTCTCGCTAAAGCTGCAGGTATAATGAGCATTCCAGTTATCAAAAGTAGTCCTACTATTTTTATAGAAATGGCAATAATAGCTGCCATTAAAATTGTAAATATTGCATTATATTTGTCAGGCTTCATTCCCTCAGCTTCTGCTAATTCATAATTTATAGTCGATGCAAATAGAGGTTTCCAAATTAATTTCAAAACTAGAAGAATAAATGCCCCACCTACCCAAATAAATAATAAATCATTTTCATCTACGGCAAGTATATCGCCAAACAATAATCCCATTACATCAAATCGAATTGTTGTTAAAAATCCAATTATAACAAGACCAATTGCCAAGGATGAGTGTGCTAACAATCCTAATAAAGCATCGTTAGGTAGATTTGTTTTTTTTTGGAGTTGTAAGAGAAAAATTGCTAGCACTGCAGATATTAAAAAAACAGAAAAAGCTATATTAATTTCAAAAACTAAAGCCATTGTTACACCTAATAAAGCTGAATGAGCTAAAGTACCTGCAAAAAAAGATAGACGTCTCCAAACTACGAAACATCCTAAAGGTCCAGTAATTAAAGCTATTCCAACACCTGCTAGTAACGCTCTTATAAAAAAATCATTAAGCATATTATTTATTGTCTATTGTTCCATCTTGGGAATGAGTATGGTCATGCTTATGTTCATAAAGAGATAAGATATTAGATGCTCGATCTCCAAATAATTCTCTGTATTTATCGTTTTGAACAACTACTTGAGGTGTCCCAGAACAACAGACATGTCCATTTAGACATACTACAAAATCGGTAGCAGACATTACTACGTGTAAGTCATGCGAAATTAAGAGTATTCCACAATCCAATTTTTCTGAAATTTTTTTAATTAATTCATATAATGCAATCTCTCCTTTGAAATCTACTCCTTGAACAGGTTCATCTAATACTAAAAGTTCTGGTTCTTTTGAAATTGCTCTAGCAATTAAAACTCTTTGAAACTCACCGCCGGATAAATTACTTAAACTTTTATTTTTTAAATGATTAACGCCAGTTAAATTTAAAGAAATATCTATTTGATCTTCGGTTAAATTTTCCGTCAAATTCATGAAATCAATTACTCTAATAGGCAATGTCCAATCTATGGAGATTTTTTGAGGAACGTAGCCTACTTTTTTGGTGAACTTTTGAACTCTTCCATCTATATTTTTGTAAATACCTAAGGCAATTTTTGCAGTAGTTGATTTTCCTGATCCATTTGGTCCGATTAGAGTTACTATTTGACCTTTTTTAATTTCCAAGGAGACACCTCGAACCAGCGGTTTGCCATTTATAGAAATTCCAGCATTCTCAACTTTGAGTAGTATTTTTTTATCATTCATAATAAAGCTCTTGACCTTAAAAGTGTTATATTATAACAAACGTTATATTATAACACTATGTTAAACAATATGCGTAAACTTACAATATCATTATTTTTTTGTATATTTGCTCTGAATTCTTCAGTAAATGCAGATGTTAAAGTAGTAGCATCAATTAAACCAATACATTCCTTAGTTAGTTATGTAATGGACGGTGTTGGTAAACCTGATGTTATAGTTGATGGATATAATTCTCCACACGGTTTTAGTTTAAAACCATCACATGCAAAAATGATTGAGAATGCTGATCTTATAATTTGGGTAGGTGAAGATTTAGAAGCTTTTCTAGAAAAACCATTAGACACAATTGCTAAAAAAGCTGTGAATATTGAAGTAATGGATTTAAAAGGAATTAAAAAACTAAAGTTTAGAGAAAAAAATATTTTTGAAGGTCACGATGATCATGGACATGACGAGCACAAAGAACATGGTCATAAAGAAGATAAGCACGATGATCATGGGCATAAAGAGGATAAACATGACGAACATAAAGAACATGACGAACACAAAGAACATGGTCACAAAGAAGATAAGCACGATGATCATGGACACGAAGGTCATGCACATGGCGAACATGATCCTCATGTTTGGTTAGATCCAATGAATGCAAAAGTAATTGTTAAAGAAGTTACAAAACAGTTAGTTAAGTTAGACCCAGAAAACGGCTCAAAATATAAAGCTAATTCAAAAAAAGCTATAGCAGATTTAGATGCATTAACTAAAAGTATAAAAAAAGATCTTAAAAAAGATCTTAGGTTTGTAGTTTTCCATGATGCCTACCAATATTTTGAAAACAGGTTTGGTATACAAGTTCTCGGAGCTTTAACTGTAAATACAGATGTTATGCCTGGAGCGGAACAACTAGCTGAAATTAGAGAGGTAATAGAACATGAAAAAGTAAATTGCCTATTCTCTGAACCTCAATTTAATCCTTCAATAATAAAATCAATTGCTAAAGATACTAAAGTTAAGACAAGTGTTTTAGACCCTCTGGGTGCAACTTTAGATAAAGGCAAAGGCATGTACCAAAAGTTATTAAAAGATATGTCTTCATCTTTTAAAGGTTGTTAAATCAAGATACTTTCCTTACAAAAAAAACAAAAATAAGAGAAGTTATAAACATAATTAAAGCGTAAGCTGCTGTAGGAATTAAGAATGTTATATCATTAAACAATTGGCTAGCTACAAAAACTGCTAGAGTTCCATTTTGAAGTCCACATTCCAATGAAATACATTTTCTTTGAGCGACACCGCTTGCTAAAAATTTTGCTAAATAATAAGCAATTATCATCATAACAACGTTTAAAGTTAGTGTAATTGTTCCAGCTTGAACTATATAGCTTATTATGTTCTCCCATTCCTCAATCCAAATAGCTGCGAAAACGAAAGCAAATAAAATAATTGAAATTCTTTGAATTAATTGTCTTTTAGAGTCTATAAAATAAGTTGCGAATTTCCTAATTAACATTCCTAAAAGAACTGGCAATGTAACAACTAAAAACATTTTCATTGATATTCCAATGATTGAAATTTCTTTAGAAATATTTGTAATTTGTAATAAATCAGCAGATTTGAAAATAATAAATGGAACTGAAATAATGCTTATTAAGCTTATAACTGCTGTCAGTGATACTGATAATGCAACATCACCGTTTGCAAATTTTGTTAAAACATTTGATGTAACTCCTCCAGGAGCGGCAGCAATAATCATGACACCTAAAGCAAGTTCTATTGGAGTATTAAAAATTTTAATTAAAATAAATGCAATTATTGGAAGTAATATAAGTTGGCATATCAAACCAATAATAAAATCTTTTGGTTGTTTAATAACTCTTAAAAAATCTTGGCCTGTTAAGCCTAGGCCTAGAGTTAGCATTATAAGTGCCAATGCTATTGGTGCAATTTTGGTAACAACTTCCATTTTTTTAAAATTTCCTTATTTTTAGATTTTTTAGCTATCATCAAACATGCGCAAGATTTTAGTATAAGACCATCTTTTAAAATTCTGAGATTATTATCTCGAAGTGTTTTTCCTGAAGAGGTAATGTCAATTATAATTTCAGATGATCCAATAAAAGGATAAGTTTCTGTAGCACCTAAACTAGGTACTAATTTGTATTGTGTTACACCTTTTGAAACAAGAAAATTGTTAGTTAAATTTGGATATTTAGTAGCAACTCTTAGTCTTTTATTTTTTTTATCTCTAAAATCAAATGACACCTCTTCTAGATCAGCAACAGTTTGAACATCTATCCAATCATCAGGAATAGCAACTACAAGATTAGCTGATCCAAAATCTAATTTTTTCTTAACTTCAATTTTTTTATTTATATTGATTGGTGACTCATTTAAAAGATCTAGGCCAGATATACCTATATCAAGAGTACCATCACTCAGTCTTTGTATAATTTCTTTAGCATGTAAATAAATAATTTTAATAAAAGGAAAATTTTTTACTTCAGCAAAATAATTTCGTTCTGCCCCATTTGAGGAGAGTTCTAAATTATTTTTTCTAAGATAGTCTACTGAGCCCTCTTTTAATCTTCCTTTACTTGGTAGTCCTATAGTTATTAAATTTTTCATTTTTTTAAATTATTCAAATTAATTGCAGCACCAACTGCTGAAATGTTTCTTTTTGATCCAAGACTTTTCAGTAAACTATCATACCTTCCGCCTCTAGCTATTTCTTTATTTGATGAATTGTATACCTCAAAAACTAATCCCGTATAATACTCGATATCTCTTCCGAAGTTTGTTGAAAAAACTGTTTTCGAATCTATTTTTGATAAATTTTTTAAATTAGACAAGTTTTTAAAAATATTAGCTCCTAATTTATTTTTTAGAATAAAACTATTAAGAGTTTTTTCTAATTTTACTATTGGACAATTAATTTTAAGGTATTCTCTTATTATTTTTACAGTTTTTTTATTTTCTTTAAATGATCTTGGATCTTTTATCTTTCGATCAAATCTAGATAAAATTTCAGAAATTTTACGGTTTGCAATTTCTTTATTCTGATCAATATTTTTCATTTCTAAAAACTTTTTTTTATCTAATTCAACTGCCGAAGGGTCCACATCAGAGTTAGTTTCGAGTCTATTCAGTAAATCTTCAAAATATTTGGGTCTCCAAAAGTGTCTGTTCAATCTCATTTTCCATCTTTCTGGTATTTTTAAGGACTCTAATAACCTTTGAAATAAACTTACATCTCCCACTTTTATTGAGGTATTTTTTATTTTAATTTTTTTAATTGATTTAGTAATTGTTTTTAAAATTTTTAAATCATCATAAGATTTATTTTTGGAGCCTAAAATTTCTATTCCTAACTGATCATTAACAACTTTATCTTTTGGTCCGCTTGATCTTCTATAGGCTTGGCCAGAATAATAAATTTTTGAATTAGTTTTAGATTTCTCTTTCAAATATTTTATACACGAGGCTACCGTTAAATCTGGTCTTAAACACATACTTTTGCCAGTATCGTCCTCAAAAGTAAGCATTAATTTTCGAAAATTCTCGCCTGATCTTTGAATTATATAGTCTGAGTCTAAAAGAACATCCGGTTTCGATAAAATAAAACCATCTTTTTTAAAAACTTTTATTATGTTTTCAGAGTAATTTTTTGATTTCATTTGCTAGGTCTTCTGTTTTAACTGAACTTTCATTCCCAGTTTTTAGATTTTTCAAAGTTGCTTTTCCTGATTTGATTTCATCATCGCCATATAAAATGACAGCGGGTGATCCAATTTTGTTTGCGTACTCCATCTGTTTTTTTAATTTGCCCTCACCAGGATAAATCTCAGAACTGATGTTTGAGTTTCTTAGTTTAGTTAATATTTCTATATATTCTTTGGTACGAAGTTTATCGAAAGTACATATGACTACAGGTCGAGAGATTTTAATTTTAAAATCCTTTTTTTGCATTAAAGCAAATACTAACCTATCAAGACCTATTGATATTCCAGTTGCTGGACAATCAAGGTTTCCAAAATTATTTACAAGATTATCGTACCTCCCTCCTCCTCCTATTGAGCCAAATTGAATAGTTTGTCCTTTTGCATTCTTAACATCAAAATTTAAATTAACTTCGAAGATAGGTCCTGTGTAATATTCTAAACCCCTAATAACTGATGGATCAAATTTGTAATTTTTAAAGTTATAAGCTTCAAAAATTTTTGTAATTTCTAATACATCTTCACTATCGGTTGTTTTGCCTTTTAAAGTATCTTCTATTATTTTAATTTGATCTTTTTTTAGATTTGACCCTTTTGTGTAATCTCCAGATTTATCCTTTCTACCTTCTCCTAGAAGTTTTTTAGCTTCGTCCCATCCAAGTCTATCTATTTTATCCAGCGCGCGTAAAGTGGATAATATTTGATCTTTTGAATTGATTTTTAATTTTTCAAATAATTTATCTGTTATTTTTCTAGATGAAATATTTACAATGTAATCATTTTTATTTAATCCACATCTCTCTAGTATCTCAGATACTAATATGCAAAGCTCAGCATCTGACTGTAAATTTTTTGTTCCCACGCAGTCAGCATCAAACTGTAAAAACTCTCTAAATCTTCCGGGTCCTGGCTTTTCATTTCTCCAAACAGTACCTAGTTGATATCTTTTGAAAGGTTTTGGAATTTCAAGATAGTTTTTTGCAACATATCTTGCTAGTGGGGCAGTAAGATCGTATCTAAGTGACAGCCATTTGTTTTCGTCTTTAAAAGAAAATACTCCTGCATCAGGCCTGTCTTTATCGGGTAAAAATTTACCAATACTATCCGTATACTCGAAACTTGGTGTTTCGAGATATTGAAAGCCGTACTTAATCATAACTTCTTTGATATTAGAAATTACAAAATCACGGATTAATAATTCTTTTTCCTGTCTATCTACAAAACCTAATGGAAGTTCCTTAGAAGGTTTTGTTTTTTTATCTTTTACCATTTTTTGGTACAGCAGGGTGGATTCGAACCACCGACCCCTAGTTCCACAAACTAGTGCTCTAACCAACTGAGCTACTGCTGCATAACTCCTTTTTATATTAATTGTTTATAAATTTGTATTTTAAAATATGTAATGATTTAGCTAAGCAATAGCCTAGCGTGTACACTGTGAGAGTGTGTTTTTAGGATAGAATTTTTAATTTTTATAATCATTAGCTGTCTTTTAACAAAAGATCCGAATTTTGCAAGGAAAGAATTAGCGGGACATAAAACTATAATAAGTCTGATGTCCCGATAATTTGGATTTAGGAAATAAGATTTAAGATGTTTTCTGCAATTTTACTGCGGAAGGACCTTTTTCCGTGCTTTCCACTTCAAACGTTAGTTCATCGCCTTCGTTTAAATATTTTAAACCAGCTTCTCTAACTGCCGAGCTGTGAACGAACACGTCTTTTTCTTTGTCTTCTCTTTCAATGAAACCATAACCTTTAGTACCATTGAACCACTTTACTTTGCCTTTTAGTGCACTCATTGTTTACTTTTCCTTATTTGTTATTAACTTTAATTAGTAAAAACTTACTAACCTCGCCCGTTTAATATGTATGTTGTATTGTTGTCAAGATCTGTTTTTTAAAAAAAACAATAAAAATTAGTAAATTGTCTATTTTGCAACATATATCAATTGAATATGGTTATAATTGATACAATAAAAAGTAGACTAAAACCTAAATAAATATATTTATTTTTAATCAAATGCCTCTTGACTTTGGCAAATTTTGGCTCCTGATATTCCAATCCTTGCCCAGAATGACGGGATGATTTTACAAAACCCTTATCTCTTCCTATCTTCAAAAATTTTTCTTTTCTGTGTTGATAAATTTCTTCTTTTGATGAATTTTCAAAAAACTTAAGGCTTTTTATAATTGAAAATTTTACTTCATCAGCAACAGAATCTGCATTTCTATGTGCGCCACCTAATGGCTCATCTATAATTTCATCTATAATTCCTAACTTTAATAAATCCTTAGCAGTTAATTTCATCGCCTCTGCAGCTTGTAAAGATTTACTAGGATCTCTCCAAAGTATCGAAGCACACCCTTCAGGTGAAATTACTGAGTAAATAGAATTTTCTAACATTATAACTTTATTTGAAGAGGCTAAAGCAATTGCTCCACCCGAACCACCTTCGCCTATTATAATTGAAATATTTGGAACCTTTAAAGACATACAGCTTTCTATTGAATTAGCAATTGCTGCAGCTTGTCCCCTTTGTTCAGCACCAACACCTGGATAAGCTCCAGGAGTATCAATAAAAGTGATAACGGGAATTTCAAATCTGTCAGCCAATTTCATTAATCTTATACACTTTCTATATCCCTCCGGCTTCATCATTCCAAAATTCCTCTCAATTCTGCTATTAAGATCTTCTCCTTTTTCTTGGCCGATAACTAAAACTGATCTTTTATCAATGATACCAAAACCAGCAATTACAGATTTATCATCACCAAAAAATCTATCTCCAGATAATGGAGAAAAGTTTGAGAAAATTTTATTTATATAAAAATTTGCTTTGGGCCTATCCTCATGTCTAGCGACTAATGTTCTTTCCCAACTATTTAAATTTGTATAAATCTCTTTCAATTTTTCATTAATTTGTTCTTGGGTCTCTTTAATTTTTTGCGTATCTACCTCTGAAATTCCCTCTGAGCCAAAAGGACTTTTAAGTGTATCTCTCTTCTCCTCCAAAAGCTTAATTTCTTTTTCAAAATCTAGATAGTTTTTCATAATTTTCTTTAATTTTTAACATAATTCTCTTTTTAAAAGAATACAATCGGTTTATTATTTAATATGCAAAAAATAAAAAAAGGAAATTTAAAAATTGATTCTAAATTAGTAGAATTTATAGAGAAAGAAGTTATTCCAGGCACAGATATTGATCCCAATAAATTTTGGTCAAAGTTTGACGATATAGTTCATAATTTATCTATAATTAACAAAAAGTTGTTAAAGGAAAGACTCGAAATACAAAAAAAGATAGATGCTTGGCATGTATCAAAAAAAGACACTGATTTTAATAATGATGAATATTTAACTTTTTTGAAATCAATCAATTATCTGGTCGAGGAGAAAGGGGATTTTAAAATTAGTACATCAAATGTTGATGAAGAAATTAAATCGATTGCTGGTCCTCAACTAGTTGTACCAGTGGATAATGCGAGGTACGCATTAAATGCTGCTAATGCTAGATGGGGCAGTTTATACGATGCTTTATATGGTACAGATGTAATCGAAGGTGAAAGAGACAGCGCTTATAATCCAAAAAGAGGCGATAAAGTTATTAAGTATGTAAGAAATTTTTTAGATAAGGCATTTATTATCAAAGATGCAAAATGGACTGAGATTGAAAAAATCAAAATAACTGATGATCAATTAAATTTAGAAATTAATAATAAAAAATATTTTTTAAAAGATAAAAATCAATTTGTTGGGTATAACGGAAACAAGGAAAGTCCATCCTCTATTTTATTAAAAAACAATAATCTACATATTGATATAATTATTAACCCTGATCATTTAATAGGAAAAGTTGATAAAGCAAATATCTCAGATGTTATAATTGAATCAGCGATCTCAACAATTGTAGACAATGAAGACTCTGTTACTGCTGTAGATGGAGAGGATAAAATAAGATGTTACAGAAATTGGCTTGGCATAATGAAAGGCGATCTAAAAACAGAAATGGAGAAAAATGGAAAAAAATTTACTAGAGAGCTTAAACCAGATAGAGAATATACAAACCCGAATGGTGTTAAATTTAAATTGCACGGAAGAGCTTTGCTTTTAAATAGAAACGTTGGTCATCTTATGACCAATCCTGCAATAATTTTAAAGGATGGATCTGAAATTCCAGAAGGAATTATGGATGCTTTTTTTTCAACAATGTGTGCATTGCATGATTTCAAAAATAAAAAAAATTCTCGAACAGGCTCAGTTTATATAGTTAAACCAAAAATGCACGGACCGGATGAAGCCTCCTTCACAAATGACTTGTTTGAAAAAGTAGAGGAAACTTTAAATCTTAAAAAGTACACAATTAAAGTAGGCATTATGGATGAGGAGAGGAGAACAACTGTTAACTTGAAGGAATGTATTAGAAAAGTAAAAGAAAGAATAGTTTTTATCAATACAGGTTTTTTAGACAGAACAGGAGATGAAATGCATACCTCTTTCGAAGCAGGGCCAATGATTTTTAAAGGAGATATGAAGAAATCTGCTTGGCTAAATACTTATGAAGATTGGAATGTTGACACAGGTCTTTCTTGTGGATTTTCTGGTGTTGCCCAAATAGGTAAAGGCATGTGGGCGATGCCGGATAGAATGTCGGATATGATGAAGCAAAAAATTGTTCACCCAAACTCAGGTGCTAATTGTGCGTGGGTGCCATCACCAACGGCGGCAACACTTCATTCAATCCATTATCATGAGGTAAACGTATTTAAAAAACAGATTGAAATTAAAAAGAGACAAAAAGCAAAATTGGATAAAATTTTAGAGATACCTACCGCAGATAGGCCGAATTGGTCTGTCGAAGAAATTAATAAAGAATTAGAAAATAATGCCCAAGGAATTTTAGGGTATGTAGTAAGATGGATTGACCAGGGAGTTGGTTGTTCAAAAGTTCCTGATATTAACAATATAGGCCTGATGGAAGATAGAGCAACATTAAGAATATCTTCGCAACATATGGCAAATTGGCTTTATCACGGTGTCTGTACTCAAGATCAAGTGATGGATGTAATGAAAAAAATGGCGAGAATTGTTGATAAACAAAATGATAGTTCTGAAAAATCAAATTACAAGAAAATGTCTGATGACTTTGAAAATTCAATAGCATTTAAAGCTGCATGCGATCTAGTTTTTAAAGGCAAGGAACAGCCGTCTGGATATACTGAGCCTTTATTACATCAGAGAAGATTAGAGAAAAAATCTACAATTAATTAATCATTTGTAACTGGAACTCTATTTTTAAAGGCTGAAAATAGTGTCCCGTCATCTAACTGCTCAATTTCTCCTCCTACAGGTAGGCCTTGAGCTAATTTTGTAATTTTTAATTTATCATTTTTAATAGAGTCTTCTATGTAATGAGCTGTAGTTTGGCCTTCAACAGTAGCACTTGTTGCAATAATAACTTCTTTTAAACTATTTTTTTTTATTCTTTTAATGAGAGAGTCTATTAATAAATTTTTTTTTTCGTAATTTTCATTGGAGTTTAGTGTGCCTCCCAAAATATGGAAGTAACCTTTATATATATTTGCAGATTCAATTACCCACATATCAGCAAGATTTTCAACTACGCAAATTTTATCGAATTTGCTTACTTGCTCACAAATACAAACTCTATCTACAATTTTTAAATTACCACAATTTATACACCTCACTACATTTTTATAAATTTTTGATAATGACTGAGCTAATGGCTTAACCATGCTATCTTTATTATTAATAAGTTTAAGTATAATTCTTTTAGCTGATTTAGGTCCTAAACCCGGTAATCTAGAAAATTGTTTTATAAGTTCTTCTATCTCTGGAATATTGTTGCTCATTTAAAAAGGTGGCTTAATATTAAATGGAAGTTGAATTCCTCCAGTAAGATTTGATAACTCCTCAGAAGATTTCTTCTTAAGATTTTCTTTAGCATTATTGTAAGCTGCTTTGATCAAATCATTAATTACTTCTCTGCTCTCTTTTTTTGCCTCTTCACTAATTATAATTGATTTCATTTCATAATCACCGGTAAGAATTACTTTAACTAAATTTCCTCCTGCTTCTCCTTCGACTTCAATTTTTTTAATTTTGTCTTGGAGTTCTTTCATTTTTTCCTGCATTACTTTTGCTTTTGAAAGCATATCTGTAAAATCATTCATCTTTATCCTCTTGAACATCTATAAGTTTAGCATCGGAAAAAGTTGAAAATATTTCTTTTGCTAATTCACTATTTTTTTCTTTGGAAACATTTGCAGACTTATTTTCTAAATTTTTTTCATAGAAAGTTTTTGCCCCTGAAGTTTTACTTAAGGAAATTATCCATCTTTCACCAGTCCAAGTAAGTAATTTTTCTGTAAGCAATTTAATAAAATCTTTATTTAATTTCTCATTGAATCCTATGTCTATTTTTCCTTTATGGAAGTTTACCAATCTTACATTGCGTTCAAGGTCATATTTAAGTTCTATTTCTTTTTCTTTCTCGGCAAGTTTGATTAAATCTTCAAACTTTTCAATTTGAATATTTTTTTGAACTTCAATTTTTTTTGGTTGACTGATTTGAATTTGCTCGGTGTTTTTAAGTTGACTTGTAGTTGTTCGTTTTATTTTTTTTTCTTCTTTTGGCTCATCAGAATCAAATTGATTTTGAACTTTTTTAAAATTATCGCCGCCTTTAATATCTTGCTCATTAATCTTAATATCTTTTGTTCTTTCAATATCTTTTAAATGAATTAATTGTAAAATATACATTTCTAAAGATAAATTTTCATTAGATACAAGTTTGAGATCATCAATAGTTTTGATGGTAAGCTGCCAAAATAATCCTAAATCTTGCATATTTAAGTTTTTGGAATAGTCATCAATCATTTTGAGTTCAGACTCTGAAATTAGATTATCCTTTTCAATAGGTCCTAGATTTACCCTTCTGCTAAACAAATGAATTATCTCTAAAATATCATTAAGAAAGTATCTCGCATCTAAACCGTCCTCGATCATTTCTTTCAAAAAATCTACAGCTTTTTTTTGATCGCCGTTAAGAATCTCTTTAAATAGATGTATAATTTTGCTTCTGTCAGCTAAACCTAGCATTTTTCTTATATCTTGATCGTGAATTTCTTTATCTTGGCCAGAGCCTTTAGTAATTAATGCCCTATCTAATAATGATAAAGCATCTCTGACTGAGCCTTCAGATGCTCTTGCAATAATTTTCAGTGCTTCATCAGAAATCTTTCCGCCCTCTTTTTTTGAAATATCTTTTATATGCAAAAAAAGCTTTTGCAAATTTACTCTTTTTAAATCAAATCTTTGACATCTTGATAAAATTGTAACTGGAATCTTTCTCACCTCAGTGGTGGCAAGAATAAATTTTAATCTTTCAGGTGGTTCCTCTAAAGTCTTAAGTAGTCCGTTAAATGCTTGTTTTGAAAGCATGTGAACTTCATCAATTATAAAAATTTTAAAACTAGCACTAGTCGGACTATACTTAGAATTTTCAATAAGTTCTCTTACATCGTCAATACCAGTTTTTGAGGCTGCATCCATTTCAAGAACATCAATGTGATTGGAGCTAACTATTTCTTTACAAGTATCACAAAAAGACTCGGGTGAACATTTTTTAGAACTATCAGAATTTTTAATACAATTTAAAGCTTTTGCTATTAACCTAGCTGTAGTAGTTTTTCCAATTCCCCTGATACCTGTTAAAAGATATGCATTTGGTGTCTTGCCCAACTTAATGGCATTAACAATAGTTTGTGCAATAACTTCTTGGCCTATTAAATCTTTAAATTCTTGAGGTCTATATTTTAAAGCTAAAATTTTACTATTATTCATTTTATTAAAAGAGGCAGGCAACAACCTGAAAAATTTTCACTACGGCTGCTTCTTTTCAGACCTGACCGGGTTTATGAAACATCCACCTGATGCCAACCTCATCATGATTATATCAAGATAGATTTGATTACTACAAGCTAGAATTTAAATTTGTGGACTATTTTGTCCTAAAATTTGAGGCTTGATACACCCCTAATATATCAAGACTTTGTGTATGAAACCCAAGTTCCTCCATTGCATTTTGTACTGGTTTCTCGTCTAAATGTCCCTCAAAATCTAGATAGAAGTTAGTTTGAGCAAATGTATTTTTAACAGAAAAGCTTTCAAGTTTTGTCATATTAACTTGATTAGTGGCAAATCCCCCTAAGGACTTATACAGGGCGGCAGGCTCACTCTTTAATCTAAAAGTACAAGTTGTGATATACTTTTTTCCTTTTTCAAACTCTGGCTGTTGAACATTTTTTCCCATAATTAGAAATCTTGTAACATTTCCCTTTTCGTCCTCTATATTTTCTTTTAAAATTTTTAAATTATAAATTTTAGCTGATAGTTTTGAGGCTATAGCTGCAATAGATTTATCTTTTCCTTCTGCGAGTTCTTTTGCTGATCCCGCAGTATCTGCAGAAATTATAGTTTTAAATCTATTATTCATTATAATTTTTTGACACTGACCTATAGCTTGAGCATGACTTCTAACACACTTTATATCTTTCATTTCAGCATCATTTTTTGACAACAAGTTATGTTCTACTTTTTGAAAATGTTCTGCATGAATCTGAAGTTTATATTTTGGTAGAAGATAATGGATATCTGCTACTCTTCCGGCTAAAGAATTTTCTAATGGAATTATAATTTTGTAAGAATCGTCTTCGAATGCTGTTTTAAAAGTTTCTTCAAAAGTAGAGCATGTTTTTATCTCTGGATTTTTAAAAACTTCGTTAATAGCTATATGTGAATATGCACCTGGTTCGCCTTGAAAGGCAATTTTAATTTTTGACATTTCTCTCCATCAATTTTTTTATTTCTATTAGATCGTTCTCAGTGTCTACACTTAAAGGAGATTGATCTACATATCCAACATCAATTTTCATTTTATTTTCCAGCGCTCTTAGTTGTTCTAATCCTCTTTCTGTCTCAAGTTTAGTTCTTTCTAAGCTTACATACCTCAATAAAGCTTTGTTAGTAAAGGCATAAATTCCTATATGGTGGTAGATAAAATTTGAAATATTATTTTCTATAACTCTTGAAAAATCTAAAGCAGCTGAAAATTTATCGTTTTTTATAATTTTTTCTTTCGTCGAGACTTTTACAACATTTCGATCTGACTTATCTTTTTCATTATCTAATTTTGAGGCCAGTGTAGCTATATCACAATTTTTTTTTTTAATATGATCTACAAGATAATTTATAGCTGATGGATCTAAATTAGGCATATCACCTTGTAAGTTAATAATGAAATCTGGCTCGCCTTTAAGTTCGTTCTTAAAAACTTCATATATTCTATCTGTACCAGTTTGGTGAGAAGTTTTTGTGATAATGGCTTTGCCTCCTTTATTTTTAATCTTTTGAGCTATGGCTTCATCTGGAGTTGCAACCAAAACTTCATCCACTCTAGATTTTTTAGCTAAATCATATACGTGTAAAATCATCTCTTTATTATTTATTAGTTTCAAAGGTTTGTTAGGTAACCTCTTGGCGTCAAGTCTGGTTGGTATAATTAATGCAATCTTGCTCATATTTGTGCGGCTCATAGACGCAAAAAAAAACGACTATTTTTTGTTTTATTTTATTTAGTCATGCTATATGTCATTATTAGTTATCAAATTTATGAATGGTTTTGAAATAAATAAAATTATTGCTTCAGTTCTTGCTACTGTTTTAATCGTATTTGGTATTACAAAATTCACAGATATTTTATTTCGCGTAGATAAGCCTAGCCAGTCTGCATATAAAGTTGAAAAGGTTGAAAGTTTAGCAACCGATGCTTCTACAGTGGCGGCTAGTACTGATATAAGCAGTCTCTTAGCAATGGGCGACATTCAGCATGGAGAGAAAGTTTTTAAGAAGTGTAGTGCCTGTCATATGATAAAAGCAGGTGGAAAAAATATGATTGGCCCAAATCTTTGGAGTGTACTAGGTAGAGAAACTGGAGCGGTTGCAGATTATAAATATTCTAAAGCTTTAATTGCTTATGGAAAAAAATGGACTTTTGATGAAATGAATGGTTTTTTAATTAAACCTTCAGTTCATATTAAAGGTACCAAGATGGCATTTGCGGGATTAAAAAAAGAAAGAGATAGAGCTTCTGTTATTTTATATATGAATTCTAAAAGTGATAGCCCTCTTCCAACACCCTAGTTCAAACACCAATTTATAATACTTTTCTGAGCATGAACTCTATTAAGGGCTTGCGTCCAAACTACAGATTGTTTTCCATCAATAACATCATTGGTTACTTCTTCTCCTCTACCAACTGGAAGACAATGCATAAAAATTGCATCTGATTTAGCTAAGCTCATTAGTTTTTTATTAACTTGATATTTTTTTAGAGATTTTTTCTTTTTACTTTTATTTACTTTATCATTCATTGAAATCCATTTATCTGTCATTATACAGTCAGCATCCTTCGCTGCATCTCTTGGATCATTTGTTACCGTAAGCTTTGTTTTATTTTTTTTTGCCCATGAGACTATTTTTTTATTAGGTTGATATTGTTTTGGGCAGCCAATTTTTAATGTGAAATTAAATTTGCTAGCAGCTTCAATAAGAGAGTTTGACATATTATTGTTGCCATCTCCCAGCCACGCAATACTCTTGCCCTCTATATTTCCTTTTTCCTCCTCAAAAGTTAAGATATCTGACATAACTTGACAGGGATGACTTTGGTTTGAAAGTCCATTGATAATAGGAATAGTGAGATATTTTCCAAATTCTTTCAAATTCTCATGTGAAGAAGTTCTTAGCATAATAATATCAGCGTACTCAGATAATACCTTTGCAGTATCTTTTAAAGTTTCATCTCCTTTTCCGTAATGTATTCCCTCTGGGCTTAAAATTATAGATGAGCCACCAAGTTGCTTAACAGCAATATCGAATGAAATTCTTGTTCTAGTCGAGGGCTTTTCGAAAATCATAATCATTGATCTTCCATAAAATGGTTTGTCATTGTCTGGTTCAGACTTGTTAAGATCTTTTCTACTGGACTTTCTTTTCTTAGCCTCTTCTATAATACCTCTTAGTGCTTGAGAGGATAAATCAGATATATCTAAAAAGTTTTTCATTTATAAGTTTTACATACTTTATTTAATATTGCTACAGCCTCATCAATATTTTTCTTTTTAACATTTAAGGGAGGAAGCAACCTTATAACATTTTCAGCAGCCCTAACTGCTAAAAGTTTGTTTTCTAATAGTTTATTAATAAATTTATTTTGATCTTTTGAAATTTTAAGGCCTAATAATAATCCCATTCCTCTTACTTCCAAAATGACTTTTGGATATTTCTTTTTTAAGTTTTGAAGCTCATTATGAAAATACTTTGATGTTTGCTGTACATTTCTCAAAAAACCTTTTTTAAATATCACATCAAGAACTGCATTGCCCACGCTCATAGCTAGAGGATTTCCTCCAAAAGTAGTGCCGTGAGAACCAGGTGTCATCCCTGAAGCAACCTTTTTAGTCATTAAACAAGCACCAATAGGAAATCCGCCTCCTATACCTTTAGCTATTGGTACTATATCTGGTTTAATTTTTGCGTGTTCGTAAGCAAAAAATTTACCAGTTCTTCCTATACCGCATTGAACTTCATCCAGGATAAGTAATATTTTCTTTTTGTTACAAAGTTTTCTTAAATGTCTTAGACAAAAATCAGGAATCACTTTTATTCCTCCTTCACCCATTATTGTTTCAACCATTATTGCTGCAGTTTTTTTGGTTATTTTTTTTTCTAAACCTTTATGATCTCCGAAATTAAAATGATCAAAACCATCAACTTTTGGATAGAAACCTTCCATCATTTTTTTACTATTACTTGCAAAAATAGTAGCAAGGGTTCTTCCGTGAAAACTTTTATTAATGCAAAGAATTCTATTTTTTTTTGGCTGTCCTTTAGAATAAAAATATCTTCTTGCAATTTTAATCGCTGCTTCAGTAGCTTCAGCGCCAGAATTTTGAAATACAACGTAATCGGCGAAAGTTTTTTGCGTCAACCTCTTTGCTAGCTTTTCTTGTTCTGGAATTATAAAAACATTAGAAACATGCCATAATTTTTTAGATTGCTTATTAATTGCTTTATTTAAATAATCGTTTGAGTGACCTAAAGAATTAACAGCTATGCCTTGGACAAAGTCTAAGTATTTTTTTCCTTTAGATGAGTATAAATAACAACCCTTCCCTTTTTTAAAAGAAATTTTCTTTCTATTGTATGTGTTTAATACTGAACTCATGATTAGCTCTTAAGTTTATAACCTTTTTTTAATAAAAGATATGCCAAGAGACCTAAAAGAATACATAAAATAAAAAGATAAATTGCGCCTATAAAAATTGAACCATCAGATGTCTCTAAAAAACTATATCTAAATCCATCAATCATATAGAAAAAAGGATTAAGTTTACTAATTGTTTGAAGAAATTCAGGTAATCTTTCAATAGAATAAAAAGTACCAGAAAGAAAGGATAAAGGAACTATAATAAAATTTGTTACAGTCGCCATATGATCAAATTTTTCAGCCCACAAACCTGCTATTACGCCAAGTGCACCTAGTGCAAATGAGGATAAGAAAGTAAATATTACTAAAGTTAAATAGTTCTTAATTTCTAAATCTACCAAAAAATAGAAAATTATTATGGATATGATTGCAATCATTACGCTTCTAGTAACTGCAGCTAAAGTAGTAGCAACTGTGATTTCAGCAGGTGATAAAGGTGCATACAAAATATCAACAATATTTCCTTGAATTTTGCCAATCATAAAAGATGAAGACGAGTGAGAAAAAGACTGCTGAATAATTTGCATTGCTATAAGTCCAGGTGCTAAAAAGCTTATGAAAGAAACTCCCAAAACGCTTCCTCTATCATCCCCAATAGCTAAAGATAAAACTAAAAGAAATAACAATGATGATATTAAAGGTGAAAATATAGTTTGGATCCACACTATTAAAAATCTTAAGACCTCTTTTTTGTAAAGAGTCCAAGCTCCGGTCCAGTTGATTAGACCAAATCTTCTTACGCCAATTTTATATTTCTCTGTAATTTCAACCATGGCTAGTCTTATAACCTTAAATTTTTAAAAATCTGTGCAAAACTGCATTTTGTACTGATTTTACTGATTTTATTCTTTCAGACCACAATATTATGTATTAAGTTTAAAAAAAACACTAAATATAGTATAAGTTGTAATATGAGCTGGACAGACGAAAAAGTAGAAAAACTTAAAGAGCTTTGGAGCAAAGGTCAAACGGCTAGTCAAATAGCAGAGGCATTGGGAGATACGACTAGAAATGCCGTAATTGGGAAAGCACATCGATTAAATCTAGAGGCAAGAGCACCTTCAAAACAAACTAATAAACAACAAGGTTTTAAAAAAAATAAAAAAACGCAAAAAACAGTTAGTAGAAAAAGTAGATTTAAATCTATTTTATTGGATAAAAATTTTGAGCCTGAAAAACCAACTTCACTAGAGGAACTTACTGATACTACTTGCAGATGGCCGATTGGTCATCCAGATGAGGATAGTTTTTACTTTTGTGGAAGAAAACCTGTAGAAGATTTCTCTTATTGCAAATTACACGTTTTGTATGCGTTTCAACCTAAAAATACAAAAGAAGAGCCTATCACCAAAGAAGACGAGGTACCGGCATTCTTAGAAAAGAAAATTAAGTCCGCAAGTTAACAAAACTTTAACATTACAATCATATAATTGAATATGAAAATTATTAAAAAATACCTTAAATGGTTAAGCACTTTTTTAGTCTTAACAGGTATATTATTAACTAACTTAAATATGTATCCAATTAATATAATGTTTCACGGGGCTGGAGTTGTAGGCTGGACTGTAGCTGGTTTTTTATCAAAAGATAAAGCTATACTTACAAACTTTGGTTTACAGATTCCATTATTTCTAATCGGATTTTATCAAATACTTTTTTAGATAATGAAAAATGTTCTTTTTGTTTGTACTGGAAATTCTGCTCGCAGCATTATTGCTGAAAGCATAATCAATCATAGTTATAAAGATAAATTTAAAGGCTTTAGTGCAGGGAGCAACCCTTCAGGTAAAATAAACCCTTATATAAAAAATTTTCTACAAAAAAAAGGTTTTGATCTCGAAAAATGTTATTCCAAAAACTTTGATGAATTTTTAAATAATAAAATAAAAATAGATCATGTTTTTACGGTTTGCAGTAATGCTCATAACGAGGTTTGTCCGATTTGGCCTGAAAAAAAAGAAATTATTCATTGGGATATTGAGGATCCCGTAAAAAAATTTAAGAATACAAATGATCCAAATGAAATAAACGATATATCTCAATTAACTTTTGATGATATAAATTCTAGAATTGAGGATTGGATTAAAAATGAGAAATAATTCTAAAATTTTTTACGGAGAGTTTATTGGAAGTTGTTTCTTAGTCATGATTATTGTGGGTTCTGGTATAATGGCACAAAACTTGACTGAAGATATTGCTGTAATGCTAATAGCTAACGCTTTAGCAACTGGCGCAGGATTATTTGTTCTGATTACATCAATCGGAGATATTTCAGGAGCACATTTTAATCCAGTAGTAACAATGGCAATGTATCTTACAAAGAAGATTAAAAAAAATTTAATTATCATTTATATTTCAGCTCAAATCTCAGGTTGCTTGTTAGGAGTAATGCTTGCAAATTTTATGTTTGAACTACCCGTGATAGAATTGTCACAAAAAGTAAGGCCAGGAATTAATATTTTTATTGCAGAACTTATTGCTACCTTTGGATTAATTTTTCTGATATTCGGATCTTTAAAGAGTGGTAAACTTGCGGTCGCCTCATCAGTTGCGACTTATATAACTGCAGGTTACTGGTTTACCTCTTCAACTTCATTTGCAAATCCAGCGGTAGCAATTGCAAGAACTTTTACAGACACATTTACTGGAATAAATTACTTAAATACCCCTAGCTATATCATTGCTGAAATTATTGGTGGAATATTAGCTGTCTATTTAATTAAAAAAATTTTTTTATAGTTGGAGGGCAGCCCAAGGTAATATTAATACCTTGGGCTAATTAATTAACAAACAGTCGGGAGACTGATGAACATTTAATAATATAAAAACGCTAAAAAAATATTTAAATTAAGTTAAAGATTTATTAATTTTCAAGAATAAATGATATTAGAGTCGACATTCATCTCTCCTGCTAGATTTTTAAGTCTTTTAGTTACTTGTTTTGAGACTATATCACTATGATTTTTAGGTATTTTCAAAAAAATAGTCTTATTTCTTTTATAAATTTTAAATTCATCTAACAACAACGAAGACATGCTTGTAAGTGACTCTGCTAACCTTAAAGCAGATCCCACTTGCTTTGAGGAAAAAATCTCCTTGTTATTTAATAAGGTTAGAAACTGATAATTCGGACTATATTTTAAACTACAATGTCTCCAAAAACTTGCTGATGCAACTTTTACTCTATCTCTATGTTCTAGTTTTAGTAATGGAGTATTTAACACTTCCATAAAAACTAACTCTGCTTTTTGAAAAGCTCCTAGGCCCCAATCCATTTTACTTAAGATACAAGCCAAGGTTAGTAATCTTCGATTAAAATATTCGTTGTCTTCAAATAATGGTGAAATAAAATTAAAATATTTCTCAAAACTCTTTCCATAGTCCCCTTTTTTAAAAGATATACCATCAGTTTTTAATTTGAAAATTTCATCCTCGCTCATTCCTTGGTTTATAATTGTATTCATATGCCCCTCTCTTAGTCCACTGATTGAGCAAATAACTTTTGAGGGGCTTGCTACTTCAATTATTTCGTTAAGTATTATAGAGCTAAAAGGTAAATAGGGAGTTCTAGATTTAGTAATATATTCCATTGATTTCAAAGATGATTTATTAAATTTTGAAATTCTGTTTAAGTATTTAACTGCTGCATTTTTTGAGAGCTTATATTGATGCAAAATATGTAATGGGTGATTTTCTTTAAAGAGATGATATTTAAATAATGATCTCCAAGTCCCTCCTACCAAATATATATTTTTAAATTTCTTTTTAGAAAGCCATTTTTCATCTCTTAAACATTTTCTAACATATTTTCCCAAATTTCTTTTTTTTATAATAGGATTATTTTCAAGTCTTAATACTCCAAGAGGTAAAGAGGTTGTTTCAAAAATTTGATTGTTAGAAACTCTGGCAAGTTCTAAACTTCCACCTCCTAAATCTGCAACAAGTCCATCTACTTCATCAAATCCTACCATTACACCGTTTGCTGATGTTCTTGCTTCTTCCTCGCCAGATAACACTAGTGGTTTTTTATTAAATATTTTTTCAATTTCTCTTAAAAATTCACTTGCATCAGTGGCCTCTCTAAAAGCTGCTGTAGCAATAATTTCTAAATCTTGAACGTCTGAAATATCTAAAATTTCTTTAAATCTATTTAGAACTTTTAAAGAACTTTTAATTCCATCAGGATTTAGTTTTTTAGATTTATCTAGATTTTTTCCAAGTTTGCAAACTGCTTTTTCATTAAAAACTGGAATTGGAGAAATTTTAAAATTATCGTATATGAGCATTCTTATTGAATTTGATCCAAGATCTATTATGGCTTGCTTAGACTTTTTATTAGACTGAAATTTAAAAAGATTTTTTAATTCTGGTTTCATTTTACCAATCTTAAATTTTTAGGTTTAGCTCTTAAAATTGACTTACCACGACCTGATAAACTTGGGTTCTTCATGAAATAGGAATGTGCGGAAAAGCCTTTTTCTTGTTCTTTATTATAGTTTCCTAAGCTATCTAAATACCATGTTTCTGATTTATCTTTAAAGTTGGCTAACATAATTTGATCTAAAATTTGCTCATGCACAGTATTGTTTTCTATCGGAATTATAATTTCAATTCTTCTATCTAAATTTCTAGGCATTAAATCTGCAGATGAAATATATACCTGATTCTCTCGAGAAGGCATAGAACTACCATTTGCAAAACAATAAATTCTTGAGTGTTCTAAAAATCTGCCAATAAGGCTTTTTACTTTTATATTTTCAGATTGACCTTTAACTCCAGGTCTTAAGCAGCATACGCCTCGTACTGATAAGTTTATTTTTACTCCTGCGTTTGAAGCTTCATAAAATTTCTTAATAATTCCAGGGTCTACAAGAGAATTCATTTTTGCCCATATTTCTGCAGGTTTTCCTTTACTTGCATTTACAATTTCATTTTCAATTTTTTCTTCAAAAAAATTCCTACTATTTAATGGAGACATAAAAATTTTATTCAATTTTTTGGGTTTTGCATAACCAGTTACATAATTGAAAAATTTTTCAACATCTTTGGCCAAGTCTTGATTAGAGCTAAACAGTGATAAGTCAGTATAAATTTTTGCGTTAATTGGATGATAGTTTCCTGTGCCTAAGTGAACATAGCTTCGCGTTTTTGCTCCTTCTTTTCTTAAAACTAAACTTGCCTTTGCATGCGTTTTGTATTTTGCGAATCCGTAAACAATTTGAACGCCAGCTTTCTCTAGTTTCCTAGATAATTCAATATTAGCTTCCTCATCAAATCGAGCTTTTATTTCTATTACGGCTGTAACAACTTTTCCGTTTTCTGCTGCTCTACTTAGTGCTTTTACGATAGGAGAGTCAGGTGTGGTTCGATACAAAGTTTGTTTGATACCGATAACTTTGGGATCTTTTGCTGCAGCTTCTAAAAATTGAATTACTACATCAAAAGTTTCAAAAGGGTGGTGTACAACAAAATCTTTACTTCTTATAGCTGAAAAAAATTTATCATCAAATTCCTTCAATCTTTCAACTTCTCTAGGATTAAACTTTTTAAATCTCAGCTTTGGATCTTTCTTTTTACAAATTTCATCTATATCTTGTATTCCAACCAATCCTTCAACCTCATAAATATGATCTTCATCCATTTTAAATTTTTTTGAAATAAAATTTAAAAGGTTTTTATTTGAATTAGTGAGTACTTCAAGTTTAACTACGTTTCCCCTTCTTCTTTTCTTAATTGCTTTTTCAAAATATCTCACAAGATCAGCAGCTTCATCATCTATTTCAATTTCGCTGTCTCTAATTATTTTAAACTGCAAACTTGCCTCGATATTATGGTCTGGAAATATTTCATTTGCAAATTTACAAATTACGTCATCAATTGTGACAAATTCATTTATTGTTTCAGAATTGTTTAGAGATATAAATTTTGGAAGTGCTCTTGGTATAACTATAATTGCGTTTAGTTCTCTTTTTTTTTTAATTCTGCTCATTCTTAATAAGATTGCTTGGCCTTTATTTGGTATAAAAGGAAAGGGATGTGATGGGTCGATGGCAGTAGGTGTTATTATAGGATAAATTGTTTCCTGAAAATATTCTCTTAGATACATAAGATCCTTCTTATTTAGTTCTGACATTTTTCGAATGAAAATTTTTTCTTTTGATAGCTCTTTTTTCAACTCTAGGAACGCTTCGTTTTGCTTCTTTAATAGATCTTTAGTTTTTAATACGACCCCGTTTAATTGATCCTCTGCAGTTAATCCATCTGCGCTTAATTCGTCAAAACCATCTTTAATTTGATTAAAAAGTCCAGCGACTCTTACCATAAAAAATTCATCTAAATTTGTACCTGCGATTGATAAAAATTTTACTCTTTCAAATAGAGGATTTGTTTTATCTTTTGACTCTTCTAAAACACGATCATTAAACTGAAGCCAAGATAATTCTCTGTTTATGAGTAGATTGCTAATATTAGCGTTTTCTGAAAATGATGCTTTCGACATATATAAATGTTAAATTAAAAATATGTTTAAATTATATGCGATGAGACACGCTAAATCTAGTTGGGATTTTCCAGATTTAGATGATCATGACAGGCCATTGAATAAAAGAGGGGTAAATTCAGCAAAATTAATTTGTGAATTTTTTATTAAAAAGAAATTAAAATTTGATTTAGTTTATTGCTCGTCCTCTAAAAGGACAATACAAACATTAAATATATTGTCAGAAAAAATCAGTTTTAAGAAAATTATTAAAAAAAAAGCGCTTTATCATGCTAGTGAGGATGAAATTATTCATATCTTAAAACAAACAGTTGATAATTATAAAACTTTACTTTTAATCAATCATGAACCTTCAATTAGTGAACTCATAAATCGAATCTGTCTTAAAAAAAACTCTGATCAATTTGAAAATTTAAAAAGAAAATTTCCTACTGCAGCCGTTGCTGAAGTAAGTTTTAATTTCAATGATTGGAAGAAGTTATCAAAAGTTAAAGGAAAATTAATATCATTTATAAAGCCAAAAGATCTTCAAGCATCTAAGGAATAGCCAGCAGATCTTACTGTTCTGATAAGATCTTTTTTGCCATCAATATTTATTGCTTTTCTTAGTCTTCTTATATGAACATCTATAGTTCTGGACCCCACATAAATATCATCTCCCCATACAGAATTTAGAAGTTGCTCACGCGAATATACTCTTTTTGGATTCTTTATTAAAAAATCAATTAGTTTAAATTCTGTAGGACCAACTGTGACTTGTTTATCTGCTCTATAAACTCTTCGTTGAACTCTATCTACTTTTAGATCCTCAAATACTACAACATCAGCGGCAACACTTGGTTTAGATCTCTTTAATAAAGCGTTAACTCTTGCAATAAGTTCTTTTTGGCTGAATGGCTTAGTTACGTAGTCATCAGCTCCTGTTTCAAATCCTTTCAGTTTGTCTTCCTCTTCACCTTTGGCTGTTAACATAATGATTGGGATATTTTTGTGAAGATTGCTTCTTTTCAAATTTTTACAGACTTCAACACCTGAAATATCTGGTAACATCCAATCTAATAAAATTAAATCAGGATTTTTTTCCTTTATATTTCTAATAGCGTCTTCTCCATTGACTGCATAATCAACTTTGTGACCCTCTTTTTCTAAATTGTATTTAAGCAAAGTTACGATGGGCATTTCATCTTCAACTATGAATAAATTTGCCCTCATTATCCCTTTGGTCGTTCTCCCTCTAAATAATTTCCTGTAACCAGAAAATAAACTTGCTCTGCAATATTGGTTGCATGATCTCCAATCCTCTCAATATTTTTAAGCATGAAAAGTAGTTGGGTTACTTTTTGTATATCGTTTTTATTTTTTTCTAAATGCTTTATTGCAATTTCCATATTAGCATTAGTCATTTGATCTATTTCTTCATCAGAATTCCAAACATTTTCTGCTGTATCTTTAGCTCTATGTAAATACGAATTTAAAACTGCATTGACTTGTTTTGATGCTTTTAAACCAGCTATTTCGAAATTTTTAGTTATATCATTAGGTAAATCAGTTCCAATTTTAGTTAATCGTTTTGAGATGTTTTTTGCTAAATCACCAATTCTCTCTAAGTCTGAAGAAACTTTTAAAGCAACAACTGTCTCTCTTAAATCAATTGCCATAGGTTGCCTTAAGGCAATCAAATTTACAACTTGCTCTTCTATATTTAATTCATACTTATCGATTAATTCATCATCTTTAATAGATTTTTCTGCTAAGCTAATATCTTTTTTAACTAAAGATTGAATGGAGTTTTCTAGCTGTTTCTCAACACCCGCTCCCATTTTCACTATTGTATCTTTTAACAACTGAAGTTGCTCTTCGTAAGATTTTACTATGTGCGGTTTTTCACTCATTAACCAAACCTCCCTGTAATGTAATCCTGAGTTTGTTGTTTGTCAGGATTTTTAAATATTTTATCTGTTGATCCAAATTCTATAAGTTTTCCCAAATGAAAGAAACCTGTTTTTTGAGATACCCTAGCTGCTTGTGACATTGAGTGGGTAACTATTACAATTGTGACCTCTTTTTTAAGATCATCAATAAGTTCTTCAATTTGAGCTGTTGCTATTGGGTCAAGCGCTGAACATGGTTCGTCCATAAGAATCACTTCTGGGCTTACAGATATAGCTCTTGCAATACATAGTCGTTGCTGTTGACCGCCTGATAAACCAGTTCCGATTTCATCAAGTCTATCTTTAACTTCGTTCCACAGGGCAGCTTTTTTCAAACTTGTTTCAACTATTTGATCCATTTCTTCTTTGCTCTGTGCAATACCGTGAATAGTAGGCCCATAAGCTACATTTTCATAAATTGTTTTAGGGAACGGATTGGGTTTTTGAAAAACCATACCAACGTTTTCCCTAAGTCTCACAACATCTAATTTTCTTGAGTTCAGTTCTAGGTTGTCCATTTTAATACTGCCTTCAACTCTACAAATATCTATAACATCGTTCATTCTGTTCAAGCATCTTAAGAAAGTAGACTTTCCACACCCAGATGGCCCAATTAAAGCTGTAACTTCTTTTTCTGCTATATCTATAGAGACATCAAATAATGCCTGTTTAGATCCGTAATATACATTTACATTTTCCGCTTTTATTTTACTCATTTAACTCCATTTCTTTTCAAATTTGTGTCTAACTATTTGAGCTGCCAAGTTCATTAAAATTAAAAAAGCTAGAAGCACCATAATACATGCGGATACTTTTTCAACAAAACCTCTCTCAGCACTTTCTGACCATATATATATCTGTACTGGTAAACTTGCAGCAGGATCAACTGGCGTGCCAGGAATTGTATTCACAAAAGCAACCATTCCAATTAAAATTAAAGGAGCTGTTTCTCCTAAAGCTTGAGCTAAGCCAATTATCGTTCCAGATAAAGTTCCAGGCATTGATAGTGGCACAGTATGATGCATGGTCGTTTGCATATTGCTTGCACCCATCGCTAAAGCAGCTTCTCTTATACTTGGAGGAACAGCTTTTAAAGAGGCTCTTGCAGCAATAATTATTGTTGGTAATGTCATAAGTGACAGAGTAATTCCTCCAACAAGTGGTGTCGATCTTGGTAAATTAAAAACTGCTAATAAAATACCCAGACCCAGCAAACCAAATACTATAGATGGAACGGCTGCTAAATTGTTAATGTTTACTTCTATAAAATCTGTAAATTTATTTTTTGGTGCAAATTCCTCGAGATAAATTGCAGCTAGCACTGCAACAGGAAATGAAAATGCTAAACACACTAATATACTAAAAACTGTTCCCATAAACGAGCTAGCTATACCTGCTAGTTCTGCCTCTCTTGAGTCAGGATTTGTAAAAAAACTAATGTTAAACTCTGATAAAATATCTCCTCTCTCATTAAGCATATCGTAAATCTGCAGCTGATAATCATTTACTCTTCTATTCTTTTCAGGGATATCTCTTGGATAATTTCCCTTATGAACTTGATCAATATCATCAGAAGCTGTTAATTTTATAGGTACTATTTTACCTAGAAAGTCTGGATTTTTTAAAAGTAGATCTTTAACTTCTGTCTCATATTTATACGAAACCATTTGAATCAGTTGACGATCCTCTTCTTCAGGAAGTCCAGGATCTAATGAGGTCATAGCTTTGTAAGCAACATCATAGTAGTCTGCATTTTCTAAATCATCTTTTGATGGACTTTCTGCATCGATTAAAAGCAATTCTTTATCATAATGAACTTCGGTTACTATCCAAGTTTTTTGGAAAGCTGAGTAACCTTTTGAAAATATTTGAAACATAAAAACTGCTAAAAAGGTTAAAGCTAATCCTATAGCTATTTTGCCATACCATTGAAATCTTCTTTCAGCGTTATATCTTTTTTTTAAAAAATTTTTCTTAAAATTATTCATATTTTTCCCTATATTTTTTAACAACTGAAAGAGCGATTACATTTAAAAATAAAGTTACTATAAATAAAGATATTCCCAAGGCAAAAGCTGATTGAGTTTTTGGATCTCCAAATTGTTGATCTCCAATTAAAATTACTACAATTTGTGCCGTAATGGTTGAAGTTGACTCAAGAGGATTCATTGTAAGATTAGCCGCTAGTCCTGAAGCCATTACAACAATCATTGTTTCTCCCACCGCTCTCGATACCGCTAAAAGTATCGAACCTACGATACCAGGTAAAGCTGCCGGAAAAATTACTTTTTTTACAGTTTCAGATTTTGTTGCGCCCATTGCGTAACTTCCATCTCTTAAATTTTGCGGTACTGCTGTTATAACGTCATCGCTTAGACTTGAGATAAAAGGAATTATCATTACTCCCATAACTGCTCCTGCAGCTAAAGCGCTCTCCGATGAAACTTCTAAACCCATAGCGTTACCTATTTCTTTAACAAAAGGACCGACGGTTAAAGCTGCAAAAAAACCGTATACCACTGTTGGAATACCAGCTAAAATCTCAATAATAGGTTTCGCATATTTTCTCACGCCTCTTCCAGCATACTCAGATAGATATATCCCGCTTAACAAACCTATGGGGATGGCGACACACATTGCAATAAAAGCAATAAAAAAAGTTCCAGCAAATAAAGGCACAGCTCCGAAAGCATCCTTCATTAATTCAGGATCTGGCTGGCCATCTCTTACAAAAGTTTTAGCGGGATACCAATGTGTTCCAAATATAAAGTCAAAAATTTTTACTGCTTGAAAAAATCTAATCGCTTCAAATAAAAGTGAAAAAATTATTCCGATTGTAACTAAAACTGCGCCTAATGATGCAGCAAATAACACCCATTTAAGAAAAATTTCTACTGGTTCTCTCATTCGATCATTTTTCTGAACAGATCTATATGCAAAACTCAGAGAGAAAATTAAAATTGCTAAAATAATTGCTACTTTAGCACTGTTGGCTATTCCTTTTAATTGAATATACTTATTAGCAGACTCATCTAAAAAATTAGTAATATTTCCCGTGTAAGTTCCTGCGGCTAATGCCTTAACTTTTGTGTAAATAAGCTGAAGCTCATTTTTAGTTAAATTTTGGTCGGTGTAATCTTGTAAAATAAATGTTTTAACTATTGATGGTTCAAAAACTGACCATAGGACAAAAATTATTAATGCTGGTGCAGCACACCATGCAGCTAAATAATATCCATAAAATTTTGGTAATGCCGTAAGTCTTTGTGATGATTGAATAACTAGAGCTTTTTTTCTACCGAAATAATAACTTGTGAAAGCTAAGAGAATAATAAAAGTTACAAGTATTAAATTCATAATGAGCTTCCAGAGATAAAAAGGGGGTAAAATACCCCCTTTTTTGTTTAATTGATACTACTACTTCTTAGCAGGCATGTTAACTAACTTCGTAGCGTTAGTTCTAGATGTTTTGTATAACTTGCCATCTAGAGGTACTAGCCCGATATCAGTTAAGTAACCTTTTTTACCCATAGCTTTTTTACTTGTGAACTCTTTTATAAATTCATGTAAGCCAGGTACAACGCCCACGTGAGCTTTTTTCACGTAGAAGAATAAAGGTCTTGCAACTGCGTAACTGTAATCTTGAATCGAAGATAGACTTGGTTGACCACCTTCAATGCTTGCAGCTTGCAATTTATCTTTTGCAGCTAAGAAATAACTGAAACCAAAGAAACCGAACATTTCTTTGTCCGCAGTTAATTTTTGAATAATAAGTGAGTCGTTTTCACCTACCTCAATTACCGCACCATCTTCTCTTAACGCTTTGTATTTAGCGCCAGCTTTTTTTGAAGCATCATCGATACCTTTTTTCATTACTAATGAATTCCAAGCATCTCTTGTTCCTGATGTTCCTGGAGGTACCATAACTTTGATAGGGTAGTTTGGTAATGATGAGTCGATATCACTCCAATTTTTATATGGATTTGGTACTAACGCACCATCTTTAGCAACTTCTTTTGCTAATGCTGCCCATAAATGTTTTTTTGTAAAGTTTACTGGTTTAGCATCTTTAGAATAAGCTAACGTTATTCCATCGTTACCAACTGTAATTTCTACAATTTCTTCAACACCATTTTTTTGACATAGCGCATACTCTTTAGCCTTCATAGCTCTAGATGCATTTGTTACGTCTGGGTGCTCTGTACCAACTCCGGCACAGAATAATTTAGCTCCACCACCTGTTCCTGTTGACTCGATCACTGGTGTTTTAAATTTACCAGACGAACCAAATCTTTCAGCAACGATTGTTGCATACGGGAATACAGTTGAAGAACCAACGATTTTAATCTGATCTCTAGCTTGAGCAGAAGTTACAACTAACATTGCAACTAATGAAGCTAAAGCGATTGATAGTTTTCTCATTGTTTATCCTTTCATTTATTAATTAATTAACAAACATTGGACTTATAGAGTTTAAAGGACTCTTTAATATTACAGATGTGTTACAAATTGGTTAAAATGATAACTTTTTAGTTGAACTTTCTAGTTATCTCGATTTGTTGATAATCAGAGGCTAAAGACCCTCCGCAACTAAAAGGTCTTACTTTATTTTTAACTGCGTAGGATTGAGTTGGCTTTAATGTAACTTCTAGTTGTACAAAGTTAACTAATTTTTGAGTGAAACCTTTATCATATCTCCAAGCATTCCATTGTGTTGGAGCGGTGAATACTTCAGTTAAATAAGATGCAGCTTTAGAGTGAATCATATTGCTCTCGTTTTGTCCTTTTAAAAGATTATTTTTAACTTTTTCAAAAATTTTTCTACATTTAATTGAGTCCACCATGTACGAGTTAGCATTTAAATAAGTGCTCATCGGTGCTGACACAATTAATTGAATTCCATCGTCTCTTCTTGAAAATAAAGCTTCAGTATAAATTGTAGATACATTTTTATTATCTACTTCAAGAACTAAATCGTTTTTGGCGAGCTTAAGATCGTTTTTTAGTCTTAAAAGTCCAAGATCAAAAACAGTAAGAGGTTGAGAACGTAAAGTTTTCTCAATTAAGTTTACATCTGCCTTAACAGTTGTAAAAGTTAAAGTTAATAAAACCAGAATTATATAATTTGTTATTCTAGTCATACTAGAATTTTACCTATTTTGCTGTCTATCTCAAGATAAAATATAATTAAACTTTAATATTTGCTAAAATTTAGAAAAATGAACCTTTATTTCGGTGCCACTTTGAGCCTCACTTTTTATTTCTAACTCACCTCTATGCTGATTAACAATGTGCTTCACGATCGCCATTCCCAATCCAGTGCCACCAACTTTTTTACTTTTAGCTGCATCAACTCTAAAAAATCTTTCTGTAATTCTCGGAAGTTGCTCAGTTGGAATCCCAATACCGTTATCTTTAATGGACACGGTGTAAGAGTCTCCTATTACTTTTCCGTTACCTTGCCCACAATTAACCTCAATCTTTTTATTTTTTTCTGAATATTTTACACTGTTGTCAATAATATTTGAAAAAACTTCAATTAATTTTTCATAATCGCCTTTAATAAAGAAATCATCTTTTATATTATTTTTAAATTCAAACAATTTTAAATTTTTTTGATGTATATCCGCAACGTTACTTAAAACTTCTTTTAAGTTTACTTTATCTTGAGGTTGTATATGTTCTTCTAATTCAATTTTACTCAATGAAAGTAAATCTTTAATTAAGCTTTCCATCCTATCAGCTTGCTCAAGCATTATCGGTATGAATTTTTTTTGTGCTTCTAAATCATCTTTCGCATGTCCACTTATAGTTTCTAAAAATCCTTTAATAGAAACTAAAGGCGTTTTAAGCTCATGGCTAACATTGGCTACAAAATCTGATTTGAATTTTTGCGCTTTTACAATTTCAGTAAAGTCTTTTAAAAAAAGATTTAAGGTATCTGGATCATCAGAAAAAACACTTTCACCGATCATAATATAAACTTTAAAAAATTGAAAGGAAGGCTGATTCAATTCTAAATCCATATTAATAGTTTTCCTTTTATTTAAAACTAAATCAATATTTTGTAGCAGATCAGGAACTCTTAATATTGTAGCAATATGTTTACCAAGACTTTCTTTGCCAAATTTATTTTTAGCGCTTGGATTTAAATACTTTATATTTTTATATTTATCTAAAATTATTAAATAATCATCTAATTGATTTAATATTGCTCCTTTCTGAGGGTCGTCCTCAATATCTTCGTTGGTAATATCTTGAACTTCTTGATCTAAATTTTCAGATTGTTTTTGATTTCTAACTTCACTTCTGGCATCAAATCCTTTTTTGATATGTTTTGCTGAAACTAAGATTACTACGATAGCAATAATTACAGCTAAAGATAAAAATAATAAGTTTATCATATTTAGGTTTTCCTTAAGTATTTATAAGAATTGCTTCATATAAATATGAAATTATAACTTAAACTTTGAATTATGCAAAATATAGGGGTTAATTAGGTGCGGTGTTAGCTAAAAATATTTTAGCGCAGTTCTCCCAGGTATATTTTTTAGCTATTTCTTTACAGTCGTCTCTATTTAATTTTAAAGCTTCTAGCGCGGCTACTTTTAAATCTTTGTTTAAAACACCACCATTTGTTCCCTCTAAAATATCTTTTGGACCTGTAACTGGATAGGCGGCAACAGGTGTTCCGCATTGTAAACCTTCAATAATAACTATGCCAAAAGTGTCTGTTAAGCTCGGCATTACAAAAACATCTGCTGATGCAAAGTAAGATGCTAAGTCACCATTTGTTTTCTCACCTTTAAAAACAACATTAGGAAATTCTTGTTTTAATTCATTTAAATCTGGCCCCTTTCCTACTACAATTTTAGTTCCTTCTAGATCAAGTTTAAGAAAAGCTCTAATATTTTTCTCAATAGAAACTCTACCTACATATAACCAAATAGGTCTTTTATATTGTAAATTGAGACGCTTCGGGTTTTTAAATGCCCCATGATTAGCTCCTCTTGTCCAAACAGCTAGTTTTTCTGGATCAAAACCAATTTTTTTTAAATCCTCTTTCATTGATTTTGTAGTTACTAACGTTTTGTAAGCGGCTGAGTGAAAGTTTTTGAGAAATTTTTGAGGTATTTTAATAGGTATAAAAGGTGCGTAAAGCTTAATATATTTATCGAAAGATGTGTGGTAACTGGTTGTAAATTTTAAATTATTTTTTAAACAATATCTTCTTGCAAAGTAACCCAACGTATCTTCTGTGGCTATATGGATAACTAATTTTTCTTTATTTTTTTTAGCAAATTCTAACTCTTTTTGAATCATTCTTCCAACTTTAGGCCATACATTTATAGCAATTTTAATATCATTATATTTGGGCAACGGAACAGTCAAAAAGTTTACCGGAGTTATAAAGCTAACTGTATGCCCAAGTTTTTTTAATTCATCTTTTAATTGTTCAAGAGTCCTCACTACACCATTGATTACCTGTTCTTTGCAAGCTCCTGTGACTATTAATATTCTCATGGATTATTTATTAACCACTTTTAAATATGGTTCGTAATTTACAACTTCTTCTCTTATTTTGTCCCAATCTATAACTTCCATTCTACCATCAAAATGCTCAACTAAAAATGTTGCTCCCTCAACCCAGTCGCCACAGTTTAGGTAACTTATTCCATCAATATTTTGGTTTGCAGCATGATGTATATGACCACATATAATACCATCAACTTTTTTCTTCTTTGCGTAATTTGCTAAGGTCTTTTCATAGTCACCAATATACTTAACTGCGTTTTTAACTTTATGTTTTAGATATTTTGCTAAAGACCAATTTGGTTTTTTGAATAATCTTCTGATAAAATTTATTACTACATTAAATTCTAACAGAAAGCTGTATGCTACTGCTCCAACTTTTGATAACCAAGGTGCATATTTCATTACGCCGTCCCATGCATCGCCGTGTACTACTATATATTTTTTATTATCGCTTGAAACATGTAAGCAGCGGTTTATAACTTCGATACCACCAAAATGAAGTGGTAAAAATTTTCTAAAAACGTCATCATGATTGCCAATTATATATTTTACTTTTGTTCCGTGTCTCGCTTTTCTTAAGGTTTTTTGAATTACATCATTATGTTCTTGAGGCCAATAAAAATTATTTTTCAAAGCCCATATATCAATAATGTCACCTACGAGATATAAATTTTTTGATCTTGAGTGCTTATAAAATTCAAGTAGCTTATTTGCAGAACTTTTTCTGTGTCCTAAATGAATATCGCTTATAAAAATGCTTTTATAATTTAAAATTTTTCCTTTAGATTTTGTTTGAATTGTTTCCATAAATTTTGTAAAACGAATCTCTAGTAATAGTTGAATCATATAAGTGTTACAGATTTATTAAAAAATGAGTAAAAAACTAAATTTTTCAGTTATATTTAACGCCAATGCAGCAGGTGGTAGAAAACTTAAGTTAATTAATGAGGTCATTTATCTTCTAGAGAAAAATCACATTGTAGATCTTTTTAAAACTCAAAGTGAAGAACATGCAAGAAAAGTGTTTAAAGAATTATCTAATAAACAATTTGATCGATTAGTATTTGCTGGCGGTGACGGAAGTGTTTGCTTTGGTATCAATGAAATGTTTAAAAGTGACAATTTAAAAGACAAATTAGTTGGATATATACCTGCAGGCACTGCAAATATTCTACAAATAGAAACTCAAATTAAGAAAAAGGCGGAGGAGATTTATAATGTCCTCGTATCAGATAATCATAAGAAAATTTCATTAGCAAAAATAAATGATAAGTATTTTTTCTTGATGGCCGGTATAGGTTTTGACTCTAAAATTGTTGAGTCCATAAATACTAATATTAAAAAGTATCTCGGAAAAGTAATTTTCGCTTTAAAAGGTTTTCAGCATTTTTTATTTTTAAAAAATAATAAAATGGAAGTAGAGGTAGATAATGAAAAAATTATGGCTGATTGGATTTTATGCACTAATTCAAAATACTATGCTGGACCCCATTCTATTACAAACGATACAAATATATTTGAAAACAAGATAGTGGCTTACATATTCAAGGACCTAACCAGAATAAAATTGCTTTATTATGTTTGGTTGATTTTAACTAAAGGTGACTTAACTCCTGCAAAAAGTGTCATCAAAAAAGAACTGGACAGATTAAAAGTAAATGGTGTTAACAATAAAGTTCTATCTCAGGTTGATGGTGAAAATTGTGGTTATGTAAACAGTCTTGAAATCCAAAAAACAGACAGATTTATAAATTTATTAGTTCCGTAAAATTATCTAAATTTTTCTTCAACTTATAGTTTAAAAGGTTTTTCTAAATTTCATTTGAAAAATTTTTAAAATTATTTTAAGATTTTCAGGTTTTTGGAGGAACAACATGAAAAAAAAATTGAAAAAAAACGAAAAGAAGAAGAAGAGAATACTAAAATCAATCAATAAGCTTAAAAATAAGATAAGCACTAAACAAAAAAAACTATCAAAGATTGATCTGAAGATAGCTAGTATCGAGAAAAAAATTGCTGAAAAAAGAGCTAGCAAAAATAAAGAACCTATCGCAGCATCTTTAAATAATTAGTTTATAAAGAAATTAAATACCCCTGATTTAAAAAAATCAGGGATTTATTTTAATTTACCAAAAAGGTTTAGAAGTATAACCCCTGAAACAATTAAAATTAATCCAACAGTACCATAAAGATTAGGAGTTTGATTGTATTTAAATATACCAAATAACGTTACTGCTGTAATAGTGAGCGCTCCATAAGTTGCATAAGTAAATCCAACAGGTATTATAGTCATTGCTCTAGATAAACAAAAAATACAAACAACAATACTTGTGATGCAAAAAATTGTTGGTAAGAGCTTAGTAAAACTTTCAGTAGTTTTGAGAAAACCATTAGAGAGTATTCCGGTAACAATTGCTAAAACTAAAAAAATATAACCTGAAAATAAACTAATACTTTTCATTCTGCTTTTGCGAATTGCCCTCCGTCACGATATCTCCATAACCATTTTTCCATAGCTTGCTCAACATCTTTAGGATTAATATTTAAATCTTTAATTGTTAGCTCTTTATTTGAAACAATATTATCCGCCTCTGATAAGATTTCGCATTGGTCTCTAGTTAAAACGGGTGGAATTGGTAATACACTTAAAATTGAACTTTGAATTTTTGCAATTAACATTGGCATTTCTATAACAAATCTTTTTTTACCAATTGTATTCATAATTGATTTTACCATATCTCCAAAACTGATAATTTTTGGTCCGCCTATTTCGTAAATTTTTCCTTCATTTTTTTTTATTTGTATTGCTTTAACAATTGCATCTGCAACGTCAGTGACCATAATTGGTTGGAATTTATAATTAAATCCAACGATTGGAATAACCGGTGAAAAACTAAGTTTAGAAAATAAATTTGTAAAATTATCTTCTGGACCGCAAACTACACTCGGTCTTATAATTACTGTATTTTTAAAATTCATTAAAGATTTCTCTTCTCCTAAAAATTTAGATCTTTGATATAAAGATTTTGAGTCTTTGTTAGCTCCAATCGCAGATAGATGAATAAATTTGTCTACTCCATTTTTTGCACATAATTTTGAAATAATGTCTGGAATATCAGAATGTATTTTTGAAAATTTTTGCTTTCTATTTTCAAATAATATTCCTATTAAATTAATTACTACATTTGAATTACTGATAGCTTCTTCTATTTTATCAAAATTTTTTACATTAAAATCAATAAGCTCTACTGAACCTGGAGGTGCTTGAGTCTTTAAATAACCTTTTTGAAAGGGGTTTCTAGTTGGAATGATGCAACGATAGTTCTTTTTAGTCAAATTTCTGACAATATATCGACCTATAAAACCACCACCGCCAAGGATTGTTGCTATTGGGTAATTGTTCATGGTATTTAGAAAAGGTATATGAAAATACACAAAATTCAAGGTGACATATCAAAGGAGGTTGCTTCCTCATTTAAAGACTCTGTTTCCGTAGACTGCGAAATGCAGGGTCTAGTACCAGGTAGAGATAAGCTTTCCTTAATAACATTAACAAGTGACGATGAAAATATTTACATAGTCCAACCAGACAAAAATACTTATAAAGCTCCAAATTTAATTTCAGTTTTAGAAAATAACCAACTTATGAAAATTTTTCATTATGCCAGAATGGATGTTCATTTTTTAGAGTTTTATCTTAAAACTAATGTGAAGAACTACTGGTGCACCAAGCTTATGAGCCGCTTAGCACGTACTTTTTCACCTAATCATGGATTAAAAGATTTGTGTGAGTCTTTATGTAAAGTAAAGCTAGATAAAAAAGTTGGAAGTTCAACTGATTGGAACAAAGATTTGACAGAAATTTCTGATAAAGAAGCTGCTTACGCAGCAAATGATGTCAAATATTTAAAAACTATAAAGGACAAATTACAAACAATGTTAGAAAGAGAAAAAAGATTTGATTTATTTTTAAGCACAATGAAAGGTTTAGCAAGTAGAATAGAATTAGATAAAGCAGGATTTAAAGATCCAAATATTTATGAGCATTAAAAATGGCTAAAACGAATTATGCAAAAATTGCTAAAAAGGCAGCCTCAATTCAAATTTCTGAATTAAGAAAAGTAAATAAAGTTTTTAATAAACCTTTTTTAAAAGCTGTTGATACTTTATCTAATGTAAAAGGAAAAATTATTTGTGCCGGTATCGGTAAATCAGGATTAATAGCCAGGAAGGTTTCAGCAACATTTTCGTCTGTTGGTCTTTCCTCATTTTATTTAAATCCAGGTGAAGCAAATCATGGAGACTTAGGTCAAATAGATAAAAGAGATATTTTATTAGTTTTTTCTTATTCGGGAAATACTGCCGAAATTTCAAATATGTTAAAATATGCAAACAGATTTAACATTAAGGTAATTGGTGTAGCTTCGAAAAAAGATAGTATGCTTCTGAATTCAAGTGACATACCAATTCTTCTTCCAAAAGTTAGAGAGAGTGACCCTACAGGTATGGTTCCAACTACATCTACATCTTTGACGTTATTATTCGGAGATTGCTTAGCAGTAGCATTGATGAATAAGATAAAATTCTCAAAAGACAAGTTTAGAACTTTTCACCCTGGAGGAAATATAGGTCAAACATTGTTACAAGTGAAAGACATTATGATCGCCGGAAAAAAACTTCCTATAATAAATTTAAATAAAACACTTAATGAAGCAATAAAAGTTATTAACGCAAAAAATTTAGGTTTAGTTGTCGTTATAGAAAAGAATTTGGTTAAAGGCATTTTAACTGATGGTGATGCTAGAAGAATTTTAAGAAACTATAAAAAGAATGATAAGATTAAAAAATTTATGTCAAGAAATCCTTATAGAATTGACGAAAACTCATCTGCCTCAAAAGCTCTAGCGATAATGAATGAGAAAAAAATTACTAGTTTAGTTGTTGGAGACAAAAAAACTAAAAACTCTTTTAAACTTAAAGGAATTGTTCATATTCATGAGCTATTGAAATATGGAATAAAATGACAAATAGAAAAAAAAGAATACTCACTATTCAAATTATAATCTTTATAATTGGCTCATTATTGGTTTTTTTTACTTATTATAATAAAAATAATGTTTCAGATTTAAAAAAAACTTCAGATTTAGTGGAACAAAATTCTAGTGATACTTTAGAAAATGATCAAAATATAAACACCTTTGAAAATATTGAATACAAAGGAATAGACTTAAACGGTAATAGATACGTTATCATGTCAGAAAAAGCATCTTTCGATGTAAACAAGCCAGAACTTATAGATATGAAAATAATGAGTGCTATATTCTATTTCAAAGATGGTACAATTCTAAGAGTTAGAGGTGATTATGGAACTTACAATAACAAAAGTAATGATATGGAATTTAGAGAAAATATTATCGCCAATTATATAGATAATAATTTGTATGCTGACAACCTTGATTATTTGAATAGTAAAAATTTGTTAACTATTTATGGAAATGTGAAAACAGAAAGTATAAAAGGTAATATAAGCGCTGATAATATTGAAATCGATATTTCAAAAAGAACTGTTGACCTTTCTATGTTTGGTAATGGTGAAGTTAATGTAAAAATAAGGAACTAATGAAAAAAGGTTTTAGAATAATTAAATTTAAAAAAAACAAACCAATATTTCAGATACGAGATATTAGTAAATCATTTGATGGTAGACCTATTTTAAAAAAAATTAGTATGGAAATGAATGCAGGTGAGATAGTAGGTCTTTTAGGTCCAAACGGATCCGGTAAGTCAACTCTTTACAGTATAATTATTGGCGAACATCAGGCTGAAAGTGGAAAAATATATATTAACAACAAAGATGTTTCTGAAAAACCTATTCATGAAAGAGCAAAAATGGGTATTGGATATTTAAGTCAACAAAGAAGTGTTTTTGGAATGTCTGTTTATGATAATTTGCTTGGAGTATGTCAGCTTTCAATTAAAGGTGTTCAAAATCAAATCGCAATGGTTGAAAAACTTTTGGACGAATTTAACCTCCAACATCTTAGAAAAATTCACAGCACAGTTTTAAGCGGAGGTGAAGTTAAAAGGTTAATGATGGCAAGAATTTTAGTTAACAAGCCTAGCGTAATTCTATTGGACGAGCCAATGAGTGCTCTTGACCCAATAGTGATACAAGATATTCAAAAATATATTTTAAAAATCCAATCCTATGGTTGTGCAATATTGGTAACAGATCACCAAGTACAGAATCTTTTTGACATTGTTGATAGAGCATACGTCCTGGGCGAACAGTCAATAATCGCACAAGGTACACCGAAAGAAATTTTAAAATCTTCAAAAGCTATAGAGTTGTATTTTGGTACAAAATACAATAACTGAACTTAATGCTAAATAAGAGTTTTGCTGTCATTACATCCAAAAAAATAAGAAGTTTTAAAAAAGTCATCCAAGTAGACAGTGATAAATCTATTTCAATTAGATCTTTTTTAATAGGTGCTATAAGCCATAATATTTCTCAAATTAAAAATGTCTTAGAATCTGAAGATGTTTATTCCACTATTAAATGTCTTAAAAAACTTGGTGTAAAAATAAGAAGAATAAAAAAGAAAGAATATTTAATATATGGAAAGGGGCTGGGTTCGCTTTATGCAAAAAATAATACCGAATTAGATTTTGGAAATTCTGGAACGCTAGCTAGGCTTTTAATAGGTATCCTATCTACAACACCCGATATAAATTTAAAAATAAATGGGGATAAATCTTTAGTTAAAAGGGATATGTCCAAACTAATTTTTTTAATGAATAAATTTGGAGCTGAATTCTTACCTAAAAATAAATTCAAACTCCCCTTAAAAATAATTTCTTCAGAAATGCCAGTAGGTATTTATTATAAATCAGGTATATCAGCTCAATTAAAAAGTGCCGTAATTTTAGCTGCATTAAATTCTTTTGGCACAACAAGAATTTATGAGGATGCAAAAAGCAGAGATCACACGGAAAATATTTTAATTAAAAACAAAAAAGTATTTAAGGTTGAAAAAGGAAATAAAAATACTTTAATAATAAACGGTAAAAATTATCTTAATAGTCTAAAGTTAACTATTCCAGGCGACCCATCTTCTGCAGCTTTTATTACTGCTTTAACTTTACTAAACAAAAATTCATCAGTAAGAATTAAAAAAGTAGGTTTAAACCCTAGAAGAACAGGATTTTATCAATTGATTAAAAAAAGTGGTGCAAAAATTTCATTTAAAAATATAAAAAAACAAGATGAAATTACCGGAGATATTTTGGTAAAAAGTGGAAAAATTAAGTCAATAAAAGCTTCAGCTAAATATTATCCCATTACCACAGATGAATATCCAATATTGTTTGTTTTGGCTGCATTGTCCCCTGGTATTTCAATTTTTAAAGGCATCACTGACTTAGCTAACAAAGAGAGTAATAGGATACAAGAAATGAAAAAAATTTTAAAAAAATTGGGTATAAGATGTATAACAAATAAAAATGAAATGAAAATTTATGGAAAAGCAAAAGTGAAAAAAAACATTAAGATTATTAAAGTAAATCCTCGTGGAGATCATAGAATAGCTATGTCATCTTTAATTTTATCACTAATCACTGGTATACCTTTTGTTATCAAAAATTTTAATACTGTTTATACGTCATCTCCTTCTTTTTTAAAAATAATTAAATCATTAGGAGGAAGTTTTGAAATTAAAAAGTAATCATAAATTAACAATTGCGGCCGATGGTTCTGCTGCAAGTGGAAAAACAACAGGAGCAAGAAAAATTTCAAAGAAGTATGGATTAAATTTTTTGTCATCCGGTCTTCTATATAGATACGCAAGTTACCTTTTATTAAATTACAAGCCAAAAAATAAAATTTCTTTCCTAAAGAAGAAATTTAAAAATTTAAATGTAAAAAAACTCAAAACAATAAATCTACATTCGCCTTTAGTTTCGGAAAATACTTCAATAATAGCTAAACAAAAAAAAATTAGAGTTATTCTAAAGTCTTTTCAGCAAAAATTTGCAAAAAGATTTAATAAAGTTTGTATTGAAGGTAGAGACATTTCAACTGTGATTTTACCAAATGCAGATATTAAATTCTTTTTTAAATGTGATTTAAATACCGCAGCTAAAAGAAGATTTAGAGAATTGAGAAAGAAGAATAGAAATACTAGTTTAAAAGATGTAAAAAAATCAATAAAAATAAGGAATTATAGAGATATTTCTAGAAAGAATAGTCCTTTACTGAAAAGCCCTGATGCGATAATTGTGGACACCGGAAAATTAAAAAATATACCTGACATGATGGAAAGGATGTCAGAAATAGTAGAAAAGAAAATAAAAGAAAAATATGGTAGCTGAAGCACAAATAAAAAGTCAATCAAAGAACTCTGCAAAAGAGTTTGAAAAGCTACTAAATGAAGATTTCAAAGACAGAAAATTAAAAGAAAATCAAATTATAAAAGCAACTGTTACGGAAATTACGAAAAATTTTATTGTAGTGGACTGCAAAGCTAAAATGGAAGGGATGATTCCTATTGAGGAATTTAAAAATGATAATGAATTAGATAAGTTAAAAGTTGGTTCTGTTATAGATGTTTATCTTGAAAGAATAGAAAGTTTTAAAGGCGAAATTATAATTTCACGTGACAAAGCAAGAAGAATGAATGCTTGGAAAAAAATGGAAAAATTTTTCGAAACAAAAGAGGAATTAGTTGGCTACATAACAGGTAGAGTAAAAGGAGGTTATATTTGTAATGTTGATGGACTTCCTACGTTTATGCCAGCTTCCCAAATAGATGTGAGGCCTTTAAAAAAAGTTGATCATCTTATGAATGTTCCTCTTAAAGTTATCGCTACTAGAATTGATAAGAACAGAGGAAATGTTTGTACAAGTAGAAGGGCCGTCTTAGAAAAAAGTAAAGATGCTGAAGTTAAAGAGGTCCTTAAAAATCTTAAAGAGGGAGATATTGTAGAAAATGCTAAGTGCAAAGCTATTACAGATTGGGGTATTTTTTTAGACATCAACGGTATCGACGCGTTGCTTCATGTGAGCGATTTATCACATGGTAGAGTTAAGAAAACATCTGAAATGGTTAGTATTGGGCAGACGTTGAAGGTAAAAATAACTAAAATAGATCCAAAAACTAATAGAGTTTCTGCATCAATAAAAGCTTTAACAGAAGATCCTTATGACAGCGTAGAGAAAAAATATAAAATTGGTGAAGTCTATGAAGGGGTATGCACTAAGCTCATGGATTACGGAGTGTTTGTGCGTCTTGAAGAAGGAGTAGAAGGACTAATTCATAGTAGCGAACTATCTTGGACAAGTAAGAATGTACATCCAAGTAAAGTTTTATCAGTGAGTCAAACTATAAAAGTAAAAATTGTATCTATTGATGTTCAGTCTAAGAGAATATCACTATCTTATAAATCCACTTTGGATAACCCTTGGAAGAAAGTAGAAGAGTCTCTTAACACTATTGTGTCAGTTAAAGTTAAAAACATTGCTGATAAATATATATTAGCTGAACTAGATAATGGCTTATCTGGCATGCTTTTTTACAAAGAAATATCATTCAATGAAGATATTGAAGATCTTAAAAAATATAAAAAAAATCAAATTATAAAAGTTAAAATAATAGAAGTTAAAGATGAAAAAATTAAATTATCTGTAAGAGCACTTGAAAAAGACCCTATTGATTGGTTTAAAGAAAATAATAAAAAAGTTGGAGATGTTATTACTACAACAGTTCAAGAGGTAATGAAATCTGGCGTAAAAGTTTCAGTCGGGAACGATAAAAGATTTTTAGTTACGATTAAAAAATCTCAACTCGCAAAAGAATCAAGCGATCAAAGACCTGAAATTTTTCAAAATGGAAATAAATTAGATGCTGCGATTACTGATTTAAACTTGGCAGAAAGAAAAGTTTCTTTGTCAGTTAAACAAGCTCAAATTGAAGAGGAAAAATCTTTGGTTAAAAAATTTGGTAAAGATGCAAAATCTTCAGGAGCTACACTTAAAGATATTTTCAATAAAGCTTTAAATATAACAAAGAAAAAAGATAACAAGAAAAAGAAAAACTAAGAATTTTGGTTAAATCAGAAATAGTAAAAATTCTAAAAAAAAATCATAAGAAATTAAATTACTCACAAATATCAGATCTTGTTGACGCTATATTTAGCGAAATATCAAAAAGTTTAATAAAAAATAAAGCTGTAGAATTAAGAAACTTTGGTAGATATTCAATCAAAACAATAAAAGCTAAATATAATGCAAGGAATCCGAGAACAAATGAAATTATTTATGTTCCAGAAAAAAAGAAAATTTCCTTTAAAATGTCAAAACATTTAAAAGAAGAAATAAACAAATGAAAAAAAATATTTTTGTTGCTTTAGATTTTAATTCTTTAGAAAAAGCAATTGATCTTGCTAAAAACCTTAGAGATCAGATTGCTGGAGTAAAAATTGGTACTGAGTTATATGCTATCTGTGGTCCAGATGGTCTAAAAAGGTTTAAAGAGCTTGGTGTAGAGATTTTTTTGGATTTAAAGCTTGGCCCAGAAATACCAAATCAAGTTAAAAAAACTGTAGCTGCCTTAGAGTCTTTAAAATGTATAAAATATTTAACTATCCATTTAAGTGGAGATTATGAAATGCTAAAGGCTGCTCAAGAAAGTGCGGGATCCATCGAATTACTTGGAGTGACTATATTAACTTCTCAGTCAGATCTTCAGAATATTGGAATAAAAAACTCTGTAAAAGATCAGGTCAAACTTTTAGTTGACTTAGCTATCAAATCAAAAATCTCTGGAGTAATAGCTTCACCACAAGATTTTGAATTAGTAAGATCTTTATCAAAAGATCTTAAAATTTTCTGCCCTGGAATAAGAGGAGATGATGAAAGAAAACATGATCAAAAAAGAGTTATGAGTTATGCAAATTTTTCAAAAATTGTAGATAAAAAATGTTTCGCAGTCATAGGAAGACCAATTTATGAAAATGGAGACTCTATCCAAAACTTAAAAAAAATTATAAAGTCTGCAATAAAATAAAAAATTTTATGAAAAAGATTAGCTATATAAATGAAAATACCTCCATTTAAAGAAATAAATCCTCCAGATCAATTAGGTTACTGGACTAACAAAAAAACTGGCGAAAAATATGGTGGTCAATATATAAGCCCACTTTTAATTCCTAACCTTAAAAAAGTTGAGGAAGGATTTAAAAAAGCTATGAAAAATAAAAAATTTCTAGCTGGGTTAGAGGAGCAATTAATTAATCATATCGGCATTGTAACACCTTTATTAAGAAGTAAAGAATTAGAAGATATAGTCGGAGGCGAAAAGAAAATAGGTAAAATTTTTCTAAAAAGAACTGATCTTCACCACGATAGTTCACATAAACCTGTTAGTGCTTTTAGCTCTGTGTATTTTGCTAAGCATATTCTAAAAGCTAAAAAAATTATAACTGAAACAGGGGCGTCTATGAATGCTAGAGCAGTTGCATCTGCTTGTGCAAAGCTCGGACTAGAATGTGAAGTTCATATAGGAGCCGTAGATTCTGAAAAAGTCTCTTTAAATAAAGATATCACTGAACTATATGGAGCAAAAATAATTGAATGCCATGATTCCACTAAAACTCTTTTGCCAGCAATGGCTGCAGCACTTAGAAGTTGGCAAAATGATCCTACAGCAATGTATGTAGTAGGATCAGTTTGTGGACCACACCCGTATCCATTAATGGTAAGGACATTCGCTAGCATCGTTGGAAGGATTACAAAAATTCAAATGAAAAACTTGACTGGTAGATTACCATCTACTGTTTTTGCAGTGTGTGGTGGTGGAAGCAATCTAAATATGATTAGTTATCCTTATTATAGAGAAAAAAGTGTTTCGATTTTTGGAATAGAAAGTGCAGGTAAGGGGATATCCTCAGGGAAACATGCAGCGACACTAACTAGTAACGCTCCCATTGGTATTCTCTTAGGCGCTCGCTCTAACGTCTTGATGAATGATGATGGCCAGATAGACGAATCGGCGACTGAGGCATCTGGGCTTGATTTTTCAGGCACAGGGCCGGAGATTTGTTATATGCACAGCATCGGTAGAATAAAGTTTAGAGCAACAACAGATAAAGAAGCGCAGGAAACTTTTTTGATGATGTGTAGAAGGACTGGTATTCTGCCTGCAATAGAAGCGTGTTATGTAATACATGCCGCTCTAAAAGAAATCAAAAAAAGAAAAAATCCTAAAGAAAATCACTTGATACACTTATGTGGATCTGGGGAGTCTAATGTTACTAGAATGTTAAAATATAAAAGGGAAAATGAATAAAACATTTCAAAAAATATTCGCTAAAGCAAAGGCTGAAAATAGATCATGTTTTGTTGCATTTGTAACGGGAATGGATCCTGATTATGAGAGTTCAAAACAGATATTGATTGAATTGTCTAAATATTGCTCAGTCCTAGAAGTTGGAGTGAGTTTTAACACCTCAACTTCAGATAGCTCAATTATAATGAGCGCTAATGATAGAGCGATAAAATCTGGTGCTAGAACTGAAAAAATTTTTCAACTTATTAAAGAAGTAAAAAGTGAGATAACATCTGATACTGCTTTTGTTACAATGGGCTATTTAAATCAAATCCATGTATACGGGATTGATAAATATATAAAAGATTGTAAAAAAAGTGGTGTTGATGGATGTATTGTAGTTGATAGCAATAATGAGTCCCCAGAAGATGAATTGATTTTTAAAGGCTTAACTAAAAACGATATTGCGTTTATAAAACTAATAGCACCGACAAATGATAGTGCTTATATCAAACAAAGTTTAAAAAAATGTTCCTCTTGGGTTTATATAGTTTCATACGCGGGAGTGACAGGATCAAAGGATGTAAATTTAGAAAATGTTAAAAAATTAACTAAAATGATTAGAAAGCAATCTAACATACCTATAGGTGTGGGGTTTGGGGTTAAAACTTTAGAAGATGTCAAAAAAGTATCGAAATTAGCTGATTTAGTAGTTTGTGGGAGTAATATTGTGGAAAGAATTAAAGAGGGTAGTCAAAATGGATTATCAGGTCAAAATTTAGCCCATTTTGTTTCCGAATATGTTATTAATCTCGCAAAAGGAGTAAAGCATTGAACTGGATTAAAAGAATTGCGCCTGGAATAAAATCTTTACTTTCGCCACTTAAGAAGAGAATGGCGAAAGGAGAAAAAAGTCTTTGGACAAATTGTTCATGTGGAAAACTTACTTTAAAGGATGAGTTTGAAAAAAATCTTTTTGAATGTCCCGCTTGCTCAAAAACACATTTAATTTCATGCAAACAAAGATTTAGAATATTTTTTGATGAATCTATATATACCTCTCTCGAATATGGAACACCTCCGGAAGATCCTATAAATTTTTCAGATCCAAAGGGCAAATATTCCGATAGACTTGAAGAGTCTCGAAAAAAAGTTGGAGAACAAGAAGCAATGTTGTTTGCAACAGGAAAATTAAATGCGATACCTGTAACTGTAGGAAGTATGGATTTTTCATTTTTTGGGGCTAGTGTCAGTCCAAGTGTCGGTGAATGTTTTCTTTCTGGAGTTCAGCATAGTATTAATAACAAGCAGCCTTTAATACTTTTTGTAACATCAGGTGGTATGCGTATGCACACAGGAATTTTAAGTTTAATGCAAATGACTAGAATGACTTTAGCTTGTAGCGAACTTAAAAAAAATAAAATACCTTTTATTGTTGTAGCAGGGGGGCCTTGCTTAGGTGGAACTACAGCTTCAATGGCAAGTCTTGCAGATATTATTTTATCAGAATCAAAAGATTTTTTATGGGGTTTTAGTGGAAAAAGAATTATAGAACAAAATTTAAGAGAAAAGTTAGCTGATGAAGTTCAAACATCACAATGGGTTTTAGAGCATGGAGGGATTGATAAGATAGTTCCACGTAAAGAGTTAAGATCTGAGATATATAATATTTTATCTATTTTATTGAAGGTTAAAGAAAAAGAGATTAACAATACAAGCGATGTCAGTTCAATCGACGAATCTCTACAAAAATCTTCAAAAGCGGTATAGCCGTAGAATTAATTTAGATTTAAACAGAATAAATAAAGTTTTAATTAAACTAAATTATCCTCATTTAGTTCTCTCAAATCCTATAAATATATTGGGCAGCGATGGCAAAATGAGTGTGCTTACCTCATTAAAATATTTTTTAGAAGCTAATAAAAAAAAAGTAACTGCCTTTACCAGCCCACACTTATACGACGTCAGACATAGATTTTGGCTAAAAGATAAATATATTTCTATTAAAAAAATTCAAAAACTAACTAAAATAATAGAAAAAACTAAACAAAAATTAACACTCTTTGAGCTTTTGACATGTATTTACATACTTTCTGCAAAGGAGCAAAATAACATTTCGTATAACTTGGTTGAAAGTGGTCTTCTTTTTAAAAAAGACAGTACTAATTTGTGGGATTATCCAAGAGCACAAATAGTAACAAACATAAATTTTCAACACGCAGAATGGATTCAGCCAAAAACTTTAACTGAAGTATGCAGACAAAAAGTTGGCTACTTAAGTAAAAAAACTGTTATTTACATTGGTAAACAAAAACCGAAAACCTTAAAAATTATAAAGAATATTATAAAAAAAAATCCAAGCAAAATAGTCTATCCTTCGAAATGGATGATTCAAAAGAAAAAAAATAATTACTTTTTTAAAAATAAAAAGAATATTATTCCAATCAAATCTAAATACATATTTAGCCAAGGATTAATAGATAATTTAGGATTAGCTATTCAGGTTGCGCTGGACTTAGGTGTAAAAAAGAAAACTATTATAAAAACTATTCCTAAAATTAAATTTGAAGGCAGAGTTCAATATTTGAGAAAAGGAAAGTTAAAAAAATTAATTAAAAAAAATGAAGAGTTATTAGTTGATACGTGTCATTCTGAGGCAAGTGCGGAAAACTTATATAAATACTTAAAAACCTTAAAAAAACCACTATATGGGATTTGGGGTATGCAAAGAAATAAGATGCCTGAAAGATTTATTAAAAAATTTAAAAATATCTTTCAAAAAATAGTAACTGTAACTATTCCAAACGAGCCCAATGCCTTGGGTGCAAATGAACTTAAAAAAATATGTCTAAAAAATAAATATAAAACAGAGTCCTCTACAGATATTTTTCAGGCAATAAAGAAATGTTCAAACTTTGAAAAAAAGACTATAGTTATTTTGGGATCGAATTATTTGATAGGACACGTCTTAAGTAAAAACTAATTAAACTTTTGCTGTTGATTTTACAAAATCTAGAAAATCTTTCTCGGGTACAAAACCGACCTTGGTACCCAAAATTTCTTTTCCACGCATAACATGAGTCGTCGGCACGCCTCTTATTCCCATAGAAGTGCTCCAATTGAGTCCTGTATCCTCGGTCGCAACAACTCCAAATTTTACTCCAGGTACTTTGTCATTTTTAGCAATATTTTCAATGACAGGATGAAGCATCTTACAAGGTTGGCAAAAAGATAAGGCACTAAAAGTTACACACCAAATATCTTTGCTATTGATTACTTCTTTTTCGTAATTTTCATCTGTAATTTTTATTAATTCAGCCATAATATCTAGATAGTAATTTTTTAAAAAAAAGTCAATTAATCAATCATTAATTATATATTGCAATTTGTTTATAACATTGTGGTTTTGTTTTAGATTTTCCAACCTCTATTCTTTCACCTGTATCTTTGACGCAGTAAATATAATAATAAAATTCACTGTTGTCATAATCTCTTATCTCTTCAATTCTTATTTCTGTAATTTTATCTAATTTTTTCATTTTCTTAATTCTATTTAAGCATTCTCATAAAATTTCTCTAGTTCTTGAATGTAGTCATTAATTTCTTCTAACTGAGACATTTTTTTCTTATTTGATTCATGTTTGTTTCTAAGATCATCAATTGCCTTGAAAGCGCTAGGAATAGTTGTAAAGGGTTTTTTTTCAGAGGTCAAAAAGTTCTGAGCAAAATGCCTGTGAATTTTTTTGTATTCTGATTTGTTTAATAATTCTGGATTATTTTCAAAAATTAAACGATTTGCTAAATACGAATATCTTTCATCTTCAAATGTATCTTTTAGTTTAAGTTTTTCTTCCCAGGTTTGCACCTCGTTAAATTTGCTTATATTAATATTATCTTTTGCGTTTGGAAATGATCCTTTGTAAATCGTCTCCTCAACATGCAAATCTATTTGATTATTGAGGTTCTTTTCCTCTACTTCTTCTTTTTTTAAAATTGATATTTTTTCTGCAAGTTTTTTGTTTTTCTTAATTTTTTTCGCTCTCTCAATCAATGTTTCCATTGGAATCTTATTATATGGCTCGATATTTTTAATAAAACTAGGATTCATTAATATAGGATTTGCTGAGTGTTTAATGGTTCTAATTGGTTTTGGTGTCTTTTTAATTTCTTCCTTCAAATGTTGAAGGCTAATATCTAAATAATGATCACAATCATGACGAAGATCAAAACAAAGTGGGTATTGAAAAACTGGGTGCTGAGTTATAAAAGTAACAAGATGACCTCTGGGCCTTCCGCCATAATTTTCAGTTGTAATGAACATTAGTTCCTTCTCTAAAATTGATAAAACATCCGTTTTGCTAGTTGTCTTGAGAGATGATGCCCATAAAGCAGGAGTTTTTTTTTGAATCAACTTTGCTGCTAAAAGAGTGGCCTCACAATCTGACTCGGCGGAATGTTTCACTTCATGTTTTAAGTCATTAGCTTCTGTAATGCTTGTTAATTTAAACTCAGGATTATTCTTTGATGTTGTTCCAGTTTTAATTGAACCTGGATAATACAAATGAGCGGCTCTAGCAACATGAAGGAGGTCAGCTTCTGAATTGCCATTGGTATTCATTAAATATGGCTTTTCCAAACATCGCCAGAAAGTTGATCTACATATAGAGCGGTCAAACTGAGATGAATTCCAACCGATAGATATAAACTTTCCTGAAGAGTTTAAAAACTTAATAATTAATTTTATCATATCGTATTCACTTAAATTAGTTTCTTTTAATCTTTTAACGCTAACACCATTTGTAAGGAGAGCTCCTGGATTAGGGATATGAGTCTTATTTAATCTTGCAAAAAATGTTTCTCTTTTTAACTCTTGAAGTTTGTCATTACAAGCAAGAAACGAGGCTTCTAAAATTTGAGAAAAAAATAAAGAAGAATCAGAAGTTTCTAGGTCATAGAATATAAAATTAGCCATTATTTATTTTATTTTAAAACTTTTAAATTATTTGGACTTTTATCTGGCGTGACATCAATTGCTTCGGGTTCTTGTACATTTTCTAAAACATTAGTAATTGACCTTCCAGATTTTCCTGCTTCCTCAATTTTTTTCAATGAAAGATTTGTATACTTATATATTTCTTCAATAACTTTCATATGATTATTAAAACTAAATCTTAATTTTTGTAAATCTTCATAAATTTTCTTACTTCTAACTTGCACTTGTAAAGTGTCAAAGCCCATATGTAGACTTTGTAAAAAAACTGATAGTGTAGTGGGTCCTAAGACCATAATATTATATTCTCTTTGAAGAGTTTGAAGAAGCGGCTCTTTAGTTTTTGGATGTCTGTAGTTGCATACTTCAAAAAATAAACTTTCAGTTGGTAAATATAGTACGCCAAAAGGAGTAGTTTTAGGTGGTTCAATATATTTTTCACTAATTGTCGCTGCTTTATCGTCAACAGCATCAGCAAGATCTTGTCTTGTTTTAGCAATTAATTTTTTATCATCTGTTTCATCAGCATCCTTTATTCTCTCTAAAATGGCTGCTGGAAAAAAAGAGTCTACAGCTACTAAAACATTTTTTGGTAACTTAATTGCAAATTCAACAGTTCCTTGACTTTCAGATTTGATTTTAGCATTAGGCATATATTGACTTGGAGAAAGTAAATCTTTTAAAAGCGATGCTAAAGAAAATTCCGCTGCAGTCCCAAATTTCTTAACATTAGAGAAAATCTTAGTTAAATTAGCTTGAACTTCATTCATGTTTTGAACTTTTTCATTAAAATTCTTTACGTCTTTTTCATACCTTGTAAAAGAGTCTGTAATATCTTTAGTAATTTTATTTGAGAACGTATTATAAGAATTTGAGACGTTTTCTAATCTTTCTGAGACAGTTCGTTTTAACTCCTCAAATTTCTCAGATTCTTGCCTTTTGCCTTCTTTATCTAAAAGTTCTTTGTCTCTCTTTTCTCTATAGCTTTTAAAATTGATAAAAAAGACACCCAAAAGGGCAAGTAATATAAATATATTTAAAATTAGTATAAAATCATTCATTGGTTATAAGATACACTTGTTTTTTCCAATTTCAAATCTGATAATCAAAATTGAAAATTAACCCTAAAAGTGTATCTTTATAAGTATGAAAAAAACAGCTGTTCCAAGACGATACCTTCGAGGGGTTCAAACACATAATTTTAAAGGCTTTAAAGAGAATCAAGAAATTGAGTTTGCGCCAAAAGTTAATCTAATTTTTGGAAAAAATAGTACTGGAAAGAGTTCGATTTTTCAAACTATTAGGCTTTTTAGACAAAGTTATCAAAGTAGAGGGCTTACTCCAATTAATTTTGAAATTCCTCAAGAATTTAGAGACAGAGGAGGTATTAACTTGGACATTGGTTATCCTGGGGTGATTAACGATTTAGATATTAAAAAAAAACTAACTTTAGGACTTAGCACCGGTATCTTTCCAATTCCGTCAGGAAATAAACCAGATTTCGGAAATTCTTCATTAGCCTACACTTTTAAGTATGTTAAAAATTTCTATAAAGAAAAAGATTTATCCTCAGAGGTAAATAGAGAATTGTTCATTAAAGATAAAACAGTTTTAGACTCAATTACAATTAAAAAAGGAATGGCATCTTATAAAATTTTATTTAAAAAGACTGTCATATTTAAAGAGGAAAGTAATGTAGAAAAAGCATTAAGAAAAAAAACAACTAGAAGAGCTTTTAGGGAGGTTGAAAAAACAGAGTATAAGTCTATCTATCCTCCTTACTACTACAATGTTCAGATCGACAAAAAATCAATACCTGACTCATTTATAGAACAGACCTACAAAGATTTTTTCTTAATTAAAAAAGATTCTCTTCATTTTCTTTCATTAGTAGCAACGGAAATAGATAAAAAGATTAAAAAAGGGAAAGGATTAAAAAAAACAGTATTGCATTCAGATTATGCTCAGATAGATAAATCTCAAAAAAAATATGAAGCTTTTAAAAAAACTTTAACTAAAAAAAATCATCATCAACAAGTTGAAGAAAGAATAAAATGGATGATAAAAAATTATAAAGATATTACAGATTTATATTTTACCTCAGTAACAGGTGAAATTTTCGGCTTTCAATTAGATCATTATAAAGTATTTAAAAAATCTATAGAAACGATAGTAGAAAAATTCAGAAATATTAATAAAGAAAATTTTAAAAAAACTATTTTATCGGATATTGAGAAAAAAACTTCTCATATAATATATTTTAAAGGAGAATTTGCAATCGATCCTTTAATGAAAAAAGTAGATTATGTTGTAAATAGAAAAATTGATGATTATTTGCCTTTTACATTAACGGAAAGCAATTTTTTTTATCTATTTAATATAATTCAGATGACAATTAAAGACGATGGTCAATTAAGATTTTTTGAACCATACTCTGTTGCTAGACCCGGCCCTTCTATACTGAATGACGTAAATAGATGTACAAATAAAATGTACATCATGCCTGGTTTAAGAACACTTCCAAAAAAATACTACGTGAAAGGTTTGCAAACAGACTATGTCGGTCCACAAGCAGAAAATCTTGCAGAATTCTTAGCGAATACCAAAATGAGAAAAACTGCTAATGACTGGTTGAAAAAATTAGAAATTCCTTATGAAATAGATGTGAAAAAAATAGACAATTATTATTCAATTGTTTTTAAACCTAATTCCTCTAGCTCCAAAGTTTCTATTTCTCAAACTCATATAGGTTTAGGTTTTCCTTTAATTATGCCTTTTGTTGTTCAATGCATAAAGTCAGAGAATCAAATTCTTTTAGCCGAGGAACCTGAAGTTCATTTGCATCCTAAATTAGAGGCTGATCTAGCTGACTTAATTATTTGGTCGGCTAATACTAGAAGAAACCAATTCATCATCGAAACACATAGTGAAGACTTTTTGTTAAGATTATTAAAACATGTAAGAAAGAAAAGAATTAAATCAGATGAAATTACTGCAAATTATATAACGAATGTTGGTAAAGAGGGCTCTAAAATAAGAAAAGTTTTAATAAACGAGCATGGACAATATACTGTAAATTGGAAGGACAATATGTTTGTTGAAAGAATGGAAGAATTTAAATGATATATAGTTTCTCTTTAAGTAAAAATTTTATTGATGCAATCGAGAAAGAAGAATATTGGGAATTACATTCCATAGTTCAATTTATAATTGATAACTTAATTGAAAAACATAATTTTTTCTTTATTCCTAAAGAAAATTTTAAACTTGTAAAGATTTTAAAAGGACCTAATGCATCAATTTTTAAAGAGTTAATTCAAAAATTAGATAAAAAATCAATTAAAACTAAAAACGAATTTACTCCAGATTTCATGATTTCAAACGATGATGAAAAATATAAAAAAAATGAAAGTTACTCTTTAAAGAATATTCAATTAACCGAGATAAAATATGCAAAAAGAGAAATTATAAAGGATTTAGCTGATCTAGCGCCTGACAAGATTAAGATATTAGATGAAGATAAAAATTTTCAAATAAAATTAACATCTGCTCTAAGTAAATTCTTAATTCTAGCTAATAAAATAACTCTAATAGATAGGCACATTCCACGAACTTTTATTAAGAATGAAGAAATTCATAAGATTAAAGCTAGTAAAACTATGGATTGTATAAATAAGATTTCTAAGGTCTCTGAATTTTATGGTGCATTACAAAATCTAGAATATTTAAAAAAGAAACAAAATGTAAACAGAAATTTGACTGAAGAAGATGTAAAAACTCACTTAGAGAAATTTTTTAACGGATGTTTATCAAAATCAAGAATTATAGTAAAAGACGCTTCTAAAAATTATGCGCTTTGGAAATATCTTCTTGATTACCGAGGAATTTTGATCGAAATCAATGAAATTTTCAGTTTTTTCTTAACTGATGGTCATGGGCTTTCTTTTGCTCACAGACCAGATTCTCCTGTAAAACTAGGATTAATGGACAAGGATGAAGTTGATCATTTAATAAGTAATTGGGAAAAAAACATTAAAAAAGCCGCAAATTTCCACGTTTTTCCAAAATTATAAAAAAAAATTTAATTTTAGACTTGAAATAAGATTTTAAAAGTATATCTACCTCTGTTCGCTTGATTAAAGCGACATGGCAGCACTAGCTATGAAAAATTTAAAACAAATAAGTGCGCTGCCCACTAAACGAACACTACTCTCTGCTAACGCGGATTTAGATGCTGCTGCAAGGCACTTTACGCAGCATTACCTATCTCATCGTAAATGTGACATCCCAGGTACAAAAGATTTTTCTAAACAATTAATGATTGATAGTATAGTTAACAGATTTAAAAAATCATGGAGAGGAGACTATTCAGATGATGGTCATCAAGACTTAAAACAGACGGCTCGTCTTTTAGTTCATGAATGTGCAAGAAAATACGTAAATAACAAAAAACAAAGATCAAAATTTGATTTCTGTGTATTGGCAACTGAATATCTTAAATTTAAGCTAAAATATTACATTTTTAAATTAAATATAAATAAACTAGACGGAACTTTACCTGACTCAAAAGAAACTAGAACTTTATATTCAAATTTAACTAAATATAAAAAAGGTTTTGGGTTTAAGGATGATCAAAGATTAAGTGAAAAAGCATATGATAAAATATCATTTATTACAGGAATAAAAAAAGAAAAAATAAAACTTATAGACCAATCATTAATTGAGATAGTGGTTTCTGGAGACAAGAGACTAACACAAGATCAAGATAATGATACAACTTTATTTGACATTATACCAGATAGGAAGCAATCGATAGATGAAAATTTAATTTATCAAGATTTATTAAACGTCATAAATAATTTTTTAAAAAATTGTACAGATCGAGAAAAAAAAATCCTCGCCCATACTAAGCTTTACGAAATAGATGGTATTGAAAAGAAAAGTTTAACTGAATTATCTAAAATTTTTAATATTTCAATTGAAGGCGTAAGATTAATATCAGAAAAAAAACTTTCAGAATTAAAAAAATTTATTGAGATTAATTTGAAATGCTAAATTCTGAGTGTATCTAATAATTATGACATTAAACATTAACTACAAATATAGGAGGTATCATGGCTCGGGCAAGAGTTGGTGTCGTGTACCAGAAATGGCACGATCTTTTGGGACTCCTTTCCTTCATTTCAATAAAACCCAAAAGTCTTTCTACACCAACTCTTCTCGTAAGAATTCAAAAGTTGTGTCGCGGGTGGGTGGGAAGGTTTTTAAAAGAAACTTTAGAAACAAATACGAATGCAGATGTTTTATGAAAAATTTAAATAAAAGATTTTTTAGTCGATTTAAAAAGAACGTTAATTTTAAATTAAATTTAAGAGGAACTAAGATTATCTATTACACAGGAGCAAAAATTGGATAATAAAATATTTCAACTTTCAAATAATAAATCTTCGCTTTACTCAAGATTTATGGCTAATGCTATTACAGCATCTCCTAATGTACAAAAAAACTTTTTAGAAGTTACTAAGTCAGTAGCAGAAACAATTAAAAAAATTTTAGAGGACGCAAATCTTATTTTTGATATTGAATATAAGCCAATTGAATTTTGGTCAAAAAATAAAAACAAAACTTCTTGTTTCGTTGACGGAGGAGTTGATAAGGCTTCAATATTAAGTGCTGCACCTTTAAGCATTAGAGCTGGAAGTTTCATAGTAAAACCGAATGGTGGCTCCAAAAGAGAATTTTTTGAAGAGAGCATGGTTTTTTTAGGTGACTTATACGATCCTAAAAATGAACTATATGATTTTGATGAAGATGATTTTGAAGAAGATCAAATGATTAATAAAAAAAAGGATGGAGCAAGAATAATCTTTGAAGCAGCAACATTGGTTAAACATATTTTATTAAAAAGAAAATTTGATTACTGTTTTTTACATGGGCCAATTGAAGCTACTATCATGCCATTTACAGTTCATGGATTTCCTACTTTTACGAAATTTGCGGTCGAAAATATTTTACCTTTTTATAATAAGAATAAGTCAGATCCAGAGTCTAGGCATTTTGTTAATGTTTATTTAGAATGCATTAATTTTATTAAAAAAAGTAAGTTTCCAATCTATGGCGTTGTTGAAACCTCAGCATCTGCACCTTATATAAAAAACCTTCTATTTTCTTACAAAAATAAAGGAATTATCTCAGATAAGGATTTTAATAAAACTCTATCTACTATTAAAAAATATAAAATTACAGATAGTAATCTATTTGAAATTATTCTTAAGAGTTGCCAAGCTTTAAAGCCTTTAGAAGTTAAAAAACAGATCTCAGGATTTAAAGTTACTTCGGGCTCTGTTTGGGAAGAAAAAATGGATGAATTTCCTAAGGTCCATGTTGGCTACATCAAAGTAAATGACAATCAATCTCCTATAAGAGTTGAGTCGTTAAACTATCCTTCAAATTTAAACTTAGATTATAAATATATTTTAGCAGCATCAAAACTATTACCTCATTATGGATTTCCTATTGGCCTTAACGTGGTTGACAAATTTGCTAAAATTCCAAATTGGATGGGTAAAGCATCTAGAAACTATTATACGACGCACTTACTCAAACAAGCAGTCAAAAATAAAGATCAAAACACAATCTCATTGGCTTTAAAAGTTCTATCAAAGAAAAGTAGATCTTGGGCTAATAGACCAACAACAAGGAGAAATAAATAATGCAAAAAAATAATAAATGGTTATCAATCGGTACTGTATTAGGTGACACAAACATAGATACTTTTCACTTTAGCTTAAAAAATTATAAGGCCAAAAAAGGTGATATAGTCACTACTCAAACAAATGTTCCTGATGGTAATGGAAATATCATTTCAGCAACAGTATGGGGGAAAATATCTTCTATTGATAGTTATAATCAATTTTTCCCAAGAGAAGCAGCTCAAGAACTTACTAATGAAAATATAGATATTAGTGATACCATTCTTCCAACTACAAGAGATGAATTAATTTGTCGTGTTATAATTTTAGGCTACACAAAAGGAAAAGATTTAAATACAAAATTACTTCCTTTAATCTATCCAGTAAAACCAGCTTCATGTGTTCAATATCCAGCAAGCAATGATGTTGAAAAACTTTTAATATCTGATTTAGACTCTAAACATCCTATATTCATAGGATCATTATTAGCTCGAGAAGCAGTTAAAATCAGAATTGATGCCGATAATTTAGTTTCGAGACATGTTTGCATCTATGGAATGTCTGGGTCTGGAAAAACAGTAATGGTCAGAAGAATGATTAATGAAATGATGCTTAAAAAATATCCGATGTTAGTTCTTGATATTCATGGAGATTATTTAGGCCTTGTTCAAAAACAAAAAAAGCTTTATCCAAATAATAAAGTTAAACTTTTCTATCCAAATTTATCAGTCAGTTCCGAAGATAAAGAAATTATCTACACATTAATAGATAAATTAGGGAATTCTTTAACTGATCCTCAAAAAGACTTCTTAAGTTCTTTACTTGAAAAAGTAAAATATGAGGGCGGAAGTCTTCTCAAATATATTAAATTATTAGTTAGTAGATCTAGAGCTTATGCTGCTGAAAAATCTACTTCTTTTAAAAATATCAAACCTGCATCAATGTATGTTGTGGCTCGAAGTTTAGGACAAGTTTCAAACAAACTCCAGCACATGGAACAAACCAACTTTAAACACAGACAAAAAATGCAGCAACTTAAGTTCGAAGAATTACCTGATGCTGCCTCTGAACCAGAAAGAATAATTGCTAAAGGCCAATTAAGCATTTTATATCTTAAAGGTTATGAAACTTTACCAGCTAGTGCCATCGTCTCTATCTTATTAGAAAACTTATTTAAGCATAGACAAGAAGTAGAGGAAGAAATTCCTCCTTTTTTAACAATAATTGAAGAGGCACACAATTTTATTCCTTCAAGATCTGAGAATAAAGATGACTTACCTTCTGTTGGAACAATTAGAAAAGTCATTACCGAAGGTAGAAAATTTGGAACAGGTATAGTTATTATATCCCAAAGGCCTTCGAGACTTGACGAAACAATTGCATCTCAATGCAACAGTCAAATAATTTTTAGGATGGTGAACCAAAAAGATCAAAGAGCTATCAGAGATAGATCTGAGACATTGGATGCTGACGACTCAAAACAATTATCAAACTTAGCTAACGGCCAAGGTATAATAAGTGGTCAAGTTGTTAACTTCTCTTTACCCGTACAAATCAAATTTGATGAAAACTTACTTAATGATGATATTGGAAATGAGAATTTTATATCTTCGGTAGAAAATTGGGATGATAAAGAAACAATAAAACTTAGAAAAAAATTTGCAAAAGATTTTTCTAACATTTCTTCATCAGATCAGAGAAGGCCAAATTAGTGTCTTATGAAATTCCTCTATTAGCAATGAGAGTAGCAGCTTCAACTCTACTTTTAATTGCTATGTGGAATATATTCACCTTTCACATCACTCCTAGATTTTGTGCTCCTTTTGCTTTTTTATTCAACGTTTCAGGAATAATTTTTTTAGTTTTAGGATTTAAATATGAGATCAATGAAATGGTAAAAGGAGGTGGTATGATTTTATTTGTTTCTTATCTTTTTACTGTAAGTTTTCTTATAGATAATTTTTCTAAAAAAAAAGAGTAGAAAGATGAGAAATAGAACAAGAGATATGAGAAGAGAAAAAATTAAAAAAAATAATGAGAAAAAAAATTAAAAATTGCGCTTTATGCCAAGGGAAAGGTAAACTAAGGAATGTTAAAACTTTTTTTCAAATAGGACCTTACCACTTAGGTAAAGAGGATTTTAAGGAAGATTGTTTTGTTTGCAAAGGACAAAATACTTTTGAAATACAAGAGGAAAATGAAATAAATTCAAAAAAAACATTACATTAAAATGTGATAGAGTTTAAAAAATGAAAAATAAAAACTTAGGAATAATTATAGTTTTATTAGGTGTTATAGCTATTTTTGCACAACAAAATTATGCATGGGTTTTGTCGGCTATAATGATTGGAATTGGAAGCGGATTATTTTTCTGGAAGGAATAATTATTCTATTTTGAGTTGATTAATTATTTAAGATTAAAATAAAGTCTTATTTAGAACATAATCTGAAAAAAACCTAAAAATAAAAAGTTTTTTGTTTCTGTCAACATCATATTTTTAACATCATTATGACAATTTAAATACAGACTTATTGACTAAGTTAATATCATGAAAACATTATTTATATTGGTCTCATTTCTACTTTTGGCAAATTGTAGTGCTCACAGTGTGAAATTAGGTAAGCGTTGCACAACAGCTAATGCTGATGGTACTTTTGAAAAATCTTTCATTTGGATAATTGATAAGGAAACTGTCAAAAACTTCGATAAAAAGATAAATAAAGCTAATTGCATTAAAAACAGTTAATTGGACAATTAGTATCAATAAAAGGGCTAGATTTATCTAGCCCTTTTTTTTATTTTGTTTAAATAAGAGTATGAATAAAATTTTTTTATTTTTACTAATTGCTCTTACATATAGTTTTGCCGGAGATACAATGGAAAAAAAACCCTATCATCATCTGTCAGATGGAACTTTTAGAAATCCAGAGGGATCTCCCGAAAGAGATCCAAACGTAAAATGGTCTTATAAAAAATTTAATGAAGAAAGAAAAAAAATTATAACAGAGTTACCAGCAGATTTTGTCATTCCGAGACAAGAAGTAATTAAAAATCTTGAGAGTCTCAAAGATGAAGACTTTATAGCATTTATAGGCCATGCCACCTTTTTAATTAAATTAGGCGATATAACTATAATTACTGACCCTCATTTTTCAAAAAATGCTGGTCCATTAATCTTTGGACCAAAGAGATATGTTGATCCAGCAATAAATCTTAAGGATCTTCCTAAGGTTGATTTAATTTATTTGAGTCACCTGCATTTCGATCACTATGATCGAGCCACGATCCGAAAATTTCCTTACAAAAATGCAAAAGTAGTTGTTCCATTAAAAGTAGGTAAATATTTTAAAAGATATAAGGATGTAAACGAACTTGATTGGTATGAGGAAATTAAAATTAATGATGATTTAAAAATAACTTTAGTACCCAACATCCACTGGAGTAAAATTTCTCTTTTTGATTATAATAAAAGTTTATGGGCGGGAGCATTGATCACTTATAAAGATAAAAAAATTTTATTTAATTGTGACACAGGGTATGGAAATATATTTAAAAAAATATCTGAAAAATATGGCCCTATTGATTTAACATTTATAAACATTGGAGCTTATTCTTTTGAAAAAATGGGTATAAAAAAATCAATTTATCATGCTACTCCGGAAGAAGCTTTACAAATAGGAAAAGATTTAAAAAGTAAAAAAATTATTGGAATGCACGCCTTCACTTTTGTTTTAAGTTTAGAACCTATTATGCAACCATATCAAAGATTTAAAGATGGAGCTGAAAAATATGGATACAAAAAAAATGATGCAATTATTTTTAAAATTGGACAAGTTACAAAATTAAATGAAATTCTAAACTAATTTTCTTGCCTATTTTGGCGAGCTCTATCTAAAAGTTTAGTTAAGGCATCCACCATATAATCACTGGCCCTAAAAATTTCATTTGCATTAAATTCATTAGAAATATTTTTTTCTGGATTAGTTTTATCTTCAATAACAACTCCTTTCTCAGGATCATTGTCGCGGATGTAAATTAGCAACAACCATTCTTCGTCCTTGGACTCATCAAACTTAATAAATATTTCTCCAGTTTCGAAACGTCTATCTATCGTTCTTAATATGCTTAAATATTTTGGTATATAGCGTTTATTAAGTTGAAATACTAATGAATGCGCTGACCTATAAAAACTTTCAAGTGCAGTTTCAATTTTTTGCCTACTTAAATTATATTGTCTTTCTTTCTCTAAAAGGACCGATCTATCATCCCCTTCTTCTACTTTTACTCCTAATTGCTCTACTCTTTCTCTAATTTTTTGATCCCTTAAAGCTTGATATTTTTGTTTTATTTTTTCTATTCTTGCTTCAACTTCTGTATAGGACTCTCTTTCTTGACTTAGAACAAATTTTTCCAAATTTTTTATTTCTAATTCTTCCCTTTTCCTAAACTGCTCTATTCTTTTTTCTAACTTAATTTGCTCTAAAAATTTTCTTTGTTTTTGAGCTTGTTCACGTCTTACTTCAGCTTGCTCAAGACGTATAAACTTTTGCAATTCTTGCTTTCTCTCTTTTTGAAGTTTTATTTCTTCCCTTAGCTCTCTCTTTTTTTCAATTAATATTTGTTCTTTTTCAAACTTCTGTTTTTTAATTACATCAAGTTTTTCTTTTTGCATTTCTTTATTTTTTAAGAGTTGTCGTCTTTTTATTTCTTTTAATCTTAGAGCCTTATATTCATCTATTCTATCTGCAATACCTTGGAAAAATCTTTGTAAAAACTTATCAATATCAGCTAAGTTAAATTTAAATTTTGGTTTTAGTTTTTCTTCGAATCTTATTACTTTTAGAAATATACTTTTTGAATTAAATTTCTTTTTTCTCTTTTTTTTAAACCTAAAAGTTTTCTTTTTAGACTTTCTCTTTTTTCTTATTGAACTTTTTGGACGATATTTGATTTTTTTTTTAATTTTTTTTTTAATTTTTCTTTTTTTGATCTTTTTTTTCTTTTTTTTCATACCTGATATTACTAAATATCAGGTTTTATAAATAAATATAGTCTCGTGTTCTGTGTGCTGATTGAAAGTTTTTCACAATTTGTAATTGAAAAACTACTAGATCTCTATACCTAAATGCCGCTGCGCAACTTGCTAAATAAAACTCCCACATTTTAACAAATTTTTCATCAAACATATCTTTAGCATAAGATTTTTTACTTAGGAATCTCTCTAACCAACTTTCAAGAGTTTTGTCATAATGGCGAATAAGTGTTTCAGTATCAGCAACAATTAAACCAGTTTTCTGTATAGGGTTTATTATGTCTGAAAAACAAGGAATAATTCCGCCAGGAAATATGTATTTACTTATAAATTTATTAGGAGGAGAAGGCGCGTCCACTGATCCAATAGTGTGTAATAAAAATATTCCATCTTTTTTTAACAAACGATTAATTGATTTAAAGAAAGTGTTATAAAATTTTTTTCCAACATGTTCGAACATTCCTACTGAATAAATTCTATCAAAATCACCTTTTACTTCCCTGTAGTCAATTAATTCGAATCTAACCTGATTATCTAAACCCAGTTCCTTTGCTTTATTTTTACAATAGTTTATTTGATTTTGACTGAGTGAGATGCCAATAACTTCACAATTTTTTTGCTTAGCAATTTCAAAAGCCATTCCACCCCATCCACATCCAACGTCCAAAACTTTTTGGCCGGATTTAATATCTAATTTTTTTATAATGTGATTAATTTTATTTTGTTGCGCATCCTCAAGTGTCTTTGTTTCATCGGTCCAATAAGCACACGAATATTGTCTGTGTTTTTTATCTAAAAAGATATCATAAAGTTTTTCTCCTTTGCTTCCGCCAATATCATAATGGTGTTGGATATCTTTTTTTGACTTTCCGGGTAAGTTGTAATTAGTAAAAAATCTCCAGATTTGTGATATTTTTTTTGAAATATAACCTGCAGAGGAAATTTCATCTCTTCCAAGATTTTTGCACAATTCCATTAAAAATTCTTTTAAAGAAGCATTTTCAATTGTTAAATCATTCCTCATATACGCTTCTGGAAACTCTAATTCTGGATCGAGAATTAATTTCCAATTCAAATCCCTTTTTAATAATTTTATTGTAATAGGATTTTCTTTTCTTGGATTTCCACAAATATACTTCTGTCCAGTATGATCAATGAGTATCACACCTCCCTCTTTAAAAATTTTTGAAAATAATCTGGCAATCATCATAGTTATGCAGCTAATCCTTTGTTTGGTAAAAATTCAAGTTTTTCTAAATTAGATAAAAGTTCCCTTTTCTCTTCGTCTTTAAGCAGAACCAATGGAGGTAATAAATTTTTATAATTTTCATTTTTTATTGACATGTAACTGTGTAGTGCTGAAATTAAATTATAATTATTGAATGTTTCTCTTACTAAAATTAATTTTTTGTTTAGATTTTCTGAGGATTCATTTGCATAATTATCAAACACTTTTCTCGCCATAGAGTGTGTTACATTTGTTACTGCCGAAATACATCCTGCACAACCCAGTTTTAACCCTTTTACTAATTTTGCCTCAGATCCTGGGAAAATTAAAAAATTTGGAATTTTAAGTTTTTCAAAAAGATTATAACTAGAGTCTTTGACTCCTATTATGTTTTTTGGAAAATCATTAACTAACTTTTTTACAAAATTTGGGCTAAATAAAAATGAGGAAAGCTTTTCAAAATTATATAGAATTATTTTTACTTTAGGTACTTTAAAAATTATATTTTTATAAAAATTATATATTCCCTCATCAGTATTATTTTTGTAATAGGCTGGCGGCATAATTAAAAAAGTATCAAATTTAAATTCCATTCCGTATCTTATTAAACCAATGTTCTCATCTAATGAATTACTTCCAGTGCCTAAAAAAAATTGTTTTTTTAATTTATGAGAAGATATTTGTGAAATAAGTTCTTTTTTTTTCAGGTATTGAAATGAGCTGACTTTGTCCAGTCGATCCAAAAAAAAATACACCATGTAGACCTTCCTTAATTGTCCATTCAGCATGACTTATCGTAGCCTCAATATCTAAAGACAAATCATCTTTTAGTACTGAAAGTGTAGCCGCATATACACCTTTTTTAATCATATTTTTACCCAATTTTTTTTACTAAGTTATAATAATACCAAAAAAAATGAAAGTTTTAGTTATTCAACAAAGAATGGGTTTGGGTGATGCGGTACTGTATCTTCCGTACATTTTGGCTATATCCAAAAAATTTAATTCTCCCATATCATTACTGACGAGTAAAAATTCTAAGGCAGATCAATTATTTTCTGGAGAAGAAAAAATAAATGAAATCATCTTTTTGGACAGAAAAAAAGATAAATCTGGCACTCATGATGGTATTAAGGGTTTCTTTAATTTAGCAAAACAATTAAAAGAAAAAAAGTTTGATAGGGTTTTTATATTTAATGGATCACTTCGATATTTTTTATTGGCAAAGGCTGCAGGCATAAAAATTATTTCACAATACCCACTTTTTAGAACAAGAGATAATATTATTAATAGTGCAAAAGTTTTTACAGAAAATGAAATTGGATCTATTGTTTTAAGTGAACCCAATTTGAAAATAAAAAATTCTCAAAATAAGTTTGATAAAGAATTTAAACATATTTGTCTAGGTATCTCAGCTTCAGGTCCAACTAAGCGGTGGGGTATAGAAAATTATATAAATTTGTGTGATGAATTAATTAAAACTAAAAAATGTAAATTTTATATTGCTGGAGGTAAAGATGATTTGGATTTAATTAATATTTTTAAAAAATCAAAGTCAGGAAAAAATTGTATTTCTTTTGAAAATTACAGTATTAAAGAAACTCTACCTATAATAAAAAATTGTGATCTTTATATTGGTAATGACACAGGTTGGGCACATATTTCATGTTCTCTTGGAGTAAAATCTTTAACTTTATTTATGGACAGTCCAGTAATGGCCTATGGAAAATATTCAACTAGAATGAAAGCTATAGAGCCAGAAGGTGAAAAAGATAGCACTACACATGATACTCTTGGAAAAGATAAAATTTCTTTCGAAAAAGTTTTGTCTAATACTTTAGAATTATTAGTTTAAGTTATTTCTTTTAATATTTTTTCCTTAGCTTCATTTACAAGCTTACTCAATTCTTCTGTGTTTACATCTCGGTTGACATCTGGATGAATTTTTTTTTGTAATTTTGCAGCTGCTTTTACAACCTCTTCTTTTTTACATCCTTTCTTGAGACCAAGTAGTTTGTAAGCATCGTCAGAGGTAATGCTGGAAGATCCTTTCGTTCCACCAAATTGACTTTGCGAAAACCTTCCAGAATTTCTTAAAAATTGTATCAATCTCCATAGTTGAAACATTTGAAAAGCTGTTAAGCCTTTAATTTTTAAACCAGTTAATAGAATGAGTAAAAAAGGAAGAGAAAATAAAAATTTTCCACCAATCGTAAGTATTGCGGCTAATACAACTGATAGTAAAATAGCTAGTCTTTTTAAGAATTGGGCAATTTTCTTGCTGCTAGTTTTAGCAAACCAATTAAGAAATAAATAAATGATGACAAAGATGATAGTTCCAACTAAAAACAAATTCATATAATATTCTTTTTTCAAATGAATATACCAAAATTACCAAAAAAACCGATTACTAAAAGTTGTCACGGAATAAGTTGGAAAGATGAGTATGCTTGGATTCATCAAGACAATATACTTGAGGTCCTTAAAGATGGCAGCAAATTGCTCCCAGAAGTAAAGAAATACCTTGAAGATGAAAATAGATTTACGGAAAAGAGCCTGTCTGACACTAAATCCTTAAGAAAAAAACTTTTTAGAGAAATTAAGGCTAGAATAAAACTTGATGATGAGTCTTTGCCATTCAAAGATAAAGAATACGAATATTGGACTAGGGTCACCAAGGAAGGGAACTATTCTAAAAAGCTCAGAAGAAAAATTGGTGAAAATAAAATAGAGATATATTGGGATGGAGATTTAGAAGCTAAAGGAAAGAAGTTTTTTAATACTGGAGATATTTCAGTATCGAATAATGATGAACTTCTTGGCTATTCTGTTGACGAAAAAGGAAGTGAATATTTTACTATTTATATTAGAAGAATGGCAGATAAAAAAATAATAGAGGAACCTATATTTGATACTTCTGGTTCAATAACATGGTCATATGATGACAAATATTTCTTCTATACTAAGCTGGATAAATTCCATAGAGCTAAAAAAATTTACAGACACAAGCTGGATACACCTATAACTGCTGACGAACTTATTTTTGAAGAAATGGATGATAGATTTACTTGTGGTATTGGCACAAGCTCAGATGAAAAATTTTATTTTATAACAACTTCAGAACATACAACTTCTGAGGTACATTTTTTTAGTAGAGACGAAAAGACTCCAAAACCTAAGATTTTTTTAAAAAGAGAAAATGAAATAGAGTATTCACTAGATAGTTGGAATGGATATTTTTGGATCCATACAAATAAGAAAGCAAAAGATTTTAAAATATGTAGGTGTAAAAATGAAAATATTAAAGAATGGGAGGATTACATTCCTGCAAAAGAGGAGGTTTTGATTGGCGGCTTTTCTCTTCTTAATGATTGGATGATCAGATCGGAAATAGTTGATGCACTACCTAAATTATTTGTAAGAAATTTGAAAACAAATAAAGAAGAAGAGCTTATTATTTCAAAGGAAGATGTAATTAGTCCGGGTATAAGTTTAATGCAAAAAGACAGAAATACAGATGTATTGAGAATAGGATATGAATCACCAAGGACACCTTCTCGAGTCTATGAATACAATATTATTTCTAAAGAAAAAAAATTAGTTAAAGAGCTTGAAATTCCATCAGGCTATAACCGAGAAAATTATGTTACAAAAAGATTAAATTGTGTTGGGCATGATGGTAGAAAAATTCCGATTACGATCACACATCACAAAAATACAAAACTAGATGGTAACGCTCACGTTCTTCTTTACGGTTACGGATCCTATGGATATTCTAGTCCTACAAATTTTTCAACTTCAAGATTAAGTTTAATTGAAAGAGATATCATTTGGGCAACCGCTCATATTAGAGGTGGAATGGAGAGAGGAATGAAATATTGGGAAGAGGGCAAGATGTTAAATAAAAAAAATACTTTTAAAGATTATATTTCTTGTGCAAAATTTTTAATTGACAAAAAGTTTACTAGTAAAGGTAAAATAATTGGCTATGGAGGAAGCGCTGGAGGTTTGCTTATGGGTGCAGTTGTTAATGAGGCTCCAGAGCTTTTCTTAGGTATGATTATGTCGGTACCTTTTGTAGATACTTTGACCACAAATTTAGATCATTCCTTGCCTTTAACGGTTGGGGAATTTAATGAATTCGGCAACGCTAAAGAAAACAAAGATCATTTTGTTTATATTAAATCTTACTCACCATATGAAAATATTAAAAAGATGGATTACCCAAATATTCTTATCACTACAAGTTTGTCTGATAACAGAGTGCTTTTTGACGAACCTACAAAGTACGTGGCAAAACTTCGAGATTTTAAAACTGATAAAAACTTATTACTTTTTAAATGTGAAATGAACGCAGGTCATGGAGGTAGATCTGGAAGAGATGCGGCTATAGAAGAAATAGCATTCGACTATGCATTTGCATTAAAAATTGCAAATAAAATTAATTAAAAACAGTTTTGGCTACTAAAGCCAACAATTACATCCTTTGAATTGATCTCAAATTTTCTTTCACACTTAATTGAAAGTTTTTTTGAAATATAAATGTAATTTCTATTTCCAGTACTTGTTATTTCTATTGAGTCTGGCTTTCCGAATACAATCTTGAGCTCAGTCTCAGATTGGTTGAGCCATTTACTGAGCTTCTCTTCTTCTTTCTTTGCGCTTTCATCTATCTTTTTGTTAACAGTTTGACATGATGAAAAAAATGCAAAGACAAATAGTATAAAAAAAAATTTAAATAAATTTTTCATTTTCAACTTTATTTAGAATATACCAAAACTTATAAACAGATATATTACCTATAAGTTGTAAAATACAAACTGCATATTAGATAGACTGTTATTTCATGTAATTTTTTAAATAAATCAGATAATTTGCTCAATAGGAGGAATCACAATGTTAAATAATTATTTTAAATATAGACAAAATAAAACAAATTTTAAAACCGAAGTTGTAGCTGGTGTCACTACTTTTTTGACAATGGCTTATATAATGTTCTTAAATCCCTTTATTCTCTCTGGTGAATTTGCTGGAGCTGAAAAAGGTTTTTTTGATTTTGGAGCAGTTTTCACTGCAACCATTGTTGCAACTGCCGTAGCTTGTTTCATAATGGCTTTTCACGGAAAAACTTGGCCAATAGGTTTGGCGCCAGGAATGGGTATAAATGCTTTTATTGCTTTTGGCGTTGTCGGTGGTATGGGCTATTCACCCCAAGCTGCTCTTGGAGCCTGTTTAGTAGCAGGGATTTTATTCGTAATAATTTCTTTAACCCCTATTCGAGCATGGTTGATCAATTCTATACCTAAAAGTTTAAAACTTGGTATTGGGGCAGGGATAGGATTATTTTTAGCAATAATTGGTTTAGAAATAATGGGAGTTGTAGCAGATCATCCTGTAACACTTGTTACTCTTGGTGATCTTAAAAATCCGCTAGTTCTTCTTGGATGCTTAACTTTTGTAGCAATTATAGTTTTAGAAAAGATGAAAATTAAAGGTAATATTATTATAGGAATAATTTTCTTTAGTATAATTGCATGGGCAACTGGTCTGGCTAAATTTAATGGATTAGTAAGTGCTCCTCCTTCTATGTCATATCTTTTTGCTTTTGATTTAAAAGCTGCTTTGACTGCAGGAATGTCGACGGTAATTTTTACCTTATTGTTTATCGATTTTTTCGATACTGCTGGAACATTAACTTCAGTAGCTAACGTAGCAGGTAAAGTTGATAAAAAAGGTCGAGTACAAGATATTGATAAAGCAATGTTGTCTGACAGTGTTGGAACAGTAGCAGGAGCTATGATGGGTACTTCAACTGTAACAAGTTATGTAGAATCGGGCGCAGGTGTAAAAGCTGGTGGTAGAACTGGAATGACAAGTTTAGTAATTGGAGTTCTGTTTTTATTGTGTTTATTCTTTTCACCTCTTGCCACTAGTTTGCCAAAAGAAATTGATGGCGCGGCACTCCTTTATGTTGCTGTCCTTTTTGTGAGGAATATAACTGACATTGACTGGAATGATATTGCAGAATCTGGACCAGCAGTTTTAGCTATGATTGCTATGCCTCTTACTTACAGTATTTCAAATGGTATAGCCTTAGCGTTTATTGCTTACGCCTTGATTAAAATTTTAACTGGGAAATTTGCCTCAACTTCACCAGCTATATGGGTTATAGCGGTACTGAGTGTTTTGAGCTTTACAGTTTAATATAAACTGAAATTATTTAATAATAAGGGCCGGTGTGAACTGGCCTTTATTTTTTTTTATACTTCTCTCTAAGTTGCTCTATCCTTACTTCTTCATATTTTTCAAAAGGTTGAACGATCCAAGGATTATCAGACAATTTAATAGCGCAATAATCGGCTTCAAATGTTGACTGTTTTTTTTTCCATAAAATAGCTGTTTTAATATCTTTTATTTTGCCCTTTAGTGGTGGGTATTTTTTTAACCAATCAATACTTCGATTTAATGTTGTCCCAGTATCAGATAGATCATCACACAGAAGCAAATTGCCTCCTAAATCTTTCACAGTTGAGCTCATCTCTCTTGAAAAAATTAATTGTCCTTGTTGGTCTTCTATTCCTTTACCTGAATAAGACTCTACAGCTAAATAAGCACATTTTAATTTAAAGACTCTACTCAAAACATCTATTATGGGAGCTCCACCTCTCATGATGCCTATCAAGACATCAGGTTTATAACCACTATCAGCTATTTGTATTGCAAGTTTTTCAACAGTTGAATTGTAGTCTTCCCAAGATATAAAAAGTTTTTCAGCCATAGAAAAAATTAAATCATTTTAGAGGAGAAGTAAACGATTAGTATTGAATAGGTTCGTTATCTATTGACCTCCATAAATACCAAGTTGCTACAGAACAATAAGGTGTAAATTTTTTATAAAGTTTATCTAAAAACTTCTTTGGTGGAAAATATTTTTTATTATAATTATTTGAAATAGCTCTAAGTAATCCAATGTCTTGAAGTGGCCAAATATTTGAACGATTAAACGTAAAAAGTAAAATCATCTCTGCCGACCACCTGCCAATCTGTTTTAAACCTGATAAATATTCTATGGCTTCTTCATCAGTCATTTTCCTTATTAAGCTTGGCTTAAAAGTTTTGTCAAGAATCCTTTTGGCTAAATCTTTTATACCTTTGACTTTTTGTCTGCTAAGACCACAGCTCTTTAAACTACTAAATGATAATTTATTTACTGTTTTAGCATTGATTTTATTATTACATTTTTTTTTAAATTTTAGAAAAACTGAGTTAGCTGCTGCTACACTAATTTGTTGTCCTATTATACTTTTGCAAAGAGAAAAAAAAACATCGTTACGAGTTACAAGATTTCCATCTTTATAAGAAGAAATTAATTTTCTCATAACTTTATCTCTTTTTGATAAAATTTTTTTTGCTTTAGCCCAATACTGAGGGGCATTACTCATGTTCTTGGGGCAATTATTTGTTTTTTTAATTTATTCTCTCTCATAAAAATTATTAAAGAACTAGTTATTACTAAAGTGGCTCCTAATAAAGTCAAAATTTTTGGTATTTCGCTCCAAATAAAGTAACCAAAAACAATGGCGAATACTAAACTTAAATATTTAATAGGTGTCACAAGTGATGCTTCTGCCAATCTATAGCTTTGAGTTAATAATAAATTTGCAACACTTCCACATAAACCAAGAACAAAAAATAATAAAAAATCTATGTGTGTTGGCATAACCCAATCACCAAACAAAATTGTGCTTAAACCTAATAAAGTACAAAGTAATGTAAAATAAAATGCTATTCTGTAATTGGGTTCTGTTTTCGAAAGCGACCTAACACTTATAGCAACACATGCAAAAAATATACAGAATACAATGGGAGTAATATAATAATAATTAAGATCTATGAAAGCAGGTTGAACAATTAAAAGCATCCCTAAAAATCCAAGAAATACGGCTGACCATCTTTTAATACCAACTCTCTCAGATAAAAAAATAATAGATGCGATTGTAACGAATATTGGTCCTCCAAACGTTAATGACACGACATCTGCTAATGGCAATTCTCTTAAACCAAAAAATAACGCTATAATAGCTAAAGCACCACATATTGCTCTAAAAGCGTGAAGACCGGGACGAGAGGTTTTGTAAAAAGAAAATATTTTGTTTTTTGGTATAATAAAAAAAATAGGAATGAATCCGATAAAAAATCTTAGGAAAAGAACTTGTCCAATTGGATAATAATCTAACCACTTAACGCAAATATCCATGATAGAGAAGCAAATAACACTTCCTACCATGTACAATACGCCTATTTGATTTTGTGTTAACAATTTAATATCCTCCTAAATTCTAAACATATTAAATAACTTATGAAGAAATGTACACTTGCACTTGGTTGTTTTTGGAAACCTGAGGAAAACTTTAAAAATAAACTTGGAATTATTGAAACAGAAGTAGGTTACGCAGGAGGGGAAAATCCCACTGTTACTTATGAAGAAGTATGTGTTGGAGATACTGGTCATGCCGAAGTGGTAAGACTTACATTTGATGAAAAAATAATTTCATTTAAAAAAATATTGGATTTGTTCTTTAAAATGCATGATCCGACTCAAAAAGACATGCAGTTTCCTGATGTTGGAACACAATACAGAAGTGAAATATTTTATGAAAATGACGAACAAAAAAAAGAGGCGCAAGAAGTTTTGAGTAAAAAAAATAAGGAATTAAATGGAAAAATTCAAACTAATATTTCAAAAATTAAAAATTATTGCAAAGCAGAAGAGTATCATCAAAAATATATAGAAAAAAATACATGATGAATAACTTGGTAACTACAGAATGGCTTGAAAAAAATCTTAGTAAAGTAAGAGTAATAGATGCAACTTGGCATATGCCTAATTTAAAACGAGAGTCATATAAAGAATATTTGAAGACCCATATATCAGGTTCAGTTTTTTTTGACCTTGATAAAAATTCTAATGAAAAATCTTCTCTACCTCATATGCTACCAAATAAACAAAAGTGGGGAGAAATAGTTTCAGATTTTGGAATAAAGAATTCTGATAATTTAGTAATTTATGATAGCTCTGATGCGTTTAGCTCATGTAGATGCTGGTTTAGTTTTATTTATTTTGGCCATGATCAAAATAAAGTTTCTATTTTAGATGGTGGTCTAAAAAAATGGATAAGAGAGAAAAAACCTTTAACAAATAAAATAATCAAATTTCCTAAAAGCGATTATTTAGTAAAGGAAAATAAATTCTTAATTAAAAATAAAGAACAAATTAAACAGAATATTTTATTAAAAGACTTTGAATTAATTGATGCGAGGTCTGAAGAAAGATTTAAAGGACTCGTTCCAGAACCTAGAGAGGGTTTAAAGAGTGGACACATTAAAAATTCAAAAAATATTCCTTTTGCTGAATGTATTAATAAAAAAGATAATACTTTTAAAAATAAAGAGGAGTTGAATGAAATATTTAAAAAACAAGATATTAATTATGAAAAAGATATAGTTTTTACTTGCGGATCAGGAGTAACAGCTTGTGTTTTGGGTCTAGCAAATTCTATTATAAGTGGTAAAACACCTATTATCTATGACGGATCTTGGTCTGAATGGGGTAAAGAATAAAAGATGAAAAAATCTAAAAAAGTAACTATTGGAATATTATTATTTTTTATTGTTATAGCTGTCATAATTGGTGGCAGAAGTGCAATTGGGAACCATTTTAAAAAAAAATTTTCAAAAAGACCCCCACCAGGAGTAATAGTTGAAGTTGTAAAAGAAAAAAATTTTAGTCAAACTATTGAGAGTTATTGTACAGCATTAAGTAGCCAATCAGTTTCTTTCAAAATTAAAAAAAGTGAACTCATTGAACCAATTAATTTTGGTAAAAAAGTAAAAAGAGGAGATATAATTGCAAAATTATCTTCAAAAAATATTGTAGCACCTTTTTCTGGAAAAACAGGAACAAGGGGTATTAGTTCGTCGATTTTGGGAACTAATTCTATAATGTTAACTCTTGATGACTCAAAAAATATACTTTGTGATTTACAAATTCCAGAAATTTTTGCAGGAGTATTAAAAAAAGGTCTAAGAATAAATGCTAAATTTTTGGCGTATCAAGGAAAAGATTACGAGGGTGTAATTGACTCAGTTGCATCAAGAATTGACGCTCAGACCCGGTCGATTTTAGCTAGAGCAAAAATCAAAAACGAAGATTTTGAAATTCTTCCAGGTTCGCTTTTAGATATAAAGCTTTTTTACAATGAAAAAAAAGCTCTTTCTGTAGCAGATACAAGTATAATTTTTGAAGATAAAAAAAAATTCATCTATAAAGTTTTAGAAAATAATAAAATAGAAAAAATTGAAATCGTTACCGGTATTAGAAAAGATGGAAATTTAGAAGTTTTAAGTGGTCTAGACGAAAATGATAAAATTGTAAAAGAAGGATTAACACGTTTAAATAAAGGTATGACTGTTAAACCATTAGTTGAGTAGTTATGCATAATTTTTGCCTTCTAAATATTAAAAGACCAGTACTAAGTAGTGTTTTCTCTTTGCTTCTTGTAGTTTTTGGTTTGTATACATTCTTTCAAATTAGCACTAGGGAATTACCAAAAAATCTTCAGCCTCCAGTAGTTGAAATCAGAACCAACTATACCGGAGCGAGCCCCTCTATAATTTCGTCAGAAATTTCTGAGCCAATAGAGTTAGCAGTGGGTGGAGCCGAAGGTATTAAATCAATAGATACTATTTCTGAAATTGGAAGAAGTACGATTAAAATAGAATTTTTAACAAATATTGATGTTGACGATGCTGCAAACGATATTAGAGAAAGAGTAGCTAGAATTTTAGATAACCTTCCAGATGATAGTAAAGCTCCTGAAATTCGAAAAGCTTCAGCAGGTTTTTCTACGAGTATGTGGTTATCCGTAAGTAGTACTACTTGGAGTTCATTAGAAATAGGGGATTTTGTTAAAAGAAATTTAGTCGATACATTCAGTTCAGTTCCTGGAACTGGTCGAATAATTGTAGGTGGAATTAATGAGAAGGCAGTCAGAGTTTATTTAAATCCAATTTTACTAAGTGCAAATGACTTAGACGTAAAAGATGTTGAGGATGCAATAAGAAAAAATAATGTTTCAATACCTGCGGGAACTATAGAGTCTAATAATGTGGATCTTACTCTTGATCTAGGAAAAGCATACAAAGATATAAATTCTATTAAGCAACTACCAATAAAAAAAATTAATAGTAAAACAATCACCTTGGGAGACCTAGGAGAAATTAAGTATGGTCCAGTTTCAGAAAAAACTCTTTTTAAAGCTCAAAGTCGTAATTCAATAAATGAAAATACTGTTGGAATTGGAATTTATGCTCGAACAAATGAGAGTACGGTAACCCTTTCAAAGAATATAAGAAAAAAAATCAAGGAAGTAAAAAAAACTTTACCTAATGGTCTAACTTTATCAGTAAGTTTTGATCGTGCTAGCTATATTAAAGAAGCTATTATGATGTGTTATCAATCCATAATTTTAGCTTTGGCACTTGTTGTGGGTATAATTTATCTTTTTTTAGGAAATGTTAGAGCAATGATAGTGCCTGCAGTTACGTTGCCGGTAAGTTTAATTGGAGCTGCATTGGGTTTATGGATTTTTGGACTTACTATTAATATTTTTACGTTGCTTGCAATAATATTAAGTGTGGCCATAGTTACTGATGACAGCGTGGTTATGACAGAGTCTATTTATCATAGAATTGAACAAGGAGACTCTCGATTATTAGCCGCAGCAAATGGAAGTAAAAATGTTATTTTTGCTATTTTATCTACTAGTATTATAATTTTAGCAACTTTTGCACCTTTGCTATTTATTGGTGGTATAAGTGGCACTCTATTCAGAGAAATGGCAATAACTCTTTCTATTGCAGTTGTAATAAGTACCTTTACTGCTTTATCTATTGCGCCAATGTTAGGATCAAAATTATTAAATAAAAAAGAAAATAAAACAAGAATAGTTCAAAAGTTCGAAAAATTTTTTAAATCTTTTGAATTTTTTTACTCTGAAACTTTAAGTTATTGGATAAAAAGACCAAAGATAATTATTTGGTTTATGGTTTTTATAGTTTTTATAGGTGGATTTCTTTTCAAAATAACTCCTAAGACTTTATTAGAAAAAAATCCTGATAGGGGGGTATACCTTGTTTTTGGAAAAACAGATGAGTCATCATCATTTGAGTATACTGTTGACAAAGCAGAAAAAGTTGAAAAAAGATTAATACCTCTTTTGCAAAAAGAAAATGAACCTTATCAAAGATTGATCATGAGGGTGCCAGGTTTTGGAAGATCATCACAGTCTTATAATTCATTTATAATAATTGCATTGTTAGATAACTGGAAAGATCGAAAAGAAAGCGCTCAAAAAATTGTTAGAAAAGCTATAGGTAAAATAGTTACTGTTCCTGGGACAATGGCTTTCCCATTAACCCCGAATTCTATAAGGGTAAGCAACTATCAAAAGCCTGTAGTTGTTACAATTACCGGACCGTCATATGAAAAGCTTTATAAATGGCAGAACCTTGTTATGGATGATTTGAGGAAGAATAAAAACTTAGCAGATATAACATCGGATTATTCAAAAAATAAGCCAGAAGTAGAACTTATTATTGATGAAAAAAAAGCAAAAGACTTAGGTTTATCTATCCAATCAATCGGTAAGTCAGTAGAAACTTTATTTTCTGGAAAAACAGTCACAACTTTAAATGAGTCAGGGAAAGAATACCCAATAATTTTACAAGCAGATCTAAAAGATAGAAGAAAAACAGAAAGTTTAAGTAAAATTTTTGTTCGTTCTGAAACTACTGGAAAGTTAATTTCGCTAGCTAATGTTGTACGTTTTGAGGAAAAAGGATCTGCAAAACTCTTAACACGTTATCAAAGATCAAAATCAATAACCTTAACGGCACGTTTAATGGATGGGTACACTTTAAATGAAGCTTTAAATTTTATAGAGAAAACTATAGATGAAAAGGCACCATTAGCTGGAATTTTTTACAAAGGTAAATCTTTAGATTTAAAAGAAGCATCAAATGAACTGTTAGTTATATTTGCCTTGTCTTTAATAAGCGCTTACCTAGTAATGGCTGGTACTTTTAATGCATGGCGACAACCGTTTGTAGTAATGTTAACAGTTCCATTAGCTGCAATAGGAGGATTAGTTTTTATACTCTTATTTGATAGTACAATAAATATCTTTTCACAAATTGCCTTAATAGTTCTTATAGGAATAGCTACAAAAAATAGTATTTTAATTGTGGATTGGGCAAATCAATTAAGAACTACTGGAAAAACTGTTGAAATTGCCATTATTGAATCTTGCAAAAGAAGATTTAGACCAATAATGATGACCAGCATATCAACACTCATAGCAATGATTCCTTTAATAGTAGGAAATATTGGTCCTGGAGCAGGCGAAGGTATTAGATTAGCTGTTGGTTGTACTATTTTTGGAGGCATGCTTATTAGTACTTTCTTAACCTTATTCACTACACCAGTGTTCTATTTATTACTTTGTAAAAATTCAAAAAGAATGGATGAGGTTGATTTACGTTTAGGAAAAGAATTTAATAAATAATATATTTCTTTTTATTTAAATTTTTTTTACAAACCGTTAATTGTTTTCTATATTTACTTGAAGTTTCTCTAACAGACCTCGCGTAAATAATTGCTTTTTTGTTATATTTAGAATTTTTATAATCTTTCCATCCCAAATAATAAGCAAGGTACTGACGGTAAGGATCAGTTTTAGGAATTTTTAAAATCTTTGAGGATTTATTAATGTACCATCCTATAAAATCTACAGAGTCTTTATAGCGCATTCTTGTAGCAAGCTTTCTTCCTGTTTCATTTTCATATTGTTGCCATGTTCCCTTTATTGCCTGAGAATATCCAAAAGAACTTGACTTCCTTTTATAAGGAATAATTTTAAATAATCTTATTCTTTCTGGCTTGGCTAACCAATTAAAGTTACTTTCTTTTTTTATAAATGCTAGTTGTATGTGAATAGGAACGCCCCATTTTTTATATGATGCCTTTGAATGTTTGTACCAAAGGTATCTTTCTTTAAATATTTCACAACTATTTTTAGTATTTCTAGGAACAGAAGAACAAGCGGATAAAAAAAAGAATATTATGATTATTAAATATTTTTGTAAATGAATCACCTTTATTTTTATATAATAATTTATTTAGAAATTCTTCTCCATTTTTCAGGATTCATAAATTCTCCTCTCCATAATCCTGATTTATTTTGTTTAGCAAATTCCTCATCAATAACATATTTTTTTGAATATCTTTTATAGGCTATTGCGTATCCATTTGAGACCATCCATTTATTTATATCTAATTTCTTTAAATAACAGATGGCTATGTATCTATTATATTTATCTTTTGATTTAGAAATACATTTAACTTCTTTGTCCTGAATTTTTTTTTTCAGAGCTGTAGTAGAATATACCCCGCAGTCATATTGTTTTTGAAAAGAAAACATACTTATAGATAAAAAAACTTTTTTGCATTTCTGTTTTTTTTCTGGAGCATCAATACCAAAGAGTCTGATCTTTAATTTTTTAATAACTAAAGTGTCACCATCTATAATTTTTGGATATCCGTTAATTATTTCCTTACTATGTAGATTTTTAGTATAAGGTAAAAATAATATGAATAGTAAACTAAGAAAAATCTGACTTTGCTTTTTCATTAAGCTCATTCATTTTTTTCCTTATTTCTTCCTCAGAAATACTTTTGTTTTCTAAATCTTTTTTAATCTTCCTAAAAACATCTTCATCTCCTGCCTCTTCAAAATCAGCTTTAATCACTGACTGAATATATTCTTTTTCTTGATCAGAATTATAACCTAATTCTTTAGACACCCATTCGCCAATATATTTATTTCTTCTGGCACTAACTTTAAATTTTAATTCTTCATCGTGAGCGAATTTTTTTTCAAATGATTTTTCCCTATCGTCAAATTTATTCATAATCTTATTATACTGATTTTATTATCCATTTCAAAAAATCAATACTTTCATTTTTAATATCAAAAAAATTTAATACCTTTCATTTCAATAATCTAATATAATAACAAAAGTTATATGGCTAAATTGATACTTGTTAGACACGGTCAAAGTGTATGGAATAAAGAAAATAGATTTACCGGATGGGTAGATGTAGATTTATCAAAAAAAGGAAATTTGGAAGCTCAAAAATCAGGACAGCTCATTAAAAATCTAAATATTAATATAGATGTTTCCTACACATCTTTTTTAAAAAGAGCTATTAAAACTCTCACAACCATACTTCAAGAAAATGATTTGGAACTTAAATTTAATACTGCTTGGGAATTAAACGAGAGACATTATGGGTCTTTAACTGGACTTAATAAAGAAGATACAAAAAAGAAAATTGGAGAAGAGCAATTTAAAAAATATAGAAGATCTTGGGATATACCGCCACCACCAATATCTGAAAATGACAAAAATAATTCCTTATTTAGTCCTTTAAACGCAAGTATACCTTTGGGTATGATACCATTTACAGAGTCTTTAAAAGATACGTTTGAAAGAGTAATTCCTTATTATGAAAAAGAAATTAAAATACATATTCAAAAAAATAAAAATGTTTTAATATCAGCACATGGAAATTCATTAAGAGCTTTATGCAAAAGTCTATTTAAAATTTCTGATCAAAAAATAAATGAGTTAGAAATTCCAACTGGCAATCCTTTGATAATTGAATTTGATAATAATCTTGAAATTAAGAAATATCATTATTTGGATGAGACTAGAGCTAAAACTATTATATTTAATCAATAATTTTTAAATTTGATATTTTATCGTACATTTCTTTTGTATTTAAATGGTAAAACTTTTGCTTACTTTCTTTTCCAATTAATGAATTGTTCTCAATTAAATAATCCCAAATCTTATTCATAGAAAATACCTTATCTTTTATAGAGCCAAAAACGCTTCGATCTAGAACTTGAAGACCAGTAAAAATAAATTTATTACTAATGTCTCTACTAATCACTTCATCGTTAAGATTAAAATCTCCCTTGAAAGAGCTATCAAAACTTAAATTTTTATTGACTAATAATAAACAGGGCTTTTTCTTTTTAAAATAAAGATCTTCTAAATTTTTTAATTCGTTAGAGTAAGCTTCACTCCATAAAGTATCAGGATTAACTGCCACAAAAGGTTTTACGAAAGATCTTGTAGCGTTTAATATCCCTCCTCCAGTATCAAGCAACAAATCTTTTTCATCAGAAATTATAATTTTTGCTTTGTATTTTTTTTTATTAATATAATCTTTTATTTGATTTGGTAGATAATGAATGTTTATAGCTATTTCTTCTATACCATGGTTGATTAACAGTTCTATAGCTCTTTCTAGCAAATTCTTATTACCTATTTTTATTAATGGCTTAGGAGTTTTAAGAGTAATAGGCTGCATTCTTTTTCCTAATCCAGCTGCAAGGATCATTCCATGTTTAATTTTCATATATTGATCCTCTTAAATTTTTTTAAAGGTAAATGCTTTTTAAATAATGTTTTCAAATTATTAAAAATAGGGTTTCTTATTCTTCTCTCAATAAGTGACCAAGTGTAAGGTAAATATTTTAAATAACTGGGTTTTCTATCTCTTTTATAAAGACGGACGAAAATTCCAAGTATTTTTAAATTTCTTTGAACAGATAAAATATCAAAATCATTTTTAAAATAAGATTGATCTTTAGCTTTTAATTTTGATTTTTGTATGTAGTACTGAAATAAATCATCTTGAATATTTTTTGGGATTTTAATTCTTACATCATCAATTAATGAAGCAACATCGTATAAAGGATTTCCGATTACTGCATCTTGGCTATCAATAAGACTTAGCTTCTTTCTTGTAATCATAATATTAGATGCATGAAAATCTCTATGTGTAAAATAATTGTTTTTAAAATAAAGTTTTTTATAAATATTATTAAGCTCTTTCCTTAATATTCTTTTTATTTTTCCAATCTTTAGATTTTTAGAACAATACTTAAGATACCAATCAAAAAATAAATCTGATTCTTTGTGTAATAAGTTAAGAGAATATTTGGCGAATCTTATTTTTTTTCCATTAAAATAATATTGATTTTTAAACTTAATATTTTGTAGTTTAATGATTAATTCAATTAATTTTTTATAATCTTTAAGCTTGTTCTTCTTATTTTTAACATAATCATAAAAAGACTTATCACCTAAATCTGTAATTTCTATCATACTCTCTTTGTAATAATTTTTTAAAAGCTTAGGTGATAAAATATTATTATTGTTCAAAATTTTGTTTACAACAGAATAAACAATTAAATTTTTATATTGTTCTTTTTTTGCAAATACTATTATTGATGTTTTGTTATTTTTTTTTACTCTATAAAATTCTCTAAAAGAAGCGTCGCCAGAAATCTTCTTTAATTTATAATTCATTTTTATTAATTTCTTTCCACTTTCCATATCCTTCAACGTTTAATTCTCTTTCATTCTCATTGTCGGAATGTTTTAAATGTAATTCTAATCTATTCGCTAAGTTTGTCTCAACTAATTCTGGCCATTCAATGATTTTAATTGAGTTTATACCTTCTCCAAAAATACCAAGCTGAGTTAGTTCTTTCTTATTTTTAATTCTATAAAGATCGTAATGCATTACCTTTAGATTTTTAATTTCATATTCATACAATAGATTGAATGTAGGGCTTAAAACTTCTGTTTGTTTAACTCCTTTTTTTTTTTGTAAATAATTAATAAAATATCTTGTAAAAGTTGTTTTACCAACACCAATTTCTCCAATTAAAAAAATGCAATCATCTTCAGATACTTTGTCTGCAATTTTATCTGAAATTGATCTAAGGTGTTCTGTAGATTTAATAATCATTAGCTACTAATCTAGTAGCGATAAGTATCTGGTTTAAATGGCCCTGATGGTTTAACGCTAATGTAATCTGCCTGTTCTTTTGACATTTTAGTTAATTTTGCCCCAACTTTTTCTAAATGGAGCGTGGCTACTTTTTCATCTAAATGTTTTGGTAAAACATAAACTTTTTTTTCATATTTAGCTGAATTATTCCATAATTCGATTTGTGCAATCACTTGGTTTGTAAAAGAGGCGCTCATTACGAAACTAGGATGTCCAGTTGCACAACCTAAATTTACCAATCTTCCTTCAGCTAATAAAATAATTCTTTTTTTATTTGGCAGTTCTATTTCGTGAACTTGCGGTTTAATCTCATTCCATTTATAATTTTTTAAAGCATCAACTTGAATTTCATTATCGAAATGCCCAATGTTACATAATATAGCTCTATCTTTCATGTCTCTCATATGATCAGCTGTTACAATATCCTTGTTTCCTGTGGCAGTTACTACAATATCTGCATCTTTAATTGACTCACTCATCAAAACAACTTCATATCCTTCCATTGCAGCTTGTAATGCACAAATTGGATCAGTTTCAGTTACCATAACTCTAGCGCCAGCTTGCCTCAATGATGCAGCGCTTCCTTTTCCTACATCGCCAAATCCAGCAACAATAGCTACTTTCCCAGACATCATAACATCTGTTGCTCTTTTAATTCCATCAACCAAACTTTCTCTACATCCATACAAATTATCAAATTTCGATTTTGTAACTGAGTCATTAACATTAATTGCTGGTATTAAAAGCTCTTTATTTGCTTCCATTTTTTTCAAAGCTAATACACCTGTTGTTGTTTCTTCTGAAACTCCTTTAATATTTTTTAGTAAATCTTTATAATCTTTGTGCATTAAGGCTGTAAGATCTCCACCATCATCTAAAATCATATTAGGTTTCCAATCTTTTTTTCCTTCTATAGTTTGTTTAACGCACCACCAATATTCCTTTTCAGTTTCACCTTTCCATGCGAATACAGGTATTCCAGCCTTAGCGATTGCCGCTGCCGCATGATCTTGAGTAGAAAAAATATTACAAGATGACCATCTAACTTCTGCTCCTAGCTCTACCAGTGTTTCAATTAAAACCGCTGTTTGAATTGTCATATGGAGACACCCTAGAATTCGAGCTCCCTTTAAAGGTTTTTTACTTTTGTATTCTTTTCTTAAAGCCATTAAACCAGGCATTTCTGTTTCAGCTAAAGAAATTTCTTTTCTTCCAAAATCAGCTAGTTTTATATCTTTTACCTTGAAATCTTCTGACATAATTGTTTTGGTTTTATCAATATAATTTAATCTTATCAAGCAGCAATACTATACCAATTTAGGTAATAGAACTTCTATTTGAGCGCCTTGTGAGTTCTTACGATTAGATGCTGATACTTTCCCTTTATGAAGTTCAATTATATTTTTCACTATATTTAATCCTAGGCCAGAGTGTTCTCCAAAACTATTTGGTCTATTGCTATAAAATCTTTTAAAAATATTTTGAACAACAGTCTCGCTAAATCCAGGACCTTCATCTTTAATTTTCAGTATAAAATTTTTATCTTTTTCACTTATTTCAATTTCTATTTTACTTTTTTCTTTGCTAAAAGAGACAGAATTATCTAATAAATTTGCTATTACTTGTTCCAATCTATTCTCTATGCCCAGAATAAAATAGCCTTTTCCATTTTTATTTTTAGTGGTGATTTTTATATCAATATTTTTATTTTGGTTTATCAAAGATTGATTAAAATCTTCTACAACATTATTTATAATCTCATTTAGATCAATCTTTTTCATTTTTTCTCTAGACCATGATGCTTCATCTTTTAACATTTGAGAATAATCTGTAATCAATCTTTCTATTCTCTCAACATCGTGATCAATAATTTGAAATAATTTTTCTCTTTCATTTTCCTGGGCTTTATGAAGAAGTTCTGAAGCACCTTTTAAAGACGCTAGAGGATTTCTAATTTCATGAGCTAAGTCTGTAGAAAAGGTTTCTGCTCTATTTGCCCTTTTTTGTAATTCTGTTGTCATTTCATCTATAGACTTAGTTAACTTTCCTATTTCATCTTTTCTTAAAAAAAACTTATTTTTTATATGTGACGGCGGTTCAGACTTTTCTTTAATTGACTCTGTATATGAAACTAAAAATCCAATAGGTTTTAAAATATATTTATTCAAAAATAAAGAAAAAATTAAAATTACTAATGCTACAGCAAGCACAGTTCTTAAAATAAAATTTTTCCTTTCTTCTACAGCAAATAAAATGTCGTTAGCCTCTTCAGTTACCATTATATAACCTATAAAATTGTTATCTATTTTTATTTTATTTAATGTACTAACAAAAAAATTTTTTTTTATTTCATTTTCTATAACTAGAGTTTCACCTTGAAAGTCTTTTAAAATTACTTCTTTGATTGAATTTTCCTCTTTTTCGTCATTTTCATTTTCATTTAATGTTTGTTCTTTATTTATGTCTAAACTATTTGCATCTATATTTTGCTCTAAAACTAAATCTGACTTTGTAAAAACACTTTGGTCTAAATCTAATATATTAGTATCACCAATTAAGACTCCATCTGTATTGTAAAACTGAACTCTGTCCAAACTCTGAAAAAGAAATCTTGTAGAGAGTAGGAACTGTGTGATGCCTTCTTTATTAAAAGAAATTTTTAGTCTTTCTAAATGATCTGAGGTATTTTTAATAATTAATAAATGATTTGCAGTTCTTTTCTTAACTAAATTTGGCTGGACTGCTTCTAAATAAATTATAGTAAAAATTCCTAGAACTAAGAATACAAAAAAATTAAATAATAAAAACTTTTTTAATATTGAAGCTGACTTTTTTTCCTTCATTAACTAACATTCCATCTATATCCACTTCCGTATCGAGTTTCAATCGCTGAAAATTTATCATCTACCTTTTTAAACTTTTTCCTTATACGTTTAACATGACTATCTATTGTTCTGTCCTCAATTTCTGTGTTTTCCTTATAAGCAATATCCATTAAATGCGCCCTTTCTTTTATAACTCCAGGTCTTTTTGCTAATTCTTTAACAATTAAAAATTCTGTGGTTGTTAACTTATCTGGTAATGGTTTGCCGCCCCACTCGCATTCTAATTGAGATGGGTCTAATTTAAGCTTGCCGTGAGAGATTAAATTTTTTGAGTCATCAATGGACTGGTTTTTTTTTCTTAATTGAACTCTTATTCTTTCAATTAAAATCTTCATGGAAAAGCCGCCCGACTTTTTAACGAAATCGTCTGCACCAAGTTTTAAACCTAATAACTCATCAACCTCTTCATCTTTCGATGTTAAAAAAATAATTGGTATGGACATTTTTTTTCTTATCTTGGTTAAAAGCTCTTCTCCATCCATCCTAGGCATTTTAATATCTACGATAGCAAGATCAGGAGGGTTTCTAACCAACCCATTAAAAGCACTTTCTCCATCTATGTAAGTTTGAACTTTAAATCCTTCTCTTTCCAAAGCAATACTTATGCTAGTAAGTAAGTTTCGATCATCATCTACAAGTGCAATAGTTTGGCTCATATTTATTCAATAATCCTAATTAAATTGTCAAAATTTAGGCGTTATTTAATTTTTTAATTTGTTTCTCCCCAATTATATCCTGTATTTACATTAACCTCCAATGGAATGGAGAATTTATGATGTTGAGAGTTGGATGATGAAATCATTGACTCTGTTACTTTCTTAATTGTGTAAGTTTTTTCATTTTCTCCACATTCAAAAATAAGCTCATCATGTATTTGAAGCAACATTTGTGCTCTAAATTTTTTATCTGTTTCAGTTAATTCGTCAATTTTAATCATAGAAAGTCGCATAATATCTGCTGCTGAACTTTGAATGGGAGCATTAATAGCTGCCCTTTCTTGGAAACTTCTCACACTAAAATTTTTGTCATTAATTCCTCTAAGGTGAATTCGCCTTCCAAAAATATTGGAGACAAAACCGTCTTTCCTACATGATTTCACTGTTAAACTCATATAATCTTTTATTTCTGGAAATTTTTTAAAATAGGAGCTAATAAAATTAGCTGCTTCATCATTAGAAACTGAAATTTGCTTTGCCAAACCAAATTGTGTTATCCCATAAATGATACCAAAATTAATTGCTTTTGCTTTCCTTCTTAAATCTTGAGCAACTTTATTAATAGGCACTCCAAAAACTTGGCTAGCAGTTAAACTATGAATATCTTCATTATTTTTAAAAGCTTTTTTTAATTCTTTAACGTCAGCTATTTCAGCTAAAATTCTCATTTCAATTTGATTATAATCCGCCGAAATTAAAATATTATTTTTCTCTGCTACAAATGCTTTTCTTATTTCTCTGCCGTCTTCAGTTTTAATGGGAATATTTTGTAAATTTGGATCACTTGATGCTAGTCTACCAGTATTTGTCGCGGCCAATAAAAAAGACGTATGAACTCTTTTTGTTTTTTTGCTTATATGGTCTTGTAAAGCATCTGAATAAGTGTTTTTTAATTTGGATAGCTGTCTCCACTCTAAAACTATTTTTGGGAATTTATGGCCTTTGTAGGCCAAATCTTCTAGTACGTTTGCGCTTGTTGCTAAACTACCTTTTTTAGTTTTTTTAAGCTTTGTTATTTTGAGCTTATTATAAATAATTTCACCTAATTGTTTTGGGGATGCTATATTAAACTCTTTTCCAGCAATCTCAAAAATTTCTTTTTCAATTTTTTTTAATCTTTCATCGTATTTTTTTGATAATTTTTTTAAGTAATTTTCATCAACTTTAATGCCGTTGCTTTCTAGCTTTGAAAGTATTTTTACCATAGGCTTTTCAAAATACTCGTAAACTTTATTTAATTTTTCCTGATCCAATCTATTTTTAAGGTTATTATAAAGTCTTAAAGTTACATCCGCATCCTCTCCGGCGTATGCAGTTGATTGAGCTAAACCAATATCACTAAAGTTAAGTTTATTTTTACCCGTACCTACTAAGTCCTTATATGAAATGGTTTTATGATTTAGATGAATTTCAGACAAAGTATCTAAACCATGTCTATTAACTCCAGCATCAAGTGTATATGAAATTAACATTGTATCTTCAATAGGTTTCATTTCTATTTTATGTTGTTTAAAAACTAAATAATCAAACTTAATATTTTGGCCAACTTTTTTAATACTTGGATCTTCTAAAAGTCCTTTGATTTTTTTAATAACGAATTCACTATCTAAACTCTTTATCTTTTTATGACGTAAAGGTATGTAGCATGCTTTATTAGGTGAATAACAAAAAGATATACCAACTAAATTTGTATCTAGAGAATTTAAAGAAGAAGTCTCTGTATCCACAGAAATAACTGACTTTGTATTTAATATCTTGAGCCACTTATCGAGAGAGTCTGCATCAATGATGCTCTCATAAATTTTTGTATTTATCTCATCAGTTTGCTTTTTGCTGCTTCTGATGTTTGCTTCTTTACTTGGTTCACCATAAAAACCAATTACTTGGCTTAACAATCTATTAAATTCCATCTCTCTAAGAAAATTATAAAGCTTTTCTTTTTTAATACTTTTGAGAATAAAGGAACTCGGATCATGCTTTACTGGAACATCATCTCTTAATGTGACTAGTTTTCTGCTTATGATAGCTTTATCTTTATTTTGAATTAATGTTTCTTTTCTTTTTTTTTGTGGAATTTCATCTGCTTTTTTTAAAAGGTTATCTAAATTTTTATATTTATTTATTAATTCTGCAGCAGTTTTGATCCCGATACCTGGAACTCCTGGAATATTGTCAGAACTGTCTCCGGCAAGAGACTGGACGTCTATAACTTGGTTTGGTTTGACACCAAATTTTTCTAATACTTCTTTTTCACCTAAAACCTTACTTTTCATTGGATCGTAAAGTCTTACATTCTTAGAAACCAACTGCATCAAATCCTTGTCGGATGAAATGATTGTCACCTTCGCCCCAGCTTTTACAATTTTTTTTGCATATGTTGCTATGAGGTCATCAGCCTCATAATTAAGAAGTTCTATAGAGGGTATATTGAATGCATCTACAGACTTTCTTATATATTCAAACTGTGGCGCTAGATCCTCCGGGGCCTCAGTTCTATTTGCTTTATAATCCTGATAAATTTCATTTCTAAAATTTTTTCTAGCTGAATCGAATATTACTGCAAAGTGGGTAGGCCTTAAATCCGAGTCATCAGATCTGGAGTCTTCTAAAAGCTTGAAAAGCATTGAGCAAAAACCATTCACTGCTCCTGTAGGTAGACCATCGCTCTTTCTAGAAAGAGGTGGCAAAGCATAATAAGCTCTAAATATGTAGCCAGAACCATCAATTAGGTAAAAATGATCAGATTTTTTTAACAAACTCATATATTTATAATACCTTATTTTTTTCGTGATATAATTAAATAAACTATGGATAAAATTGCCCTAACTGTTGAAAATCTTACAAAGATTTATTTAAAAAATAGAGGAAAAGAAATTTCAGAAAAAGCTTTAAATAATTTAAGCTTTCAGGTTAAACAAGGCGAAATATTTGGTCTATTAGGACCGAATGGTGCAGGCAAAACAACATTTCTTAGTATCTTAGGTGGAACTGTAATCAAAACAGAAGGAAAGGTTAACGTTTGGGGTTTTGACCTAGACAAAAATCCTAGGCAGGTTAGAGCCTCCATTGGAATAGTTCCACAAGAGGTAAACTTAGATGCTTTTTTTAGTCCCAAAAATTTATTAGAACTTCAAGCTGGATTATATGGAGTTCCCAAAAAAAAAAGAATTACTGAAGCTATTTTAAATATGGTTTCTCTATCAAAACAAGCTGAGTCATATTCAAGATCTTTATCTGGAGGAATGAAAAGGAGATTATTAATAGCTAAGGCAATGGTTCATCAACCACCAATTTTAATTTTAGATGAACCAACTGCTGGAGTTGATGTTGAGCTTAGAAAAAATCTTTGGGATAACGTCAAAGAACTTAATAAACAAGGTGTAACTATAATTTTAACGACTCATTATCTTTTCGAAGCACAAAAAATGTGTGATAGAATAGCAATTATTAATAAAGGTAACCTAGTAGCGTTAGACACTACTGAAAAACTTTTAGAAAAAATTCAGACTAAGAAAGCTGTCTTTAAGGTAAAAAGCTTTAACGGTAAAAAAGATTTTAATGTTAATGGAGCAAAATTTTTTATTAATTCAGATAATAGTATTGCGGTAAGTTATGATAAAAAATCATCAAACTTTAGCGATATATTAAATCATTTGCGAGAAAATGGTGTTGAAATACAAGATATTTCCACCGATGATGGTGATTTAGAGGATGTTTTTGTTCAACTAACAAATGACTAGATTTATTCTCAAAAAAAAGTAAATATAAGGTTATGGAATTAGTTAAAGTAATTAAGCAGTCTCAAATTATTAAGTATGTATTTTTTGCTTTAATAGGCACTGTCCTTTTAGCCATCTCATCAAAAATTAAAATTCCATTTTACCCAGTTCCTATGACAATGCAAACTTTTGTAGTTTTATTTATTGGAATTGCTTTTGGTTGGAAATTGGGCACATTTACTATTTTGCTATACCTATTTGAAGGAATAATAGGCTTGCCTGTTTTTTCAGGTACGCCGGAAAAAGGAGTCGGTTTGGTATACTTCACTGGGCCTACTATGGGGTATTTGATAGGTTTTATTTTTGCTTCTTTTTTTTCAGGTTTGTTTAATTATGATAACAATCTTGTTAAGAACTTTTTTAAAATAATATTTGCAACTTCTTTTATATATCTTTTAGGTATGTTTTGGTTAGGAAGTTTAATCGGTTGGGACAAACCAATTTTCGAACTTGGTGCAAAACCATTCTTGCTAGCAGAATTGTTCAAAATACTGTTAATAATGTTTTTTGTTTCAAAAATTATTAAAATAAGAAATTTCTTAAATTAAGTTACCTTGGTGCTCTTTTAGACAAAATCCTTTGTAGCGTTCTTCTATGCATTTTTAACCTACGAGCTGTTTCAGACACGTTTCTGTTGCATAATTCAAAGACTCTATATATGTGCTCCCATTTAACTCTGTCTGCAGACATGGGATCTTTTGGAGGGTTAGCTTTATTATCAGGTGAAGCTAATAACGCAGACTCAACGTCGTCTGCATCCACAGGTTTAGCTATATAATCTATTGCTCCTGCTTTAACAGCGGCAACAGCTGTTGGTAAGTTGCCATATCCTGTTAACATAACAATTCGACTTGATTTTTTGAGCTTAAATAACTCCTTTACCACGTCCAGACCATTTCCATCCTCTAGTCTAAGGTCAACCACAGCAAAATTTGGGGGTGATTTTTTGACTAAATCTAGTGCTTCTTTCTTACTCTTGGCCTCTTTTACCAAAAAACCCTTCTTTTCCATGGCTCTTGAGAGCCTTCCTCTTAATGGATCATCATCATCGACGATCAAGAGCGACTTGTCCTCGAAATCTGAAATTTTTAGTTGCAAAGCAGTGTCTTCTGAAACTTTCATCATAGAGCTTATATGGTGAACATTTTGGAAATTACAAGCTGGAAATTCCTTTATTTTTTTCTTTACATGGAGTGAAAAAAACCTTAAATGCGGAAAGATAAGGTTTTTTTTAGTAAATTTTTAATGACCTTATCTGTGTAAACAAAAAGAGGGGCACATGAGATGCGAAAATTTAGAAACGTTAACGAACTAGTTATTGCACTTAAACCAGATTTTCCGGTTTACTGTATACGACCGGAATCAATAAAAACTTCAACTCAGTTTTTTAAAAAGAATTTTCCTGGAAAAGTTCTTTATGCCGTAAAAACAAATCCAAGCGAAAATGTTATTAAAATTATTATTAATAATGGGATTGAAAATTTTGATGTTGCGTCAATTAATGAAATTAAATTAATCAGAAAAATAAATAGTAAAGTTAAAATATATTTTATGCATACTATAAAAAGTAGAGAAAATATTAAAGAAGCTTATTTTAAATATAACGTAAAAGACTTTGCTTTAGACACCAAAGAAGAATTGCTTAAGATTCTTGAGGCCACAAATAATGCTAAAGATTTAAATCTATATGTAAGAATCGCAATTTCAAATGAACATGCAGAAATTGATTTGTCTAGAAAGTTTGGAGCTTTACCAAGTGAAGCACTTGGATTACTAAGATTGTCAAAGGCGCATGCTAAAAAAGTGGGATTAAGTTTTCATGTAGGTTCACAATGTATGGATAAAATTTCTTTTACGAAAGGGATAAATGAAATTGGTAATATCATTAAAAAAACAAAAATTGTTCCAGACGTAATAAATATAGGTGGAGGTTTTCCTTCAGTTTATCCAGATTTAATGCCTGAGCCTATAGAAAATTATTTACAAGAAATTAAACAAGGATTAAAAAATTTAAAATTAGAAAAGATGCCTGAGATATTTTGTGAGCCTGGGCGTGCAATTGTAGCTGAGGCAGGTTCAACAATAGTGAAAGTTATATTAAAGAAAAAGCAAAAACTTTATATTAATGACGGAACCTACGGATCTTTATTTGATGCTGGTGTACCAAATTTTGTACTACCTTCTAAGATGATACCGGGCAACGGAAAAATAGTATCTAAAAAATTAACTGCTTTTGATTTTTATGGACCAACTTGTGACAGCCTCGATTATATGAAAGGACCTTTCTTGTTGCCAAATAATATTAAAGAGGGTGACTATATAGAGCTTGGACAGCTTGGTGCATATGGAACTACATTTAGAACAAAGTTTAATGGTTTTTACTCAGATGCAAACTTTCAAGTAGATGACAAACCCATTCTTTCGATGTACGATCGAAAAGATAAGTTTGATTACTTGGTTGCATAATGAACAAAAAAAATGACCCTAGATTAGGGCACAATAAAAAATCTCTATTAAATTCTGAAGTTGAGCATATAGATATAACATCTTTTGACTCTAGAGAAATTATTAACTCAATGAAAAAAATGTCATTTACATCTAGAGATACAGCTAGAGCTGCGGAAATTTACAATGATATGATAAAGGACAAAAACTGTTCAATATTTTTAACAATTGCTGGTTCTACTTCTGCTGCAGGCTGCATGAACCTTTATTCAGATTTAATAAAATATAATATGGTTGACGCAATTGTTGCAACCGGAGCCTCAATAATAGACATGGATTTTTTTGAGGCACTTGGCTTTAAACATTATCAAGGAAACCAGTTCCAAGATGACAAAGTTTTGAGAGAAAATTATATTGATAGAATATACGATACTTATATTGATGAGGAAGAGTTACAAATCTGCGATAAAACTATATGTGATATAGCAAATAGTTTGCCTCCTAAGACCTATACCTCAAGAGAATTCATTAAAGAAATTGGAAAATATCTAAAAAAAAACGGAAAAAAGAAAAATTCCTTAATTGAAGTTGCGTACGACAACAATGTTCCAATATTTTGTCCAGCATTTACGGATAGTTCGGCAGGTTTTGGATTGGTTATGCATCAAGAGCAGAACCCCTCAAAGCATATTACGATAGACTCAGTCAGAGAATTTAGAGAATTAACAGAAATTAAGTTAAAATCAAAAACATCTGGATTGCTAATGATAGGTGGTGGGGTTCCAAAGAATTTCGTTCAGGATACAGTTGTATGTGCTGAGCTCTTGGGAAAAAAAGTTGATATGCATAAATATGCTGTACAAATAACCGTTGCAGATACTAGAGATGGTGCATGTAGTAGCTCTACTTTGAAAGAAGCAAGTTCTTGGGGTAAAGTTGATACTACAAAAGAGCAAATGGTCTTTGCTGAAGCAACGAGTGTTCTTCCGTTGATTGCTAGTGATGCTTATCATCGCCAAAACTGGAAGAATAGAGAAAGAAGAAATTTCCAAAAATTATTTTAATAAAATGGCAAAAACAAGGATAGCTTTAATACAGATGAAAATGTCATCTGACTTACAAAAAAATATGAATTCTGCTATAAAAAAAATTAAAGAAGCATCTAAAAAAAAAGCTAAGATTGTATGTTTGCCTGAATTGTTTTTATCTAACTATTTTTGTCAGAAAGAAAAGCATTCTAATTTTAACTTAGCTGAGAAAATTCCAGGAAAAACTACTAATATTTTATGTACGTTAGCTAAAGAACTTAAAGTAATTATAATTGCTCCTATTTTTGAAAAAAAAACATCAGGTATTTATCATAACAGCTTAGTTTTAATAAATGAAAAAGGGAAATTAGTAGGTAAATATAGAAAGATGCACATACCTGATGACCCACAATATTATGAAAAATTTTATTTTACACCTGGAGATCTTGGATTTAAATCTTTTAAAACAACTCAAGGAAAACTTGGTACTTTAATTTGTTGGGATCAGTGGTTTCCCGAAGCAGCTAGACTTACATCTTTACAAGGTGCAGAAATAATTTTTTACCCCACTGCAATTGGATGGCACCCAAAGGAAAAAAGAAAATTTGGAAAATCTCAACTTAATTCTTGGATATCAGTACAAAGATCACATGCGATTGCAAATGGTGTATATGTAGCTGCAGTTAATAGAGTTGGAATTGAAAAGCAAGGCTCTAAAAAATTAGAATTTTGGGGTAACACAATTGTTTTTGATCCTAATGGAAATATAATTGCAAAGGCTAAGCTTAATGAAAAAACAGTTATTTGTGACATTGATTTTAAAAAAGTTGAAAATGCCAGACGACATTGGCCCTTCTTTAGAGATAGAAGAATTGACTATTATAGAGGTATATTAAACAACCCAAAAGATGCCTAAAATGCCTAATAGAGGCATTTATAGAATGCCTGCTGAGTGGGAAGCTCAAAAATCTACATGGATAGCTTGGCCACATAATGAAAAGGATTGGCCAGGTAAATTTGTCGAAATACCTTCTGTTTTTGGAAAAATAATAACTGAATTATCGAAAGTACAAATAGTAAATATATTAGTAAAAAACAAATCCGAAAAAAAAAAGGTAATTTTTTTTTTAAGCAAACTTGGAAGTAAAATAAAAAATATCAGATTTATTTTTTGTAAAACTGATAGAGCTTGGACTAGAGATTTTTTACCAATATTTATCAAGAATAGTAAAAATAAAAATTTTCTCACTAATTGGAAATTTAACGCTTGGGCAAAATACAAAAATTTTAAAAAAGATAATAAAGCTTATACTAAAGTTAAAAAATTTTTAAATTATAAAGTTTTAAATCCAAAATATAGAAATAAAAGGATAGTCTTAGAAGGTGGTTCCATTGATGTTAATGGATCTGGCTATCTTTTAACAACAAAACAATGTTTACTTAGTAGAACTCAGCAAAGAAATAAAGGATTTAATAAATTTGATTATTGTAAAATATTTAAAAAATATTTTGGTATTAAAAAAATAATTTGGTTAAATAAAGGAATTTATGGAGACGACACACATGGACATATTGATGATATTGCAAGATTTACAGAAAAAAACAAAATATTTTTAGCTAGAGAAAATAACAAAAAAGAGAGAAATTTTAAAAATTTAAATGAAAATATTCAAATAATAAAAAAATTTAAAAAAGAAGAAAAAGAAAAATTTAAGATAGTTTATTTGCCTATGCCAAAACCAAAATTTATTAGCGGCACTAGAGTGCCTGCTAGTTATTTAAACTTCTACATTGCAAATAAAATTGTTCTAGTTCCTACTTTTAATGACCCCAAAGATAAAATTATTTTAAAAATATTTAAGAAACATTTTAAAAACAGAAAAATTATTCCTATAGACTGCTCTGTTCTAGTTTGGGGTTTTGGGACAGTACATTGTATGACTCAACAACAACCAAGCTAATCATCTTAAATCTTGATGTCTGAAGTATTCCAACTTATTTCAACTTTGGCTCCACCTTTGTTTAAATTAGAAAATTTAAGCTTTGCAAAGTTTCTCTCTAAGAGAGTTTTCCCAATAAAAGTTCCTAATCCTAACCCAGACTTTGCACTAAGATTTTTATATTTCGTAGTGATATAAGGCTCGCCAATTAATTCTGCTATATCATCTGGAAAACCTGGCCCATCGTCTAAAATAGATAATTTAATTATATTAGGATCTGTCTCTAAAATTATATCTACTTTAGATTTTGAAAATTTGACCGCATTACCGTAAAAATTACGTATTCCATATATTATCTGAGAAGAACGACTTATAAGCACTTCATGTGTCGCGTTATCAAAATTTAAATATATCTTCTTATTAGATATTTCTTCAAATGATCTAGATATTTCCTCAATTAAATCCTGAATTTTTACTTGGCTGATAAACTTATCATCCTCAATTTGTGATGTAGATATTTTTTTTAATATTTCACTACATCTTTTGGCTTGGCTTAACAATAAATCAATATCTTTGGAATGTTTGGGGTTTTTTAAAATTTCTTTTTTAAGCTCTTTTGCGATCACTGTAATCGTAGAAAGTGGGGTGCCAAGAGAATGCACAGCTGCTGCTGCCTGAAGACCAATTGTTTCTAGTTCATGTTCTTTTGCGATTATTTCTTCTAACTTATTTAAAGCTTTGTTTTTTTTTCTAGACTCGGTTCCAAATCTTGCTCCAAAGTATGTTAAGAAAATTAACGCTATAATTAAAGCTACTGGCACTGCATAAAGGTAATAGTCTGGAACATGAAAATGTAAAGTTCCAGGATTTGGTAATGGAAAATGGAAAAGTGTTAAAATACCTAGCAACACTGCAGTTGCAATAGAAAGAAAAAAAGTACTTTTTAAGTTTAACAAAGTTGATGAGACAATTGCAGGTACAATTAAAAAAATTACAAAAGGATTTTTTATTCCTCCAGTCAAATACAATAAAGTAGCTAATTGTAAAAGATCATAAAATAAAATTATTGTTGAATGAAAATTATTGAGTTCATTTCTCGTATACCAAAGACTCAGATAAAGATTACTTAGGGCACCCACAAAAATTACATAAGAGCAGAGAAAAACTGGAAGTTCAAATTTTAAAAAAAACTTTACTAAATATATGGCCGCTATTTGTCCGAAGATGGCGATCCATCTAAGAATAATCAATGTTTTTTTATCTAAATTTAAATTATCTTCAAAATTAACAGGATTAAAAACGCTCATTTTAAAAAATTATATATCTAAATTGGCAACTTCTAAAGCGTTATTGGTAATAAAATCTTTTCTTGGACCAACTTCGTCACCCATTAGAATATCAATTATTTTTTGATCTTCTTTTGATTTTTCTTTTGTGCCTTTAGAGTATTGAACTTTTAATAAAGTTCTTTTTTCTGGATTAAGAGTAGTTTCCCATAGTTCCTCGGGATTCATTTCTCCTAAACCTTTAAATCTTTGAATTGTAAATTTTTGTTTTTGTTTTTCTATAAATTGATAAAATTCTTTGGATCCTTTTTTTAATTTTTTTCCATCTTTATCTCCTGAATCTATAATGTACTCGTTTAAGTTTTTTTCGTCCTTGATATATGTACTTTTGCTACCTTTGGTTATTTTAAACAAAGGGGGTTGAGCAAGATAAAGATGTCCGTTTTCAATTAATTGATTAAAAGGGTAATTGTTAAAAAATGTTAAAAGTAAAGTTCTTATGTGTGATCCATCTACGTCCGCATCAGTCATAATAATTATTTTATCATATCTTAAATTATCTATATTAAAATCTTTTGACCCAGTTCCCAATGCGTTTATTAAGGTAACAATCTCACTTGATGACATCATTTTAGCTAATGCTTTAGTATGTATATCGGCGCTATTGCCGTTTTTTTTTGAGTTAGCATTAACATAAGTATTTAAAATTTTTCCTCTTAGGGGTAACACGGCTTGGTACTCTCTCATTCTGCCTTGTTTAGCTGAGCCTCCCGCAGAGTCTCCCTCGACTATGAATAATTCTGTGCCGTCTTTTTTAGAAATTTGGCAATCAGCTAATTTTCCTGGCAAACCAGATAGTTCGAAGCTTCCTTTTCTTCTTACATTATCTCTAGCTTTTCTTGCTACATCTCTTGCTATTGCAGCCTGAGTAATCTTTTCAATAACATATCTTGCTACTGATGGGTTTTGATCAAACCACGTAGATATTTTGTCACTTATTATATTTTCGACAATTAATCTTATTTCTGAAGATACAAGTTTATCTTTTGTTTGAGATGAAAACTTTGGATCAGGCATTTTAATAGAAAGGATTGCTGTTAAACCTTCTTTTATGTCGTCTCCTGATAAAGTAACTTTATTTTTTTTTGATATATTTTTCTCAGAAGAGTATCTATTTATTACTCTTGTAAGCGCACTTCTAAAACCAAGTAAATGAGTACCTCCGTCTTTTTGATTAATATTATTTGTAAAAGCTAAAACTTCATCAGAATATCCGGCATTCCACTCCAAAGAACACTCTACTACTACATTATTTTTTTCAGAAGTAATGAATATTGGTTTTTTAAAAACTTCCTTCTCATTTTTATTAATTAATTGTGGTTTTTTTTGATTTATAAATCTCACAAATTCGGTTATTCCCCCGTCATACTTATGAACATATTCTTTAGACTTTGACGAAGTGTTATCTATCAAAATTATACTTATCCCTTTATTTAAAAAAGCTAATTCTCTTACTCTTTTTTGTAAAATATTAGAACTAAATTTAGTAGAGGAAAATATTTTTTTTGACGGTAAAAATTTTATTTTAGTACCTGTTTTTTTTGTTTTTCCAATTTGTTTCAGTGGTTTAATAGTGTTACCATCTTGGAACATAATAGAGTATTCTTTACTATCTCTATAAATATTTAACTCTAGCTTCTCTGATAAGGCATTAACAACAGATACTCCAACTCCATGAAGGCCTCCTGAGACTTTATAAGAGTCGTGATCAAACTTTCCACCAGCATGAAGTTGTGTCATTATAACTTCAGCTGCAGATTTTCTCTCACCTTTGTGTGTTTCAACTGGAATACCCCTACCATCGTCCTCTACAGTTATAGAATTATCTTTATTAATTATTATCTGAATGTTTTCACAATAACCGGCTAATGACTCATCTATTGCGTTATCAACTACTTCAAAAACCATGTGGTGAAGGCCTGACCCGTCGTCAGTATCACCAATATACATCCCTGGTCTTTTTTTAACTGCATCTAGACCCTTTAAAACTTTTATTGAATCAGCTCCGTAGGCTTTATTATTATTTTTTTCTAAATTTTTTGACATTTGCTTATTGCTTATGAACGGTTAATTATAGCATTTTTTTTAATTTATATAAAACTACCACTCATTAGGACCTTATATTATTATTGATTACCAATGGTTTTAGAGGAAAATGTAAAAAAAAAAGGTAAAAGACTCTCTCTTTAGATTTTCATCGGCATTATAACATAATAACTGTTTCTGTCCGACTTATCTTGTATGAGAACTGGAGAAACAGAGTCTTTGAGATTCATTTGTAAACTTTTGTCTTCAATAGCTGAGGCAATATCTATTAAGTATTTTGAATTAAAGCTAATATTCAACTCATCTGAATTATAATTTGCCTTTATAACTTCATTTCCATCGCCAGAATTACTACTATTTACTGAAAGTTTAACATTATCTTTGTTAATAATCATTTTAACTCCTTCTTTTCTATCTAGAGAGACTGTTGTAACTCTTTCAATAGAGTCGATAAATTCCTTTGATGAGACTGTTAATATTTTTTCATTAGTTACCGGAACTACTTTTTTATAATCTGGAAATTTACCATCAATAACTTTAGAAATAAGTTTAGAATTACCAATAACAAATTGTATTTTAGTCTCACTTGTTTGAATTAAGATATCACCCTCAGAATCTTGAAGTAAGTTACATAATTGTAAAACCGTTTTTTTCGGTAAAATTAAGGAACTTAGATTAGTACCTTTGTCAATTTCAACACTGCTAGATGAAAGTCTATGTGTATCCGTGGCAACTCCAGTTAAAAAATGTCTTTCTTTAGCTTCTGTTAAATGAAAAAAAATTCCACTTAAGTAATGTCGAGTATCATCGTTTGAAATAGCAATCTTAGTTTTATTTAATAATGCTAAAAGTTTAGACTTTTTAATTTTCAATTGGTCGCTCTTAAAATCGCTTGAAAAATTGGGAAAATTATCTGTTGGAAGACATAACAGATTAAAATCAGAATTATCTGCGGTTAAACTTAACTTATTTTCACTTTTAAGATTAAAATTGACCTCAGAATTTGGTGAAATTTTTCTTAAAATATCATATAAGACTGTCGCTGATGTCGTGGTTGCCCCTTCATTTAGAGATTTAACCTCACCAATTTCGTCATAAAAAATAATATCTAAATCTGTAGCTACAACAATTAATTTTCCTTTTTTAAGCTCCATCAATACATTTGACAGTATTGGTAAGGTATTTTTTTTTTCTATAACACCTTGAGCATGAGTTAACGAACTTAAAAGTGTATCTCGATTTATAGTAAATTGCATTTGCTCTAATCTTCTAAAAGTATGGCTTTTAATTGATTTAAATTATTTTTTATTTCCTCATCTTTTTCGGATAACTTTGTGATCGTTTTTACTGCATGTATCACTGTAGTATGATCTCTATTTGCAAATCTTCTGCCTATTTCAGGCAAAGATCTTGTTGTCATTTTTTTTGCTAAATACATTGCGATCTGTCTGGGTCTAGCTAATGGTCTAGATCTTCGTTGTGATAACATTTCGTTTAAAGAAATATTGTAAAAATTTGAGACAGTATTTTGAATTTTATCTACTGTAATAACTCTTGTTTGATTGAAAACATCTTTTAATATATTTTTACAATCACTTATATTTAGGATTTTTTTGTGTATTTTACTAAAAGCGATGACCCTATTTAAAATACCAAGCAATTCTCTGATATTAGTTTTACTTTGACTAGCTAAAAAATTTATTACTTCCTCACTTATATTATAATTTTCCTTAAATTGATTTGAAATATCATTGAGTTTATTTTTTATTATCTTAGACTTTAAAGCTAAATCTGGTGTGTCAATATCAACTATAAGTCCACCAGATAATCTTGATTTTATACGTTCTTGAACTCTATCTAGTTTTGTAGGTGATCTGTCTGAAGAAATAATTATTTGAGAGCTTTTTTCAATTAAACTATTAAATGTATGAAAGAACTCTTCTTGTAAACCCTCTTTGCCCCTTATAAATTGGATGTCATCAATTATAAAAACAGAAGATTTTCTAAAAAAATCTTTAAAATTTACCATATCATTTTTTTTAATCGATTTTATAAAGTGGTACATGAATCTTTCTGCTGAAATAAACATTACGTTATTTTTTTCTTGTAATTTTAAACCTATGGCATTTAGCAAATGTGTCTTTCCTAATCCCACACCACCATAGATATATAATGGATTATATCTAGATAGTTGCTCACATACTTTTATTGATGATGATAGTGCAATTTTATTACTTGAACCCTCTACAAAATTTTCAAAATTTAAAAGTGGATTAAGACGATTATAGTTGAGAATAGAGTCTTTTATAGTTGAGATTTTTCCAGGATCAGTATAAACGTCTTTGAATTTCTCTTCTGTAACAATCTTATTATCCTCTAATATTTTAAACTCGATTCTATTAAGACTTAGTTTGAAGCTTTTCACATCTTTTAATATTTTATCTAAATACCTAGAAACAATCCAATCCCTAAAGAATCTAGTAGGGACTCCTAAAATCAAATAATCGTTATATTCTTTAAGTAGAGATATATTTTTAAGCCAGCTAGAGTATACCTCTTGCCCAAAAGTTTTTTGGAAAAGGCTTTGTACTTCGTTCCAATTAATCGTATTTTCTTCCTCAGAAACAAAAATATTTTTAGAATTTAATGACTTTTTTTCCATGTAATTAGTTTTTTTGAAATTAACTTTTTATTTAATATTTTTATTAATTGTTCAAGAAATATTTTAGAATTTTTAAAAATAATTGAATGTAGGTTGTGCGTTTATCGTTGAGATAGAATTTTTAAAATTAATCGTTTAGATAGAAATTAAAAAAAAAGTAAATTTTTTCCTGCAACTTTTAAAATTAATTATCTATATTTAGTTTCTAAACGCTATCTAGCGTAAGAAAAAAATTATTTATCAACTTCAAATTGATTTAATAGTTATTTAGAAATCTTTTTAGAAACTTTTGAGATTTTTCTAGAGGCAGTTTTTTTATTTATCACACCAGACTTAGCAACCTGCATGAGAATTGATTGAAATTTAGGAAAAAAGCTTTTAATTTCTGATTTTTTGCCTGATTTAATGAATATTTCCATCTTTTTTATAGCAGCTTTATACTTACTTTTTCTAAGTCGGTTTATTTGAGTTTGTTTTTTAACTCTTCGCACTCTTCTAATTGCAGATTTAGTATTTGGCATATTTTTAAACTGTATATATCCCGGTATTATAGGGGTCAACTTTATTATTTTTGGCATTTTGGACATAAAAAACTGGCTCGATTAGAAATAACAATTTTTTGTATTTTGTAATTACAATCACTGTTAGAACAATTTTTACCTAACATGCCATATATCTTAAAATGTTCCTGGAAAGAACCTGTTTTCCCTTTACTATTTGAAAAATCTTTAATTGATGACCCTCCAAATTTGATTGCTTTTTTTAAAATTTTTCTAATATTTCTTATGATTTCATTTATTTCAAAATCTCTCAATCTACTTATTTGTCTTGTTGGTTTAATCCTGCTATGAAAAAGAATTTCATTTACATAGATATTACCTAAACCCGAAACAAATTTTTGATCCATTAATAGGTCTTTGATGATTCTATTTCTTCCTTTTAAATAATTTTTAAAATATTTAAAATTAAAAATACTATCTAATGGCTCGGGTCCTAAAGTTTTAAGATGGAAATTTTCTTTTAAGCTTTTGGAATTTTCAACTTTAATGAATCCAAATTTTCTTACGTCATTATAGATAAGCTGTGTATTATTAGAAAAAATAAATCTAATATGATCGTGTTTTTTATCTTTTGGACTTAATTTGTAATAAAAACTTGTTCTTAATTTAATATTTTTTTTATTGATTAAAATAAATTTCCCTGTCATACCAAGATGAACTAGCATTGCATTACCTTTTTCAAAAAAAAATAATAGGTATTTTGATCTTCGTTCTATGCTTAATATTTTTAAGCCTATTAGTCGTTTAATTCCTTTTATATTGACCTTATATCTTAAATTTTTATCATTAATCCTAATAGATTTTATTTTTAACTTATTAACTGCAGTCTCTAAGGACCTTTTAACAACTTCAACTTCTGGTAATTCTGGCATATAATTTAATTATGAAAAATAATATTCAAGATAAATCAAAATTAGTCAATTCTGTTTTTTCAGAAGTATATAAAAAATACGATATTATGAATGATATTATGTCACTAGGAGTCCATAGAATCTGGAAACAAAATATGATGGATTGGATGAGTCCACAAGCTAACTCATTCTTAATTGATGTAGCTTCTGGAACTGGGGATATTGCATTAACATATTCAAAAAAATTAGGTCATAAATGTAAAGTTTCATGTGTTGAGCCAAATAAGGAAATGTTAGCTATGGGACAAAAAAAATTAAAAGCATATGATAATATTAAATGGTATCAAGCAAGTGCTGAGAGGTTACCTTTTAAAGATGACACATTTGATTTTTACACCATTAGCTTCGGTATTAGAAACGTAAGTAATATTAATAAAACATTGGAAGAGGCTTTTAGAGTTTTAAAATCGGGGGGAAGGTTAATGTGTTTAGAGTTTTCAAAAGTCGAAAATCCTTTAATAGATATTCTATATAAAAATTACTCAAAAATAATACCTATAATAGGGGAAAGAATTGTAGGATCTAAAAAGCCTTACAGTTACCTAGTAAAAAGTATAGATGATTTTTATAATCAAAATGAATTAGCAAATTTGATTAAAAAGAATGGCTTTCATAGTGTTAAATTTAGAAATTTATCAAATGGTATCGCAGCAATTCATTCTGGTTGGAAAATTTAAAAATGTTCAGAAAAATTTTCCAACTATTTAAAATTGCAAGGAAGCTTGGAACGTCTGGTGCGGTTGAAACACTCAATGAGATTTACAAAATTCCATTCTATATAAAAATTTTTTTTGATGTCGTTTCATTGGGTTCACAAAAAAAAGTTCAAAATTTATCAAAATCATCCGGAGAAAAGTTATGCGATGCTTTGGAAGGTATGGGAACTACTTTTATTAAATTAGGACAATTTTTAGCTACAAGACCTGATATAATTGGCGAAGACTTAGCAAAAGATTTGGAAAAACTTCAAGACAAACTTCCTGCTTTTAGAACGTCGGTATCAAAAGAAATTCTCAAAGAGGAACTTGGTGAAAAACAGTTTAATAATATATCTAATTTAAGCGAACCTATAGCAGCTGCCTCAATAGCTCAGGTACACACAGCTTCTATAAAAGTTGAAGAAGGAAGCAAAGAAGTTGCAATAAAAATTCTTAGGCCTGAAATTGAAAAATTATTTAATGAAGAATTAGATGCTTTAATGTTTTTGGCTTATATGATTGAAAGTCTAGTTGTTAAAACAAGAAGGTTAAAGTTAATTGAAGTTGTTCACCTTTTAAGAGAAATAACTAATATTGAAATGGATCTTAGATTTGAAGCTGCAGCAGCAAATGAACTTTATGAAAATACTAAAAATGACAAAGGTTTTAATGTACCAAAAATTTATTGGAACTATACCTCTAAAAAAATTCTTACTTTAGAAAAAGTCAAAGGAATCTCTATTAGAGAAAAAGAAATTTTAGAAAAATCAGGTATTAATCTTAAAAACTTAGGCGAAAACTTAATACAACATTTTTTAAGACAGGCTGTAAGAGATGGTTTTTTTCATGGCGATATGCATCAGGGAAATTTATTTGTAGACACAAGAGGAAATATTATTCCTGTTGATTTTGGAATAATGGGTAGGCTGGATAAAAATAATAAAAAATATTTAGCTGAAATACTATTTGGATTTATTCAAAGGGATTATGTTAAAGTTGCTGAGGTTCATTTTCAAGCAGGATTAGTTCCCAGAGAAACATCAAAGGAGGAATTTGCTCAAGCGTTAAGATCTGTTGGAGAACCCATTTTTGGCCAAACTATTAAAGATATCTCGGGCGGCAATTTACTCGCGCAGTTATTTGAAATTACAGAAAAGTTTAATATGTCTACACAGCCCCAGCTTTTGCTTCTGCAAAAAACAATGGTGGTTGTTGAGGGTGTGGCAAGAAAATTATACCCCGAAACAAATATTTGGGAAGTCTCAAAACCAGTTTTAGAAGGATGGATTAAAAAAACTAAAAGTCCAGAAGCAAATATTACCCAAGCTATTGATGTATCAAAAGAAATCTTAAAAAAAATACCTGATTTTCCAAATTTTATGGACAGAGCAAATTATGCTCTGCAGCTTATTTCGGAAGGAAAATTAAACTTAAGCCTTAAAAACGACAAAGGATTAGAAATAGAAAAAATTAAGATAAAAAATCTAAGAAATAATATTTTTCTTGGTATTTTTGGTATTGTAATTGTGACGTTATTAGTATTTTAATAACGGTATGTCTTTAAAAAATAAAAAAGTTCTTCTTATAATTGGTGGAGGAATTTCTTCATATAAATCATTGGACTTAATAAGAATTCTTAAAAAAAATAATGTAGCTATTAAGACTGTGCTAACTAAAAGTGGAAAAGAGTTTGTTACGCCTTTATCGATTACGTCGCTAACAGGAGAAAAAGTTTACGAAAATCTTTTTGACGCTGTTTCAGAATCAGAAATAGATCATATCTCTCTTTCTCGCTGGGCAGATGTTATAGTAGTTTTACCAACTACAGCAAATTTTATGACTAAGCTTAGTCATGGAAAAGCAGAAGACCTTGCAAGCACAGTTATTTTGGCATCCAATAAAGATATATTATTAGTTCCAGCTATGAATGTTAGAATGTGGATACATAAAGCTACACAAGAAAACTTTAAAACCCTTAAAGGTTATGGTTACAAATTTGTCGGTCCGGTGACCGGGGAAATGGCTTGTGGTGAGTACGGTGAAGGTAGAATGTCAAGCCCAAGGCAAATATTAAGCTATTTGAAAAATTATTTTAATAACAAAGATACTGTTAAAAAAGAGAAAATAAGTGCAGTCGTAACCTCAGGTCCAACAAAAGAATATATTGATCCGGTTAGGTTTATTTCTAATGAATCTAGTGGTAAGCAAGGTTATGAAATTGCTTTAGCTCTTGTAAAACTTGGCGTAAAAACTACTTTAATTACTGGAGCCTCAAAATTCGATCCTTGCAAGGGTTTAAAAATTAAAGAAGTAATATCAGCTGAGGAAATGATGCTCGAGGTAAAAAAAAATTTACCAGTCGATATTGTTGTTTGTGCAGCGGCAGTATCAGATTTTAAACCAAAAAAAACAAATAAAAATAAAGTTAAAAAAAATAGTAAAAATTCTTTGACATTAGAACTAATTAAAAATCAAGACATTCTTAATTTTCTTGGAAAAAATAATAAGTTGAGGCCAAAAATAGTCGTAGGTTTTTCTGCAGAAACAGAAAATTTGGTAAATAATTCAATAAAGAAGCTTGAAGAAAAACATTGTGATATAATAATAGCTAATGATGTTTCAAAAAAAGACACTGGTTTTAATTCCGATTATAACGAAGTTCTCATAATTCAAAAAAACGGCAAAATTGAAAAATTGAAAAAAAGCAAAAAAACTTTTATTGCATCAGTAGTTGCTGAAAAAATTATGGATAAGTTTTTATTTGATAAAAAAAATATCAATTAATAAATTTATAACAATGAAAATTGCTAATAAAGAATTAAAGAGATTTTCCAAGCAGATTATTTTAAAAAATATTGGGTTATCTGGCCAAAAGAGAATTTTTGCATCAAAAGTTCTAATAATTGGTGTTGGAGGTCTAGGTTGCCCCTTGGCGCTATACTTAGCAAATTCTGGGGTAGGAAATATAGGAATAGTCGATCACGACAAAATTGAATTAACAAACCTTAATAGGCAAGTTTTATTTACTTCTAAAGATTTAGGAAAATATAAAGTAGATCAAGCTAGAAAAGTAATTAAAAATATAAATAAAAAAATTAAAATAACAAGTTATAGAAAAGCCATAACGAAAAAAAATATAAATTCTATTTTAAAAAACTACGACATTATTTGTGATGGCACAGATAATTTTAAAAGTAGGTACCTAATAAACGATTACTGTATGAAAAAGAAGAAAATATTAATTTCAGCTGCAATAAGTAAATATGATGGACATATTTTTAAATTTAATTTCAAAAAAAAAACACCTTGTTTCAGATGTTTTATGCCTCAAATTCCAAAAAATCAGTATAATTGTGACACTGAAGGTATAATATCAACTTTAGCCGGGATAATGGGCACCATGCAGGCTAATGAGGTGATTAAAAGTATTATCAATTCTAAAAATGACCTTTCTGGTAAAATGATTGTTTTTAATTCACTAAGCTTAGATTTTAGAAAAGTGAAATTATCAAGTAATATAAATTGCATTAATGAATGCAAAAAATAAAATGAATAAACTAATATTTTTATTTTTTTTTACAATTTTAATTAATGATTTATTAGCTGTTGAGAAAAAATTTTTAACTTTAAGAAATAACAAAGTAAATCTAAGACAAGGGCCGTCATTTCAATATCCGGTAAAAATTTTTTATAATAAAAAATATTTACCAGTTATAATAGAGGATAGATCAGAGAACTTTAGAAAGATCAGAGACCATCAAAATAATTCTGGGTGGATACATGTTTCTCAATTATCAAAAAAAAAAGCTGCTATTACACTTGTAGATAATGTAATAGTTTTCAAAGGACCAACAATTTATTCGAAGCCTCAAGTAAAACTTGAAAAAGGTAGATTGTGTTTAATTTATAAGTGTAAAGGAAAATGGTGCAAAATTAAGACTGGAGATTATAAAGGATGGGTAAAAAATCAAAGCTTGTGGGGAAGACTTTAAGAATTTTTTTTACTTACTTTTGAGGCCCAAAATTTATCTAGCATAAAATACCAGACAGCATTAGCTAAAGGTTCCACTATCGCATCTGTCATCGCTTCACTTAATGTTACATCAGCAACCATCTTTAAAACTACTATAGCTATCACAAAATGACCGATTGTATAAACAACGGTTCTTAAAATTGAACCTTTATTTTGTTTGTATATGTTCTTTGTAACCTCAAAAATGCCTGTAGTAAATTCTGTCATAGTTATATTATAAATTGTTTATTAATTTAAATCAAAGCGATCTAAGTTCATAACCTTAGTCCAAGCAAGAATAAAATCACCTATGAACTTGTCTAAAGAGTCTTCGCATGCATAAACTTCAGCAATAGATCTTAATTGAGAATTAGATCCAAAAATTAAGTCTACTCTAGAGGCTTTCCATTTGATTTTATTTGTTTTACGATCTCTTCCTTCAAAAAATTCTTCGTGCTCGTCTATTTCCTTCCAAGTTGTACCCATATCAAGCAAATTAACGAAAAAATCATTTGTTAGTTTATCGGTTTTATTAGTAAGTATTCCGTGCTTAGATTTATCAAAATTTGTATTAAGTGCTCTCATACCTCCAATTAGAACTGTCATTTCTGGAGGAGTTAATTTCATCAGTTGAGCACGATCTACCAGCATCTCCTCTGCTGAAACGCTAGTCTTACTTGACGATCCATTTGGTTTATTTACCATATAATTTCTAAAAGCATCTGCTTTTGGCTCAAGCAAGCTAAAGGAGAATACATCTGTCTGATCTTGAGAAGCATCTTCTCTTCCAGCTCTAAATGGAACTGATACTTTCTTGCCTGCATTTTTTGCGGCTTTTTCTATTCCTACGCAACCACCTAAAACAATCAAATCAGCAATTGAAGTTTTTTTATTTTTACTATCGAAATTCTTTTTAATTTTTTCATAAATTTTTAATATTTTAGATAATTCAGAAGGATTATTGACCTCCCAATTTTTCTGAGGTTCTAGTCTAATTCTAGCTCCATTAGCTCCGCCTCTTCTATCTGAGCCTCTAAAAGTGGAAGCAGAAGCCCAGGCTGTAGAAACTAGTTGAGATATTGAAAGTCCTGATTTCAAAATTTTACTTTTTAGTAAATTTATATCTTTGTTTTTTAATTTGTATTTAGATTTAGGTATTGGATCCTGCCATATTAGTTGTTCCTTTGGAACTTCTGGACCTAAGTAGCATGCTCTAGGGCCCATATCTCTGTGTGTCAGCTTAAACCACGCTCTTGCAAAAGCATCAGCAAATTCATCAGGGTTTTTATAAAAGTTTTCAGATATCGGTCCATATTTTGGATCGTATCTTAAAGAAAGATCTGTGGTTTGCATCATTGGCGGATGTTTTGTAGACGGATTGTGAGCATCAGGTACCATTTTTATTTCCTGACCATTTTTTTTAGGTGTCCATTGGTGAGCTCCAGCAGGACTTTTAGTTAATTCCCACTCGTGCCCATACAAACAGTCATAATACCCCATATCCCACTTAGTTGGAGACTGTGTCCACGCACCTTCTATCCCACTACTTATTGTGTCAGCTCCTTTACCGCTTTTGTAATTACTATTCCAACCTGTTGCTTGTTCTTGAATTTTAGAACCTTCAGGTTCTGGGCCCTTATGGGACTCAGACGCTGCTCCATGAGATTTTCCAAAAGTATGTCCTCCTGCAACAAGTGCTACGGTTTCGTAATCGTTCATCGCCATTCGTCCAAAAGTTTCACGAATATCATGCGCCGCTAATAAAGGATCAGGGTTGGCATCAGGTCCTTGAGGATTAACATATATTAAGCCCATGTGAGATGCTCCGAGGGGATTTTCCAGATCTCTTTTACCGCTATAGCGATTAACACCTAACCATTCTTTTTCTGAACCCCAATAAATATCTTCCTCCGGCTCCCAAATATCTTCTCTTCCTGCTCCAAAACCAAAAGTTTTAAAACCCATAGACTCGAGTGCTACGTTGCCAACTAAAATAAATAAATCTGCCCAAGAAATTTTCTTTCCATATTTTTTTTTAATAGGCCATAGTAATAATCTAGCTTTATCTAAATTTACGTTATCAGGCCAACTGTTAAGAGGAGCAAATCGCTGATTCCCAGTACCAGCACCTCCACGTCCATCTCCAGTCCTATAAGTCCCTGCAGCATGCCATGCTAATCTTATAAACAAGGGGCCATAATGACCGTAATCAGCTGGCCACCATTCTTGAGAATTTGTCATCAATTTATTTAAATCTTTTTTAAGTGATTTGTAGTTTAGTTTTTTAAACTCTTTAGCATAACTAAACTTTTTATCCATTGGATTTACTAAAGAGGAATGTTGACTTAAAATTTTAAGATTAAGATTATTTGGCCACCAGTCTCTATTAGATGTACCTCTTCCTGTCGGATGTTTAGGTGGCGTTCCTGCGCCAGTAAATGGACATTTTGACTGTTCGCTCATAATTTGAATCCCTAATGAGTATATTTTATGACGATTCTAAAGTGTTTGTAAAGTGGTTTAGACTGGGTTACGTTGTCATAATATTACAATAATTTAACATTATTAATAAGGTGCTATTGATAATCATTACCGTTATATGAAAAAAAAAGATAGTTATGACTATAAAGAGCTAATAGATTGCGGGAAAGGTTTAATATTTGGCGAGGGAAATGCAAAATTACCTCTTCCACCAATGTTGATGTTCGATAGAATAACAAAAATTCAAGAAAATAGCGGCATATATAAAAAAGGATTTATAAAAGCAGAACTAGACATAAAAGACGATCTGTGGTTCTTTAATTGTCACTTTCAGGATGATCCTGTCATGCCTGGATGTTTAGGATTAGATGCTATGTGGCAATTAGTAGGATTTTATTTAGGATGGATAGGAAATCCTGGTAAGGGTAGAGCGTTAGGAGTAAGTGCTGTTAAATTTACAGGTGAAGTATTAAAAAAAACTAAGATGGCAGTATACGAAATAGATATGAAAAGAGTTCTTGTCAAAGAAGGAACAACAGTTGGATTAGCTAATGGAATATTAAAAGCTGATGGGAAAAAAATATATACAGCGGAAAACTTAAAGGTAGGATTGTTTAAATCATGAAAAGAGTGGTGATATCAGGTATTGGAATAGTTTCTTGTCTTGGTAATAATCAGGACGAAGTATATAAATCACTTTTAAACTCAAAGTCCGGAATTTCATTTTCGGAAGAATATAAAGAATATAATTTAAAAAGTAATGTGCATGGAAAACCAAATATTAAACTTGAAGATCATGTTGATAGAAAGTTTATAAGATTTATGGGTCCTGGCTCTGCTTACAATTACGTATCTATGAATGAGGCGGTAAAAGACTCTGGGTTGGAAGAAAAAGATATAAGCAATATTAACACCGGAATGATAATGGGTTCTGGAGGTCCTTCAATAGAGAATGTAATTTTAGCTGCTGATAAAACTAGAGCGAAAAGTCCAAAGAGGATGGGGCCCTTTGTTGTTCCTAGAACAATGTCGAGCACTGCTTCAGCAACGTTAGCCGTTCCATTTAAAATTAAAGGAGTTAATTATACAATTAGTTCTGCATGTGCAACTAGTGGGCATTGTATAGGTAATGCAATGGAATTAATTCAGCTTGGAAAACAAAAAATTGTTTTTGCAGGGGGAAGTGATGAAGTTCATTTCGCAATGACGGCTATGTTTGATGCTATGACAGCGTTATCTTCAAAATATAATGACACTCCAGAAAAAGCCTCTAGACCATATGACAAAACAAGAGATGGTTTCGTAATATCTGGTGGTGGAGGTGTGGTGGTTTTAGAAGAATATGAACATGCAAAAGCAAGGGGTGCAAAAATTTATGCAGAGATCACTGGTTATGGAGCAACATCAGATGGTTTTGATATGGTTGCGCCTTCTGGTGAGGGAGCTGTAAGATGCATGAAAATGGCATTAGGAATGGCAAAAAATAAAATTGATTACATAAATACACATGGTACTTCAACTCCTGTTGGAGATATTACTGAATTAAAAGCCGTTGGAGAAGTCTTTAGTGAATACAAACCTAAAATTAGCTCAACAAAATCATTGGCAGGTCATTCACTTGGGGCAACTTCTGTTCATGAGGCTATTTACAGTTTAATTATGATGAAAAATAATTTCATTGCTGCTTCTGCAAATATAACTGATATGGATGAGGAAGCGAAAAAATATCCAATAGTAACAAAAGTTGAAAAAGATGTAACTTTAAATTCAATAATGTCTAATAGTTTTGGTTTCGGTGGAACTAATGCAACTTTAGTTTTTGAAAAGGTATAATCATGGACCTGATGAAAGGAAAAAAAGGATTAATTATGGGCGTTGCAAATGAACGTTCCATAGCATGGGGTATTTCTCAAAAACTTGCTGAAGCAGGGGCAGAGCTAGCGTTTACATACTTAGGAGATGCTTTAAAAAAAAGAGTTATTCCTTTAGCAGAAAAATTAAATTCAAAAATAACTTTTAGTTGTGACGTTGAAAAAAAGAATGAAGTTATTAAACTATTTGAAGATATAAAATCTCAATGGGGTGAGATAGACTTTGTTGTGCACGCTGTAGCATTTTCCGATAAATCAGAATTGTCTGGTGAATATCTAAATACAACTAGAGAAAATTTTTTAAAAAGCATGCTAATCTCATGTTTTTCTTTTACTGAAGTTTCAAAAGAAGCTTCAAAAATCATGAAAAAAGGTGGAAGTATGATAACTCTTACTTATGAATCGACAAAGGCTATTCCTAATTATAACGTTATGGGTGTATGTAAATCAGCGCTTGAGGCAAGTGTAAAATACCTAGCTAGAGATTTAGGAGCTAAAGGAATAAGAGTAAATGCAATAAGTGCTGGCCCGATAAAAACATTAGCTGCCTCAGCTATAGGGGATGCAAAATTTTTGTACAAATGGAATGAAAACCATTCCTTTTTAAAAAGAAATGTAGATATTCATGATGTAGGTAATTCTGCTTTATACTTACTAAGCGATCTTGCTGCTGGTGTCACAGGGGAAATTCATTATGTTGACGCTGGGTATAACAAAGTAGGAATGCCGGATCCTAAAAATATTTCTTAACTTGCAAAAATAACATTACTAAAATGTGTAAATAGTAAGTCTAAATATAACTAAAAAAAATTATAAATATCTTATCAAATGAAAAAATTAAACGAAAAATTTAAAGAAAAATTAGATAACTTTTTCGACTGGGTCAAAGGAGCTGAATTGGTCGAACTTAAAACATGTAATGTTAGTGAGGACCCAGTAAGACCGGAGTTAGATATTAAATTTAGGACTGAATATGGACGTAAAATTTATGGTGTTAAGTATAAAAAGGAAATTTGTGCAATTATGTGTTTTGGTTTTACAAATGAAATACCAAAAACAGTTGAAGAGCTAGATATGATGACTAAAGATGCTCACTTACAAAGTGCCTTGCGAGACCAAAAAGTGGGAAAAATAGCTATTGCTTATACAGTTTGGTCTAAGAAAAAAGGGGGAGGAAAATTAATTGTAAAAGAAGTATTTAAAAAGATAAAAAAATCAAATCATCTTAATAGATTGGTTACTTTATCTCCTCTAACCGAAATGGCTAGAAATTTTCATCTACATAATGGAGCCTTTGAGCTTCAAGTAAATGAAAAAACTCAAAATTTTGAATATAAAATCTAAGATTTAAGCCACTGCTTGTTTGATTGATAATTTAACTTTACCTCTATCAAAACCTACGACTTTGACTGAAACTTCGTCTCCTTCTTTGACAACATCTCCTACTTTAGCAACTCTTTTAGCTGCAAGTTCTGAGATGTGAACCAAGCCATCCTGCTTACCTAAAAAGTTTACAAAAGCTCCAAATTCCATAATCTTAACCACTTTACCTTTGTAAATTTTTCCCATCTCAGGTTTGGCGACCAAACTTTTAATAAACTCTAAAGCTTTATTTCTGGAAGCTTCGTCTGGTGCAGCAACAGTTACTTCTCCTGTATCTTTAACATCTACTTTTGCTCCAGAAGTTTCGACTATTTCTCTAATAGTTGCCCCTCCTTTGCCTATTACTGTTGCAATATCTTTTTTATCAACTTTTATAGTCTCCATTTTGGGAGTATGTTTTGAGAATTCTTTTCTTGATGATTTAATTGCTTTATTCATTTCAGTTAGAATATGCTCTCTTCCAGCCTTAGCTTGATTTAGAGCTTTTTCCATAATTTCAAAAGTAATGCCTGTAATTTTGATGTCCATTTGAAGAGATGTAATTCCATCTTTTGTTCCAGCTACTTTAAAATCCATATCTCCTAAATGATCCTCATCACCTAAGATATCTGAAAGCACTGAAAATTTTTCACCTTCTTTTATTAGCCCCATCGCTATACCAGCAACTGGTTCTTTTATAGGTACGCCTGCATCCATTAAAGATAAAGAAGTTCCGCAAACTGTTGCCATTGAGGAAGAGCCATTGGACTCGGTAATTTCTGAAACAACTCTCAAAGTATAAGGAAAATTTTCCTTTAATGGTAATGAGGAATTTATCGCTCTCCAGGCCAATTTGCCATGTCCTATCTCTCTTCTGCCAGTTCCAATTCTACCACATTCTCCAACAGAAAAAGGAGGAAAATTATAATGTAACATAAAACTTGATCTTTGCATTCCTTCTAGGCTCTCTAATCTTTGTTCATCATCGGTCATTCCTAGAGTTGTAACTACTAATGCCTGAGTTTCTCCTCTAGTAAATAAAGCAGAACCATGAGTCCTCGGCAGTACTCCAACTTCACATTTAATTTGTCTTACGTCAGCTAAACCTCTGCCATCAATTCTTTTCTTATCTTTTAATATTGCCGTTCTAACTATATCCTTTTCTAGCGACTTTAATTGTGCCATAGCTTGACTTTCGGTCACCTTTTCATCTTCAGCAAACATTTCTTTAACTTGAGTTTCTATTTCAGAAATAGCTGTTGATCTCTTCTTTTTATCTATTTCTTTAAAAGCAGTTCTAAGATCACTTTCAAATTTATCAGTGATTTTCTTTTTAACATCTGAATGGTCAACTTCTTCCACTTCCCATTTAGGTTTGGCAGCTTTTTTAGCTAATTTTTCAATTGACTCGATTACTGGTACAAAGTTTTCGTGACCAAATTTTACAGCGTCTAACATTATTTTTTCTGAGAGACCTGAAGTTTCAGACTCAACCATTAATACTGCACCTTTAGTTCCTGCAACAACCAAATCTAATTCTGAGTCTTTTAATTCTTCAATAGATGGGTTTAATAAAAATTTTCCATCTTTATATCCAACTCTACTAGCAGCAATAGGGCCTTGAAAAGGAAGTCCTGATATTGCTAAAGCAGCAGATGAGGCAATTATTGATAAAATATCTGGTTGATTTTCACCATCATAAGATAGAACAGTTGGAAGAAGCTGAACTTCATTTAAAAAGCTTGAAGGAAATAGAGGCCTAATGGGTCTATCTATAAGTCTTGAAATTAATGTTTCAGCTTCAGTAGGTCTTGCTTCTCTTTTAAAATAACCTCCAGGAATTTTTCCAGCTGCATAATATTTTTCTTGATAATTTACAGATAAAGGAAAATAATCTTGCCCATCTTTCAATTTTTTTGCTCCAACCGCAGTTGCAATTACAACTGTTTCTCCACAAGTTGCAATAATAGCCCCGTCAGCCTGTCTAGCAATTCTTCCTGTTTCTAAAGTTATTTTTTTCCCATTTATTTTAATTTCTTCTTTATGAATTTTAAACATTATTTCCTTAAATTTAATTGTTTTAAAACTTTATTGTATGACTCAGGATCTCTTCTTTTTAAATAAGTTAAAAGTTTTTTTCTTCTGTTTACTGATTTCTCTAATCCTAAAGTAGAATGTTTGTCTTTTTTAAATTTCTTAAAATGATCTGATAATCTGGCAATTTTTTTGCTTAATAATTCAATTTGAACTTCTGTGGAACCTACATCTTTTGCGTGAATAGCTAATGTACTAGTTGTATTTTTTTTCACTTGTTTCATTTTTTTTATTTTTTTCTATTAATCTCTCAATTTTTTCAGCATATTCGAATGAGTTATCTTCAATAAATGAAAGTTTAGGAAGAAACTTAGTGTCAATTTTTTTTGACAATGCTTTTCTAACAAGATGTGAGAATTCAGTCAAGGTACTTACGGTTTTTCTCATTTCAACACCTCCTAAAGGAATTACATAGGTTCTTGCTGTTTTTAAGTCTGGTGTCATTCTCACCTCAGTAACAGTTATCATTTTAGTATCAAGCATAGGAATTTTTGCTTCATTTCTGATGAAAATTTCTCCAAGATTTTGTTTTATAAGTTCACCAACTCTTAACTGTCTTTGACTGTAAGCTTGATTTCGACTGTCTTTTTTCATTAAATTGTTCTTTGTATTTTTTTAGATTCATAAGACTCGATAATATCATTTTCTTTAAAATCAATAAAATCTTTTAAGCCTATCCCACATTCTAAACCTGTTTTAACTTCTTTTACAGCATTCTTCTCTCTAAATATACTTGAAATTTCACCATCATAAACGACTACACCATCTCTTATAAGCCTAGCTTTTGATTTGTTTTTAATTTCTCCGTTAACAACTTTTGATCCAGCTATCCTGCCTGCATCCGAAACTTTAAAAATCTTTTGTACTTGAGCTGATCCATTTGAAACCTCTTTTATATCTGGTTCTAATAAACCTGAGAGACCTTTTTCTATAGACTCAAGTGCTTCATAAATTATATTAAAATACTTAATTTCTATATTTTGTTCTTCTGCTAACTTTTTTGCTTCTCTATTTGGTTTTACATTAAAGCCTATAAGCAAAGCATTGGATGCTTTAGCTAAAAGTACATCGCTTTCATTGATCATTCCTATATCAGATAAAATAATATGCGCTTGAACTTCGTCGTGTTTAATTTTATTTATAGCCATTTTTAAAGCTTCGTTTGAGCCTTGTACATCTGACTTTATAATTATATTTAGTTCATCTTTGCTAGATTTAGCCTCAAATAATTTTGTTTTATCTTTTGCTATTAAATTTTTATTTGGGTTGCTATCTACCTTTTTAAAATCAACAATCTCTTTTGCTTTCTCTTCATTTTCGGTTACAAAAAATTCAGCGCCAGCAAATGCGGAACCGTTCATCCCTAATATTTCAATAGGCATTGATGGCGAGGCTTCTTCAACATTCTTTCCATCGTGATTAATCATAGCTCTTATTTTACCCCAAGTATTGCCACAAACAAAAAAGTCTCCTTTTTTTAATAAGCCGCTAGATATTAGAATTGTTGACACTGGACCTTTTCCTTTATCTATTTTTGACTCAAGTACCACCCCTGAAGCAGGCCCAACAAAAGAAGATTTTAAATCTAATATTTCTGACTGAAGAAGTATAGTTTCTTTAAGTTTATCCAAATTTTCTTTTTTTTTAGCTGAAACTTCAACAAACAAAGTTTCTCCACTTAATTCTTCAGCTATAAGCTCATGTTGCATCAAATCATTTTTTATCTTGCTTATATTTTTATTTGGTAAATCACATTTATTTATAGCTACAATGATTGGAACCTTTGCTGCTTTTGAGTGTTTTATAGCCTCAATAGTTTGTGGTTTAACTCCATCATCAGCAGCTACAACTAGTACAACAATGTCAGTAACTTTTGAACCTCTAGCCCTCATTTCAGTGAAAGCAGCATGTCCAGGAGTATCAATAAAAGTAATAGTTTCTCCCTTGTCAGTTTTTACTTGATAAGCTCCTATATGTTGAGTTATACCGCCATGTTCACCAGAAACAACATCGGTATTTCTTAGTGAGTCTAACAAAGATGTTTTTCCATGATCAACATGTCCCATAATTGTAACTACCGGAGGTCTTTTTTTCAAATTACCCTTAACAATATTTTTAATTTTGATAGTTTCTAATACTGGTTTTTCTTCAATAATTGCCTTATGACCGAATTCTTTAACTATATACTCAGCAGTATCTTTATCTATAACGTGATTAATTGTTGCTACAACCTTCATATTGAATAAAAACTTGATAATCTCGCTAGAACGTTCTGCCATTCTATTTGATAACTCTTGAATAGAAATTTGTTCGGGGATTTTTACGTCTCTTATAACCTTTTTAAACTCTTTTTTTTCTTCAGGTTGTGGGTTATTTCTTTTCTCTTTTAAACGTGCTCTTTTTACTGAAGCTAAACTTCTTTGCTTAATTTCGATTTCTTCTACATTTAGAGCTCTTGATACTGTTAGTTTAAAATCTTTTTTTTCTACTGGTCCTCTTAACTTTAATTTATTTTTATTAGATTTTTTTTCATCCTTTTTTATAAAGGCTTTTGTTGCCTGTTGTTCGACAAATTTTCTTTCTAGGTTTCTTTTATGTGACTGGGCCTTACCCTCAAAATTATTTGAAGCAATTGGTTTTCCAGGATTTCTGAAGCCTCTGTGTGATTTTTTCTTTTCTATATAATAAGACTTTTTACTATCCTTCTTTTTAATTGAAGAAACATCAATTTTTTTGTTAAAATTACTAGATATAGTTAAGGTTTTTTTTTTATTTTTATCTTCCTTCATAAAATTATGCTTTAAAAACAATCTCCCTTGCGTTCATAATTAATTGATCAGCCTCTTCTCTTGACAAAGAGAACTCCTCTAAATATCCTTCAATTCTAACTTTTTTGCCTTTTATCTCGTCAAATCCCCCAATTAGTTCATCTGAAGACAGATAGGCAAAGTCACTTAATTTTTTAATATTTCTTTGGCCAAGTAAAACAAGCATACCTTGAGTTATACCTTTTAAGTTTATGAGTGAGTCTTCAACTCCTAGTTCTTTAAGTTTTTTAGAAACTTCTTCTTTTTCTTTTATTAAATTTTCTTTTGATCTATTGATCAACTCCTCTGCTGTGCTCTCGTCTATTCCCTCTATTTTTGAAATATCCTCGACCTTAGATTGAGATATTTCGTCAATACTTTGAAAACCCTCTGAAACTAAAAGCTGTCCCAATGTTTCGTCTACTTCTAAATTTTTTATTAAGTTTTCTGTTTTGTCTTTAAATTCTACTTGCCTTCGTTCAGAATCTTCCTTTTCAGTTAAAATATCTATTTCAAAATTTGTTAATTTAGATGCCAACCTTACATTCTGACCTCTTCTACCTATAGCTTTACTCAAGTTTTCCTCTGATAAAATTACATCAATTCTTTTATTTTCTTGGTCAATTAAAACTTTTTGTATTTCTGCAGGCGATAAAGACTCTGAAATTAAAGTAGGAAGATCTTCAGTCCATTTTATTATATCAATTTTTTCTCCGTGAAGTTCATTTACTATAGTTTGAACTCTACTACCTCGCATACCCACACATGCTCCTACAGGATCTATAGAGCTGTCTTTAGAATAAACACATATTTTCGCTCTACTACCTGGGTCTCTTGCCACAGATTTAATTTCTATTGTTCCCTCATAAATTTCTGGAACTTCTTGAAAAAAAAGTTTTGCTAAAAATTGTGGATGTGCTCTTGATAAAAAAATTTGGTGTCCTTTAATTTCTTTTTTTACTTCACTACAGTAAGCTTTGACCCTATCTCCTGTTTTGAGAATTTCTCTAGGTATTAATTCGTCTTTTTTTATAACTCCTTCAGCTCTTCCCAAATCTACGATTACATTCCCATATTCCATTCTTTTAATTATGCCGCTTAATATTTGACCCTGTTTGTCAATAAACTCCTCATATTGTCTATTCTTTTCCGCCTCTTTTACTCGAAAACTTATTACCTGTTTAGCGCTTTGAGCTGCTATTCGTCCAAAATCTATTTGTGGCAGCTCTTCAAAAATTTTATCTCCAATTTTAAGTTCTTTTTTCTCTTTATTTGTTTTTTTTGCTTCTGCTAAAGTAATTTGTTTGTTCGGATCTTCAACGCTCTCGGCTATTTCAAGAACTTTGTTTATTTTGATCTCTCCATTTTCTCTGTCAATATTTACTTCTATACTGTTATCATTACCAAACTTTGTTAATGCAGCTTTTTGAATTGCGCTTTCCATTGACTCGATAACAAGTTCTTTATCAATAGATTTTTCATTTGCTACAGCCTCTACTATCCTTAAGAGCTCTAATTTGTCTAATCCTCTGTTTAACATATTTTTCCTTTTTGTTTTTTCCAAAAAAAAATGGGCAAAAGCCCATTTTGTAAAATTAGCAATGTAGTTACTATTTAATAAATATTTATATGTTTTTCAAGGTTACAGTTTAAAAATACTTATTTTATCTGTTTTTTCCCAAGAAAATTGGCCGTTATTTTGAGGCTGTCTTCCAAAATGACCGTAAGCAGCAGTCGCCTCATATATTGGTTTATTTAATTGTAATAATTCCCTTATCCCTCTCGGAGACAAATCAAAGTTTTGTTCAATAACTTTTTTAACTTTTTCTATTTTCTCTACATCCTTATCGGCTAATTTTATATAAATAGAAAGTGGTTTTGAAACGCCTATAGCGTAGGCGAGTTGTATAAGACATTTATCTGAAACTCCTGCAGCCACAATATTTTTTGCAATATATCTACTCACATATGCTGCGGATCTATCGACCTTGGTTGGGTCTTTTCCAGAAAATGCACCGCCTCCGTGTGGTGCAGCACCGCCATAAGTGTCTACAATTATTTTTCTCCCTGTTAGGCCAGTATCGCCATCCGGACCACCGATAATAAATTGTCCTGTTGGATTAATATAAATTTCTTTTTCATCTAAATCTTTAAGAAAGCTTTCAGGAATAGATCTTTTTATATAAGGAATCAAAAGATCCTTTACTTGTTTCTGATTTATATCTTTTGAGTGTTGGGTAGAAATAACAATTGAGGTTACTTTTTTTGGTTTTTCGTTTTCATATAAAATAGTTACCTGACTTTTAGAGTCTGGTTCTATACCCTTTAAATGTCCTTTTTTTCTATCCTCTGCCATTAATCTCAAAATTTTGTGAGAAAAATGAATTGGAGCTGGCATCAAATCTTTTGTTTCGTCACATGCGTATCCAAACATTATACCTTGATCTCCTGCACCCTCATCTTTATTTCCTTTAGAATCTACTCCCATGGCTATATCTGTTGATTGTTCATGTAAATTGGTTTCTATATTTGCAGTTTTCCAACTAAATCCTTTTTGATCATAACCAATATCTTTTATACAGTCTCTTACTTTTTCAATAATTTCTTCGTTACTAATTTTTGGACCTCTGGTCTCACCTGCAAGGACTACTTTATTAGTTGTTGCTAAAGTTTCACATGCAACTCTAGCAAAAGGCTCTTTGGATAAATAAGTGTCTACGACCATATCGGAAATTCGATCACAAACTTTGTCGGGATGACCTTCAGAAACAGACTCGCTCGTAAATAAAAAGTTTTTACTCATTTAAATCTATTTTTTAATGTTAAAAAGATGACTGTATATGTAAATAAAAGTAAAAAAAATATCAAATCATTTTTATTTTTATAATTATTTTGAATTAACGGTATTTTTAATTCTATATTCCCAGATTCGTAGGGTTCTAGCCTTTTAATTGAAATGCCCTTATTGTTTATAAAAGCACTTATCCCCTTGTTTGCAGATCTTAAAAGATAAGTGTTACTCTCAATAGCTCTGTAGATTGCTTTCGTAAAATGTTGATAAGGTCCTATAGTGCCACCAAACCATCCATCTTCCGAAATATTAAGTATAAAGTTTACTTCATCATTTTTATTTTGAGTCATTTCAGGAAAAATTATTTCATAACATATCAAAGGTAAAACTTTATAATCATAAATAATTAAATTTTGTTGTTTATCTCCTTTTGAAAAAGAACTGTAACCCCTTGAAATTTTTTGTAAACCGAAGTTTTTAAAAAAATCCTCAAAGGGTAAAAATTCACCAAATGGGACAAGCTTTCTCTTATTATACTTATAAATAATTTCAAAGTTATTATTTACTGCAATTAAGCTATTAAAATAAGTTTCTTTATCAGAATATTCATTTCTTAAATTAATGCCAAATATAACCGTATGGTTTTTAGAAAAATTTTTTTGAAAAATACTTTTGATTTGCTTCACTTCAGAATAACTATATCCGCCAAAAACTCCCTCCGGCCAAATAAACAAGGTTTTTTTATTTTTTTCTGGCTCGCTAAACTTAATTATTTTTAAAATTTGATTATTTAACTCACTTTGAGACAAATTATAATTCAAATCAAAATTAGGTGAAACTATTTTAATACTTGTTAAATTATTCTCATTTTTCTCTAAATTATTAATAAATTTTGTGTTTTTATTTATTGAAAAAGAACCATAAATATAATTTGAGAAAAATAATAAGATTAAAAAGAAAAATATCGATAAGTTTAAGTTATTTTTTCTATATAATATTAATAGTGGACAACAAAAAATTGTTAAAGTAAGCAAGTTAAATGCAAACAGTCCTATTGGATTTAAAATTTGTAATATTTCAATAAACCATGACCAGCTATACGCCCATAAATTCCATGGAAAACCAGTGAATATTTTAGCTCTTAAATAGTCCAAAAAAGAGAATGATGCACAAAAAAGTAATATTGAAGGAAAGTTATTTTTTAAAAATGGTCCAGCAATTATAGTACTAACTCCATAAAACAAGCCTAAACATAATGGAATTAAAACTAATGATATAGGGATAAGATAATTTAAATCTGAGTCAAAAGTTAATGAATGAGAAATCCAGTATGTCCCTGACAGGAAAAAACCAACACCAAAAAAATAACCTACATAAAATAGATTTATTAGATAAGGTTTTTTTCTATATGTACTTTTTGACTTTTTTTCCACATAAACAAGAATAGTAAACAAACTTGGAAAAATTAAAAAGTTTAAGAATGTAAAATTAAATGGTTGAAAAGTAAAAACAGTTAACATTCCTAAAAATAAGGGGAATAAAAAAACGAGACTAATTCTTTTATTGATTAAATTACTCAAAAACATCTAATTAATTTGTCTTAAAAATTTATTTTCAACTTTTTTCATTACTAAATAATCTTTTTTTGATTTGTGTTTATGCCCTAATAAATGCGCTAAACCATGTATCCATGTTTCATCAAATTTAAAGAAAAAATTTTTATTATTTAAATTAATTTTTAATTTATTTAGATTAATCACTATATCGCCGATATAAATAAATGATTTTCTTCCTCTTTTTTTTGAGTTTAAAGATTCATCTGAAGGAAAAGATAAAATATCTGTTGTTTTATTTTTCCTTCTAAATTTTAAATTTAATTTAGTAATGAATCTTGTATCAGATAATAGTAAGGAAAATTCTATTTTTTTATTTTTAAAAGGTATATTATTCTCTAGTTTTTTAATTTTTTTTTTTAAATAATTTTCTGGATTTTTAATATACCTTTTCCAACTTTGATTTTTGACAAGTACATTAATTTTTATCATCAAAATTTTTTTGATAAGCTTGAATAATCTTTGAAACCAGTGGATGTCTTACGACATCTCTATGATCAAATTCAATAGTTTTTATTTCATTTATGTTTTTTAAAATATTTTTCGATTTAATTAAACCTGAATTGTTTTTGTTTAATAGATCTATTTGAGAAGGATCTCCGTTAACTACAAGTTTAGAATTTTCACCTATTCGTGTTAGAAACATTTTTATTTGGGTAATTGTTGCATTTTGAGCTTCATCTAATATTGCAAAAGAATTTCTTAAGGTTCTTCCACGCATAAAAGCTAGGGGCGCTATCTCAATTTCTCCTGTTTCTATTTTTCTTTGGATTTTTTCAAAGCCAAATAAATCATATAACGCATCATATAAAGGTCTTAAATATGGATCTACTTTTTCTTTCATATCTCCAGGTAGAAAGCCAAGCTTTTCACCAGCTTCTACTGCAGGCCTAGATAATATTACACGTTCAACCTTTTTTTCCATTAATAAAGTAATCGCAACGGAAACAGCTAAAAAACTTTTTCCTGTCCCTGCAGGTCCTAGTGCCATAATTATATTATTCTCTTTTAGTGCTTTAATATATTCGGATTGCTTCTTTGATCTTGCTATAACAGACTTTTTTGGAGTTTTAATTAAATGATCTAATGGCTGAATGTTTTTACCTGCTGTACCAATATTTTTTTTCACTGACAAAACTATATCATTTTTTTCTATTAAATTAGTCAAAAGAAATTTATTTAAAAGAAACTTAATGGCTTCAGATATATCTGATATATCTTCACTTTTGCCTTTAGCAGTAATAGAGTTTCCTCTAAAAAAAATGTTTGTATTGGTCAGTTTTTCTAGTTCTAACAAGTTATTGTTAAACTCTCCTACAATTGCCATAAGAGCATTATTGTCGAGTATCTGGATGTTAACAGTTTCTTTATCAATTTTCCTAATTATATAACTCTCAGTGAATTTACTTACTTTAGACATTATAGAGAGATCTCCCCAAAAAGTGTATTTTGGTTAAAGTTTGTAATTTTAACATCAAAAATTTTTCCGGTTAAGTCTTGACTACTTTGAACCATTACAGCATTCGCATGCTTGTCTCTTCCAAAATACTTTCCATCTTTATTTATAGAGTTTTCAAACAAAACTTCCACTTTTTTATTTAAAAGTTCTTGGTGGTAATTTTTTATAATTTCTTCAGATTTTTTTTGAAATGATATTAATCTTTTTTTTGTTATTTTTTTGTCAATATTTTTCAACTTAGATGCTGGTGTCCCTGGCCTGGGACTGAAAATAAATGAATATGAATTAATAAAATCAATCTCATCTAATAAAGCCAGAGTCAATTTGAAGTCTTCCTCAGTCTCTCCCGGATAACCAATTATAAAATCACTTGAAAACTTTATCGATGGATTTTTATCTTTTAATTTTTTTATGGTATTTAAATAATCATCAATATTATGTTTTCTATTCATAAGTTTTAAAATTTTACTAGATCCGCTTTGAACAGGTAAATGAACAAGAGGCATTAATTTTTTACAATTTTTATGTACATCAATTAAATCATCTGTCATGTCTTTTGGGTGTGAAGTAGTATACCTTATTCTTTCTAATCCACTCATTTCGTTTAACGCACATATTAAATCCGAAAGTAAAAAATTTTTTGAATTATATGCATTAACGTTTTGCCCTAGTAATGTTATTTCTTTCGCGCCTGCATCAATTAATTGTCTTGCCTCAGATAAAATTTCATTATTAGATCTTGAATACTCAGGCCCTCTTGTATAAGGAACAACACAAAAATGACAAAACTTATCACAACCCTCTTGAATTGTAAGAAAAGAAGATATCTTAGAACATTTAGTTTTAATTAAATTTAAATTGTCAAACTTTTCAATCACATCAAACTCTGTGCTATTAACTCTGCTTTTTTCAATTTCAATTTTATTAATTATTTTTGGAATTTTATGATATGACTGTGGTCCGAAAACCCCATCGATGTAGCTCTCTTTTTTTAACATTTCCTCACCTTCAGCTTGCGCTACGCAACCAGTAACTAAAAGGATAGGTTTTTTTTTATTTCTAAATTCTTTCTTAAGTCTTCCTACATCGTGATAGACTTTATCTGTAGCCTTCTCTCTAATGTGACAAGTATTTAATACATAACAATTAGTTTCTGAGATGTTTTCTGTGCGTGTGTAACCAATTTTTTTAAATAAATCTAAAATACGATTACTATCGTATTCATTCATTTGACATCCAAAAGTTTTAATGAAAATTTTTTTATTCAAAATATTAATTTTTTTTAATTTTTGATCCGTACAATTCTAGTTTGTGGTCTACTAGTTTAAATCCTAGCTTTTGTGCAATTTTTCTTTGTAAGTCTTCAATATCTTTATCTACAAATTCAACTATTTCACCAGTATTTATATCTATTAAATGATTGTGATGTTCTTCAGTAGTTGGTTCATATCTTGATTTACCTTCTTTAAAATCATGCCTAATTAAAATACCTGACTCCTCGAAAAGTTTAATAGTTCTATAAACAGTTGCAATACTAATTTTTTTGTCTATCGAAGTAGCTCTTTTATGTAATTCGTCAACATCAGGATGATCTTTAGATCCATAAGTATCTTTTGAATCTGAAATGACCTTAGCAATAACTTTTCTTTGCTCAGTTAGCCTAACACCTTTTTCTTTGCATTTATCTTCTATTGTACTCATATTTTTTCATAATTTAACTTATATAGAGTGGTTTAATCAATTTATTTTCTAAAAGATTTTTTTCTATTAAAAGTTCAATATTTTTAAGGTTTAATTCATTTAATAAATCGCCTTTATAACCAAATAATTTCGCTCCTCTAGACAATTTTATTCCTTTTGCCACAGCCAATGAAACTCTGATTGATGAAAAGCTACCTGGACCCTGATTAACAATAATAGAAAAGTTTTTATCAACATTGGCTTTATTTTTTTTTAGAAATTCAGCTATATTGCCCACAAGCCTATCATTTGCTTTATTATTAATTTGAAATTTTTTTACAAAAAAATTATTATTAATTCTTAAACCAATTGAGTCATTTTTACCTGTGCAATTTATTATTAAAAAGTCTTTAATCATAATTTTTTTTCTTACAATTTTTCCTATTACTAAAAGCTATTCCGTATCTAATAAATTTGAAGATTATGGAATTATTACAATTATGTACCATAGATTCAATGAAAATAAATACCCTTCTACGAATATCAGAATTGATGATTTTACAAAACACATTAATCTTATAAAAGCAGAAAATTTGATGTTTATAAAAGCTGAAGACTTTGAAAATCATATATATTCAAAAAATACAGAAAGAAAAATTTTATTAACAATTGATGATGGCTTTGAGTCTTTTTATTTAAATGCTTGGCCAATTCTTAAAGCTGAAAAAATACCTTTTATATTATTTGTAAGCACAAGAGAAGTTGGAGCTAATAATTATATGAATTGGGATCAAATTAGAGAAATAGCCAAAGAAGATTTTGTACATATTGGAAATCATAGTCATACTCATGAGTATCTTATAGATAGAACCAAAAAAGAAATAGAAGAAGATATTAAAAAATCAATGGCAATTTTTAAAAAAGAACTTGGATTTAACTCACCGTTTTTTTCTTATCCTTTTGGAGAATACAGTCTTGAATTTAAAAGGATTATCAAAAATTTAAATTTTAAATATGCTTTTGGTCAACATTCTGGAGTAGCTGATGAGTCAAAAGATCTGTTTGAACTTCCAAGATTCCCTATAAATGAAAAATATGGCGAGATAAAAAGATTCAAAAGTATATTAAAAACATTGCCATTTAAGTACGAGGAAATTACACCTAAAGAAAAATATATAAACAATTCCTCAAATCCTCCAAATGTTAGAATTAAATTTTATAAAAATGTCAAAAATATCAATTTAATAAGTTGCTACTCCAACGAAAAGAATAAATGGAGAAAATCGAATATAAAATTCATTAACGACTATGAAGTTCAAATATTACTTGATGGAAAATTCACGACCGAAAGAGGACGTATCAATTGCTCCTTACAGGATAATGGTTTTTGGAGATGGTTAGGAATACAATTTGTTATCGCAGAAAATTAATTTTATAAATTCAATTCCTTACGTATAACTGAATTACTTAACAAAACGTTTTCAAACTCATCTAACGAATTTTGATCAATAATTTGTTCAAGCACTTTTGTATAAGTTTTTCCAGTCTGAGCATAGTTATCTAAAGTGTCAGTTAGAGAAATGCCTTTTATTGGTTTGTTCCTTTGTCTTAATGAATATCTTTTTTCTCTAAATTTAGAGTAACCCTTATGAGTATTCAAATTATTCTTATAAGCTTTTACAGAAGCTCTTAAAATAGGAAATCTTAAGATCTTATGACCTTGATGTTTACCTTTGTCTAATGGTTCAATGCCTTGTCCAGTCCAAGTCCATTGACCAAATATGGCATTTCCTTCTAAAGCAAATCTTGATGTCCCCCAACCACTTTCTTTAGCTGCTTGAGCAAGGGCAATTGAAATAGGAATTATATCCATTCTTTTTTCAAGTTCTTTGATATCTGAATTTTTTACTTTATACTCTCTAAGTTTTTGCCTTAACCAAGATTTTTCTTTATCTGAAGTAATCTTCTTTGATTTTATCTTTTTAAGTTTCAATCTGTCGTCAGTAATTTTTTCATTTTCTGCAACAACCAAAGGTAAAACAATCTTTATAAAAGTATCTTTTTTTAATTTACTATCTTTAATTTCATCTAAATCTTTTGGAAATTGAGTAAAATATATTGGCTTAACTCTTTTTTCATTTCTTACTTTCCTTAAATCGTATTGAACATCATTAAACAAACTTAAGACCGTCTCAGTTTTAAGATTTAAATTTGGTAAAACAAATTCTTTTACAGCGCTAGTTTTTTTCTGTTTTTCAGGCTGAGCTTGAGCCTGTTCTTGTTTTGGCTTAATTTTTGGCTCAGCTTTTTTCTCCTCAACTAGCTTCTTATTTTTCGACTTTTCTTCTATTGGTTTTTCATCTATTTTTTTATTTTGAAAAGTCTCAGTATAAAAATTCATTAGAGTATCTTTTCCAAAATAACCTGCTACACCAAACAAAAATAGAAAAGCAGAAATTAAAATGACTGAAACAAGTTGATTAACTTTTTTTGTTTCAATATCAAAATTATAAATACCGTTCAAAAAATTGAGGGTCGTTTTGCTTACAAATGAGCAAAAGTTTACTATTGCTCTTCCTGTTCCAAAAATTATATTGATTATAGTTTTGGCTACAAAAGAAAAAAAGCCTAAGATTGAATCGACTATACTTGCTAAAAAACTAATAATTCCTTTTTTTATTGAAGCAAAAAATTTATAAATAGAATTTAACACAGAGGAGAAAAAATCTCCGATTTTATTTCCTGTTAAAAATATAGGTTTAGAAATTTTTTTTGCTTGAATTTCAAATATATTTTTTTTTAGCTCCGTTGGTATTGGGACCTTATTCTTTTTTAAAATAAGCTCTATTTGACCGGTTGTTAAATATTTTTTGTTTCTTTCGTATATTTGAATCTCAGAGATTTTATATATCTCTGCAAGTTCTATTAACTTATCTCTATAGCTTAAGTTTTTTTTCATTTTTTAATTAGCTTCTTTTAATTAGCTTCTACTGATTTTACTTCTTCTACATAGTGACAAAGTAAATTTTGCACTCCTTGTTTTAAAGTCATTAAAGAGCTCGGGCATCCAGAACAGCTTCCTTGCAACTCTACTGTTACCACGCCATTCTTAAAGGATTTAAATTTTATGTCTCCTCCGTCTCTAGCAACTGCTGGTCTTATTTTAGTATCTAAAACCTCCTTGATCTTCTTAATAACTTCATCAGATGTTTCCTCTGAATTTTTTTTTTTAATTGAGTCTAAAATTGGTTTTTTATTCTTTTCAAAATAGTCATTAATATGTGATACCACAGTTGGCTTAAGAGCATCCCAGGAAACATTATTGTTTTTTTTAACAGTTAAGAAATTTTGTGCCAATAAAATTAATTCAACACCCTCTACTTCAAGTAATTTTTTAATAAAATTATTATTTATTTTATCTTTGTCTTTTTTTTGAAATTCTTCCATGCCAACAGAAGATATGGTGTTCTCTGACAAAAATTTTAGTGAGTCAGGATTTGGTGTTTGTTCCGTGTGTATCATGCATAATTTATATTACAATAATCCCACTATTTCACGTATCTTTTTTAGGTTCTCCTCAGCTTTTTTTAAAGCTTTTTCCCTGCCTTTGTTCAAAACCTGCTCTAGATAGCGTTTATCATCGATCAATTCCTTAATTTTTTTCCCTACAGGACAAATTGTTGCAACCAAACAATCTGAAAGTTTATCTTTGAGAAGGGAAAATTCTTTTCCTTCCATTTCAGAAAGAATTTTTTGCATTGAAGTTTTTTTTAAATCTGCATAAATCTTTAGTAAGTTAAGTGCCTCTGGTCTCTTTTCTAATTCTTTTTCCTGGCCAGGTATCGGTAAAGAGTCTGTCTTGGCTTTTTTTATTTTTTTTACTATTTCATCAGCGCTATCTTTCAAATCAATTCTGGAGTAATTTGACTCCTCAGACTTGCTCATTTTTTTTGTCCCATCTCTTAAGCTCATCACTCTTGAAATATTTTTTTGAATTAAAGGCTCTGGTATAGGAAAGAAATTTTCTGATTTGAAATCATTATTAAATTTTTGCGCTATATCTCTACATAATTCCAAATGTTGTTTTTGATCTGCTCCTACAGGTACATGTGTAGCTTTATAAAGAAGTATATCTGCGGCCATAAGATTTGGGTAAATATATAAACCAACACTCGCTTTTTCTTTATCTGATCCAGCTTTGTCTTTGAATTGCGTCATCCTATTTAACCAACCAATTCTCGAAACACAATTTAGTATCCAAGCTAACTCTGCATGACCACTAACGGATGATTGATTAAATATAATATTTTTTTTTTCATCCAAGCCTATTGCCAAAAAGGCGGCTGTTGTTTCAAAAATATTTTGCTTTAGCTCTTCAGGTTTTTGGAAGGTTGTAATTGCGTGTAAATCAACTACGCAAAATATACATTCCATTTCTTTCTGGAGAGATACAAAATTTGTAAGCGCTCCTAAGTAATTTCCCAAATGAAGATTCCCAGTTGGTTGAACTCCGGAAAAAGCTAATTTTTTAACACTCATTTTAAAACATCCTATAATTTTTAAATTTTAATAAACCAAATAAATAACAGGTTATTAAATATATAGTTGCCACTAAACTTATCATAAATACAAGATAAATTGACTTATAAATGTTATCATAAGCAAGTTTATCCTCAAAAAAACTTAATCCATAATATAGGACAAAAGACATAATAAATGTACTAAATATAATTTTTAACAAATTATTAATTGGTAAATTTTCAAAGAATAAAAATTTAGATTTGCCCAATAAAATTAAGTACAGAATAACTGCTAGCCATGTAGAGATAGAAGTGGCTAGAGGGATGATAATAAATCCAATTTTTTTGAAAAATAAAAGACTTATTGCAACATTCAAAATAACGCTAAACAATGATAAGTAAAATGGTGTTTTAGTATTATCTCTAGCAAAATAGAAGTTGGAAAGAACTTTAATTAATGCAAAAGCAGGGATTCCATAACCAAAATATTTTAGCGCTTTAGCTGTCATAGTTACATCTGAATTCGTAAATGAACCATAACCAAATAAAGCATTTATTATTTCCTCTGAAGCCAAAATTAATCCTAAACTAGCAGGAACAGATAAAAGTAAACTGAGTTCTATAGATTTATTCTGTACATCTTTTACATCATCAAATCTTTTTAGTTTTAAACTTTTAGATAATACAGGAAGTGATACTGTTCCAACTGCGATACCTGCAATGGCTAAATTTATCTGATAAATTCTGTCAGCATAATACAAATAAGAGACAGCTCCAGCTTCGAAAGAGGCAATAATGGTGCCAACTAAAATATTTATCTGAGTAACCCCGGATGAAAAAATACTTGGTAAAAGTTTTTTAAGAAAAAATTTGACTTTAGAATTAATTTTAGTTTTTAGAAAGAGAGATGGCTTATAGTATTTTTTGGTAAAAACAAATAAAAAAAATAATTGAATTATTCCTGCAAAAGTAACTCCATAAGATAAATTTTTTACAAAATCTAGTTTTAACAAATAAGAAATAAAAAGACTTATAATTAAAATTATATTTAAAATAATTGGCGCTGCTGCAGCTGCAGCAAATCTATTATTTGAATTCAAAATTCCTGAAAAAAAGGATGACAGACTTACAAAAAATAAAAATGGAAAAGTTATTCTTGTTAGTTCTACAGCTAAATTAAATTTTTCAGCATCATTATAAAAACCCGGGGCAAGTAAGTAGACCAAAAAAGGTGTAAAAATTTCAACTATAAAAACAATGGCCAACAAAATTAAAATTAAAAGATTTAACACCTCATCAGCAAACTTTTTACCTTCTAACTTGCTTTTTGCTCTTTCTGCGGTGTAACTTGGAATAAATGCTGCGTTAAAGGTCCCCTCTGCGAAAAGTCTTCTAAATGTATTAGGAATACGAAATGCTACAAAAAAGACATCGGCCAAAAAGGAAGCTCCTAAGAATACTGCTATTAGTATGTCCCTTAAATATCCTAATACCCTGCTAATTAGTGTATAAAAACTAAAAACTGATGTTGAAGATAATAAGTTCATAATTAAGTCAAAAATTAATAGTGATTTCGTCTCATTTATATTACATACTCAAAATTCGATGACAAAAAAGTCTAAAATTGATCATTACACAGATAAAGAAGCTCTTGATTTTCATATTAAGGGAAAGTCTGGCAAAATTGAGGTTAATTCCTCAAAATCTTTAGTAACTAAAAGAGATCTATCTTTAGCATATTCTCCTGGTGTAGCAGCGCCAGTAAAGGAAATAGCTAAAAACCCAGATGCGGCGTACGATTATACTAGTAAAGGTAATTTAGTAGCAGTTATTAGTAATGGCTCCGCTATCTTAGGGTTAGGGAACCTAGGAGCTCTAGCTTCTAAACCTGTTATGGAGGGAAAAGCAGTTCTTTTCAAAAGATTTGCAGATATAGACTCAATAGATATTGAGATAGAAAATTCAGATCCAAATGAAATCATAAATACAGTTAAAAATATAGGTAATAGTTTTGGAGGTATAAATTTAGAAGATATTAAGGCTCCTGATTGTTTTATAATAGAGGAAAAATTAAAAAAAATTTTAGATATTCCAGTTTTTCATGATGACCAACATGGAACAGCTATTATAACAACTGCGGCTCTTATTAACGCTTTAGATATTCAAAAAAAGAAAATAGAAAATATTAAAGTTGTAGTTAACGGCGCTGGAGCCTCGGCTATGGCATGCGTAGATTTATTTAAAAGCTTAGGAGTAAAAAAACAAAACATAATAATGTGTGATACCAAAGGGGTAATTCATAAAAAAAGAGAAGGTCTAAATAGTTTTAAATTAAAACATGCTACAGAAACAAAACATAGAAAACTTTCTGAAGTTATGGTTGATGCTGATGTATTTTTAGGACTTTCTGCAAAAGATACAGTATCTCCAAAAATGATAAAGTCTATGTCCAAGAAACCTATTATATTTGTATGTGCAAATCCTGATCCGGAGATTACTCCAGAAGAAATTTTAAAGGTTAGGACAGATGCAATAATAGCAACAGGTAGGTCGGATTATCCAAATCAAGTAAATAATTTAATTGGATTCCCATATATTTTTAGGGGCGCATTAGACGTTAGAGCAAAAGAGATAAATGAAGAAATGAAAATGGCTGCAGCAAAATCTATTGCAATGTTAGCAAGAGATGATGTGCCAGATGAAGTCGTTTCAGCTTATGGAGGTGAGAGACCTAAATATGGAAAGAATTATATTATACCATCAACGTTTGATCCAAGATTGTTAAGCGTTATACCTTCTGCTGTTGCCAAGGCAGCTATTAAAAGTGGTGTCGCACGAAAGAAAATTAACGACTTTGATGTTTATAAAGACGAATTAATTAACAGACTAGATCCCTCTATGTCTTTAATGCAAGGCATAAATGCTAAAATTAGAAAAAACCCAAAAAAAGTAATTTTTGCAGAAGGGGAAGATGAGAATATGCTTAAGGCTGCGATTGAGTTTAATAAAGCAAGACTTGGTACACCAATTTTGATTGGAAGTGAGGAAAGAATAAAAGATCAGCTTAAAAAGATTGGATTAGGCGAAAATTTTAAAATTCAAATAGTTAATTCAAAAGATAAATCGAAAAGAGAAAAATATACAAAGTATTTGTATAAAAAACTCCAAAGAGATGGGCTATTAGAGAGGGATGTTGATAGATTGATAAGAAATGATCGAGTGGCTTGGGGCTCTTCGATGATTGCTTGTAAAGATGCTGATGCAATGGTTACTGGTAATATTAGACATTACGCTGCTTCAGTTGAAAAATTAAAAAAATTTGTAGATGCTAGAGAAGGTGAAACAATTTTTGGAATGACAATTATAGTTTCTAAAGGAAAAACAGTACTTGTAGCAGACACCAACGTTCATGATTTCCCATCTTCTGAAAGATTAGTAAATACCTCGATTTCTTGTGTAAGAGTAGCAAGATTGTTTGGTTTTGAACCCAAGGTTGCTTTTTTATCTCACTCTACATTTGGTAAACCTGTTTCGAGAAATACAAAACATGTAAGAGATGCAATTGAATTGTTGAAGACTAAAAAAGTAGATTTTGATTTTGATGGAGAAATGCAGCCAGATGTAGCTTTAAACCCAATTTATCAAGAAGTTTATCCGTTTTCTAAAATTGTTGGCAGGGCCAATATATTAATAATGCCAGCGTTACACAGTGCTGCTATATCGACTAAATTAATGAAAACATTTGGTGGGGCAAAATTAATTGGCCCCCTTTTAATTGGATTAGGTTTGCCTATTGAGGTAGCTCCCTTAAGATCCTCAACATCTGACATTTTAAATTTAGCATCTGTTGCTGCGTATTCATCTGATGTAATTGATTATTAAATTTAAATTTTGTTTCTACTCAATTCAGAAACTAAAAAAATAGTTGGTATGACTTTTTCAACATTATAAACTTCTTCTGCTTCTTTAAGAACTTCTTTTTTTTCCTCGTCTGTAAAGGAAATGCCAAAAATATAAACTCTTTTATTGATAGTTTCTAAAGTATAATTCGATGATTTAATTTTTTTATTAAATATCATAGCTGTTCTCAATTGTGTTGTAATTAAAACATCTTGGGCAGAGCTCTTAAAGTTTGTTTTTCCTTTTATTTCAATAGCGTTATTAACTGATCTCACTCCCTTCGTTTCCCAGGCAAGTTTTGTTATTTTTAGTTTTTCTTCTGGTTCGTCGACTTTTCCAGTAATAAATATTCTTCCATCTAAGACTTCAACCTGTATGCCCAAAAAATATTTTTTATCTGTTAAAGTTAACCTGGCAATTAAATTTTTTTGCATCAATGTATCGTCTATTTGCATACCGACAGTCCTTGGATCAAACGAGATGCTTACACCTCTTCCAAAAGGGCCTGCTTTTGAAGCTTGGCAAGAGTACAAGAACAAAGATAAAATTATTATATTAAGAAATTTTCTCATTTTTTATATCTAAACAAATTTTATAAACTAACCTCTTATTCACCTTTTCCTTTTCGGATATAATTTTAACAACATCTTTTAAGCTATTTTTTTTTAAAAGTTTAATAGCTAGTCCTTTAATTTTAGAATCATTTGCTAAAGTTTTAGTTTTATTATTTTTTTTAGAAATTACAACTGTTAACTCCCCTTTCAAGGGTGAATTAAAAAGTTGGATTGAATCCACATTATCTCTATAAAAAGTCTCATGAATTTTAGTAATTTCTCTCGCTATTAGAATTTCTCTAGAAGAAAAGTATTTTTTAAAAAAATTTAAATAATAATTAATTTTTACTCCTGGAATAAAAAATATAATGGAGAAAGAAGAATCCTTTAAGTTTGAAAGTTCGTTATTTAATTCTTTTTCTTTTTTCGGTAAAAAACCATAAAAAATAAATTTATCATCAAAACCAGATATACTCATAGAGGCGGTGATTGAAGAAGGTCCTGGAACTGGGTGTATATTTATTTGATCTTTTATACATTCTTTAACTAAAAGCTTTCCGGGATCAGATAATAAAGGTGTGCCAGCATCAGATATTAATGACAAAATTTTGCCTTCATTTAAATATTTCATAATTTTGTTTAGCTCTTTTTTTTCGTTAAATTTATGATAAGGGAAAAGTTTTTTTTTAATTTTATAATGATTTAACAATTTTAATGATCTTCTTGTATCTTCACACAATATAATGTCTGATTTTTTTAATATATCTAATGATCTTAATGTTATATCATCGAGATTCCCTATTGGAGTAGAAACAATGTATAGACCTGGTAAAAAAGAATTCATTTTATGATTAAACCAATCATTGCAATATTATTCTATATATCAATTTTTTTTAATAGCAATTTAATGTGTGATGAAAATACTAAAGAACTTAAAATTGGTTTATTGGCTCCTTTTTCAGGTATTTATAAAAACCTTGGTGACTCATTATTGCTTTCAACACAACTAGCATTAAATGAATTGAACAATAAAAAGATAATAATTATTCCAAGAGACTCAGGCTCAAATGACAAAGAAAAACTCAATACTGCAATACAAGAAATAATTAGTTCAGGCGCAAAAATAATTATTGGACCACCTGACTCTCAGGATTTTGAGGAAATTAAAAAATATAAAGATACAATCTTTATTTCTTTGTCAAATAAAGAGTCCAAAATTGAAAACAACATTATAAGTATTGGAATAAGTTTAGAGTCCCAAATGAGAACGATCGAAGATTTTATTATAAAACAGAAAAAGAAAAAAACTGTAATAATGTATCCAAAAAATGAATACACTAAGTTTATCGACGAAAGAATAAAGTCAACAAAACTTAAAAATTACAAAATATTCAAATATAATCCTGATCCAAAAGTTTTGACCGGTGAAATAGAAAAATTAACTAATTATACACAAAGAAAACGTAACTTGAGCACAAGAATCGAAATTTTAGAAGACAAAGATGATGAGGCATCAAAAAGAGAACTATCTAGATTAGAACAAAAATACACTCTAGGTAAAGTAAACTTTGACTCAGTTATTATTATTGATTTTGGTAATAGTTTAAAAAGTGTTTTGGCCTCGCTTGTTTTTGCTGATGTTAATGAAGAGGATGTTTTGTTTACTACAGTAAATCAATGGTTTGATGAAAGTATATTCTATGAAAATTCAGTAAAAAGTTTGTACTACCCTTCAATAAATTTTGATAATTTTAAAAAACACAATAATAAGTATTATAAAACTTTTCAATTATACCCAAATGAAATTACGATTCTCGCATACGATGCTTTGGGTTTAATTTATTATGTTTGGAATAAAAATAAAGGAATTAACTCTATTAATGACTTTTTTTTGAAAGAAAAAATAAAAGGTAAAATCGGAAACTTCAATTTTAACGATAAAAAAGTTACTCAAGAACTTAAAATTTACAAGGCAGAAAACAAAAAATTTAAAGAATTTTAACTTTTCTTTTAAGCTTTCTATAAGCTAAAAATCTATGATCTATATTAATCTTTTTTTTTTTATTCATTTGTCCAAAAGAGATTTTGTATTTTTTTGGTATAAAAATAGAGTCAAAACCAAAGCCCTTGGTTCCTAAAATTTTTGTTGCAATCTTCCCATAAACTACTCCTGTTGTGCTTACAGAATTTTTGTTCGGTTCTTTAAAAGTTAAACTGCAAACAAATTTTGCTTTGTAATTTTTATTTTTTTTATTTTTATTTACTTTTTTAACTAGAAAAATAATTTTTTTCATTGCTTTTCTAAAACCTCCGTATTTTTTTGCCCACCGTGCCGATAGAACTCCAGGCTTTCCTTTTAAGCAGTTAACACACAATCCTGAGTCATCAGATATTGATGTAATTTTTGAGATTTTAGAAAAATAATTAGCTTTGATTTTCGAGTTTGCTAAAAAGCTTTTACCACTTTCTTTAGGACTTTTAATCTTGAGTTTTGAAGGAGATATTTTCTTTAATCTTTTAGGTAGTAAATAGCTCAGTTCCTTAAATTTACCTTTATTGTTTGTGCCTATTAAAATAATCTTATTTTTTTTCACTTTTATCTAGTATTTAATTTTTTTATTCCTATATAGCAATAATGGAAAACAAGAACGACAAAAAACCTGATAAGAATAAGGATAATAGTGAAAAAAAAGACTTATCATTAGAGGAAAAGTTAAAAGAAAATGAAGACAAGCTTTTAAGAACACTCGCTGAATTAGAAAATCAAAGAAGAAGGTCTGAAAAAGAAATTAAAGAGGCTTTCGAGTTTGGAGGCTTCAATTTTGCTAAAGAGACTTTGGCGCTTTTAGACAATTTACAACGTGCGCAAATTTCAATTAAAAACGACCAAAAATTAAAAGATAACAAAGATTTAGATAAGTTTTTAAAAAATATTGATGTCATTGAAAAAGACCTTGTAAAGATATTTGAGAGGAACAACATCAAAAAGATAAACTGTCTTAAAGAAAAATTTGATCCCAATTCACATCAAGCTATGCTTGAGGTTGTTGATGAGTCTGTTGAACCAGGAACTGTGGTTCAGGAAATACAACCAGGATACATGTTTGGTGACAGGCTATTAAGGCCCTCTCTAGTTGGTATATCTAAAAAAAATGAGGCAGATAATAAGGAAAAAGACATAAAAAAATAGAATATCATGACTTGTAGAATTGAAAAAAACACCCATATAAGAGCTAAATAAAGGAAAACGTATTATGAGTAGAGTAATTGGAATAGATCTTGGAACAACTAATTCTTGTGTGGCCATCATGGATGGTTCGCAGGCTAAAGTATTAGAAAATACTGAAGGCGCTAGAACAACACCTTCGGTAGTAGCTTTTTTAGATAATGAGGAAAAGTTAGTTGGTCAACCTGCAAAAAGACAAGCTGTAACAAATCCAGAAAATACTATTTTTGCAGCAAAAAGATTAATTGGAAGAGTTTTTGATGACAATTCTGTACAAAAGGATGTTGAAAAAGTTCCTTTTAAAATAATTAAATCTGATAAAGGAGAGGCCTGGGTAGAAGGTAAAGGCAAAAAATACTCACCAGCTCAAATCTCAGCTTTTGTTTTACAAAAAATGAGAGAAACTGCTGAAAAATATTTAGGTCAATCTGTTACAAAGGCAGTTATAACTGTACCAGCTTATTTTAATGATGCTCAAAGGCAAGCAACAAAAGATGCAGGTAAAATTGCTGGACTAGAAGTTTTAAGAATTATAAATGAACCTACCGCTGCATCTTTGGCTTATGGACTAGACAAAAAAGGTGGAAAGAAAATTGCAGTATACGACTTGGGTGGAGGTACTTTTGATGTATCTATTTTAGAAATAGGTGACGGTGTATTTGAGGTTAAATCAACCAATGGAGATACTTTTTTAGGTGGTGAAGATTTTGATGATGAAATTGTTAATTATTTAATTTCTGAATTCAAGAAAGATAATGGAATAAATCTTAAAGGTGACAAACTTGCTTTACAAAGATTAAAAGAAGCAGCAGAAAAAGCTAAAATAGAATTATCTTCTGCAACACAGACTGAGATAAATTTACCTTTCTTAACTGCTGATAAAACTGGTCCTAAACATTTAAATTTAAAATTTACTAGAGCTAAGTTAGAAGCATTGGTAGAAAGTTTAATAGAAAAAACACTAGCTCCATGTAAAACAGCACTTAAAGACTCTGGTTTTTCTGCTGCAGAAATAAATGAGGTAGTTTTAGTTGGTGGAATGACAAGAATGCCTAAAATAATTGAGACAGTAAAAAACTTTTTTGGAAAAGAACCTAATAAAAGTGTAAACCCAGATGAAGTTGTAGCAATGGGGGCTGCTATTCAAGCAGGAGTACTTCAAGGTGATGTAAAAGATGTATTATTATTAGATGTTACGCCACTATCACTGGGTATTGAAACTTTGGGGGGTGTTTCTACAAAACTTATAGAAAAAAATACAACAATACCTACAAAAAAAAGTCAGGTATTTTCAACTGCTGAAGATAACCAGCCTGCTGTTTCTATAAGAGTTCTTCAAGGTGAAAGAGAAATGGCAGCAGATAATAAAATTTTAGGTAACTTTGAATTAGTTGGAATTCCTAATGCACCCAGAGGTGTTCCTCAAATAGAGGTTACTTTCGATATTGATGCTAACGGAATAGTTAATGTTTCTGCAAAAGATAAAGGAACTGGTAAAGAGCAAAAAATTCAAATCCAAGCGTCAGGTGGCTTATCTGAGGAAGAAATAAGCAAAATGGTTAAAGAAGCTGAGGCAAATAAAGATGCAGATAAAAAGAAAAGAGAAACTGTGGATGTAAGAAACCAGGCAGATAGTATTATCCATACAACAGAGAAAAGCCTTAAAGAACACGGCGATAAAATTACGTCTGAAGAGAAAAAGGCAATTGAAACAGCCATGTCCGACTTAAGAAATGCTTTAAAAGGTACTGACACTGAAGAAGTTAAAAAGAAAACTCAAGGTTTGATACAAGCTTCAATGAAATTAGGTGAGGCAGTTTACAAGAGCCAACAAAAACCTGGTGGAAAGTCTGATAATAAAAAAACCGATAAAGAGAATAAAGAGGATAAAGAGAAAGACAACGTTGTTGATGCAGAAGTAGTTGACGGCAAAGAAGACAAAGAAAAAAGAGCCTAAGACCAATTAGTAAGGACAAACCTTTTTATGGCTAAAAGAGATTATTACGATGTCTTAGGCGTAGCTAAATCATCTAATAAAGAGGAAATCAAAAAAGCTTACAGAAAATTAGCTCTCAAATATCATCCTGATAAGAATAAAGGTGATAAAGGTGCTGAGGAAAAGTTTAAAGAGGCGAGCGAAGCCTATCATGTGCTGTCCGATGAAAAAAGAAAAGCAAATTATGATCAGTTTGGACATGCGGCTTTTCAAGGTGCAGGAGGACAAGGAGGTTTTAGCAATTTTGATTTTTCATCATCTTTTTCTGATATTTTTGAAGATGTATTTGGAGATTTTGGAGATTTTGGTTTTGGAAGACAGTCTAGAAGAGGAAAATCAAGAAATAGGGGTAACGATTTAAGATACGATATATCAATAAATTTAAATGATGCATTTATAGGAACAGAAAAAAAAATAAATTATACAACTTATAAAAAATGCAAAACATGTTCAGGAAGTGGCGCTAAGCCGGGGTCAAAACCTTCTGCGTGTGGTTATTGTGGAGGTCAAGGTAGAGTTAGATCTAGTCAGGGCTTCTTCACTATACAGCAAACCTGTCCTGAGTGTGGTGGCGAGGGACAAAAAATTACAAATCCTTGTGGTAATTGCAGTGGTATGGGAAAACAACAGTCTAACGAATTTGTTGCTGTAAAAATTCCTCAAGGTGTCGATGATGGAACAAGAATTAGATTAGCAGGAAAAGGTGAGGCAGGAAGCAAAGGAGGGTCTAATGGAGATTTATATTTGTTTATTTCAGTTGAACCACATAGTATTTTTAAAAGATCTGAGGAAAATCTATATTATGAGTTACCAATTTCGTTCACAGATGCAGCCTTAGGATCTACTGTTGAGGTACCTTCTATTGATGGTAAAAAAACAAAAATTAAAATTCCATCAGGAACTCAAAGTGGAAAACAATTAAGACTTAAAGGAAAAGGCATGCCTATACTTAAAAGAAATGTATATGGAGATTTATATATAAGAATTGTAACTGAGGTACCAACTTCATTAACTAAAAGACAAAAAGAGTTACTTTCAGAATTTAAAACATTAGAAGATACTAAATCAAACCCCTTAATTAAAAGCTTTTTTGAAAAAGCTAAAAAATTTTGGAATAAGTCATAAATTAAATGGAATTTCATCAGATAATATCTGCAATTTTTTTAATTGCAGTTTTGGCGTTGGTGTTACCTGGTTTTTTAGCTACAAATTATAAGGTAAAACAGTTTTTAAATAATTTATCAATCTGGGCTATAATTGTGCTTATTATTATTGTAATTATTTACTTAATTAAATAATGAAAAAAATCAATTTAACTATTATTGGATGTGAAGGCAGAATGGGTAAACAGCTCATCAGGTCTGCTAAAATAAATAAGAATTTTAAATTAGTGTCTTTAACAGAGAGTAGAAAAATTAATAAAAAGATTAGCGGAATAAAACCTGAACTAAATACAAGCCACGCTTTTAAAAGAACAAATGTTATAATAGATTTTACTGTTCCAAAATGTACTTTGGAAGTTTTAAAATTTGCAGTAAAACATAAAAAAAGAGTTGTTATCGGTACAACTGGCTTTACTAAAAAACAAGAAAAAATTATTAAAAATTACTCAAAAAAAATTCCTATTTTAAAAGCCGGGAATATGAGTTTAGGAGTAAATCTATTAATGTATTTAACTGAAATAGCATCAAAATCGTTAGGAAAAAAATTTTTAAGTAAAGTCTACGAAGTTCATCATAAACATAAGAAAGATTATCCTTCTGGGACTGCTTTAATGCTTGGAAAAGGAATAGCTGTTGGAAAAAATAAAAATTTTAATAATTTAATTGGTAAAAAATTTTTAAATAAAAAGACTTTTCCTTATGGTAAGAGAATAAACTTTAACTCGATTAGAAAAGGAGAAGTTGTTGGAGAACATGAAGTTAGGTTTTCTAGTGGCAAAGAAATTGTAACTTTAAATCACGAGTCTTTCGATCGCGCTTTATATTCCGAAGGAGCTTTGGCTGCAGCTAAGTGGATAATGAGTAAAAGGCCAGGTCTTTACTCGATGAGAAATCTTTTAAACTTTTAAGTGAACAACCAAAAAAAATCCAAGATTATTTTAAGAGTCTTAAATAAAACTTATCCAAAAGTTCCAGTACCTTTGAATTATAAAAATACATTTACTCTTTTAGTTTCTGTTTTACTTTCAGCTCAATGTACTGATGTTAATGTAAACAATGTAACAAAAAATATTTATCCAAAATACAATCGTCCTCATCATTTCGTAAAATTGGGAAGAAGGAAGATAGAAAAATTAATAAAAAGTATTGGTATTTTTAGAGTAAAAGCTAAAAGTATTTTTTATTTGTCTAAAACTTTAGTTGAAAAGTATAAAGGTAAAGTTCCAAGATCTTTTGAAGAGCTTGAGCAACTTCCTGGTGTAGGACATAAAACGGCTAGCGTAGTAATGTCTCAAGGATTTGGATACCCTGCTTTTCCAGTCGATACTCACATTCATAGGCTTGCTCAAAGATGGGGCTTAACCAACGGCAAAAATGTTGTGCAGACTGAAAAAGATCTTAAAAAGATTTTTCCTAAAAAATGCTGGAATAAACTTCATTTACAAATAATTTGGTATGGAAGAGAATATTGTAAAGCAAGAGATTGTTTCGGTATAACTTGTAAAATTTGTAAAAGCTGTTATCCCAATAGAAAAAAAGCAATTAAAACAAAAAAAGCTTAAATGAAAATATTAGGTATCGGAAATGCAATCGTTGATGTTATTTGTAAAGTAGATGAGAATTTTTTATTAAATAATAATTTGACTAAAAGTACAATGAAACTTGTAGATGAAGCTGAATTTAAAAAATTGTTATCTAATCTTAAAATAGAAGAAACAGTTTCCGGTGGTTCAATAGCGAACTCAATTGTTGGTATTTCACAGCTTGGTAATAAAGTTGGATTCATAGGCAAAATAAACGATGATGAATTAGGCGTCAAATATGAGGAAGGTCTAAAAAAAGAAAATGTTAAATATTTTTACTCTAAAAAAAAAGAAACATCACCGACTGGAACTTGTTTAATATTAATAACGCCAGACTCTGAAAGGACTATGTGTACTTTTTTGGGTGTTGCTGGAAAAATTAATACAAATGACATTAATGACTCGGCTATTAAAGAAAGTGATTTAATCTTCTTAGAAGGCTACTTGTGGGATGAGGGAGACGCAAAATCAGCTTTTGATAAAGCACTAAAACTTTCAAAAAATTCTGCGATGTCTTTATCAGATAAATTTTGTGTAGATAGACATAAAAAGAATTTTTTGGATTTGGTAAAAAATAAATTAGATATTATTTTTGCAAATGAGCAAGAAATAATGTCATTAATTGGAACTAAATCTTTTAGTGATGTAGTGGAGTTTGGAAAAAAATTAAATAAATTATTAATTATAACAAGGGGAGAAAAAGGAAGTATGTCTATAAGTGGAAAGAATATTTTTGAATGTCAGAGTAAAAGAAATCTAAAAGTTATTGATTTAACGGGAGCTGGTGATTTATTTGCAGCTGGATTTTTACATGGCTTTATCAATAAAATGTCTGAACAGGAAAATTTAGAAAAAGGGACAGAAATGGCTTCAAAAATTATTCAAAAGATTGGCGCTAGACTTAGTTAAACTTCTTCTTCTTTTTTCTTGAGTAACTGCCTTTTCCTTTTTTTGGTTTTATAACTCTCAGTCTATACTTCTTTGAATGTAGATCCATAGCTATTTTATTTCTTTTTTTCACAAAGAATACCCTGATTTAGAATTGCTAATAAAATTTTGATCTTTAAATTGATCAAAAATTTTTTTTCTTAATCGATAAATATGTGTCTCTACAGTGTGTGTATCGGCATCATCTGAGTACTTCCACACTTCTTTCAAAATGTTTATTTTTTTAATAGGTTTTTTTTTGTTAAATAATAATTCTAATAATTGAATTTCTTTTTCTGTAAGAATTATAAATAAGTCATTTTTTTTTAATTTTTTTTCATTTTTGTCGAGAATGTATTCTTTTAGTTTAATAAATGAATTTTTTACAAATTGTTTTTTAGTCACCAAACCAATTATTTTTTCATTAAAATCATGAATATTTATCGGTTTTGAAATTTTATCATCAAATTTTAAGTCAGAAAAAGTATCAGACTTATAAATAATTAATTTCGGAATATTGGTTGTTTTCAAAAATTTAAAAATCTTTTTGTCTTTAAGAATTAAATCTTCTATAACATATGCTTTGTAATTGAGAGATGTATTGACTTTTTTATCATCCTCAAAAAAATCAAAATTAAAATTGAAATGATCTTTAAGTTCAACAAATGAGTTGATAAAATGATCTGAGGAAAAAATTAGTACTTTTATGTCGTTATTACTATGCATATAAAACTTAAAAATAAAAATCTACACTTTCATAATTATAAAGTAAAATGCGCTATAGGTAAAAGAGGAATTTCGAATAAAAAAAGAGAAGGTGATAATTGTACGCCAAAAGGAACTTTTAAATTTATTGAGGTTTTTTATAGAAAAGACAGAAATAAAAAAATAAAGACTTTATTAAAAAAAACAAGCATCACAAAAAATATGGGATGGTGTGATGACTCTAGATCAAAAAAATATAATAAATTAGTTAAATTGCCATTTAGATATAAATCAGAAAAACTTTACAAAAAAAATAATCTATATGACGTACTAATCGTAATTAATTATAATTGTAAACCGACTGTTAAAAACAAAGGTAGCGCAATTTTTTTACACATAGCAAATAAGAGTTACAAATCTACTAGGGGATGCATAGCTGTTTCAAAAAAAGATATGAAAATTCTCTTAAAGTATATCACTAAGAAAACAAAACTTTTTATTTACTGATTTCTTTCTCCAAATATTCCACTACCAATTCTTAAAAAGTTTGCATGATATTTTGCTGCTTTTAAATAATCTGAAGACATTCCCATACTTAAGTTTTTTAAGTTTAATAATTTATTTTTTTCACTCATAATTTTAAAATATTTTTCTTCATTATTATCGTTTGGTGGAATACACATTAAACCTATAACATTCAGTTTTTTTTCCTTGGTACAATAAGAGAAAAAATCATTCAAATCATTTAATGAAATTCCTGATTTTTGATCTTCATTTCCAATATTTACTTGAATAAAATATTTTAAATTTTTTTTTGCATCTGATTCAGCTTTACTTAGACTATCCGCTAATTTTTTATTATCAAGGGAATGAATAAAATCAAAAAGTTCAACAGCTTTTTTCGACTTGTTAGATTGTAATTTACCAACCATATGTAGCTTTAGGTTATTATCATTTTTCTTTATTTCTTTCCATTTAGACATCGCTTCTTGTACTTTGTTTTCTCCAAAATGATCGTGACCTATATTTAATAATGGCTTTATATGTTCTATAGAAAACGTTTTGCTTATTGCAACTATGTTGATAGTTTTGGAATTATCTAAACTATTAATATTAGATTTTATTTTTTTGAATCTATCAACTATTATGGACATAAATGTTTATATTTAAAAATAATTATTATTTATACATTGAGAATATCAAATTATTAAATTTAAATTTAATAAAAAAAAGGGGTAAATTTAACATTATTTATCGAAATAACCTAAAAGATGACAATTTTGAAAAATTAAGAATATTTCGAAACACATGTAAAAAAAAATCTATTAAATTTTTTATAGCTAATGACATTAAGTTATTTCAAAAAATTAATGCAGATGGGCTTTATATTTCCTCTTACAACAAGAGTTTAAAATATCTAAATTATAAAACAAATAAAATAGGTTCGGCACATAATGTTAGAGAGATAAACACAAAAATATTGCAAGGATGTAGTGAGATAGTATTTTCAAGACTATTTAAAACAGACTACAAAAATAAGAGGTCATATTTAGGAGTGGTAAAATTCAACCTTATTACTTATTTACATGGCAGTAGTTTCGTTCCTTTGGGAGGAATACGTTCTAATAATTTAAATAAACTTAATGAGGTCAATGCAAGTTCATTTGCACTTATGTCTGAAATAAAAAAAAAGCCGGCTGTAATCAGCCGGCTTTTTTAAATCTTTTAACTTACTACGTAATTAAAACGCCATTGAAACTGAAAATACAGTCTCTGCAGCATCTTTATCGTCAGTATAGTCCATATTCTCTAGCTTTTTGTTAGCTACAGATAATGTCATACCGCCCATAGTGTAGGCTGCTTGGATTGTTCTAATTTCGAACTCAGTTGTAGTTCTAGTAGTCGTGTTAGTTTGAGTCTCGTTCTTGTTGCTTTCTTCAGACTGCTCTAAGTTGTAAGAGAATGACAAATTGTCATTCGCAACAACACCTATTGACCATGAAGTATTTTCATAATCAAGAACACGAGCTGTACCTTGAGTAGCAGCACCTAATGTTGGAGCTACATAGAACTTACCATAACCAATAGTCGCTGGACCAAATGCATATGTAGCAGCAACACCACCGTGCTCAGCTTGCTGAACAGTTGCTGTTGAACCTGCGTCTGCATCATCTATTTCTAAGTATGAAGCCGCAATTGTTAATCCGTCAATTGGAGTTGCATCAACTCTATACTGAGTAACACCGTTACCTGCCTCAGAAGAAGTCGCTGCAGCGTTTGATGAGTTCATTGTGCCGTCTGCTTCAGGAGCGTAAGCAACTTTTACCACTAATCCAAACGGTAACATGTCCGCTGGAGTGTGGAACTGTACGTTGTTGTACGAACTAATGTTTGTACCCCAAGTAAATGTAGTTGCGTCATCACCAGCTGCCGTTGTAGCTGCTGATGTTCCTGTTAGACCGTAGTCTGATCCTGCTCCGTATACTGAGTTGTCAAACGCTAAATTAGCTGAAAGACCACACTCGTGTACACAAGCTTTAAATAGACCGAATGAAGTGTTTAATGACATTGCAGCATCGTCTTGTACAGTTGCACCATCGATATCTTGTGCGTACGTCCAAGCCATACCATTGTCTAACTCTCCACTAGCACTTAAAGTAAATTCGTTAGCTATACCAATACCTTGTGGGTTACCAACTTGAGCTGCCGCACTTTCAGAACCTCTGATTGAGTACGTTGCTTTAGCAGAACCTGTGATAGATAAATCACCAGCAAGAGCTGCAGTAGTTGAAACCATCAAAGAAGCAATAAGACCTAACGTTAATTTAGTTAGTTTATTCATTTTATGTTTCCTTTGTTATTTGTTTATAAACTGAAGATAACTTAGCTTTTTTTAACTATATTTAACCAAAAAACAGCTAATAATCGTAAAATATTGAATTACTGTAGTATTTATACAACACCTAAATAAATGGCTAATTTACTTATTTTTTTTGGTTTTTATTGAGTTCATGATAATAATTAACAATGCGTTTCAAGGGAATCTCTAAATTGTTAATTGTGCTGTTTGTAACAACTCTACTTTTAAACTCTTGCGGGACTTTTAAAAAAGTTGATGCAAAAAAAGTACCTGTAAAGGGAATGGATAGAGCAAGAAAAAATGTTGAGGAAGGCAGAGGTATATCCCTAAAAAATCTTGGGAAAAGAGGGGGGAGTATGAATTATGAATTTAGTTCTTCCAATCCAATGTGGAGAGCATCTCTAGAAATTTTAGATTTCTTACCTCTGGTTACAGTAGACTATTCTGGTGGTGTAATAATTACTGATTGGTACAGCGATATTTCAAATAATAATGATGCTATTAAAATAACTCTTAGATTTTTATCTAATGAAATTCAAAGCAACAGTTTAAAAATAGTTGTTCATCAAAAGAGATGTTCTAAAGATTTGCCTGCTTCCTGTTCTGTAAACAAGATTGACTCAAAGATAGAGGAAGAGTTAATAATCTCAATTATAAAAAAAGCAGCTTTACTTGAAAAGCAAGATAAAGATAAAAAGAAAAAATAGTCTCACCTTCAATGGATAAGGTAAATTTTAATAATATAGAAAAAAAGTGGCAAAAGATTTGGGAAAAAACAAATCTTTATAGGGCTGATAAAGAAAAAAAGTTTTATTGCTTGGAAATGTTTCCATATCCATCGGGAAAAATTCATATGGGCCATGTTAGAAATTATACAATCGGAGATGTGATAGCTAGATACAAATACCTAAATTCCTTTAATGTTTTACATCCTATGGGTTGGGACTCTTTTGGTTTACCGGCTGAGAATGCAGCACGTGAAAATAATCTTAACCCAAAAATTTGGACACAAAAAAATATTTCGGAAATGAAAAGACAACTTAAAATGCTTGGATTATCAATAGACTGGGATTTAGAAATTTCAACTTGTGACGAGGGTTATTACAAACATCAGCAAGAAATATTTATAGACTTATATAATAAAGGCTTAATAAGCAGAAAGGAGAATTACGTAAATTGGGATCCTGTAGAAAAAACTGTTCTTGCGAACGAACAAGTTATAAACGGTCGTGGTTGGAGATCAGATGCGCCTGTTGAAAGAAAAAAACTTGCTCAATGGTTTTTTAATATTTCTAAATTTTCAAATGAACTACTCGAAGATTTAAACAAACTAGATAACTGGCCTGAAAAAGTAAAATTAATGCAAAAAAATTGGATTGGAAAATCAATAGGTTGTGAAATTAATTTTGAAACAAGTGAATCAAAAAAAACTAATATCAAAGTTTTTACAACTCGTCCCGATACTATATTTGGTGCCTCTTTTATCGCTATCTCTGCTGATCATCCTTTCTGTGAGAAATTTAAAAATGAAAAAACTTTTATAGATTTTAAAAATGAATGTTTAAAAGTAGGAACAACTGAAGAGGCATTAGCTATTGCTGAAAAAATTGGCTATAAAACTAAATCATCTGTTAAACATCCTTTTATTAAAGATAAACTATTACCAATATTTGTTGCCAACTTTGTTTTAATGGATTACGGAACTGGTGCTATATTTGGATGTCCTGCGCATGATCAAAGGGACATGGATTTTGCCAAAAAATATAAACTTGATATTTTAGAAGTAGTATCACCCGATGGAAAAAAACACAGAGATTTCGATAAAAGAAGTGAAGCTTTTACTGAGGAAGGAGTTTTAATAAATTCAGAGTTTTTAGATGGTTTAAGTGTGGAAGATGCAAAAAGCAAGATTATAACGGAAATAGAAAAAAAAAAGATAGGAAAAAAGAAAATTACTTTCCGTTTGAAAGATTGGGGTATATCAAGACAAAGATATTGGGGATGTCCAATTCCAATGATTTATTTAGAAGATGGAAGTATTGTTCCAGTTGAAAAAGATGAACTTCCAGTTAAACTTCCTGAAAATATAGACCTAAACACCTCGGGAAATCCTTTAGAGAATCATAAAGAGTGGAAAAAAACAAAGCATAAAAAAACAGGAAAACCAGCAATAAGGGAAACGGATACATTAGACACTTTTGTAGATTCTTCTTGGTATTTTATGAGATTTTGCTCTCCAAAATCTAAAGGGAAACCATTTGAAATAGAGGATTTAAATTACTGGATGCCTGTTGATCAATATATTGGAGGGATTGAGCACGCAATTCTTCATTTGCTTTACTCAAGATTTTTTATGAAAGCTTTAAAAGCTAATAATAGTTCTATTAAGTTCAGTGAGCCTTTTAAAGGACTGTTCACACAGGGAATGGTTTGTCACGAAACATACAAAGATAATAAGGGGAGTTGGTTATCTCCTGATGAAATTGAAAAAGGATCAAACGATCATGTAGTTAAAAAAACTGATAAGTCAAAAATTACTGTTGGACCCTCTGAGGCGATGTCAAAATCTAAAAAGAATATAATAGATCCTGAAAGTATGATTAAAATTTATGGTGCTGATGCAGTAAGATGGTTTATTTTGTCTGATAGTCCGCCAGAAAAAGATATCCAATGGTCAAACCAAGGAGTAACTGCTTCTTATAAATTCTTACAAAAAATTTGGAGTTTGAATAGCAAAGTTATTGAACGTAAAAATCCAGAAATATCAAAGGAAATTGAAGAAAAAATTGAAAGCCAATTTCATAAACATTTACATAAAATTACAGGCTCAATTGAAAATTTCCAAATTAATGTTGCGGTAGCAAATGTGCATGAAATTTATAACTTAATTAATGAACATTTATCAAAAGCAATTTCCAATGAATTACTAAGAAAAATTTTGATAGATTTTATGAAGGTTTTAATACCCTTTATACCTCATGTTGCTAGCGAGTCTTTGGAAAAATTAGGAGAGAAAAATATAGATAAATGGCCAATTATTAAAGATGATTTAATGCAAAATCTCTTAATAAAAGTTGCAATACAAATTAATGGGAAAACAAGAGAAATTATAGAGGCTAAGCAGAATTTATCTGAAAAAGATCTAGTCAAATTAAGTAAGGATAGTGCTAAAGTTAGCAAACATTTACAAAATAAAAATATAAAAAAAGTGATTTTTGTAAAAAATAAAATACTGAATTATTTAACAGATTAAGACGATGAAAAAATTTTTAAATTTATTTTTACTTCTAATTTTTATGACATCTTGTGGATATAAAAATATTAATCTTGAGGATGGAAATGATCTTAATATTAGTCAAATTATATTAGTTGGAAATAAAAAAATTGGCCGTATTTTACAAAGTGAAATTTCATTAATTTCCTCTAGTGAAGGTAGTGATAAAATAGCAATTAATTTATCCTCTAATAAATCAAAAAGTGTAAGTAATAAAGATAACAGTGGTAAAATTACGAAGTATGATATTGTTATTACTGTAGATTTAATAATCACTAGCTTAAATAGTGAGAAAATAACAAGAAAAAGTTTTATAAAAACAGGAAGTTTTGATGTTAAAACTAAACATATTGATACAATTAACACTGAAAAAAAGGAAACAAGAAACTTAACCAATCAGGTAGCTGAGGAAATTTTAAACTATTTTAAAATCTCATATAAAGATTAAATGATATTAAAAAGTTATATTGTAGAGAAAGATCATAAAATTTTAAGTAAATTTAAATCTGTTTTAATGTATGGTGAAAATCAGGGTATTAAAGAAGATATTAAAGAAAAAATATTAAAAGACAGTATAGGTTCTGAGGTAATTAATCTTTTTCACGAAGAGATTTATAGTAATAAAGAAATATTAAATAATTTAATTTCAAATTCTTCGCTATTCTCTGAAAAAAAAATAATTTTTATCCACGAAGTATCAGATAAAGTTTTTGATGAAGTTTTTGAAGCTTTAAGTAATTTGGTTGAAGATGTAAAAATTTTCATTTTTTCTAATCAATTAGAAAAAAGATCAAAATTGAGATCTCACTTTGAAAAAACAAAAGATTTAGCAATAATTGCTTGCTATCAAGACAATGAGATAACTCTGAGAAATTATATAAATTCAAGTTTAAGAACTTATAAAGGTGTGACTCCAGAAATAACGAATTTGATCATAATGAATTCTAGTAGAGATAGGAAAACCATAAAAAGTGAGATTAAAAAAATTGAAAGTTATTTTAATAAAAAATTGATAAATAAAATAGAGCTAGAAGAGCTTTTAAATATAAAGACTAGCTCGAACTTTAATGAGATAAGTGATGCAGCTCTAAATGGAGATAAAAACAGCCTAAACAAACTAATGGGAGAAGTAGAGTTTTTACAGGAGGAAACTTTTTTTTATCTTAATTTAATATCAAACAAAATTTTTAAACTTTTAGAAATTAAGCTAAATAGTACTAATCCTCAAAATGAGATTGAGCTAGTTGAAGGAGCAAAAAGTAAAATATTCTGGAAAGATAGACCAATATTTTTAGCTCAATTAAAAAAATGGAATCATTTAAAATTAGAAGAAGCTCTAAAAAAAATAATAGATATAGAATTAATTATGAAAAGTAATTCGCTTATTAAGAAAGATGTTTTGATAAAAGACCTATTAATCAAAATCTGTGGGGAAGCCTCTACTTCTGCTTAAGTAATTTAGATATCAAATCGAACTGTTCTAAATTATTATAATGTATAATTATTTTTCCTGAATTATTTTTTTTATTCGAAATCGTAACCTTTAATCCAAGACTCGACTCAATTTTGTTTTTGATTTCTTCGACATTTGAATCAACAGTTTTTATTAACGATAAAGGTCTCTTTTTGGTATTAGTGAAACTTTCAACTTGCCTGGCGCTTAACCTTTTATTTATAATCTCCTCAGCAATATCTGAAGCTCTAGGTAATCCAATCAATGGACGCGCCTGACCAGCTGTAAGTAGCCCGTCTTCTAACATTGAAATTACATCCTTTGGAAGAGTGAGCAATCTTAAGGTATTGCTTACGTGACTTCTACTTTTCGCCATAAATTTAGCAATTTTTTCGTGATCATATCCAAATTCAGATCTTAATCTTTCATATCCTTTTGCTTCCTCAACGACGTTTAAATCTTGTCTTTGAATGTTTTCAACTATAGCAACTTCTAAAGCTTGGTTATCATCTAAATCTAAAATAACAATAGGAACTTCATGTAATCCAGCTCTTTGAGCCGCCATCCATCTTCTTTCTCCGGCTACTATTTCAAATTTACCAGGATCAGTTTTGTCTTGTCTTACTGCTATAGGCTGTATTAATCCATTTTGTTTTATTGAGTCAGAAAGCTCATTAAGCTTTTCCTCATTAAAATTTGATCTAGGTTGAAATTTATTTCTATTTAGTTCCCCTATTAATGCTGTTTTTTGATTTTGATTTTGATTTTCGCCACCACTTTGAACTTCTTTTACATTAAGTTCGCCGAATAAAGCAGAAAGACCTTTACCTAATCCTTTTTTTTTTGAGCTATTCATGCTGCGCTTCCTAATTTGTCTTTTGATTGAGTAATAAATTCCTCTGCTAAATTAAAATATGATTTACTTCCTAAACAATTTTTATCATAGACCACACAAGGCATGCCATGGGAAGGAGCTTCTGATAATCTAACATTTCTTGGTATGACAGTTTGATAAACTTTATCTTTAAAAAATTTTCTAGCTTCATTATCAACCTGTGAAGAGAGTTTATTTCTTTTATCAAACATCGTTAGTAAGATACCCCTTATATTTAAACTTGGATTGAGGTTTTTTTTAATCCTATCAATGGTTTTAGTTAATTGTGTAATTCCCTCTAAAGCAAAGAATTCTGTTTGAAGTGGAACTAAAATTTCATCTGCTGCCACTAATGACATTATTGTTAAAAGACTTAGCGAAGGCGGACAATCAATGAATATATTTTCATATTTAGAGATAAAATTATTTTCTTCGTTTTTTAAAATTTCTTTTAAAATAAATGCTCTGTTAGAGTCGTTAGCAGTTTCCACTTCTAGACCTGAAAGATTTACATTTGATCCTACTAGGTCTAATCCTGATACATTGCTTTGTTGTATAACATCTTTAAGAGACACTTTTCCAATTAAAAGATTATAGATATTTTTAGTCTCGTCACTGTTTGATTTTCCTAATCCTGTTGTTGCGTTACCTTGAGGATCCAGATCAATTACTAAAATTTTCTTACCCTTCAATGCTAAAGTACTCGCAAGGTTAATTGCAGTTGTAGTTTTGCCAACACCGCCCTTTTGATTGATTACAGATAGTATAGATCTAGTCATTTATTATTTAACTGTCTCAGCAATAACTATTTTAGATTCTTTATTGGTTATGCTGTTTATCAATCTATACTTATGATTATGACCTTTAAAAGCACTTTTTATCTTTTCCTGTGTATCTTTTCCCTTAAGAATAATTAATTTATGTGGTTTGACGGCCTTTTCACGTGAAATTTCAAGTATTTTAGGTAATTTTTTAAATGCTCTACAAACTATATACTCACTATCTATTATATGATATTGATAATCATTCTCATATAGGGTAAAGTTTATTGAAATCTTTTTTTTTAAACTATTTAGGAATTTGCATTTAACTTTGGACTTCTCAAAGAGTTTCACGTGAAATTTTGGGTTCTTATTAAATATTGCTAAAACGATTCCAGGAAACCCTCCTCCTGTACCTAAGTCAGATAAAGAAGAGTTAGACTTAAAATTAATAAAATTAGTTAATTGAGCTGAATCAAGTATGTGCCTGTTCCAAACATCTTTTTCCGAATTCTTTGATATTAGATTATAATTTAAATTAAAAGATAGAAGTTCTTTTTTGAAGATTTGTAACTTCTTAATATCATTTGGCGTAAAATTTAACTTATCAGAAAGGCAATGCTTTACATTTAACTCATTCATTAAGCAGTTGCTTTAACTTTATGTTTTTTAACATATCCCAAGAGGATTATAGCAGCCGCAGGAGTAACTCCATCTATCCTTAAAGCTTGTCCAAGTGTCTTTGGTCTTATTTTCTCCAATTTCGACTTAATTTCATTAGATAAACCACTAAAAGAAGAGTAATTGATATCGCCAGGTATTAATAAACCCTCATCTCTCTTGAAAGCTTCTATGTCGTGCCACTGTCTTTTTAAATATCCAGAGTAGTGAGCATCGATTTCAACCTGATTATCAATTTGATGTCCAAATTGTGGTATATCAACCCAAATTGATCTGATGTGCTGTAAATTGACACCTTTCATTCCTAAAATCTCAAGAGCAGATCTTTTCACTCCATCTTTTGCAATCTTAATAGAATACTTGGCTGCCTCAGTAGGAGTAATAAAATTATTTTTAAGTGCTTCGGTTATCTGCACTAAGTTTTTTTGTTTGTCTAAAAAATCTTTTTTTCTTAAATTTTTAACTAATCCAATTTTAATTCCTAAAGGTGTAAGTCTTTGATCAGCATTATCTGCTCTCAGCTGCAACCTATACTCAGCTCTTGATGTAAACATTCTATATGGTTCTGAGACGCCTTTTGTAATCAAATCATCGATCATTACTCCTATATAAGAATCAGATCTATCTAAAATAAACTCCTTTTCATTTCTGACTTTAAGCGCAGCATTTACTCCAGCAATTAAACCCTGTGCTGCGGCTTCTTCATAACCAGTAGTTCCATTAATTTGCCCTGCTAAGAAAAGTGATTTAATTTTTTTTGTCTCTAAGGTAGCTTTTAATTCTCTTGGATCTACATAATCGTACTCGATTGCATAACCTGCTCTTTTCATCTTAACCTGCTCTAAACCCTTGATTTTAGCTAATATTTTGAGCTGTATTTCTTCTGGAAGGGATGTTGATATTCCATTTGGGTAAACAGTACTGTCCTTTATTCCTTCTGGTTCTAAAAATATCTGGTGATATTGTTTTTCTCTAAACTTAACTATTTTATCTTCTATAGATGGACAATATCTTGGTCCCACTCCTTTGATGCTGCCTGAATACATTGCGCTTCTGGAAATGTTTTTAGATATTATTTTATGCACTTCATAGTTAGTATGGGTAATGCCACAGGCTACTTGTTTATTAAAAAGCTTGTTAGTCATGAAAGAAAAGAAATATGGATTTGAATCAGCTTGTTGCATCTCCAATTCAGAATAATCAATTGTTTTTCCATCTAATCTTGGGGGAGTCCCAGTTTTTAGTCTGCCTATTTGCATTTTAAATTTTGCCAATTGTTCACTCAAACCAGTTGATGGTTTTTCATCATATCGACCAGCTGGTATTTTCTTTTCACCAATATGAATTAAACCATTGAGAAAAGTTCCAGTAGTTAAAATTAACTCTTTAGTTTTTATTTCATTGCCGCTTTGACAAATAAGACCTGTTACTTGGTTGCCCTCAAATAGAAATTTAACCACCGGGTCAGCAATTACTTCTAGATAATTATAATTAAGTAAAATTTTTTGCATATGCTCCTTATAAAGAGCCCTATCTGATTGAGTTCGTGGTCCCTGAACTGCTGGACCTCTACTTCTATTTAACAATCTAAATTGAATACCAGATTTATCGCTTACAACACCCATTACACCATCTAGTGCATCAATTTCCCTGACTAAATGACCTTTGCCAAGACCTCCAATCGCAGGGTTACATGACATTTCACCAATAGTCTCTATTTTATGGGTAAAAAGGGCAGTATTTACGCCCATTCTAGCTGATGCGGCTGCTGCTTCACATCCTGCATGTCCACCACCTATAACCACTACATCATATCTTTGTTTACTCATGAAATGAATGTAACGCTCTTAATTTGGATTACAAGTAGTATTTTATTTACCTATGCAGAAATCTTTAAATATAGATCCTAATATTTCTTCTACATCGACTTTTCCAGCTATGCTACCAAGATGTCTAGTAGCCATTCTTAAGTCTTCAGCGGCTAATTCAAGATCTTTACTTTGATCTTTTTTAAGAAAATTATCTAATTCTTTACGGCACTCATTTAGTTTAATTCTGTGCCTTTCTCTTGTGATTAAATGACTATTATTTTTCAATGAAAACTTTTTACTCAATTTTTCCTTAATCTTATTTATCAACTTATCTATATTTTTATTATTTTTTACAGAGGCCAAAACTGTATCTACATCAAATTTATGATTTTGTTTGTCTTGAACATCTGATTTGTTCAATAGAACTATGGTGTCTTTGTTAATCATTTTTTTAATTTTATTATTTATATTTTTTGATGAATTATCGATAACTACTATATTCAAATCTGACTCTTTCGATTTACCTAATGCTAGGGAAATACCTTTTTTTTCAACTTTATTTTTGACATCTCTTATTCCTGCTGTATCAGAGAGAATTACGGGGTAACCATCTAGATTTAAGTAAGTCTCAATAATGTCCCTGGTTGTTCCAGCTTCATCTGATACTATTGCTACTTCTCTTTTTGAAAGTAAGTTTAACAAAGATGATTTACCAGCATTAACCTCACCTGTTATTAAAACGTGGAATCCGTCTCTGATCTTCTCACCGATTTTGTTATCCTCTATAATATTTGAAATATCACTATGAATATTTTTAATAGATTTATGTGCTTCTTTTAATACTTTTTCAGGTAAATCATCTTCTGCGAAATCAATTTTTGCTTCAATATATGCTAGTGATTTAATTATTTTTTCTCTTAAATCATTATAATAATTAGAGGCATTTCCTTGAACTAATTTCACTGCTTGCTCTCTTTGAAATTCTGTTTCAGAGTTTATTAAATCTCCAATGCTTTCAGCTTTTAATAAATCAATTTTATCGTTTTGAAATGCTAGTTTTGTAAATTCACCAGGTTCAGCCAATCTACAATTTTCTTCCTCAGATAAAACTTTAAATAAAGCATTAATCACTGCATTACTTCCATGAATTTGGAGTTCAGCTAGATCTTCACCAGTATAACTATTCGGCCCAGGAAACCACAATAATAGAGCTTCAGGATCAATAACTTTATCATTTTTTGGGTCGTAAAATTTACAAAAATTAACTTCATTAGATTTAATACTTTTTAATTTAGTTATTTTTTCACAAATCTTTAAAGTTTCTTTTCCAGAAATTCTAATTATAGCTATTCCGGACGGGCCTCTGCCTGATGATAAAGCGTAAATATTCATTAAGCTATAAAGATAAGCCTTGATTAGAGATAATCTTACTTATTTTTTTTAATGTTTCATTATTTCTAATATTTTTAATAATAGTTTCTTTAAATGGTTCTAAATATTTATTTCGTTTAAAAAAATTATGCGTTACATCAATACCTAACCCCATAATTATATTTTCTGGTTTTCGACTATTATAAAAATCATTTAAGGCATAACTACTCTTTATAGATATACCTAATGTAGAATAATATTTTATAATTTCTTTTAATTTTTTTATATCTCTAAGAACAAGATTAAAACCTTGTCCAGCAACGGGATGTATAGTGTGAAGTCCTTCTCCCAAAATTAAAATATTTTTATCATGGTATTGTGCTTTTAAATCAAGCGATATTGGATAAGACTGGGTATTAGTCATACTTATATTTTTCTTTGTTTTTAAAATTTCCAATATCTTAGCTTTTACTAAATCGTTAATCTTTTTTGAGTTATCTTTATAAAATTCTTTTTTTAAACTCCAAACAAAAGAAAAGTAATTCTTTGAGAAAGGTAGAATGGCTAGTGGTCCCTCTTTCAAAAAAAATTGGCTAGTATTTAATCTCTTAAATTTGTGTTTTATGTATCCGGTAACCGCTACTTCTTTATAGTCTTTATTTATAGATCTTTTATTTACTATTTTGTTATAAATTTTTGAATTTCCACCTAAACAAAGAATTGATAAATCATATTTTTTAAGTTCCTCTAAATTATTTATTTCCCTTCGATTAATTTTAATTTTTTTCTTTGAAATTTCCTTTAAAAAGATATTTTTGATTTTATCGTTCTCAAAAACATACATAAGATTGGAATTTTCTTCTTTAATATTTAAAAAATTTATTTTTTCATTAGATGTTTCGTAAAAAAGTTGAATATTTTTCGATGGCCAAAATAAATTCTTTTTAAGATGAGTAATATTTTCTTTTATAAATTTAAAATTCGTATCTGAAATTGCAGTAGTTCTTTTATCAAAATTTTTTGATGTTTTTTTAGCTATTAGATTTACTTCTATTCCAGGAACTTGACTTATGACAATAGCAGTCATTAAGCCCGATAGACCGTCGCCAACAATGCATATTCTCTGCTTATTCATATTAAAATTTTTAACACTTTCATAAAAATGGTAAAAAGTAAGCTTAATGATTCGTTATGAATGCTAACTTTTTAAATAGTGTAACAAATTTTTTAAAAAAACGAACCTTTGAGTTAGTAGGTTTATTGCTAATTTTTATAGGTATCGCTCTCTCTGTCTCATTTATAACCTACTCTCCGAACGATCCTTCTTTTGTGTATGGAGAAAGTAATACAAATATAAAAAATTTTTTCGGAATATATGGAAGTATTATTTCTGATTTTCTTCTTCAAAGTTTTGGTATTACTTCTTTTTTAATTTTAGTTACTATGATTTCTTGGGGAATTAATTTATTTTTAAAAAAAGAAATTAGAAAAATATTATTTAAACTATTTTGTATTGTTTTATACATTATTTCAGGATGTATTTTTATCTACATAACTTCCAATAATTCTTTCTGGCTAGTTGACAATGGTAATTCAGGATTTGTGGGAAAAATTTTTTATAATTTAATTTATAAAAACTTTCCAATAATCGATAACCAATATTCAGCTATTTTTTTTATTTTTTTAACAACTTTATTTTTTTTGATTGGTTCAAACATAAGTGTCTTAGGTTTTGGAAAAGCATTGCGAAGAGTTTTTAAGTTTTTAATTAGTTCTAATAAAAATAAAATTGATAATAATTTGGCAGACATAAATATTGGAGAGAATGAGGAAAAAAATTCCAAAGAGAGTTTTTTAGAAAAAGCCCAGCAGTCTTTTATGTTTGAGAAAGAAATGAAAAAAGATTTATCTCCGAAAAAAGAATTCCGGCTTCCTAATATTGATTTACTTGAAAAAAATACCTCTAAAATTAGTATTTCAACCGCTTCCAAAAATCGTCCGGATGCAGAATTTATGGAAAAAATCTTACTCGATTTTGGAATTGAGGGGAAAATTAAAAAAATTAATAATGGTCCTGTAGTTAGTTTATACGAATTTGAACCTGCACCAGGAGTTAAGGTTTCAAAAATAATCAATCTTTCTGACGATATCGCTAGAAATACAAGCTCAACATCGACAAGAGTCTCTACCATCCCTGGAAAGAACACTGTTGGAATTGAGATACCAAATGATCAAAGAGAAAATGTTGTTTTAAGAGAGATAATCTCAAATGAAAAATTTAAAAGTAAGGAAATTAAATTGCCATTAGCTTTGGGAAAAAATATCTCAGGAGTTCCTATTATAGGTGATTTGTCCTCAATGCCTCATCTTTTAATTGCTGGGACGACTGGATCAGGTAAATCAGTTTGCATCAACACAATAATTGTATCTCTGCTTTACAAGTTAAACCCTGATCTCTGTAAATTTATACTGATTGATCCAAAAATGTTGGAACTTTCAAGTTATGAGGGAATCCCTCATTTATTGTGTCCGGTTATCACGGATGCAAAAAAAGCCACTTCTGCTCTAAATTGGACAGTAAGAGAAATGAATAATCGCTACAAACTAATGAGCAAAGAAGGTGTTAGGAATATTGATGGTTATAATGCCAAGCATAAACTTAAAATGCCTTACATTGTGGTGGTCGTTGATGAGATGTCTGACCTTATGCTTGTTGCTGGAAAAGAAATAGAAAATTATATCCAAAAGTTATCTCAAATGGCTAGAGCAGCAGGCATTCACATTATTATGGCAACTCAAAGACCTAGTGTAGATGTAATAACTGGAACTATCAAAGCAAATTTCCCAACAAGAGTTTCTTTTCAAGTCAGCTCAAAGATAGACAGTCGAACAATATTAGGTGAACAAGGCGCAGAACAACTTTTAGGTAAAGGTGATATGTTGTTTATGTCATCTGCAAACAGAATATTTAGAATTCATGGGCCTTACGTTTCTGAAAAAGAGATAGAAAAAATAACAAGTATTTTAAGAGCACAGGGTGAGCCAGATTATATAGATGAGATCACTATTGATAACAAGGCTGAGAGTTCGGAACAATTTTCTTCTGATGATGAAGATAATCTTTATCAAAAAGCAGTTGAAATAATTAAAAGCGAGGGAAAAGCTTCAACAAGCTTTTTACAAAGAAAACTTCAAATAGGCTATAATAGAGCAGCTAGAATTATTGATATGATGGAAGAAAAGGGCATTGTGAGCAAGGCAAATCATGTTGGTAAACGTGAAGTTCTTTAAAAAAAAATTTTATATAACAATATTCATTTTGTTTTCATTTAATCTTTATGCAAATGAAAAAGATCAAATCATTAAACAATTGATAAGTTTGAATTCTTTAGAATTTACATTTAAACAGTCAATTAATGATGCCACTGAGAAGGGTAGTTGTCTTTTGGAGTTCCCAGGAAAATTGAAATGCGATTATTTTGATAATAAACAGAAAGAGCTTATTATAAATAATAGAAAGTTGTCGATTACACAGAAAAGATATAATAAAACTTATCATTATCCTTTATCTAAATCTTTTTTTTTAAACATTTTGTACAAAGATAAACTTTTAGAAATAATTCAATTAGGGGAATTAAAGCTCACTGATCAATTAATTAAACTTATTTATCTTAATGAAAGTGAAATAATTTTTTTATTTGATAGAGAAACATTCGAGCTAAAAGGATGGAATATTATAGATCAATACAATAATAAAATAAATTTTTCTTTAAAAATTGTAGCTAAAAATGACACCTTTAAGAAAGGAACTTTTAAAGTCCCAGAATTAAACTAGGCAACAAAATCTATTTCTTCTTCCTTAAAAATTTCAAAACCTTTAGATTTATAATTTTGTAATGCATGTTTGTGATCTAAACTGCAAGTATGCACCCACATCCTTTTAGGATTTTTTCGAGAGGCGCTTGCTATTGCATGATTTAAAAGCATAGAGCCAAGTTTTAAGCCTCTGAATTCTTTAAGAATACCCATGTTTATTAATTCTGTTTCGTTAGATTCTGGGTGATATTCTTGTTCATAAAATCCAACTAAATTCTCATTTTCTCCTTTTCCTTTTTTTAAAATATGAGTTTCAAGATTATCATTTTGAACATACCTGAACCATTGCTGCTCAGACCAGACCAGTCTATCTCTCCAGTAATGATCGGCTCCTATTTGCTTGTAAAAGAATTTGTTATATTGAAAGTCTTTTTTTTCATCTAAAATAATTTTATAATTTTTTGGTATATTTAATTCAATTGGATTTGAGAAATCCTTTATCTCTAAAAAATATCTTTTGACTTTAGAAATCATTAACTAACCATTTTACCTATTTTTTGGCCCGCAAATATATGAAAGTGTAAGTGAGGCACTTCTTGGCCTCCGTCACTACCAATATTTGTCAAAGCACGATATCCTTTGTCTTTAGCTCCTATCAAATTTGAAACATAAGTAATAGCTTTGTTTAGTTCAACTATTTCTTTATCTGATGCTTTGCTATTAAAATCATCTAAGTCTACATATTCGCCTTTTGGAATAACCAAAACATGTATTTTTTTTTGTGGATTAATATCATGAAATGCTAATACGTGATCATTCTCATACACTTTCTTGCATGGAATCTCTTTTCTAAGAATTTTGGCAAATATATTATTTTTATCGTAACTCATTTTTGTCTTTTTTTAAGTTCATTCATCACGTCTTCAATTTTGATATTATTAGCTTCAAGATAAACCATCAAATGATAAATTACATCAGTTGCTTCGTGTATTTTGTTAGAATTTTTTTCTACAGAATCTATTAATTCTCCTATCTCTTCTTTAACTTTAGCAACACTGAGGTTTTTATCGTTTAGAAGTTTATTAGTATAAGATTTATCTGGAGAAGAATTTTTTCTTTCTCTTATTACTTTTATTAATTGTTCTAGATTTTCAAACATTTTATAATCTTACTGATACATTTTTAGAATTCAAATATTCTTTAGCTTCCTTAATTTTATATTCACCATAGTGAAAAATAGAGGCCGCTAAAACTGCACTTGCTCCTCCTTTTACTATGCCATCGTATAAATGATCTAACGTTCCAACTCCACCAGATGCAATAACAGGAATATTAGTGTTCCTAGTAATTTCTTTTAATAGATCAACATCGTAACCAGATTTAGTTCCGTCTTTATCCATTGAAGTTAATAAAATTTCACCAGCTCCATTGGCCTCTGTTTGTTTCGCAAACCCCACAGCATCAATACCTGTTTTATTTCTTCCACCATGTGTAAATACTTCCCATTTATTTTCTGAAACTTTTTTCGCATCAATGGCAACAACAATACATTGAGATCCAAATTTTTTTGATGCCTCTTTAACAAATTCTATATTCTTAACAGCTGCGGTGTTAATAGAAACTTTATCTGCACCAGCTAACAAAAGATCAGTGATATTTTGAATTGTTCTAACGCCACCTCCGACAGTTAGAGGAACAAAGCATTCTTTTGCAGTTTTTCTAACAATATCAATGATTGTTTCTCTATTTTCATTAGATGCGGTAATATCTAAAAAACAAATTTCATCAGCACCTCCATCACTATAAAATTTAGCCTGTTCGACTGGATCTCCAGCATCTTTTAATTCAACAAAGTTTATACCTTTAACAACTCTTCCGTTTTTAACATCAAGACAAGGTATAATTCTATTTTTAAGCATCGATCTCCTTCGCTAACTCATCAAGTTTAATATCGCTATCATAAATAGCTTTACCAACAATTATACCTTCAATTTTTTTATTATTTAAATCTTTCGCCTTCTTAATGTCATTTATTGAAGAAACTCCGCCTGATATGACAACTGGGCAATTAGAAATTTCAGCAATTTTAACTGTCTCTTCATAGTTAGGGCTATTTTTCATTCCGTCTCTATTTATATCTGTAAAAATAATTCTGCTAACACCAAAATCATTCACTTCTTTTAGGTAGTCTGTAGTTTTAATATTTAAATTTTCTTTCCAACCAGAAACTGAGAGATTTCCATCCTTTGCGTCTAATCCTAAGGCAATCTTATTTTTAAACTTTTCACATGCTTCTTTTAAAAATTCTTTATTTTTAATTGCGCCGCTACCTAAGATCACTTTCTCTACTCCTGTTTCAATATACTGCTTAATATTATCTATATTTCTTATTCCGCCACCTATTTCAATTTTCAAATCATATTTGCTTACTATTTCTTGAATAATATCTAGGTTAACTGTCTTACCAGTTAACGCGCCATCTAAATCAACAATGTGTAAGTTTTTAAAACCATGATCTTTATATTTTGCTGCTTGATCAACTGGTGAAGTATTATATTCAGTTTTATTTTCAAAGTCGCCTTTGATTAATCTTACGCACTTCTTATCTTTAATATCTATTGCTGGAAATATTTTCATAATTACAAATCTAAAAAATTTTTAATTATATTTAAACCAGTTTTATCACTCTTTTCGGGGTGAAATTGCGTACCGAACAAATTTTCTTTTTCGATTGAACAAACAATTTTTGATGAATAATCAGTTGTTGCTGAAATGACTGATTTATCATCAGGAATAAATTCATAACTATGTACAAAATACATGTGAGATTTATTTTTTATATCCTTAAATAATTTGCTTTCCTTTTGTATCTCAATTTCGTTCCAACCAATGTGTGGAAGTTTGAATTTTCCATTTTGGTTATCTATCTTAGAAACTTTTCCTGAAATCCAGCCCAATCCTTTTGTTTCAGCTTCTTCATAACCAATATCAGCAAACATTTGTAAACCAACGCAAATTCCTAATAGCGGTTTTTTCTTTGTAATTGCAAATTCTTTAAGAGTATCAACTAATCCGTTAATATTGTTTAGAGAATCAACACAGCTTTTAAATGAACCTTGACCAGGTAGAACAATTTTATCGCTAGCATTTATTTTTTTAATATCTGAAGTTACTTCTAGATTGACTTTGCCTTTAGCGACCTCTGTAAAAGAGTTAATGACTGAGCTAATATTGCCCGATTGGTAGTCAACGATTGTGACATTCATTTATTTATAAAGAGCCTTTTGTAGATGGCACAGAGTTTTTTATTCTTTTATCTATTTCAAGTGCATCTTTTAGAGACCTTGCTAAACCTTTAAAGCATGACTCTATTTTGTGGTGACTGTTATCACCATAAATATTTTCTATGTGTAAAGTAACTCCTGCAGATTGTGAAAATGCTTGGAACCATTCCTTGAATAACTCAGTATCCATCTCGCCTAACTTTTCAACCGCTAAATCTACTTTCCAAATTAAATAAGGCCTATTAGACACGTCAATTGAAACTCGGCTTAATGTTTCGTCCATTGGTATCATAGTAGAAGCGTATCTTGTTATGCCTTTTCTATTACCTGCAGCTTTTTTGATAGCTTCTCCAATAGCGATACCTGTATCTTCTGTAGTGTGGTGAAGATCAATGTGAGTATCGCCTTTGGCTTTAACTTCAATATCAATTAAGGAATGCTTTGATAGCTGCTCAAGCATGTGGTCAAGAAAGCCTATTCCAGTTTTAATATTGTATTTACCTTTACCGTCAATATTGACTGCGACAGAAATATTAGTTTCCTTAGTTTTTCTTATAATTTTTGCTTTTCTTGTCATAAAAATCAGAAAATATAATCAAAGATATATAATTAAATGGTCATTTTAGCAATAAATCCAAATTATCTATTGAAGAAATAAAATTAATCTCCACATACAATATCATGAATACAGCTGAAAAATGGCATGGAACAACCATAGTATTGCTTAGAAAAAATAAACAAACTGTCGTTGCAGGTGACGGCCAAGTAAGTCTAGGAAATACGGTTTTAAAAAGCAAAGCTAAGAAGGTAAGAAAAATAGATAAAAGGGGAGTAATAGCAGGTTTTGCTGGATCTACTGCTGATGCATTAACTTTATTTGAGAGACTGGAAGCAAAACTCGAAAAACATGCAGGGAATTTACCAAGGGCCGCAGTAGAACTTGCTAAAGATTGGCGAAGCGATAAATACTTAAGAAGATTAGAAGCTTTGATGGCCGTTGCTGATAAAGAGAATAGCTTTATTATCTCAGGAACAGGCGATGTTTTAGAACCTGAAGATGGAATAATTGGAATCGGTTCTGGTGGAAACTACGCTTTGGCTGCCGCTAAAGTTTTAATAGAAACTAATTTAAATGCTGAAGAAGTGGCGAGAAAAGCAATAAAAGTTGCTTCAGATATCTGTGTATTCACAAATAACAACGTAACCGTAGAAAAAATTTAATAATGCCAGGAAGTAAAAAAATTACCAACTTAAATTTAGTAAAAGACAGTAAAAAGAAAACTGACTCAAAAGTTAGTGCATTATCTCCAAGAGAAATTGTTTCTGAATTAGACAGGTATGTAATCGGTCAAAAAGAAGCAAAGAAAGCAGTAGCTGTTGCACTAAGAAATAGATGGAGAAGACAGGCGCTAACTGACGAAATGAAAGAAGAAGTTTTACCTAAAAATATTTTAATGATCGGGCCTACAGGTGTAGGGAAAACAGAGATTTCTAGAAGATTATCTAAATTAGCTGAAGCACCATTTATAAAAGTTGAGGCAACTAGATTTACTGAAGTTGGTTATGTAGGTAGGGACGTAGAACAAATTATAAGAGATTTGATCGAGATAGCTATCGCTATGGAAAGAGAAAAGAAAAGAAAAGAGGTAAACGCTAAAGCACAATTAGCTGCAGAGGAAAAGGTTTTAGATGCTTTAGTAGGAAACAAAGCCAGCGTTGCCACTAGGGAAAGTTTCAGAAAAAGACTTAGAAGTGGAGATTTAGATAATAATGAAATTGAAATTGAAGTAAATCAAGGCGCTTCGAACATGCAAAGTTTTGAAATTCCTGGGATGCCAGGAGCCAATGTAGGAATGGTTAATATTGGGGAAATTTTAGGTAAATCTATGGGTAACAAAAAAGGTAAAAAGAAAAAAATGAGTGTTAAAGAATCTCATGAAATCTTAGTTGCCCAAGAGTCTGATAAAATGATTGAAGAAGACAAAATAATAAAAGAGGCGAAAAAATATACTGAGGAAAACGGAATAGTTTTCTTAGACGAAATAGATAAAGTCTCAGCTAGAGGTGATAGAGCAGGTGGAGATGTTTCAAGAGAAGGTGTTCAAAGAGATTTACTTCCACTTATAGAAGGAACAACTGTGAGCACGAAACATGGTCCAATTAAAACAGATCATATTTTGTTCATTGCATCAGGTGCTTTTCAATTGGCAAAACCCTCTGATTTGTTACCTGAACTTCAAGGAAGATTGCCAATTAGAGTCGAATTAAGTGCTCTCAATGAAGAAGATTTTAAAAGAATTCTGAAAGAGCCAGACAATAGTTTAATTAAACAATACAAGGCATTACTTAAAACAGAAAATGTTGACTTAGAATTTACAGATGACGGCATTGATATGCTTGCTAAATTATCTGCGGAAATAAACGCTTCTGTAGAAAATATTGGAGCTAGAAGGCTACATACTATAATTGAAAAAGTTTTAGATGATATAAGTTTTAATGCTTCAGATAAGTCAGGAGAAAAAATTATAATAAACAAATCTTACGTTGAAAAAAATCTAGGCAATTTAGTCAAAGATACTGATTTATCGAAATTTATTTTATAATTTTTTTAATTTAATAATTAATGCGCCTTCTCCACCATCTTTTTTATCCGCTGATGTAACCGTATGGACTAAATCAGAAAGCTCAGTGGTAGACTTAATATAATCTGGTATTGAATATCTTAATTTACTTAAATCTTCCGATTTAAACACGTTTTTTTCAGTTTTAGAGTGAATGCCCTTGCCAGTTACTATTAATATTTCTTTATACCTTTTTTCAAAGCAAAATTTTATAATTTCTTCTATTTTTTTGTTCGCTTCCTCTAAACTAAAGCCATGAAAATCAAATTTATATCTTTCTTTATTTGAAAAAATTTTATTTTGTCTATCTTTATCAAAAATATCTTTTGGGTTCTTTATGTACTCTTCCCAGTCTTTTTGATTAGTTTTAGATAGAAAATCTTTTTTTTTCACTTATTACTGACAATTTCAGCTAAGTACCAATTAGGTTTTTTACTAAACACATTTCTAGAGAATTTCCAGTGGTCAGTAACTGTCTTAATTTTATCTGGATTCCCCTCAATAATTTTATTTTCTTTGTCCCTTTTTACAGAAATTATTTCACATACGAATTTAACTGTCGCATAAAATTCATTTTTAATTTTTTCAAATTTCTCTAGTTTCGATTGTTTAAAGCCTACAAAAGTAAGCTCAGATTTAATATTTTCTATTTCTCTTTGATTAATGGCCTCTTCAAAGTTTGATGACATTTGAGAAGTTAGTAAGTTTTTTAAATTTTTCTTATCGCCTTTTGCAAATGAAGTAATAATACTCTCATATGCTTTTTCTGCTCCCTTTAAAAATTTTTCTTTCTGTTCTCCTTCTAAACCTGTCTCTTCAAACTTTTCTTCTTGGATATTTTCTTTTTTAAATTGTTCAAATTTTCTTTCACTGAACCCGCTAAATGCCTTGTCTTCATGACCGGTTTTTCTACCTAGGATATTTCTCAATCTTAAGATTATAAATCCTGCTATCATTGCCAATAAAATTATGTCTATATATCCAAAATTGTTACTCATAATTTGATAAATATACATGAATAATATATTTTTGTAATAGACAAATGAACTCATTATTACTAATCATTATTGGCCTACCTATTTTAGAAATATGGATTATGATTAAGATAGGGGCGCAAATCGGTGCTCTCAACACTATATTATTAATATTTTTAACTGCGGTTTTAGGTCTTTATTGCGCAAGGGTTCAAGGTTTGAGCACTATTAAATCAGGCTTTTACAATTTGTATCAAAATAAAATTCCAGTGTATGAAATTATCTCAGGTGCATCTATTGCAATAGCTTCGGTTTTTTTAATTATTCCAGGATTTGTGACTGATTTTATTGGTTTTGTTTTGCTTATTCCCTTCACTAGAAAGATAATAATAAATTATTTGTTGAGAAATTATCAGCCAAAAAATCAGCGCAATAATGTTGTAGATGGTGAAATTATAGAAGAAAAAGAAACTATAGAGAAGAAAAAAGAAAAAGATGAGCTATAAAATAGTAGCAAAGTATATTAAAGATTTAAATTTCGTTATTGATGATCCAAAAAACTTTTTCTTATTAACAAAAAATATTTCTAACTATAAAATTAAGATTGATATAAAAAGCAAAATTTTAAAAGAAAAAACAATTGAGGTTGATACTGCTCTTTCCCTTAATTCAACAAAGAGTGATTTTGATAAAATTGATGTTAAGATTGTTTATTCAGCTATAATTGAGCTAGGTATAAATCTTAGCGATAAAAAAGAATTAGAAAGAATTATTTTAGTAAATGTTCCTACAGAGATTTACCCTAATATTAGAGAAATATTTATTTTACTTTTTGAAAAATCTGGTTTTAAAGACGTTAAAATTGAAAAAATTGTAGATTTTGAAAAACTTTATCTTCAAAGTCGAAATTAATAAAAATTTTTTTTTAAGTCATTTTTAAGAAAATTTTTATGCTTTGTCAGCTCTTCTGCAGAAGGTTTTATAATTTTTTTACAATAGTTTAAATTAATTTTTTCATCTTCCTTGGTATTATCTTCGTCTTTTTCATTAAAAAATAGTTTTGGTTCCTTAACATCGAGCAAATTAATATATACTTCTCTTAATAATTCACAGTCTAGAATTGCGTTATGCTTTACTCTTCTTGATAAATCAATATTAAATCTTTTACAAAGTCCATCTAGTGAATTTGAAGAGCCAGGATATTTGCCTCTAGCTATTTCTAAAGTATCAATAACGTTATCTTTTTTTATTTCATTTTTTTTTATTAATTTAAGTTCATGATTAATAAATCCTAGATCAAAAGGAGCATTATGTATAATAATTTTTTTTCCTGCGATGAAGTTGATTAGCTCGTCTGCTATTTTTTCAAATTTATCTTTATCCTTTAAAAACTCACCTGTAAAACCATGAACTTTTACAGCATCTTCAGGTACATCTCTATCGGGATTGATGAGTTTGTGAAAAAAGTTTTTAGTCGGGATAAGATCTTTGGTCTCAATACATGCAATTTCAACTATTCTGTGATTTTCTTTCAAAGATAGGCCAGTTGTTTCAGTATCTAGAAAAATTTCATTCATAGTTTTTTTTTCAACTTGTTAACTTTTTTTTTTAAGTTTTTTAAAGATTTATTATTATAAATTACATAGTCACAGTTTTTTATTTTTTTTTTGTTTTTAAACTGTCTATTATCTAAAATTGTGAATATCTCCTTATTTCCTCCTTTTCTTAGATATCTTTTTAATCTTAATTTTTTTTGAGCAGCAATATTAACAATTAAATCAAAATGTTTATTTAGTTTACTCTCAATTAAAAGTGGTATTTCGAAAATTTTGATTTTTCCCTTTTTTTTCAAAAATGCCCTCATCTCCTTTCTAACCAAAGGATGGATGATTAATTCTAGTTCCTTTAATTTTTTTTTATCATTTTTGATAATGCTTTTTATTCTTTGTTTTATTCCTTTTGTGCTTTTTATGTTAAATTTTTTTTTAATTTTTTTGATAAAAAGTTTTTTGGAATATAAATTTTTTACTGATTTATCCGCACTAAAAAAAGGGTATTTACCTCCAGAAATAAGCTTAGCAACTGTAGATTTACCTGATGATAGAGTTCCGGTAATACCAATATTAATCATTTAAAATTTTTAGCACTTTCTCGTCTACCTTAGGTTCAACTCCATTCCATATACTAAAAGAAAGTTGTGCCTGGTAAGCAAACATCATTTTGCCATTTTCAACTTGATTTCCTAATTTCTCAGCTTTTTGAAGAAAATTTGTCTTAGGTGGATTATATATTAGATCATAAAATAATTTATTTTTTCCAAAACTTTTCAAATCTATATCAATAACATCATTTTCATTTAGGCCAAGGCTTGTGGCGTTTATAACAATATCTATTTCTTTAGTTGCTCCCCAATCAATTATCTCAATATCTGAATAAAATTTTTTTATTTCGTCTGCGTGTTTCTTGGTTCTATTGCTTACAAAAATCTTAGAAACACCTAATTTTTTTAGGGCGAAGATAATTGAGGTAACGACACCACCAGCTCCAAGTATAAGTGCAGATTTATTTTTAGTTTCAAAATTTGTATATTGAATAGCCTTTCTAAAACCATTAGCATCAGTGTTTTCTCCAAAGATTTTTCCATCTTTCTTAAATACTGTGTTTACAGATCTTGTTTCCTTAGCCAATGGAGTAAGCCCATCTAATAAAGGAATGATGGCTTTCTTAAAAGGCAATGTAATGTTTAATCCATCAATTTTACCAGATTTAACTTCTTTTATAATTTCTTTTAACTCATTTTTATCAAGAAGGGCTTTTTCATAAATAGCCTTGATGTTGTGTAAACTCATCCAATAATTATGAAGCTTTGGTGACAAAGAGTGGTCAATTGGATTTCCTATAACTAAGAACTTTTTCATTTAATCCTACTTAAATAATCTTTTATTTTTTGAATTGGTAGACCCATTATACTATTTTCATCACCTTCTATTTTAGAAAACAAATATCTGCCTCCAGCCTCTATTTGATAAACTCCGTAAGCATATAGTTCTTTGTCTTTAATTTTTTTTAAATAAGACCTAATCTCTTCTAAATTAAGTTCCTTCATTGTTAACTTTGAGGCATCAGTATAATTCCAGATCATCGATCCATTTTTGGAAATACAAACTGAGCTAATTAATTGGTGTTCCTGACCATTAAGATCTTTAAGAATGTTTAGAGCCTCTTCTCTATTTTTTGGCTTCGAAATTAATTTACCCTTTAGATCTATAACGCTGTCAGCCCCGATTACGTATGATTCGGGTTGTTTCTTGCTAATCTTGTTAGCTTTTAACTCAGCCAAATTCTTAGAAATTAATTCTGGACTTGCTTTTTCATTTTGCAAAGACTCTTTGACTTGGTCTTCGTCTACATTTGAAGGCATAACTTCACATTTAATATTGTTTTTGTCTAGAATTTCTTTTCTTACCCCGCTTTTTGAAGCTAAAATAATTTTCATTTATTCTTTTTAATATCATATATTTTTAAAACTGAGGCCGCAGTTTCTTCTATTGATTTACGAGTGATATCTATCGTGGGCCAATTGTATTTTTTAAATAATTCTTTCGACTCATCCAGCTCCTGTCTAATAGACTCTAAGTCTGTATAAGAAGGTAGATTTTTTTCATTCATGATTGCTACTCTATTCCTTCTAATATCTGACAGTCTCTCAGGGTCAGCAAATAAACCTACTATACAAGCAGACAATTCTTTTTTTTTTAGTCCGTTTGGGATTTCTTGTTTATGTATGAGTGGAATATTCATGGTTTTATATCCTCTATTAGATAAATAAATAGAAGTTGGTGTTTTGCCGGTTCTACTCACTCCAAGTAACACTATATCTGATTTATCTATATCTTCTGTTTTTTTTCCATCGTCATGGGACATTGTAAACTGTATAGCTTCAATTCTCTTATAATAATCTTCGTCCATTACGTGTTGTGCGCTAGGAGTGTGAGACGCCTTTTGGTTAAGTAACTTTGAAAAAGTTAAAATTAAATTACCTAGAACTCCAAAACAAGGAATGTTTTGCTCCGTGCTTTTGGTTGCTAAGTATTTTGCTAGTTTGGTTTCAACGATAGTATAAAGAATTATTGAATTACTTAGAGAAGCAGACTCTTTAATAATTTTATCAATTTGTTGTTCTGTTCTAACAAATACAAATTCTTTTTTATCATAATTAAAGTTTGCAAATTGAGATTTCAGCGACAAAAATATTCTATCTAATGTCTCTCCAGTTGAATCTGAAATTAAGTATACGTTGTATTTTTCGGACATAAATATGTTGATATTTAAGTTATAATTCTATTTTATACATTTTAATTTTTCTTTTAAAAAAAATATTAACATTAATTAACATATTTTGAACATTTTATTGGATGTTAATATTTTTACTAAGACAATTGGATAAATGTTGATGTTTTTTTTAAATTGAGCAAAAAAACTATATTTTAAGATATATAGATGGGAATAAAATGTGAGAAAACATGTATAAATAGTTATATCTCTTACAAACATGACCTATTACAAATAATACTCTTATAAATATATTATTATATTAATGAAGAAAATTAATAAGTGTTTAGTTAATAAAGACTGTTCATCATTACCTATTTGGTTTATGAGACAAGCAGGAAGATACTTACCTGAATTTCGTGAAATAAGAAGTAAAAACCAAAATTTCGTAGAATTATGTCTCAATAGTGAATTATCGTCAGAGATTACATTACAACCTTTAAAAAGGTTCGACTTAGATGCCGCAATTATCTTCTCAGATATTTTAATGGTGCCCTACGGTTTAGGTCAAAATGTAAATTTTGTAAAAAATGAAGGACCAGAAATGTCAAAATTTAATTTATCTGTTTTTTTAAGGAGTAGCAAAGAAAGCTTCACAAAAAAATTAAATCCTATTTATCAAGCAATTTCAAAAACAAGAAAGAAATTGAATAACGAAAAATCCCTTATATGTTTTATTGGTGCTCCATGGACACTGTTGTTCTATATGTTTAATGGAAAAAAAAATCCTAATTTTATAAAAGATAAGAGTGTTGACTTTAAAATTATTTTAGAAAGATTAAATAAATACCTAATCCTACATGTCGAAAATCAATTCAATGCTGGTGCTGATGTTGTTCAGATTTTTGATTCTTGGGCTGGGCTTATTCCAGAAAATAGTTTATATGAATATTGTTATATTCCTAATCAAAAATTAGTTGAGCACTGTCAAAAAATCAAGCTACCGGCAATCTGTTTTCCAAAAGGAATTAAAAAAAAATATAAAGAGTTTATTGAAATTGTAAAACCGAATGGAATTAACATTGATTATGATATTGATCCTATTTGGGCAAGGGACAACTTAACAAATGTTTGTTTACAAGGGGGAATGAGCCCAAAAATTTTATTAGAAGATGAAAAAAAAATCTTTTCAGAAGTTGATAAATATTTAAATATATTTAATAATTCGCCTTATATATTTAATCTCGGTCACGGGTTACTCCCTGAAACAAACCCAGACGTGCTTAAAAAAGTTATAGAAAGAGTAAACTCATACAAATGAAGACAGATCATCCAAAAGTTAATTACGGAAAAACAGGAGTATTATTAGTTAATTTAGGAACCCCTAACTCAACTAGCTGGTTAGACATAAGAAAGTATTTAAAAGAATTTCTTTCAGACAGAAGAGTAATAGAAGTAAACCCGATAATTTGGAAAATAATATTAAATCTTTTTATTTTGACTTTTAGGCCAGGAAAAACAGCTAAAGCCTATAAAAAAATTTGGATGAAAAAAGAAAATATGTCACCGCTTAGATACTACTCTATTATGCAGACAAAGAAACTAGTTGATAGAATTGGGTCAGAAAAATTATTATTAGATTTTGCAATGCGATACGGAGATCCAAGCATAAAAAGTAAAATTGAAAAACTTAAAGATGCAGGTTGTGAAAACATAATTGTCTTACCTTTGTACCCACAATACGCAGCCGCGACAACAGCAACAGTCTGTGATGAAGTTTATAGAAGTTTGATGAAAATGAGATGGCAACCAAGTTTACAAATCATACCTCATTACGAGTCGGAACAGCTCTATATTAAGGCATTAGCAAACAGCCTAAATAAAAAGATATCAGAAATTAGTTGGAAGCCAGATTTAATAATTGCATCTTACCATGGAATACCAAAAAAATACTTTGATAAAGGAGATCCCTACCAATGTTATTGTCAAAAAACTTCTAGACTAATTACAGAACAATTTAATAATAAAATTCCAATTAAGACAACTTTTCAATCTAGGTTCGGTCCACAAGAATGGTTACAACCTTATACCGACAAAACCTTTGAAGCTTTACCAAAAGAAGGAACTAAAAATATCTTAGTTATTTGTCCTGGATTCTCATCAGATTGTGTAGAAACCTTGGAAGAAATTTTAATTCAGGGCAAAGAAAGTTTCCTCGGTGCTGGAGGTAAAAACTTCGATTTAGTTCCTTGCTTAAATGATAATGAGGACCATATCGATTTATTTCAACATTTAATAAAAAGATATCTCTTAATAAAATGAATGCTTATTTAACTTTTAAAGCCCTACATCTAATTGCAATAATTTCTTGGATGGCAGGCTTATTATACTTGCCAAGAATATTCGTTTATCATTCTGAGACTTCAAACAATGAGGGACAACTTGAAACATTCAAAATTATGGAAAAGAGACTTTTCTTTTATATTATGAATCCTGCTATGATATTGTCGTGGATTTTTGGCTTATTATTGTTGCATTCAATTGGCATACAAAGTCTTGCTGATTTATGGTTACAATTAAAATTAATTCTTGTAATTATTTTAACGTTTTATCACTTTTTTTTGCTAGTTTGTCTAAGGCGTTTTTCCTTAAATACCAATACATATTCTTCAAGATTTTATAGAATTATTAATGAAATCCCTACAGTAATACTAATCATTGTTATTTTTTTAGTAGTTTTTAAACCATTATAGGGGTTGAAAAATTTATAAAAACACCTATATTTATATCACTTACCTTTATTATTAATCACACAATATGAACCTACAACAATTAAAGCAAAAAACCCCAGGAGAATTAATTACTGAAGCTGAAAAGCTAGGCATTGAGAATCCTAGTACCCTTCGAAAACAAGAAATACTCTTTGCTATACTAAAAAAACTTGCTGAAAAGAATGAGCAAATAACAGGAGCAGGTGTCCTAGAAGTATTACAGGACGGTTTTGGTTTTTTAAGAGCCATAGAATCAAATTATTTACCAGGTCCAGATGATATTTATGTAAGCCCAAGTCAAATTAGAAGATTTGGTCTTAGAACCGGAGATTCGGTAGAGGGCGAAATAAGAGCTCCAAAAGATGCCGAGAGATATTTCGCGTTACTAAAAGTAAATCAAATAAATTTTGAAAATCCAGAAAAAGGAAGAAATAAAATAGCTTTTGATAACTTAACACCTCTCTATCCTAAAGAGCAGCTGAAAATGGAAATTGAAAAAAATGAAACAGAAAAAAAACCAGATCAAACTGCGAGACTAATTGATTTAGTTAGTCCAATAGGAAAGGGACAAAGATCTCTAATTATTTCTCCACCAAAAGCAGGTAAAACAATTATTTTACAAAACATTGCAGATTCAATAGCTAAAAATCATCCTGAATGTTATTTAATGGTTTTACTTATAGACGAACGTCCCGAAGAGGTAACTGATATGCAACGTTCAGTAAAAGGCGAAGTAATTAGTTCAACTTTCGATGAACCAGCTTCTAGACACGTTGCTGTAGCCGAGATGGTTATTGAAAAGGCAAAGAGACTAACTGAACACAAAAAAGATGTAATTATCCTCTTGGATTCTATAACGAGACTTGGAAGAGCTTACAACGCTGTTGTGCCAAGCTCAGGTAAAGTTTTAACAGGAGGAGTAGACGCGAATGCACTTCAAAGACCAAAAAGATTTTTTGGAGCTGCAAGAAATATAGAGCAAGGTGGTTCTTTGACAATTATCTCAACAGCTTTAATTGATACTGGAAGCAGAATGGATGAAGTGATATTTGAGGAGTTTAAAGGAACTGGAAATTCCGAATTGATTCTTGACAGAAAGGTAGCTGATAAGAGAATTTATCCAGCTATAGATATTACTCGATCAGGCACTCGAAGAGAGGAGCTTTTATTTAAGAAAGAAGATTTAACAAAGGTAAATGTCTTAAGAAGAATAATAAGTCCAATGGGAACAATGGATGGGATAGAGTTTTTGATGTCTAAGCTTAAAAATACAAAAAACAATGCTGACTTTTTTGACTCTATGAATAAAACTAACTAACAATCATTGAATAGTCATTTTTTCTGAACTGTTATTGTAAAGATAAAACTCTAGGATTTCTAACAAAGTTTTAGTTTTATTACTAATACTAATAGCTTCTAAAAGTTTTTGCTTTTCCTCATTAGATATAGGAGCAATCATCGATATAGTATTGATTTGTTGAACCTGATCAAGTTTTTCAAATTCTTTCCAATTTAATATTAATCCTCTCTTTTTGAATAGATTTTTTGTTTTATCAAAAAGCAAATTTATTTCCTGTTTTTCAATAGGTTTATCAGCTTTTTTGGTGTCCAGATTAAATTTTTCGTATGAAACCTCAAATTCTCTGTAGAGTTTTTTATTTAAGATTTCTTTCTCTATTTCAAATCTTATAACACCAGTTAAATTTATTAGAATTCTATTATCTTCACTTTTATGGAAGTCACTAATTTTACCTAAGCATCCTATTTTATAAACTTCATCACCATCTTTCTTAGATTGAACCATACCCATCAATCTATCTTTTTTAATGCAATCATTAACTAAATCTAGATACCTTCTTTCAAAAATATTAAGCGGCAAATTTGTTTTTGGAAAATATATTACTCCACTAAGTGGGAAAACTGGTATCTGCTTTGGAAAATCGTCTTTCATAATTTAATTATAATATAAGATAACAACACTTGTAATCTTCTTTCTATGCGGCTAAATTTACCTAATAAATAAATGCGGGTATAGCTCAGTGGTAGAGCGTCTCGTTGCCAACGAGAAGGTCGAGGGTTCAAGTCCCTTTGCCCGCTCCAAAGAGGGGATAGCATGTCTGATTTAGCTGATAAAAAATGTGTTCCATGTGAGGGCGGTATACCACCATTTGATGTTACAGAAATTCATAAATATCTCAAAAAAGTTGACGGATGGGACGTTAAAAAAAATAAAGCAGAAAGTTTTTTTATTGAAAAAGAATTTAAGTTTAAAAATTTTTTGGAAAGTCAGAATTTTGTCAATAAAGTTGGTGAAATAGCCGAAAGAGAAGGACACCACCCAGATATTTCTTTTGGATGGGGGTATGCAAAAATAAAAATATTTACGCATGCAATTAAAGGCTTAGCAGAGAGTGACTTTGTGTTAGCAGCTAAAATAGATAAGATTAACTAATGATTAAAATGTCTGGTGCCTGTTAAGACCATTTTTATATTGGCTTTATTTGCTGCTTCAATTACCTCTTTATCTCTAATTGATCCTCCAGGTTGAACAATAATTTTAACACCAGATTTAATTAAAGTCTTAATACCATCGGCAAAAGGAAAAAACGCATCAGATGCGGCTATTGCATTTTTTAATCTCGTAGGCTGAAATTGTTTAGCCTTTTGTGTTGCAATCTTACAGCTATCCAAACGACTCGGTTGTCCCGCTCCTATACCAATAGTTGAGAAGTTTTCAGTTAAAACTATTGCATTAGACTTCACAAATTTACAAACATTGAAAGCAAATTCTATTTCTTTAATTTCTTTCTTTGATGGTTTGTTTTTTGTAACAAATTTTAAATCTTTTCTATTAAATATTATATTATCTTTATCTTGTAATAAGAATGAACCATTAAATAACTTTACAGCAGAGTTATTTTTATCTTTAAAATTAGATATATCTATAATTCTCAAATTTTTTTTTCTTTTTAAGATTCGTAAAGCTTGTGCATCAAAGTTTTTAGCAAGAATAACTTCAAAAAATTTTTTATTTAATTCATTAGCAACAGATTTATTTATTTTAAAATTGCAGGCAACAATTCCTCCAAAAGCACTTAAAGGGTCACTCGCCAGAGCGTTATTAAAAGAAACTTTAGGTGATTTGTTGGATGAAACACCACAAGGATTTGCATGTTTTATTATAACTGTCGTCGGAATCTTTTTTACTGATAAAAGTATATCCAGTCCTGAAAAAATATCATTATAGTTATTGTAACTTAAATCTTTACCACTGATTTTTTTTAAACCAATTTCACTATCATTAAAATCATTTACATAAATCGAGCCTTGTTGATGTGGATTTTCGCCATATCTTAATTGTTCCAGTTTTTTCCCAAAGATTGTTTTTTTGTTAGGAAATTTAATATTTAGTTTATTGTTAAACCAATGAGCTATTGTAGAGTCATAATACGCTGTCAAACTAAAAGCTTTGCTCGACATAAGCTCTCTAAATTTAAGACTGGTACTTCCTTTATATTTCTTTAGCTCATCGACTAATCTTGAATAGTCATTTTTTTCAGTAATTATAAGTACATCTTTATAGTTTTTGGCTGCCGCTCTAACCATTGTTGGACCGCCAATGTCAATATTTTCAATTATATTTTTTTCATTTTTGGAGTTTAAAACACTATTTTTAAAAGGATAAAAATTTACAACTACTAAGTCTATAGAAAGATATTTTTGCTTTTTCATTTCCTTCTTATGTTTTTTATTAGATCTATTAAATAAAATTCCAGAATGGATTTTAGGATGTAAAGTTTTTACTCTTCCATCAAGCATCTCTTTAAATCCAGTATATAAGGAAACTTCTTCACACTTATAACCAAGTTTTTTAATAGTTTTGTATGTTCCGCCTGAACTAATAATTTCAATGTTATACCTTTTAAGAACTTTTAAAATTTGATTTAAAGCAGTTTTGTCAGATACAGATATTAAAGCGTTTTTTATTTTTCTTAACATAATCAGTTATTTTTTTTTATCTCCCAATCAATAGTTTCGCTTTTATTAGAAAGATTACCATTAATAGTTATACAAAAATTATTTAATATTTGATTTCTTCCTAAAAATATACTTTTTTCTAAAGAAATTTTCTGATTTGGAGAAGAAAAAATTAAAGATTTGTTTTTATCTATTTGTATTAAAATAGTATTACCACCAATAGTTTCAGTCGCGGATATGCCTGGATAGAGATGAAATCTAATATGATAATTAACTTTAGGTGAGGTGCTCCCTTTTTTTATTAGAAAATCTGATCCTTTTAATTCACTGCTTTTCTTTGAAATACTCAAGGATCTTTTATGGATGTACCCAAATTTTTTTTCATAAGCATTATGAGATGCAGATGCAATTAGATGTAAATCATCTTTATTAAAATTAATATCAAACACATTGAAACTGTTTTTTATAAAAGCACCGAATGTTCTATTTATTATTTTGTTTCGTTCTAATTTAGTCACAGAAGTATCATTTAAACATAAGGTTGATTGGGCTGAAGTTAATCTACTCACCAACTTTGCTTTTTTAGAAATTTGTTTACCGTAACCACAGTTGGTTATTATTTTTTGATTATTGAAGAAATATTCGAAAGATAAAGGACCTAATTGATAAGCCTCAGAAAAATTTTTTTTTGGAGGTTCTCCTACATCAAAAAAAACAATACTTTTTTGATTTTTAAGAATTTGAATTTTTCCAACTAGATTTTTATTTTTTTTACAACTGTAATTCAACCTTTCTATGTAATTGAGATATTTATCCATTTTAATTTCTGTGGCCCCGTTAAATAATGGCATTTGATTCAATGGATTTAGGATAGTTGTTAGGCAGCTTATATTTTTATCTATTATTTCCTCTAAATAATCAGGAATATACTGATGAGCATCTTTACTACACTCTTTTATTAAAATTAAATATTTAGAAAACTTAATTAAATCATTTGGATTCCGATTTTTTGGAAAACCATCGTTATCAAAGAAGTTTTCTATAATCTTTTTTAATTCCTTAAGAGAAAAATTAAAATTTTCAAAATATTCTTTAAACACCAATCCAGAAAGTAAAATAGCTGTTAATATTTCTAATTTTTTAGAATCACTATTTTCAAATTTAAAATTTTTTTTAAGATGATTTATTTGGATTATTATCGATTGAAAAAAAATTTCTTTAAAATTCTTATCAGCGTTATTTAAAATGATATTAGCATTTAATATCCATGAAATTATTCTTTTACTTGTAATAGAACTATTCCATATAGTTTTTTTGTAGGTATTGTTTTTATTAATCCACTGAATAATAATTTTTTGGATAATAACTGCATCGTTTTTTCTATTTATGAGATTAAGCCAAAGAAAGTTATGTAGACTTTCTTCTTCTTTTTTAGAATTTTGCTTAATCCATAAAGTATACGGATCAATATCAGACAGATTAAATGAAAAGTTCTCATTGTTTGTAATAGACGAGAGTAAAAATGTATTTGGATAAAAATAAAACTGTTTTGGTGTTATCGAAACTAAAGATTTTTTATAAAAATTGGTTTTAAAATAAATTTTTTTACAGAATTTTAATGAAGAGATCTTTAAAGCTAAAAAGTAATAATAAATACTTCTTAAATTTAGCATTTTAATTGGTACGTAGTAATTCTATATTCTTTTTTAAATCACCATTATTTTCTTTAAAAATCGTTGATCCTGATACAAGAATATTTACTCCTGCTTCTTTGACAGTTTTGCTGTTATCAAAGTTAATTCCTCCATCAATTTCGATATCCACGTTTAATTTTTTTTCAGTAATAATTTTTTTTAATTTTTTTACTTTATCCAGAACTTCTGGCATAAATTTTTGACCACCAAAACCAGGTTCGACACTCATTATCAAAATGAGATCAATTTTTTCCAAATAATTTTCAATTAGATCTATTTTTGATTTTGGTTTAAGTGATATACCAATTTTTTTATTTTCATTTTTTATTAAATTAATTGTGTTGTTTACATCTTTTGTAGCTTCAGGATGAAATGTAATAATATCAGCGCCAGCCTTAGCAAAATCTTTTATGTATTTATCTACTGGAGAAATCATTAAATGGACATCAAATATTTTCTTAGTAAGCGGTCGAATTTTTTTAATTACTTCTGGTCCTATAGTTATATTAGGAACAAAATGTCCATCCATAACATCTATGTGTATATAGTCAGCACCAGCCTTTTCGAGCGACAATACTTCATCTCCTAATTTACTAAAATTAGCAGATAGAATAGATGGTGATATTTTTATTTTGTCCATTGAGTATAAATTGAATAAAGTTCTTTAGATATATCACTTTCTAAAGGAAAAGATAACATTCCCATAACTGAGTAACCAAGTAAGTATGGCATTAGATAAAATCGGAAAAGATAAAAAAACCAAGCAACATAAAGAGGTACCATTGGCCTTAAAAGAAAACTAGGCGTAATTGGATCAAAAAGTCGTAAAAGAGGGTTAGTAAATTTTACAAAGACCTTCATAAAAAAGAAGTCTGAGTCCTCTCTTTGAAAAATATTCATTGCTGATCTGCCAATCAAAGTCCACATGACTATGCCAAGTATATAATCTAGCGTTAATATCCATAAAGCCATATTAGAACAATAACATTTATTAGACAAAAAAAAAGGGGCGAATAAATCCGCCCCTTTATAAATTTTAAATTTAGTTTACTAGTGCTGTTTGCCTAGAATAGTTCTTCCACTAGGAATTCTAGTTTCCTCAACCATTCTCTGAGTAGCAGCATCAGGTGCTTTGGTCATTAAGCTTACAACAACCATAACAACTAAACATACAGGAGCTCCGATCATACCAAATCTTAAGTGATCGATACCTGTTGCATCTGATAGCCATGTATTACCCATAAACTTAGGATATACATATACTAGATACATTGTTCCTGCAGCTAAACCTGAAAGCATACCTGCAATAGCTCCTTCTCTTGTAGCTCTCTTCCACCATACTCCAAGTACAAGTGGGAAGAATAGACCTGACATAGCGAAGTCAAAAGCCCAAGCAACTGCCCCTAAGATACTAGTGATACGCATTGATGCAATATATGCACCTGCAGCACCAATTACGACTAACAGTACTCGCGCTACTATTAATCTCTTTCTAACATCTGCTTTAGGGTCAACCATTTTAAAGTAAACGTCATGTGACAGTGCGTTCGCAATTGCAAGAACTAATCCGTCAGCAGTTGACATCGCTGCAGCCATACCTCCGGCAGCAACTAGTCCAGAAATTACGTAAGGTAATCCTGCTACTTCTGGAGTAGCTAACACAACTACACCTGTTCTCATGAACCATTCATTTAATTGAAGTATGCCATCACCATTAAAGTCAGCAATGAAAACTTGTTTCTGAGCTGACCATGCTTGAACCCAATCAATAGCCATAACTGCACTAATAGGTTTTCCTATAATACCAGTTGGTAAATTAGGATCCATTAATGAAATTTTAGATAATGTTGCAAGCATCGGTGCTGATGAGTAAAGCAAGAAGATAAAGAATAGCGACCATGCTACTGATTTTCTAGCTTGTTTTACTGATGGAGTTGTAAAGTATCTCATAAGAATATGAGGTAACGATGCAGTTCCTATCATCATACACATTGCTAACGAGATATATTTCCATACAGCCATTCCACCTTCAGGTACCCCTGTGTGTGATACTGCAATAGATTTTAAGCCACCTGGTACTCCAGCTGCTTTAATATCTGCGGCACTGTTTTTGACTAGTCCAAATGATTGTTCTAGTTCACCTATTCTAGCTACCTCGTCGCCTAACATTAAGTGAGGGAATACTCCTCCACCTATTCTATTACTAATCCAGAAAACTGGAATTAGATAAGCAACGATTAAAACTATATATTGCGCAACTTGCGTCCATGTAACTGCTCTCATTCCGCCTAACATAGAACATAACAAGATACTTACTAATCCTACCCAAACACCTAGTTCAAATGGAATTTGTAAGGCTCGCGCAGCAATTGTTCCTGTAGCATTAATTTGTGCAGTCACATAAGTAAATGAAGCTAACACAAGAACTAATACAGCACAGAATCTTACTCCGTTACCGCCATATCTTGTTCCTATGAAATCAGGTACTGTGTAACATCCAAATTTTCTTAAGTATGGTGCTAATAAAGTTGATACAAGCACATATCCACCTGTCCAACCAACTAAGAAGGCCATGTAACCATAGCCACCAAAATAGACACCACCCGCTAATGCTACGAAAGAAGCACCAGACATCCAGTCTGCTGCTGTTGCCATTCCATTAAATACAGTAGGCACTTGTCTTCCAGCTACATAATATGCATCAACTTGAACGGTTCTTGATAACCATCCAATTAGAGCATAAATGGCAACTGTGAAAGCAACGAACATTATACCGATCGCCTCTTTAGAGACTCCAGCTTGTTCCATAATAGCCATCAATATGATGAATACTATAAAACCACCAGTATACAGTCCGTATATTTTAGGAAGGTTTTGTATAAATCCACCTTTAAACATTAGTTATCCTCCTTTTCTCCGAAACCGCACTCTTCGTCGATATCTTCTTGTTTACCTGCAAACCAGAATATTAATAAAACGAACGCAAGAAGTGATCCTTGTGCCGTCATATAATACGCTAGAGGGTAACCAAGAAAAGTCATAGAGTTTATTTCAGCTCCGAACATGAAGATAACAGTTGAAAAAAAGAACCAAATAACCAATGTAATGATCATATGGTTTTTAGACTTCTCCCAATGTTTCTCTTTGTTTGACATTTTTCCCCCTTTAGGTTTTTTTCGTAATTTAATGGTTGGATCATACCTAACTAGGTGGTAATTAAAAGTTAAAAAACCCGATCTGAGATGCTACAAAGCATGTAAAATAAAGGAAAAATATAGACACATATTTTTAATACAACGTGAGATTGAATCTACATAAATTTGTCGACACAATTAAAGCTCTTAAAGAATACTTGTTTCCAGTAAGAAAAGTAACGGATAGATTTCAATCTTTAACGTCACTGGTTCAACTTAAAAAATTCATCCAAGAAAGGTCCGCTCACGTTTCACAAACTACACTCTTTGGGTACATAAAAACCAGGATGGGATTTAAACATTATCTGATGTTTGAGGACAAACCTTTTTTAGAGTCTCTAGATATAGCCAAGTGGAATGTTTACGCATCATGTCTTCTTGATTGCACTTTCTACACATTTTCATATCTTTATGAAAAAAAGAATTTCGATTGTACAAAAGATGCAGAAAAAATATTTGTTGAAATTCTTCTTGAAGAAGAGTCGAACGGCTTATCAAGAAAAATAAGTGATGCAATTAGAAACGAATTTAAAATAAAATCACGTAGCATTAATTGGAGTAGCTATTATTTAAATGAACCGTTTAAGAATAGTGGCTTATCGTTATATAAGTGGTCACCAATTGCTGATGAATTAAAAGAATTAGATAAAGAAATTGTTTTAAATTCAATAAAACTTAAATGGAATCTAGTACAAAATGAATTTGATAGCTTAACTAAAGATTTTAAAAATTTTTAGTTTTTGTTTTGTCTATTGTCAATTAAGGAGTCAACAACATTCGGATCAGCTAAAGTAGTGGTATCACCCAAATCGTTATGTTCGTTAGCTGCAATTTTTCTCAAAATCCTTCTCATAATTTTTCCCGATCTTGTTTTAGGTAAAGCAGGTGCAAATTGAATTATATCTGGAGTAGCTATAGGTCCAATTTGTTTTCTAACCCAAAGTTTTAATTCTCTTTCTAAATCTCCACTAGGTTGCTCCCCAGCTTTTAAAGTCACATAACAATATAAACCATTACCTTTAATATCGTGCGGATATCCAACAACAGCAGCCTCAGCTACACGATTGTGGGCTACAAATGCACTTTCTATTTCAGCAGTCCCTAGATTATGACCAGAAACAATAATTACATCATCCACTCTTCCTGTTATCCAGTAATAACCATCTTTATCTCTTTTGCAGCCATCACCAGAAAAATATTTTCCATCGTATTGAGAAAAATAAGTATCTATAAATCGTTTATGATCGCCATAAACCGTTCTCATTTGTCCTGGCCATGAAGCGCTCATACAAAGTCTTCCTTTACAAGCTCCTTTTAAAACTTTACCTGTTTCGTCAACTATGACAGGTTTAATTCCATAAAATGGTTTAGTGGCTGAACCAGGCTTAAGATCAATCGCACCTGGTTGTGCTGAAATTAGTATACCGCCAGTCTCTGTTTGCCACCATGTGTCTACTATTGGGCATTTTGAATCGCCAACCACTTTGTAATACCACATCCATGCCTCAGGGTTTATAGGTTCTCCCACTGTACCTAATAGCTTGAGAGATTTTCTGCCAGTCTTTTTAACCGGCCCATCTCCCTCTCTCATTAGTGCACGTATTGCAGTGGGCGCAGTATAAAAAATATTAACTTTATATTTATCTACAATTTGCCACCATCTTGAAGAATCTGGATAAGTAGGAATACCTTCAAACATTATTGTAGTTGCTGCATTAGATAAAGGTCCATAAACTATATAACTATGTCCCGTAACCCATCCGATATCTGCACTACAAAAATAAATATCTTTTGGTTTATAATCAAAAATATACTGATGAGTCATAGAGGCATAAACCATATAACCTCCAGTAGTATGTAAAACTCCCTTTGGCTTTCCCGTTGAACCCGAAGTGTATAAAATAAATAAAGGATCTTCAGCGTTCATTTCTTCTGGATCACATTTAGAAGAAACATTTGATGTAATCTCATCATAAAATACATCCCTTTCGTGGTTCCAACTAACTTGATTACCAGTCCTCTTTACCACTACACATTTTTTAATTTCAGGGCACTGTAATAATGCTTCATCTGCAATTTGTTTAAGCGGAATAATTTTACCACCTCTCACTCCTTCGTCTGCTGTGATAAGAAATTCTGACTCGCAGTCATTGATTCTTGTAGCGATAGAGTCTGGTGAAAAACCACCAAATATTATTGAGTGAATAGCTCCTATTCTTGCACAGGCAAGCATAGTGTAAACTAACTCAGGAATCATCGTTAAATAAATTGTTACTCTGTCGCCTTTTTTTACCCCAATATTTTTAAGTCCGTTGGCTGCTTTACAAACATTTTTATGCAACTCTTTGTAAGAAATTCTTTTATGATCGGTTGGATCATCTCCCACCCAAATTATTGCAGTTTTTTTACCATTCTTTTTTAAATGTCTATCTGTACAGTTTACTGATGCATTAAGCGTACCATCGTAAAACCATTTAATCTTAACTTCCTCTTTTGAGTATTTTACATCTTTTATTTTTGTATAAGGCTTAATCCAAGTAATTCGTTTACCCTCTTTTTTCCAAAACTTATCGTTATCTTTAATAGATAAATTATATTTTTTTTGATATTTTGCTTTATTGACGTAAGCTTGTTTTGACCAGTTTTCAGATACTTTAAAAACTGAATTTCCATCGTCATCACTGACTTCCAAAGAAGTTCTAGAACTTTTAGTTCTTTTGATTTTTTTAGAAATCTTTTTTCTAGATTTCCTTACAAATCTTCTTTTTTTAGACTTTCTTCTAGTTTTATTTTTTTTCTTTCTTTTTTTACGACTTCTCTTGGCCATAAAATTTTCTCCCCCTTATTTTATACCCATCTTATAAATTATTTTCCAGCTTTTAAAATCTATAGGCATTACGGATAGTCTACTTTGCTTAATTAAAGGTAAATGCTTAATAAGCTTATTTTTTTTAATTTGGTCTAAAGTTACTGGTTTCTCAAGTTTTTTAATAAACCTAACCTGGACAGCCAAGAATCTTCCTTTTTTATCAGTTTTATCTGGAAAGGAACTTTTAATAACCTTCACTATCCCTACTATTTCCTTTCCTATGTTTGAGTGATAAAAAAAACAAAGATCATTAACATTCATTTTTGATAAATTATTTCGAGCTTGATAGTTTCTAACTCCATCCCAAGCAACTCCTTTATCCCCAGCTTTCTTTTGGTCATCAATCGACCAGACATCTGGTTCAGATTTCATTAGCCAATACTGCATTAAAATTTTAAACCAGGCCCTTTCATGAACGGTGCAGATTTATCGAGAGGCCATCTCGATTTAGCCACCGCAGTGTTTGCGTCATTAGTAAGTTTTTTTTTAAATCTTCTAATCCCAGCCCATGCAATCATAGCAGCATTGTCTCCACAAAATTTTAAATCAGGAAATGTAGGATTAAAATTCATTTCTTTTGAAATGAAACTTAAACTCTCTCTAATTGATTTATTTGCAGCTACTCCTCCAGCAACAACAAAAGTAGCTTTATTTTTTTTTGTCAAATCTTTAAACTGACTCATTGCCACCAAAGTTTTCTTTTTTAAAATTTGATTAATAGTCTCTTGGAATGATGCTGCTAAATTATACTTAAACTGATTACTTTTTTTATTTTTTTTTGTTTCTCTTAAGACTGCTGTTTTAAGACCTGCAAAAGATAAATTACAACCACCTTTATTAATGATAGGTTGCGGTAAATTAAAAAATTTTTTATCTCCTTTTTTTGCAAATTTTTCTAAAATAGGCCCACCTGGATATCCTAGGTCTAACATTTTTGCTGTTTTGTCAAAGGCCTCTCCTAAAGCATCATCAATAGTTGTGCCCAATTGTTTATATTTATTTATATTATTCACTATTAAAAACTGAGAATGGCCCCCAGAAATTAAAAGTAAAAGATAAGGAAAATTTATTTTTTTTTCTAAACCTGGGCTTAGTGCATGCCCCTCTAGATGATTAACAGCAACAAAAGGTTTATTGAGAAATTTGGCGATTGACTTACCAACATTTAATCCCACTGCAAGACACACTATTAATCCTGGTCCAGCTGTAGCTGCAACACCATCAATCTGACTAAGTTTAATTTTACTTTCTTTTAATGCCCTATTAATTATAAAATCGATATTTTCCACATGAGCCCTAGCAGCTATTTCAGGAACTACCCCACCAAATTTTTTGTGCTCTTTGATTTGACTAGATACTACGCTGGATAAAACTTTTGCAGTTCCATTACTTTTTTGTTGCACAATAGCTGCAGCTGTTTCGTCACAGCTGGTTTCAATTCCTAAAAAAGTAAGTTTTTTTTTCATTAAATTCGATATTATAAAATATAAATTTTAATTGATAAATGAATAATAAAATAACAATAGGAACAAGAGGCAGCAAGCTTTCATTGGCCTACTCTAATAGGGTAAAGAGTTTAATCCTTAAGGAAGGCTTAATTGAAGATAAAAATATCAATATTAAGATCATAAAAACTTCTGGAGACTTATTTCAAAATAAAAAAATTTCAGAAATTGGTGGAAAGGGTTTATTTTGTAAAGAAATCGAAGATGAATTAGTTCGTGGAAAAATTGATATTGCTGTTCATTCTTTAAAAGACATGGAGTCCTTAGAGAGAAAAGAGCTTGAAGTTTTAGCTTATATTAAAAGAAATGACCCCAGGGATTCTTTAATTTCAGTAAAGTATAAAAGTTTTTCAGAAATGAATTCAGGAACAATAGGTTCTGGCTCAAAGAGGAGAGAACTACAATTAAGATTAATTAAAAAAAATATAAAAATTAAAAGTATCAGAGGCAATATTGATACAAGGATACAGAAAGTTATAGATGGTCACTATGACGGTATAGTTTTAGCACTAGCCGGTTTAAAAATGTTAAGTTTAGAAAAACATGTAATAGAAATTTTCCCTCTAGAAGACTTTTTACCAGCAGTCGGTCAAGGTATAATTGCCGCTCAATGCAGAAAAGAAGATGTAAAAATAAAACAGATTTTGAGCAAAATAAATCATGAGGAAACTAAAATTTGTGCGATAACTGAGAGAGCTTTTTTGAAAGCTATCGGGGGAGATTGCGAAACAGCTGTTGGAGGAAATGCAACCATAGAAAAAGATTTAATAAAATTTAAAGTTCAACTTTTTTCCGATGATGGAAAAAAGGTTTTCAATTTAGAAAAAAAGGGAAGTAGAAATCAACCTGAACATCTTGGAAAGCTTGTTGCGGAAGAAATCCTAAAATCTGCAGGTGAAGAATTTAAAAAAAAAATATGAACATTATTTTAACACGACCATTAATAGACTCCGAGGACCTTATGGCTAAATTTTTTTCTTTAGGCCATAAAATTATACATTTGCCGACTCTAAAAATATCTTCCTTAAATATAGATCCTATTAATCTTGATCAATTTGCTGCAATTGTTTTTACAAGCGCGAATGCTATTAAGTATTTGAAAACTGAAAAGCAAAAAAACAATATAGTCTGTTTTTGTGTAGGTTCTATAACTGAAAAAATAGCTAGGATGAATGGCTTCACTAACACTATTTCAGCAGGTGGAACTGTTAATGCTTTAAAGCATCTAATTATTAATTCAAAAAAAATTAAAAAAAACAAAAAAATTGCCTATATTTGTGGAGATAACTTAAGTTTTGATTTAGATTTAGATTTAATTAGTGAGGGTTATAAGATAGAAAAAATTGTTAATTATTCATCAGAAAAAATCTTAGATATTAATATTCAAAATAAGGAACTTATTAAAAACAATCCGCCACACTATATTTTTGTTTACTCTCAGAGAAGTGCTCAAAGTTTTATTGAAATAGTGAAAAAATACTCATTATATCCATTAATGACAGGGTCTACCGTAATGTGTATAAGTAAAAAAGTAGCTAGCGTTTTTGAAAAAGAAAAATGGCAAAAAATTAAAATATTTAATCCTGGAGAGGAATTATTTAGCTTAAAAATTATTTGATTAAAATGAATGTATTAGAAAATTTTAAAAACTTATTTTTAGAAATCTGGCAAACAGGTATTGCAGGCGTTAACTTTACTCAAATTGGGTTAGCAATAGCAATTTTTTTATTCTTTTTATTGCTCCGTGGTTTAATTTCAAAATTTATTCTTCAAAGATTGAAAAACTATGTTGCCAAAACGTCAAATAAATTTGACGATGCATTAGTCCAAGCATCAGAAGGTCCTGTAAAATTTTTTCCAGTTGTACTAGGAATATTTATGGCTTCTTCCTACATGGATTTTGATGGAAAAATGTCTATCTTTGTTGACAATGTTAATCGTTCTTTAATTACAATTTTAATATTTTGGCTGATTCATCAAATTGTTGAACCTATAACTTTTTTGATTAAAAGAATTGAAGAGCTGTTATCAAAAGATTTGCTCAACTGGGTCATCAAAGCAAATAAAATTTTAATTATTTTTTTTGGTTTTGCGGCGACATTAGACATTTGGGGTATTAAAATTGCTCCTATTATTGCTGGCCTTGGTTTATTTGGGGTTGCTGTAGCCTTGGGAGCTCAAGATTTATTTAAAAATTTAATTTCAGGAGTTTTAGTACTTGTAGAAAAAAGATTTAAAATTGGAGATTGGATATATGTTGAAGGAATTATTGAAGGAATTGTTGAAAGAATAGGTTTTAGATCTACAGTTATAAGAAAATTTGACAAATCGATTGCTACAATACCTAATGCTTCATTTGCGGAGAATGCCGTAGTTAATATTTCAGAGACAACAAATTGGAGAATAAGCTGGATGATTACTTTGCAATATAACTCGACTATTGAACAACTTAAAAACATTAGAGATCAAATAGAAAAATATATTACAACGTCCAAAGATTATAAAATTAGTGAGAGCACAGAACATGCTGTAAGAATAGACAAATTTTCAGACAGTTCTATTGATATGTATATCAGGTGTTTTACAATGACCGATGATTGGAGTGAGTGGCTTAAAGTCAAAGAGAGACTTGCAGTGGAAATAAAACAAATTGTTGAAAAAAATGGAGCATCTTTTGCTTTTCCAAGTACTTCAATTTATGTGGAAAAAAAATAATGAAATCAATTTTAATATTATTTGATAATATTGTTACGCTCTACATATGGGTATTAATTATAAATGTAATAATCAGTTGGTTGATAGCTTTTAATATTTTAAATACCAGTAATAGATTTGTTTACTCAGTCTTAGATGTATCGCATAAACTTACTGATCCACCGCTTAATTTTATTAGAAGATATCTTCCAAATTTAGGTTCGATCGACATCTCTCCAATTATATTAATATTAGCTTTAATGTTTTTAAGAAATTTAGTTTTCGAATTACTTGCACCTACGATGTTTTAAATATGATTATTGACGGTAAAAAAATATCTAAAGATTTGATAGAAAAAGTAAAAGATGAAGTCTCTAAAATTAAAAAAAATGGTAAAACTCCTGGATTAGCTGTAATTTTAATTGGAGATTATGCTCCAAGTCAGATTTATGTAAAAAATAAAGAAAAGTTTGCTAAAGAAGCTGGTATTAATTCTGAGGTTATAAGATATCCAAAAGAAATTTCTGAGAAAGAAGTTTTAAAAAAAATTGATGAATTGAATGACAACTCTAAAATTTCAGGAATTTTAGTTCAGCTTCCATTACCACCTCATATAAATAAAGAAAAAATCATTAATGCTATAAAACCATCAAAAGATGTTGATGGCTTTCACCCCATGAATGTTGGAGGTTTGGCATCAGGCTCAAAATCAATAGTTCCTTGTACGCCGCTTGGATGTCTTTTTTTAATTAAAAGTGTCGAAAAAAATTTAGAGGGAAAGAATGCAGTTATATTAGGTAGGTCAAATTTAAATGGTAAACCTATGGCTCAGCTTTTATTAAAAGAAAACTGCACAGTAACGATACTTCACTCAAAAACAAAAGATTTAAAAACAGAATGCAAAAGAGCCGACATACTTATAGCCGCAGTAGGGGTTAAAGAAATAGTAAAAGGAGATTGGATAAAAAAAGATGCAATAGTAATCGATGTTGGAATAAACAAGGTTAATGGTAAAATAGTTGGTGATGTTGATTTTGAGTCTTCAAAAAACGTTGCCAAAGCAATCACTCCAGTCCCAGGAGGGGTTGGCCCAATGACCATAGCATGTTTGCTTAAAAATACATTAGAGTGCTTCAAAAAATCTAATTCTTAAAGTTTTAAAATTCTGTAGTTTGCTCAAATGAAATTATTTTTAATTTTAGGCAATCATCTTTTTAACACAAAATATCTGAAAGAATACTCAGAGTTTACTTTTTATATGTCGGAAGATTATGGATTATGTACATTCCAAAAACACCATAAATTAAAAATTCTTCTTTTTTTATCATCAATGAGGTCATACCGAGACGAACTAAGGGCAAAAAAAATAAAATTAATTTATAACGATTGCAATAAAGAATTTAAAACCCCATACGAAAAGAAACTTGAAAGAGTAATTAAAGAAAAAAAAATTAAAGAAGTAAACTTTTTTGAAATAGAGGATAAATTTTTTGAAAAAAGGTTAAAATTATTCTTATTAAAAAAGAAAATTAATTTTAAAGAAATTAAATCTCCAATGTTTTTAATGAATAGAGAAGAGTTTAAAAACTATCTTTCAAAAAATAAAAAACCTTTTATGGCTAACTTTTATAAAATTGTTCGTACAAAAATGAGTTTATTAATGAATAAAAATGGTACACCAAAAGGGAATAAATGGAGTTTTGATGAGGAAAATAGAAAAAAACTTCCTAATAGTATTAAAATTCCTGAAATTTCTAAAATAAAAGAGACAAAAGATACTTTAATACTTAAGAGATTTATAAATTCTAATTTTAAAGACCATCCTGGAAATACAGATAAATTTTGGTTCCCAACAACAAGAAAAGATGCCAACAAATGGCTCGATGAGTTTTTAAAAGACAGAATAAAGTTATTTGGAGATTATGAAGATGCAGTAACAGATAAGTCTAACACAGTCTTTCATAGTGCCTTGAGTCCTTTGATAAACTTAGGATTAATTACTCCAGAAGAAATAATCGAGAAGCTGAGAAAGATCGAGAATAAGATACCAATGAACTCTCTAGAGGGATACATAAGACAAATTATCGGTTGGAGAGAATTTATGAGAGGAATTTATCAAAATTATGATCAGAGATTAGAAAAAACTAATTTTTTTAATCACAAAAGAAAAATGAAAAAAACTTGGTATGAAGGTACTACAGGTTTAGATCCCCTAGATCACGCAATAAACAATGCAAAAAACTATGGCTGGTCTCACCACATAGAGAGATTAATGATTTTAGCAAATATTATGAACCTTTGTGAGATTAATCCAAAACAAGTTTACAAATGGTTTATGGAAATGTTTGTAGACTCATCTGATTGGGTTATGGCTCCTAATGTTTATGGAATGGGATTATTTAGTGATGGTGGAATTTTTGCTACTAAACCTTATATCTGTGGATCAAGTTATTTTCTTAAAATGATGCATTTTAAGAAAGGACCTTGGTGTGATGTTATGGATGGTTTGTACTGGAAATTTATAGATAGACACAAGAAATTCTTTTTAAAAAATCCACGACTTTCAATGATGGTTAGAATTTCTGAAAAAATGAATATAGAAAGAAAGTCAAGAATTTTCAAAGCTGCTGAAAAATTTATAAAACAAAATACCATTTAAAAAGTGATTAAAAAATTTAATCTTCCAAAAAAAAACTGTGCAGTTTGTAACAAAGCTTTTGCTTGGAGAAAAAAATGGAGACTCAATTGGGAAAAAGTAAAGTATTGTTCTAAGAAGTGTGCAGGATTAAAATAATTTTATTGCAAATTAAAGTTAGTTATAATTTTAGGAATATTATTTTTAAAATTAAAAAATCCTTTGCTTGAGAATTGCCAAGAGAATCTATCTTCATCTCTTAAAATAAAGTTTAATTTTAAGTTACGTGTCTTTTCAATATTATTTAAGTAAGAATAGTTTTCACCTATACAAGGATATATCACATCAAAATATTTAACTTTTTCTATCAATGTTTGAAATTTTGTCTCATCATATATTTGTATTTGATTAAATCTTTTTTTTTGATCATTAATCATTTTTAATTTGAATTCGAATACTCTTTTTTCAAGTTTTATTTTTCGAACATCATTACTTAATAAAATTAAATAAATATTTTTATAATCTTTTAATTTTCTATTTTCTAAATTTAATTCGTTTTCAAAAACAATTAAGTTTTCATTAGAATTGTCCTCAAAGTTCAAACTTAATGGAGTCATTTTATAATCTCTTACATCTGCTAAAGGAGAAACTTTTTCGTTAAGTTTTACATCTTTATACTTATTATTTGTAAACTTATTTATATTCCAAGACTGAGCGACATAATGTTTACCCTTAGTTTGAAGTCCCGCAACCCATCTCCAACTTAGAGTATTAGATGCTGCATCACCATCCAGTAAATTTTTTATAAAAAACTCAGCTCCTTTTTGCCATGGTAAATTTAAAGTAAATATCCAAATGCTAGCAAACCACATTCTTGTATGATTATGTAAATAATTATTTTCTTTAAGTTCTTCAACCCAATCATTAAAACATTTAATTTGAGTTTCACCGTTTATAGCTTTTTTATAACTGTCATCTTCATTAATACCTTTTAAATCCCCAGTAAAATCTGACCATACTTTTGGTCTAAGCTCTAACCAACCCTTCCAATAAATTCTCCAGAAAATTTCTTGTATAAATTTGTCAACTTTTTGAAATGGATGTTTTAATAAAACTTTTTTAACAGCTTCATACTCTGTTATTAAGCGATGAGTAATATAAGGAGATAGGCAAGAAACATTATTTCTATTTTTAATGCCAAAGTCAAAATTTCTTTTTGAGTTATAATTTAAAATATCGTTTTCTATAAAACTATTTAATTTATTTAAAGCACTGGATCTAGATGTTTCAAAATTCATTAATCTTCGTCATCTCTCCATCCATCGATGTACAACTTCCAACATGCAAATGTTACACACGGTATACCTACACAAAAGCCTAATAATATTCCGTTATCTCTTCCAAGATAGAATGAACCTATTTGCGTTGAGAGAATAGGCGGCACACAAAGTATTAGTACAATAATTAATAATCTTGTAACAAAGCTAGGTCTTTTCATATCCCTTAATTGTTACTTTTATTTTCTTTTTTGGGTATTATTCATATAATCGCATATGGCAAAAAAAATATTTATATTTATTATTTTTAGCCTATTTATTTCTTCAAATTCGTTCTCAGAGACTGAAAGCATAAAAGATTTGCAAAAAGGAGGTAAAATTGTCCTTATAAGGCATGCATTAGCACCTGGTGGAGGAGATCCTCCAGAGTTTAAATTAGACGATTGCACTACTCAAAGGAATTTAGACTCAGAGGGGATTAATCAATCAAAGAGAATAGGTTTATTTTTTTTAAAAAACCAGATTCCTATTGATAAAGTATTATCAAGCGAGTGGTGTAGGTGCAAAGATACTGCAAGATTTGCTTTTAAAAATTTTGATACTTTTAATGCTTTAAATTCTTTTTTTGACGAGAAATTTAAAAAAAATAAGACCAAACAAATTAATAATTTAAAAGATTTTTTGAAAAAATGGGATAGTAAAAAAAATCTAATTTTAATCACCCACTATGTTGTGATTTTAGAATTAACAAACAAAGCTGTTTCCTCAGGAGAAATAGTTATTTTAGATAAAAACTTAAACTTTATTGGTAGTATTAATTATATTTGATTATAATAAGTTTGTTTGTCACAGAGATTTTTTTTAAATAATGTACTAATTATTATTTATGTGCCCAATTTGCTGGATATCAGGATTTATAGCCGCTATTTTTGGTGGCTCACTTCTAGCAGTAGTAAATCACCCGATATCTTGGATTATAAGCATACTTCTAATTGCATATGCCGCTTACAAATTTTATGAAGCTAAACAAAAAGGAAAAAAAATGTCAGAAGACACTAAAGCCAGAAATAGAAAAACAATCTTTAGGTTTATTCAAGGAGTTGTACTTGGATCAGTTGTGACAGCAGCTATTTTTTACAGCCTTACGCATAAAGAGCATGAAAGAATGCATGATCTATTAGAAAAACACGGCATAGAAAAACACGATCATTAACAATTTTTTAAATTATGTTTTTCTAGGATCTTTGATACTTTTTAATTTGTCTGAAAGTCCAGATATTTTTAGTGTTATATAAACCAGATATAAAATGCTAAATCCTAAAAACATTGTAGAAAACACCGTGAAAATTGCAGATAAAATTTTCTCCTGAAACCAATTTTCTATTCCAGAATTTGATTGATATAAAACGTTCCAGAAAAAAACAAACGCTATTTCATAAATAATTATTAATTTTAACATTTTTAACCTACGTTTGATCTTCCACCATCTACTCCAATTATTTGTCCAGTTATCCATGAACTATCATTAGATAATAAAAACTTTGCTAAGGCGGCTGAGTCTAATCCTTCACCTAATCTTTTAAGAGGATGTTGTTTAGCTATGGCTTCGGATATTTTGGGGTTCCTAAGCATTTTGCTAGCCATTTTTGAATTAGACAAACTAGGTGCAATACAATTTATTCTAACATGAGGCGCTAATTCAGAGGCAAGTGATATAGTCAATCCCTCTAAAGATGCTTTAACCGGAGAAATAATGCTATGATTTGGAAAGCCTTGTTTTACTGCTACTGTAGAAAAAAGAACTACAGATGACTTGTTTTTTTTTAAATTGTCTTGAAATTTTCTAATTACATCAACGATTGGAAAAAAATTAAGAGCAAAACTATTTAAATAATCTTTTTTTGTAACAAGATTTACTGGTTTTAAATCAATAGATCCAACGCAATATGCTATCCCAGCAATATCTATTTCTTTCAAATCTTCTTGTAATTTTTCAATGAAATTATTATCTAAAACATCGATTATGCTATAACTAAATCCATTTTCGCTACTTAATTTTGAAATTTCACTTTCATTTTTACCAATAAGGTGGGCTTCAAAAGAATCTTTTTTCATTAATTTCGTTAATGAACTTCCTACTGCTCCTGTAGCTCCGAAAATTAAGAACTTTTTTTTCATATTTTTGGAATTTAACTAAATATCGTTACTTTTTTTTGTATCTAACTTAAGATACTTACTATTTCTAAGTCTAATAACAACAGTTGCTAACGCAACTATTAAAATTGCCGCTGATATATAAACTAATGAAGCAGGATCATCATTTTTATCTTGGAGGATTATATATCTAGCAAGAGCTGTTATCGCAATTATCATCGGATAGGTTATTCTCACAGATCTAGTTTCCCAATATGATCTCACCAAGCCAATAACCTCAATGTAAATGAACAGTAATAATAAATCTGCCAAATCAATTTTTTTATTTTGAAACATTTCTACTACTTCTAAAATAAATCCTAACATTGTTGCAAAAAGAACAAACAGGACTGCTGTTAGTTGGATATTTCTGATTGTGTTATTCATTATAGTTTTTTTGCGTGATATTTAATAAAATTTTCAACTTTCTTTTTGTTAAAGTGCTTGTTCTCTTCAAAAGATACTTTTTTCATTGAATAAGCTTTATTATTACTTCTTCTAGATAAAATTATCACATTACCCTTAAAAATCTTCAGGACAACTTGTCCTACAACCAGATTTCTTTTTTTATCAATAATTTTTTGAAGCTTCATCCTTTTCTTTGAAAACCAATACCCATTATAAACAAGTTCTGAATAAAATGGCATTATTCTCTCTTTGTTGTGCATAGTGTCTTTATCTAATGTAATTGACTCTATAGCCCTATGAGCACAATATAATATAGTCCCACCCGGTGTTTCATAAACCCCTCTAGATTTTATTCCAATAAATCTATTCTCAACTAAATCAACTCTACCAACTCCATTTTTTCCTCCTATTTGATTTAGCTTCTCTAAAAGTTTTTCTGGTTTAAGTTTCTTTCCGTTAATAGAAATTGGATCTCCATTTTTAAAGTCTATTTTAATAAGTGTAGCTTTGTTTGGAGTTTTTTCTATTGGTTTTGTTCTTTGAAAAATAAACTCTGGAGCAGTATTTTTAGGATTTTCGAGCACCTTACCCTCTGTTGAAGTATGAAAAATATTGTCATCAACTGAAAAAGGAGGTGCCCCTTTTTTATCTTTTGTTATAGGAATTTTATTTTTTTTAGCATATCTGATTAAGTCAGTTCTTGATTGAAAATTCCATTCTCTCCAAGGAGCAATTACTTTAATTTTTTTTCCAAAATAAGCATAAGCTAATTCAAATCTTACTTGATCATTTCCTTTTCCAGTTGCTCCGTGAGAAACAGCGAAGGCTCCAAATTTTTTTGCAACAGCTATTTGTCTTTTTCCAATTAAAGGTCTTGCTATGGAAGTTCCTAATAAATATGTTCCCTCGTAAACTGCATGAGCCCTTATCATTGGAAATACATATTCTTTTACAAATGTATTTTTTAAATCTTCTATAATTATCTTTTTAACTCCCAGTTTTTTTGCGTTTTTAATTATTTTTTTTCTATCAATTACTTGACCAATATCAGCCGTGTAAGCAATTATTTCTGCTTTATATTTTTCTTGAAGCCATCTAAGAATTATTGAAGTGTCCAATCCACCTGAATAAGCTAAAACAATCTTTTTCATTTAGCCGCAAACTTTTTTGGCAGTATTGTATGCTTTTGTGAATCCCATCATAGAGTAATGATCTGTAGTTTGGGTGCCATTTTTTGCATTAGCTTTGACCATTAAATTTGTTGCTCTCTTCATTACCTTAATAAATTTTTTTTCTTCTCTTTCATCAAGCAACCAAGCAAATTTTTCCTGCGAAAAAAAACTAAAACTATTTTTTCCAGATTTTGCAACTACACTCGATGGTTTATATAAGTGTCCACTAGTAATACTAACTTCATCTGTGATATTTTCTCCAGGTCTAAAAGTAACAAATATTCTAGAGTCCTCTCTTTTAAAACTTTCTGGACCTCTTTTAGAAGGAACTGATTGAGCAAAACATATTTTACCTTTGTCTGTATTTGTCGTAAAACTTTGCCAGTTTTTATATTTTCCAACTGACTTCGGAGTTTCTGCGATTGCTTCAAAAGATATTATAAAAAATAATGTTATTAAAAATAATTTAAACTTCATAATGAATATTTATACTAAAAAAAAAGTATTTCAATGGTTGCTAAACATTTTATGGTGCTGGGTTAGGATTATTGTTATGTATTAAATTAATTTTTTCCATTATTTCTTCAGTTAGTTCAACTTTAATACTGTCTATATTCTCTTTTAATTGATCCATTGTAGTTGCTCCTATAATATTACTTGTAACAAACGGTCTAGAATTTACAAATGCTTGTGCCAATTGAACCATCGTCATATTATTTTCTTTAGAGAGTTTATGGTATTCATCATAAGCTTTCATCGCTAGAGGGTTGAGCATTCTTTCCCAGCCCTTAAATAAAGTCATCCTTGCATTTTTTGGCATTTGACCATTTCTATATTTTCCTGATAACGCGCCAGAAGCTAAAGGATAGTAAACTAATAAACCACATTTTTCTCTTATGGAAATTTCTGACATACCTATTTCATATGTTCTATTTACTAAGCTATAAGGATTTTGAACTGACATCATTCTAGGTAGATTTTTGTTTTTTGATATCTCTAAATATTTTGAAAGACCATAAGGAGTTTCATTTGATACTCCGATGTATCTAATTTTTCCATTTTTGATGAATTTTTCTAACGACTGTAAAACATTTTCAAAATCATTCCATTCCCCTTCATTTTTATCCACTTTATATTCTCTTCTACCGAAGCAATTTGTAGATCTTTCGGGCCAATGTAGTTGATAAAGATCTATATAATCTGTTTTTAATCTCTTCAAACTGTTATCTATAGCTTCTTCAATCTTTTTTTCAGAAAAGCTATTTTTACCACCTCTTATCCAATCTAAACCTGGACCAGCAATCTTTGAAGCTAAAATTATCTTATCCCTATTTTTTCTTTTTTCAAACCAGTTGCCAATCATTGTTTCTGTTTTGCCATAGGAGTCTTTAGTAGGTGGAACAGAGTAAAGTTCAGCTGTATCAAAAAAATTAATACCTTGGTCAATCGAGTAATCCATTTGCTCAAAAGCATCTTTTTCTGAATTTTGAGTTCCCCATGTCATTGTTCCAAGACAAATGAGGCTTACATTCAAATTTGTATTACCTAGTTTTCTAAATTTCATAATTTTGTAATAATATGTTGAAAATTAAAGTAAATATTGCATGTTGAAAAGCAGAAAAAAATTATTATATTAGTGTCATGGCTCTAAATAAACAAAGCACTACGGTAAAATCATCAGTATCTCAAGCTATAATAGATCAGGGATTAAGATCTTATATGCTTAACGTTTATAATTATATGGCATCAGGAGTTCTTCTTACAGGATTTGTTGCTTTAGTCTTGTTTAAGTTAGCTGTGGTTACAGACTCAACAACTGGGCAAATAATTGGCCTCACTACTGTTGGTAACGCAATATACAACTCTCCTTTAATGTGGGTTTTAATGCTAGCGCCATTAGGAATAGTTTTTTACTTGGGATTCAAAATAGCAAATATGAGTGTATCAAAAGCCCAAACTATGTTTTGGATTTTTGCAGCTCTAATGGGTGCCTCTCTTTCATCTATATTTTTGGTTTACACAGGAACAAGTATTACTAGAGTATTTTTTATTACATCTGGAACTTTTGGAGCTATGAGCATTTATGGTTACACAACAAAAAGAGACCTTACTAAGTTGGGATCTTTCTTAATGATGGGTCTTATTGGAATTATAATTGCTTCAATTGTTAATATATTTATGAAATCTTCAATGATGTATTTTGTGATTTCAATACTAGGAGTACTAATCTTTGTTGGTTTAACAGCCTATGATACTCAAAAAATTAAAAATATGTATTTAGCTAGTGATAGCGGAGAACTTATGGGCAAAAAAGCAGTAATGGGCGCTTTAACTTTATACTTGGATTTTATAAATTTATTTATAATGCTTTTGAGACTTTTCGGGCAAAGAAGATAAAAAAATTCTACTTTACTAATCTTAATTTATTCCAACCAGTTTTAGTTATTAATTTATTTAGATTTTCAGATTGATTAATAATTTTACCGTCTTTGTCTTTAATCAAAAATTTTTCATTAATGTATTTTGGTCTTAAATTTTTAAGTATTCTAATTACAGGTTTATCAGAAGCTCTTTGATACACATCAAAAGAAACCTCTTTATTTCCTGTTGAAAGCCCATAATCTTTCCAAGTTCCATTTGAAACCATTTTTGCGTAAAGATTTAAAATAGTCTGAAGTTCTTTCTTAATAAAAAAAATTTCTTTTTTATTTTTTTTAAAATTGTTATTTACAACTAGTTTTAAGTTTTTCATATTTTGTGTTTATTTATCAATGGAATTTGTAAAGCTGTAAATATAAAAGTCAAAGGCAATATGCCCCAAACTTTAAAGTTTACCCATATATGTTCACTTTGAGTTCTCCAAACTATTTCATTTAATAAAGCTAAAAAAATAAAAAAGTAAGCCCACCTATTATTAAGTTTTTTCCAACCAATGTCATCGAGTTCTAGAGCATTTTTCAAGAAAAATTTTAAACAATTTTTGTTAAAAATTAAATTGCCAATTAAAAGAACAGTAGCAAAAATTAAATTTATTATAGTAGGTTTTAAATATAAAAAAATTGGATTCTGAAAGTATATAGTTAATCCACCAAAAACTGAAATTATGATTCCTCCAACTAGAGGAATATAAGGTATCTTCTTTTCAACAAAATATACTATTACTACAGCGATGATTGTGGCTATAATTAAAGGAGGAATGGCTACAATTAAATCTTTATCACTTTTGTAATATACTGTAAAAAAAATAAGAAGTGGACCAAAATCAGTTATAAACTTTAATAAAGACTTATTCACAAAATATTTTTAACACAAATTTATTCTTTAATAAATTTATATGTTGATTTTTTCATAAAAATTATTAACTATTAACTATATTATAAATGTCTATTAATAATGCAAAGTTCTCAATTGGAAATGTCGTTAAACATCGTCACTTTGATTTTAGGGGTGTTATCTACGACGTAGACTTTGAGTTTAACAATTCAGAAGAATGGTACCAGTCAATACCCAAGGATGTCAGACCGAGAAAAGATCAACCATTTTATCATCTGTTAGCCGAGAGTAATGGAGTTACATATGAGGCTTATGTTTCAGAGCAAAATTTGCTACACGACAAATCTGGTGAGCCGGTGAAACACCCGTTAATTGATGAGATTTTTTCTGGGAAAAAAGGTAGCAGTTATTTTAAGCTTTCAAATTAATAAAAATATCGTTTCGCCACAAATTTAACATCATTAACTCAAAACTATGACAAAAATTAGAGTTATTTATTTGGGGTTAGAGCCTGATTGGGAATTACTCATACTTCTTTAACTCCCTCTCAATTCTCAATTAGGCCTAAATTACTTCTTCACAAAAAAATAATATTCATGTAGTTAGTTAATTTATGTTTAACTTTTTTTCACCTACTAATATTTTTTTAATTTTAAGTAGAATACAAAAATTTATAAACTCAATATTTTTCCCAATCCTGATAGTAAGTTTAGTTTTTGCATTAATCTTATCACCTCCAGATCGTATTCAAGGCGATGCAATGAGAATAATGTACGTTCACGTTCCCTCAGCTTGGCTTGGTCTTGCATGTTTTTCAGCGATTACAGTATTATCAATATTAGCTTTTATTTTTAAAATAAAAAATTTTTTTTACATTAATAAAAGCCTTGCTCCAATAGGATTGCTTTTTACTTTTCTTGCTATAGTAACCGGCTCACTTTGGGGAGAACCTACATGGGGAACTTGGTGGGTTTGGGATGCAAGATTGACTTCTATGATGTTTTTAATGTTTTTTTATATCTCTTATATTTTATGTTTTAAATTTATTAAAAAAGAGCAACTTATGTTAAAGGTTTCATCTTTAATAGCAATTCTTGGAGCAATCAATTTACCAATTATAAAGTATTCAGTTGATTGGTGGACGACACTTCATCAGCCAGCAAGTATCAAATTGGGAGTCTCTAATAGTATACATTCGACAATGATGTTACCATTATTATCAATGCTGTTAGTTTTAGTGTTATATGGTGCGCTAATTTTTCTAATGAAATACAAAACGGAAATCATTAGAATAAAGAAAAAAAGTATTAAAAGATTATGATGTCTAATTTTATATTTATGAATGGCTACGGTATTTTTGTTTGGTCTTCATTCGGATTAGTTTTAATTTCTGGTTTTATTCTTTTTTTAAAAACTAGAAAAACTTTAAAAAAATACGAGAAAGAATTTCTACTTGAATTACAGACTTTACCAGAAGCAAAAAAAAAACATGTATTAGAGAATTCTAAAATTGCTAACAAAATTTTAGTAGAAAATTCCAAAACAAATTAAAGCATTTTTAAATGCTAACAAAAAAAGTTAAAAATAGAATAATATTTTTAATAGTAGTCATATTTATTTTTATAATTTCTATTTTTTTTGTATTGAAATCTTTAAATGAAAGTATTCTTTACTTTCATACTCCAACAGAAATTAATCAAAAAAAAAATTTATCTTTTGATAAAAAGATGAGAGTTGGTGGTATGGTTAAAAAAAAATCAATATTAAGTGATTCAAAAGGTGTAAAGTTTATCATTACCGATCTTAAAAATGAAATTATTGTATCTTATTCAGGTACCGTTCCAAACTTATTTGCTGAAGGTAAAGGAGTAATAGCCGAGGGGAAACTAAAAGATAAAAAGTTTTTTATAGCTGATAAAATTTTAGCTAAACATGATGAAAATTACATGCCGCCAGAATTAAAAACAAAGTCAGGAAATTAATGCTAAGCAACACAGGAATAACTTTAGTAATATTAACAACCCTTTTAAGTGCATTAATTATTTATAAATCTTTTACTGAACTTCATATTGAAAATAATTTTATTAATAAAAAGATTTTTAATTTAGTAACTTTTCAAACCACATTTTCCATTCTTAGTTTTTTTGTACTAATTGCAGGATTTGTTATTTCTGATTTTTCTTTAATTAATGTTTATGAAAACTCACACACAAAAAAACCATTTTTTTACAAAGTATCCGGGGCTTGGGGTAGCCATGAGGGAAGCTTATTACTCTGGATAAATATACTGGTAATTTTTTCATTTTTATTTTTAGTTTTCACTAAGCATAATAATAAATCTTATCTACTTTATACTTTAATCTTTCAAAATTTTTTAATTTTAGGATTTTTAATTTTTTTACTTATTAATTCAAATCCTTTTAGTAAGATTTATCCTATTCCAATAGAGGGACTTGGTTTAAATCCAATTTTACAGGATCCAGCTTTAGCAATTCACCCTCCTTTGCTTTACATTGGATTTGTCGGATCCTCAATTTACTTTTCAGCAGGTATCGCGTCATTAATAAGTAATTGTAGAGATAAATTTTTTGCTAAATCTATAAAACCATGGGTATTAATATCTTGGTCATTTCAAACACTTGGGATTACAGCTGGATCTATTTGGGCTTACTACGAATTAGGATGGGGTGGATTTTGGTTTTGGGATCCAGTAGAAAACGCATCCTTAATGCCTTGGTTTGTCATTACTGCACTAATGCATTCAGTTATAGTTTTAGAAAAGAGAAATTCAATTTACTCTTGGGTAATTATCTTATGTTTATTAACTTTTACCATAAGTGTTACTGGAACTTTTCTAGTAAGATCAGGCATATTAAATTCAGTTCACACGTTTGCAAATGATCCTTCAAGAGGATTATATATTTTAATTTTTTTGTCCCTAATGATATTTTTGGCATTAGCTGCTTTTTTTCGTTACAGCAAGAAAGAGGAATACAATTTCTTGTTAAAAAGTAAAGAGACATTAATATTAGCTAATAATTGGTTTATGTTTTTTTTTCTAACTTCAGTTATGATAGGAACTCTTTACCCTATAATTCTGGAGGTTTTAAATGATACTAAAATTTCAGTAGGTCCACCATTTTATAGTGCAGTTATATTTCCTTTTGTGATTCCATTTTTAATATTCATGGCTATAGGACCTAAAATAAATTGGATCAAGAATAAGTATAGCAGAATTTTGTCAAACTTTTATATTTTGATTGCATCAATTTTCCTAAATTTATTAGTTTATTTCATTTTTGGCAAATACAGTATTATTTCAAATTTAATTATAATTTCTTCAATTTTTTTAATTATACATTCAATAAAAGATTTTTTTATTTTTTTTAAAAAAAAAAATGAAAGTGACATTTCGAGAATTGTATCTCATTTAGGTTTTGGAATGTTAATTCTTTTTATAGGCATTAGTCATAATTTTACAGTTGAAAATGATTTTAATTTAAAAGTTGGAGAAGAAAAAAAATTTAGTGGTTATCAAATTAATTTTAACTCTGTTAGAATGGAAAATGAGAAGAATTATAAAAAAATAATTGGGGAGTTTAAGTTAGTTAATCTCAAAAGCAATTTAGAGGAAATTTTATATCCTGAAATAAGAATTTATGACCAACCTGAAACATTAACTTATGAGGCTTCAATAAAAACAAAACTATCCGCTGATACATATCTTACTATGAGTAATATTTCGCGGTCAGACTATTATAATATTAAATTCCAAAACAAACCTTTTATGATTTGGATATGGATTTCAGCAATATTAATTGCAAGTGGAGGGTTTATAAGATTAATAAAAATTAAGATGCAATGAAAAAAAACCTTTTAAAAATTATTATTTCTGTTCTAGCAATTTTTATAATAGGAACTTTTTATGTAAGTTTAAAAAAAACAGAAATTTATGACACTAAAAATTTAGTTGGTACGAATCTAGATAATTTTGAATTAAATTCTTTAAACAAAAATTTAAAAATCAATCAAGAATTAGTTAAAAAGAGTCAATATACCTTAATTAATTTTTGGGCTTCTTGGTGTGCTCCTTGTAGAGCTGAGCACAAATATTTAATAAATTTAAAAAGAAATGCAAAAAATTTAAAATTAATTGGAATTAACTTTAAAGATGAAAAAAAAAACGCAAATAAATTTCTTTCAGAATTTGGAGATCCTTATCATTATTCTGCAGCTGACTCAGAAGGTAAAGTCTCAATAAATTTTGGAGTTTATGGAATTCCAGAAAGTATTTTAGTAAATAATGATTTAAAGATTATTAAAAAGTTTATTGGACCACTGAATCAAGAGGAATATACAAGTATATTAAGTTTAACAAACTAGTTAGTTTTATGAAAAAAATAATCTTTATAATAATCTTTTCTTTAAATTTTTTTAATTTAAATTCTGATGAAAAAACCAAACTTCATTTTGAAATTTATAAAAATATTCGCTGCTTAGTGTGTCAAGGCCAGTCAATAGCTGACTCGAATTCTGAATTTGCTCAAACCGTGAAGTTAGTGGTGAAAGATAAAATAAATGAGGGTAAATCTGAAAAAGAAATTTATGAATTTTTAATAAGTAAGTATGGAGAGTGGATAGTCTATAAGCCGCAGTTTAATAAAAATAATTTTTTATTGTGGTTTTTCCCTTATTTAGCTTTAATTTTTGGCGCAATAATTATTTATGCTTTAATAAAAAAAAAAGAGAATAATAAGGTTAATTGAAGGTATACTTTTTAAAAATATGGTAGTATTTTTCTATAAATGAAAAAAAATTTTTTTATAATTTTAGTCAGTATATTGTTTTTAAATTCCAATTTGTCAGCTCAGGAGAGTAACAAGGATATATCTTTTTATATAGGTACTTTTGATACCAAAGACGAAGTTGGTGATGATAAAACAAATTTATTTGGTATTGAACACAAAAATCCAAACCTATTTAGAGATACGTTTTTAGGTAAAATTTCCCCGATTACCGGTGGATTTATATCTGGAAAGGGTTCTGCCTATTTATATACTGGTGTAGAGGCACAATATGATTTAGGACCTCTAAAAATTTTACCTAGTTTCACTCCAGGTTATTATCAAAAAGGAGATGGAAAAGATTTAGGTGATGTTATTGAATTTAAAAGTGAAGTAAAAATAGGTTTCGATATATTTGAAAATTCTAAGATAGGTTATAGCTACAGCCATATTTCTAATAATGACTGGGGAGAAACTAACCCAGGTGCTGACAATCAACAATTTACATTCTCAAAAAAATTTTAGAGATCATGAATTTAAAAGATTGTCATAACTTTTATGATTTTAAAAAACTAGCTAAAAAGAAGCTACCTTCTCCAATATTTCATTATATCGACGGTGCTGCAGATGATGAAATTACTTACTCTAGAAACACGAGTGCTTTTGATGATGTTGATTTAGTTCCAAACGTCTTAAGAGGAGTCGAGAATATTGATTTATCAACTACAATTTTTGGAAAAAAACTAGACTTACCTTTTTATCTCGCTCCAACTGCATTACAACGACTTTTTCATTACGACGGTGAACGAGCGGTTGGAAAAGCTGCTCAGAAATTTAATACTATGTTTGGTGTTTCTGCTTTGGCAACTGTGAGCGTAGAAGAAATATCTTCTATGATTGATACTCCAAAAATGTTTCAATTTTATTTCCATAAAGATAGAGGTTTAAATTCTTCGTGTTTAGAAAGGGCTAAAGCAGCAAAATTTGACGTTATGGCTTTGACAGTAGATACAATAACTGGTGGAAATCGGGAAAGAGATTTAAGAACTGGTTTTACATCTCCTCCTAAATTAACTCTATCAAGTCTATTTAGTTTTGCTACTAAACCAATGTGGGGAATAAATTACCTTACAAAAGGTAAGTTTGAACTGCCACATATTCAAGATCATTTGGAAGCTGGGACTAACACTAATACTTCAATTGGAAACTATTTTTCTACAATGTTAGACCAATCTATGAATTGGAAAGATGCTGAAAAACTTTGTGCTCAATGGGGCGGTCACTTTGCGTTAAAAGGAGTGATGAGTGTTGAGGATGCAAAAAGAGCAGTTGATATCGGATGCACAGGCATAATGGTTTCAAATCACGGTGGTAGACAATTAGATGGATCAAGATCTCCATTTGATCAACTTGCTGAAATTGTAGACGCAGTAGGAGATAAATTAGATGTAATTTGTGAAGGAGGAATTCATAGAGGTACTCATATGCTTAAGGCATTATCGTTAGGGGCTAAAGCTTGTTCAGGAGGTAGATTGTATTTATATGCTTTAGCAGCAGCTGGTCAAGCAGGCGTTGAAAGAGCTTTAGGTCAATATAAATCAGAATTAGAGAGAGATATGAAGCTGATGGGTTGTAAAACTATAAAAGATTTAAGTAGAAAAAATTTAAGATTCAGACGTTAATGAATTTAAATGATTGCTATAACTATAACGACTTCAGAAAATTAGCAAAAAAAAATCTTCCTGCACCAATTTTTCATTACATAGATGGTGGTTCAGATGATGAAACTACACTTAAAAGAAATACAGATTCATTTTTAAAATGTGATTTAGTACCTAATATTCTAGCTAATGTTGGCGAGCCTGATCTATCAACAAATGTTTTTGGAAAAAAAATTGATATGCCAATATTTTTATCTCCAGTAGCAATGCAAAGACTTTTTCATCATGAGGGAGACAAAGCAAGCGCTAGAGCTGCAGCAAAATTTGGTACCTTTTATAGCATGTCTACTATGGCGACTTCTTCTATAGAGGAAATATCTAATATATCAGGTGGACCAAAAATGTTTCAAATATATATACACAAGATAAAAGGTTTGACCGATAACTTAATTGATAGATGTAAAAGCTCTGGCTTTAATGCAATGTGTTTAACTGTAGACACTATAACAGCTGGGAACCGCGAAAGAGATCATCGATGGGGATTTACAACACCGCCAAAATTAACACTTAAAAGCATTTTAAGTTTTATGAAGCGTCCCAAATGGACATTTAATTATTTAAGTCACGAAAAATTTCAATTAGCTAATGTGGTTCATTTTACAAAAAAAGGGTCAAGTATAGCTAAGGGTGTTATGGAATATATTAATGAACAATATGATCCAGCGATGAATTGGAAAGATGCAGAATATTGTATAAAAAGATGGGGAGGTCCTTTTGCAATTAAAGGAGTTATGTCAGTTGAAGACGCTAAGAGAGCCGCAGATATTGGAGCTTCAGCAATATTACTTTCAAATCACGGAGGAAGACAACTTGATGGATCAAGAGCACCTTTTGATCAACTTCCTGCCATTGTCGATGCTGTGGCTGGCAAATTAGAAATTATTTTAGATGGGGGAGTTAGAAGAGGAACCCACGTTTTAAAAGCTCTTTCGTTGGGCGCAACGGCATGCAGTTTTGGTAAAGGATTTCTATTTGCTTTAGGAGCCGGCGGACAAAAAGGGGTTGAAGCTATCTTGCAAAGAATGCATGATGAGATAAAACGGGATATGATACTATTGGGCTGTAAGTCAATTAAGGAATTAAACAAAACAAAAATAGCGTATAGATAATTATGAAACTTGCAAAAAATTTAAATAGACTTGGTACAGAGACGGCTTTCAGTGTTTTAGCGGAAGCAAAAAAACTTGAAGCTCAGGGTAAAAAAATGATTCATTTAGGATTAGGCCAACCTGACTTTAAAACACCTAAACATATTGTAGAGGCAGCCAAGAAAGCATTAGATGATGGACATCATGGGTATGTTTTATCAAATGGAATTTTGGAATGCAGACAAGCAGTAACAAGAAAAATTAAAAAACTTTACAATCAAGATATTGATCCGGAGAGAATAATAATAATGCCAGGAGGCAAACCCACGATGCATTACGCTATACAATGTTTCGGTGAACCGGGTGCTGAAATAATTCATCCTACTCCAGCATTTCCAATTTATGAATCTATGATTAATTATACTGGCTCCACTCCTGTTCCGTATGATCTTACAGAAGATAAAGATTTAAAGTTTAATCCTGAAAAGATTTTATCCTTAATTACAAGCAAAACTAGACTGTTAATTTTGATTAATCCAAACAATCCAACAGGAAGTTTTGTTGAAAAACCTGCAATAGATATTTTAGCTGAAGGTTTAAAAAAACATCCTCATGTAACAATTTTGAGTGACGAAATTTATAGTAGACAAATTTTTGATAACAAAGAGATGCCAACTTTTTTCAATTATCCAGAATTAAGAGAAAGACTAATTGTTCTTGAAGGCTGGAGTAAAGCTTATTCTATGACGGGATGGAGACTAGGGTGGAGTTTCTGGCCTAAGCATTTAATTCAGCATGTAAATAAGCTTTTAATTAATAGTGTTTCTTGTGTAAATGCTGCCGCACAATTTGCAGGGATTGCAGCGTTGGATGGCCCAGATGACTCAATCAATGCTATGATGGAAAAATTCACACAACGAAGAAAATTAATTCATGAGGGGCTTAATAATCTTCCCGGTGTCGAATGTAGTTTGCCAGGAGGAGCTTTTTATGCGTTTCCGAAAGTAATTGGCACAGGAATGAACGGCTCCGAATTTGCAAAAAAATGTATGCATGAAGCAGGCGTTGCTATAGTTCCTGGTACAGCATTTGGCTCTACTTGTACGGATTATGTTAGGTTTAGCTTTGCTGCATCTCGAGATAATATTTCCCAGGCCTTAGAAAATATTAAAAAAATGTTAGCTAAATAACTGTATTTTTTCTAAATTTTAACTAAAATCAGATTAATGAAAGAACAAGTTCAATCTGAACTAAAGAAAATTTTTAATGGTAGATTTTCTACATCTGTATCTACTAGAACAAATTATGCTAGAGGAGAGGATACCTACGACCCAGTATTGTCAGAGGCTGTAGTCTTTCCAGAAACCAATGCAGAAGTTTCAAAAATTTTAAAGCTTTGTAATGAACATAGAGTACCCGTTGTCCCCTTTGGAACAGGAACTTCATTAGAGGGGAATGTTGTGGGAAATGAAAATGGAATAACAATCTCTCTAGAAAAAATGAACAAAATTTTAAGTGTAAATGTGGAAGACTTTGATTGTAGAGTTCAGGCTTGTGTAACTAAAGAACAATTAAATGATTATTTAAGGGAAGATGGAGTTTTCTTTCCGATTGATCCAGGAGCAAACGCTGCTATTGGAGGAATGGCTTCAACCTCAGCATCAGGAACAATGGCCGTCAAATATGGAACCATGAAGACTGTGATCACAGGTCTAACAGTAGTTCTTCCTAATGGCGATATTATAAATACTGGCAGCAGAACAAAAAAGACCTCTGCAGGTTATAACTTAACAAATCTATTTATAGGTTCGGAGGGAACTCTTGGAATAATTACAGAAATACAATTAAGATTATCCCCAATTCCTGAAAGCATTATGAGTGCTGTTTGTCATTTTCAAAGTTTGGAAGATGCAGTTCAGACGGCACAACAGATAATTCAATACGGTGTACCGATCGCAAGAATCGAAATGTTAAATAAAGACCAAATGGATATTAGCATTAATTATTCGAAATTAAAGGATCTCAAAGTTCTACCAACTTTATTTTTTGAATTTCATGGATCAGAGTCATCCAACAAAGAGAATATTAAAGTTGTAGAAGAAATTTCTAATGATAATAACGGAAGCTCTTTTAAATGGGCAAAAGATTTAGAGGAAAGAAATAAACTATGGCAAGCCCGTTGGGATGTTTATTATTCTGTGAAAGCATTGATAAAAAATGGAAGAGTTTATTCTACTGATGTATGTCTTCCAATTTCAAAAATAACTGAATGTGTAAATTTTGCGGAAGAGCAGACAAAAAAATTTGGACTAAGAGCCCCAATGGTAGGACATCTAGGTGATGGAAATTTTCATGTAGTTTTACCTTACGATCCTCAAAAAAAAGAAACATATAAAAAGATAAGAGAATTTAGTGATTTACTCATTAAAAAAACTTTAGAGCTTAATGGAACAATTACTGGTGAGCATGGTATAGGACTTCATAAAAAAGAATATCTTCTAAAGGAGCATGCAGACAACATTCCAGTGATGAAATCTATAAAAAGAACTCTAGATCCCAATAACATTATGAATCCCGGTAAGATTTTTGATTTAAATTAATTATCCAAATGAAAAAAATTCTTATTACTAGAAGGTTACTTAGATCTAGCGAGGAAAAGGCTTCAAAAATATTTGATGCAAAATTTAACACCAACGATGAATTATACTCTCAGGAAAAATTAATAAAGCTTAGCGCTGGGTGTGATGGAATTTTAACTGCTCTCACAGATAAATTAGATGCTGAAACAATAAACAAACTACCCAGTAGTATTAAGATATTATCAAACTTCGCAGTAGGATTTGGAAACATTGACTTAGAAGCTGCAAAAAAAAGAAATATTATAGTTACCAACACTCCAGAAGTTTTGACAGATGCAACAGCTGAAATTGGGATTTTGCTAATTTTAGGTGCATGTAGAAGGGCACCCGAAGGCATTGAAGCCGCTAAAGGTTCAAATTGGAAATGGTCTGCTGATTATTTGATAGGAAAACAATTAACAGGAACTAGATTAGGAATTTTAGGGATGGGTAGAATTGGAAGAAAAATTGCAAGTATTGCAAAATCCTTAGGCATGATAATACATTATCATAATCGATCAAAACTCAGTGACGACAAAGAAGATGGAGCGATTTATCACAAAGATCTAAAAAGTTTTTTAGGTGTTTCAGATGTATTATCAGTTTGTTGTCCTGCCACGAAAGAAACAGTTGATTTAATTAATAAAGAAACTCTGGAATATTTACCACAAGGAGCAGTAGTAACTAATGTTGCAAGAGGAGATATTGTAAATGACGACGCATTAATTGATGCTTTGAATAGAAGAAAAGTTTATGCAGTTGGATTAGATGTATATAAAGGGGAACCAAATTTAAATCCTGGTTATCTAAAACATAAAAGTGCATTTATTCTTCCCCACTTAGGCAGCGCCTCAAAACACACTCGAACGGCAATGGCGGATTTAGCAATAGATAATATGAATGAGTTTTTTAAAAGCGGAAGCTGTAAAAACAAAGTAAATTAACTAATAATTAACTTATTCTAGCAAAAGTTGTAAGCGTCAAAATAATAAAATTTATGTGGGACTCTCAAAAATTTATATGTTTAAATATTTTTAATTATTAATAATTTAAGGGGGACATATGTCAAAGAAAACGATCAAAGGAGTAAAAACTCCTTCAAGACGTAAGTTCTTTAAAGCAGCTGCAGTAACGGGTGCAGCAGCGGCAGCAACAGTTGCAATGCCTAACATTGCATTCGGTGCGCCGAAAACTTTAAAGATGCAAGCAGCTTGGCCTTCAGGAGCAAATATATTCTTCGAAATGGCTGGCGACTATGCAAAAATGGTTAGCGACATGTCAGGTGGTCAATTAAAGATTGACCTTCAACCTGTAGGTTCAGTTGTTAAAACTGGAGAAATAGGTCAAGCAGTAAGTTCAGGTGTACTAGATATGGGACACTGGGTAACTGCTTACTGGTATGGTAAAAATGCTGCCGCTTCATTATTTGGTACAGGTCCATCATACGGAATGTCATCTCAAGAAGTTATGGGATGGATGGAATATGGTGGAGGTAGAAAACTTTATAACGAAACGCTTTCTAAAGTTGGTTTCGACTATGTTGGTTTCTTCCACATGCCAATGCCTGCGCAGCCATTTGGTTGGTTCAAAAAGAACGTAACTAAAGTGTCTGACGTTAAAGGCATGAAGTACAGAACAGTTGGTTTAGCGACTAACGTATTAACAGCAATGGGAATGGTTGTAAGACAATTACCAGGTGGTGAAATTCAACCTGCTATGAAAACAGGTTTGATTGAAGCTGCTGAGTTTAACAACCCAACTTCAGACTCTCAATTTGGTATGCAAGATGTTTCTAAGCATTATCACTTAGGAAGCTTCCACCAATCTCAAGAGATGTTTGAAATTCCAGTGAATAAGAAGACATACAATGGTTTATCGCCTGCACACCAAGCGATAATAAAAAATGCTGCTTATGCTGCGAATACAGACAACTACTTCAAAGCGTTAGTTAGATACTCAGCTGATTTATCTAAATTGATGAATCAACATAAAGTAAATGTGTATCAAACATCTGATGAAATCTTAGCTCAACAATTAAAAGGTTGGGATAAAGTAATAGGAGACTTTAATAAGAAGGATCCATTCTTTAAGAAAATTGTAGATTCTCAGAAGAAATACGCTAAGAGAGTTATGAAATACTTACTAATGAATCAGCCGAATTACAAATTGGCTTATGAGAATGAATTTGGAAGTATTGCAAAAGTTAAAATTTAATTAACTTTTTTATAATTTTAAAAGGGGGCTTTTTGGCCCCCTTTTTTTATGGAAAAGATTGACAATTTAGAATAGTTTATTTTTATGAGAGGATTTATTAGCTTTGCAGACCATCTAAGCACTTCGGTAGGAAAGGCTTTTTCATGGTGCATCGTAATATTAATGGGTGGAACATGTTACGAAGTAGTAATGGCTTATGCTTTTAATGCTCCAACTTTATGGAATTTTGATTTTAGTTTACAAATGTATGGGGCAATATTTATGATGGCTGGAGCTTACTGTTTATCAACAGAGTCCCATGTTAGAGGAGACGTAATTTACAGATTATTTAAACCTAAAATACAAGGTTATATAGATTTAGTTTTATATTTTATATTTTTCTTTCCAGGAGTAATTGCTTTAGCTTTCTATGGATATGAGTACGCAGCACTAGCCTGGAAAATAAAAGAAACAAGTTGGAATAGTCCTGCACAAATTCAAATTTATATGGCAAAAGCTTTAATACCTTCAGCTGGAGTCCTTTTAATAATTCAAGGTATTAGTGAAGTCTTTAGGTCAATTATTTGTATTAAAACAGGACACTGGCCAGCTAGGATGGTTGTTGCAGAAGAAACAGAAAAAATTTTAATGAGAACGTCTCAAGACGAGGATCAAAAAGATGTTATTTAGTTTAACAAATCCAGAAGTTGCAATTTTAATGATGGCAATATTTTTATTTGCAGTGCTTCTTGGATTTCCTATCGCATTTACATTAATGGCAATGGGAGTTGGTTTTGGTTATTACGCTTACTTTGATCCTACTCGAATGGAACATTTATTTGATAACAGAATTTTTCAATTATTTGTTCAAAATACTTATACTGTAATGGACAATACAGTACTAACAGCTGTCCCCTTATTTTTATTTATGGGATATCTTGTTGAAAGAGCCGGGATCGTTTCAAGATTATTTTTTGCAATAAGGTTAGCTTCTCACAGACTGCCTGCTTCAATGGCTGTAGCTGCTTTAATTACGTGTGCACTTTTTTCAACTGCAACAGGGATTATAGGTGCTGTAGTTACTTTAATGGGTTTGTTAGCCTGGCCAGCTATGATCAGAGCTGGATATGATAAAAAGTTCGCTTCAGGAGTAATTTGTTCTGGAGGATGCCTTGGAATATTAATTCCCCCAAGCATTATGTTAATTGTTTATTCGGTCATCGCCCAACTGTCACCCTTAAGGTTATTTGCTGCCGCAATATTTCCTGGGTTACTATTAGCTGGCTTATATATAACTTACGCCATTACAAGAGCATATTTAAATCCTTCTATAGCACCGAGACCGCCTGAAGAGGAGATACCTCCAAGATCTGAAATAATGAGGGAGGTCTTAGTTTCTTTTCTTCCACTCTTCTCACTAATTATTTTGGTACTTGGAACAATTCTAGGAGGTTTAGCAACACCAGCTGAAGCAGCAGGAGTTGGAGCTTTCGGAGCAATTGTTTTATCCTTTTTTTACAAGACTTTAAAATGGAAGAATTTTAAAGAATCAGTTTTTCTCACAGCTAAGACAACAGCAATGATAATGTGGTTATTCATAGGGTCATGGACTTTTTCATCTGTTTTTTCTTATCTAGGAGGCCATGAAGTATTTGAGCATTTCTTCAAATCTATGGATCTTGCGCCTTGGCAATTTTTAGTTATTACTCAGATTATAATTTTCCTACTAGGATGGCCGTTAGAATGGACCGAAATATTAATTATTTTTGTTCCGATATTTTTACCATTGGTTGAGTTTTTTGGAGTTAATCCATATTTCTTTGCAATGCTGATAGCTTTAAATCTACAAACTTCTTTTTTAACACCACCCATGGCAATGTCTGCGTATTATTTGAAAGGTGTTCAAACAAGAAATGTAGAACTTTTGGATATCTTTAGAGGCATAATGCCTTTTTTAGCAATAGTAATTTTTGCAATGGTTTTAATGTATTTATTTCCGGGCATCGCACTTTGGCTACCTGACGTCTTATTTGCAAACTAACAACTTATAATGATAGATACAGCTTCTTTAAATGCCAATGAATTGGTCTCCAAGTTAAAATCTGGTGACATTTCCTCTGTAGAGTTATGTAAAGCTTATATTAAAAGAATTGAAAAATTTGATAAAGAAGTTCAGGCCTGGGCCTTTTTAGATAAAAAGATTCTTTTAGAAAAAGCGGAAGAAGCAGACGAATACAGAAAGTCCGGTAAACCCTTGGGTTCTTTACATGGGCTTCCAATTGCAATTAAGGATATAATTGGAACATATGACATGCCAACAGAGTGTGGAACAGTTTTTAGAAAAAAAATGTCTAGTTCTCAAGACTCAGAAATAGTTAATTTATTGAAGACTGCCGGAGCTATTATTATGGGGAAAACAGTAACTTGTGAATTAGCTTATATTCATCCTAGCAAAACAAAAAATCCTCATGACTATTCTAGAACACCAGGAGGTTCATCAAGTGGATCTGCAGCTGTTATAGCTTCTCACATGGCACATTTATCAATTGGATCACAAACTGGCGGATCAATAATAAGACCAGCTTCTTACTGTGGAGTTGTAGGGTATAAGCCCTCTTATGGATTAATATCAAGAAATGGAGTTTTAAAAACTTCTGATAAACTTGATACAGTAGGAGTATTTGGAAAAACTGTAAAGGATGTAGCTCTACTAGCCAAAACTTTAATAAAAAAAGATTTGTATGATCCTGCTACAGTTCATTTTGCTGCTGACGATATGATAAAGATTTGTGAAGAAGGACCAATTTTTGAACCTAAGTTTATTTTTTATAAAACAGATAATTGGAAAAATATTGATAAAGAATCACAAAAAGCATTTGAATTTTTAATTAAAAAATTAAATAAAAATATTGAGGTTTTTGATACACCTTCATATTTTAAAAAAATTCCAAAATATCATCAAATTATTCATGAAACTGATTTAGCTAACAATTTTCAAGTTTATTATAAAAAAGATAAGAACAAACTCTCAAAAGAAATGAGAGATGCGATTGAGAGAGGAATGAAATATTCAGCAAAAGAATATACAGATGCAATTGATTTTATGAAACAGAGTTATGAGTCTTACAAAGAAGTTTTTGAGGATTATCATGGCGTTATTACACCTTCTTCAAGTGGGGTGGCAGATAAAGGTCTAAAATCAACCGGAAGTGCTGACTTTCAAAAAACTTGGACATATTTAGGTTTGCCAACTATTTCACTACCTTTACTAACTGGAGAAAATGACTTACCATTAGGAGTTCAGTTAGTTGGAAATAAGCTTGATGATTTAAGATTTTTAGGTACTGCTAACTGGCTGGAGAAAAACTGTAAAGATGAATAAGATAACTTCTATAATTGGATGTGCTTTCTGTATTGCTTTTCTGATTGGTTTAGCAACGACATTAACTAGGTCAATGCTGATTAGTTTTTTTGATGTTTTGCCAGTTTATATTTTAATGGGCTTGGTAATTTTTATGATGATTTATGAAGCCTTCATCCAGAAAAAGTAAAAATCTTTTTTTTCCATACTTTTTATTATTTTTACAACCAGTATTTATGGCAAGCAATCTAATTGTAGCTAGGGGCGGAGTGGAATTTGTTCCACCAATTTCTTTAGCTTTTTGGAGATGGACAACAGTTTTTGTTTTACTCATACCTTTTTTTTATAAACCTATATTAATAAAAATAAAAAGTTTTAAAAAAGAGTTTCTTAAACTTTTTTTTTTAGGAATTACTGGCTGTGGAATATGTGGAGCATTTCCTTTCATAGCTGGTCAAACGACTACTGTTGTTAATATGGCAGTGATTTATACTTCTTCACCAATATTTATAATTTTGTTATCAAGTTTTATTTACAAAGAAAAAATAAATTTAATACAAATTTTGGGATTAATACTATGTTTGTTTGGAGTTTTTTCAATTATTTTTAAAGGAGATATTTCAATCTTATCAAGTCTAGAGTTTACAGTTGGAGATATTTGGATGTTAGGAGCTGCAATTAGCTGGGCCCTTTATTCTATTTATTTACTTAATTGGAAATCAAAATTTAATTTATTGACTAGATTTGTTTTAATTGCAATGTTCGGGTCTATATCATTATTCCCTTTTTATTTGTTTGAGGAATTTCAAAGACAAAGCACAAACTTTGATTTAAATTTTATTTTTTGGGTAATTTTTGCAGCAATCTCTCCTGCAATAATTGCTTTTACTCTTTATGCCAAAGTTCAAAAATATTTAGGAGCTTCAATAACTGGTTTTACATTATATTTATTTACAGTTTATGGTGCTTTTTATGGTTTAATATTTTTTGGTGAAACTTTAGAATATTATCATTTAATAGGAGCTTTTTTAGTTTTTATAGGAATCTATCTTGCAAAAAAAAATTAAATATATGATTTCTTTTTTTACGGCAATAATCTTAATTTATTTGCTGATAATAGCTTTTATGTACTTTAATCAACGTAACTTACTTTACCATCCTTCTGAAAATAATTATACAAATGACGTAGTAGAATTTACTTTTGAAGAAGTTAGCATACCAACACCAACTGGTATTAAGATCAAGGGATGGTTTCATAAAAAAGATTTAAACCAAAAAAAAACACTAGTTTTTTTTCATGGAAATGCAGGTGACTTATCTAACAGAATACACAAGCTTAATTTAATTAAAAATTTTGACATAAATTTTTTAATAGTAGCTTATAGAGGCTTTAGTGGGAACGAAGGTAAACCAACGGAAAAAGGATTATACGAAGATGCGAAAAGCACTTTAAATTGGTTATCAAAAAAAAAAATTACTGATGATAAAATTATTATTTACGGCGAGTCTCTAGGTACTGGTGTTTCAATAGAAGTAACACAAAATAAGAGATATGCTGGTCTAATTTTAGAGTCACCATTCACCTCAATGGTAGATGCAGCTAAATTTTATTATCCTTATTTACCTGTATCACTTATCCTTAAAGATAAATACGAAAGCTTAAAAAAATTAAAGAATATAAAGATTCCTATTTTAGTAATGCATGGAAAAAAAGACAGAATCGTTCCGTTTAAAATGGGAAAAATTGTTTTTGAAAGAGCGAATGAACCTAAATACTCATATTTTCCTGAAGATGATGATCATATGATGGAATATAATGAAAATCTTTTAAAAATTTTAAATAAATTCTTTAACTCAATTTAATTTTCTAACATCAACTTTGTAAATTCACTTGCATTAAATTGTCGTAAATCACTATCTTTCTCCCCAACCCCTACCGCAATTATAGGTAAATTAAATTTTTTACAAATAGATAAAATTACACCTGCTCTTGCTTCACTATCTAATTTTGTGATTATTAAACTTGTTATATTAGATGCTTTTTGAAATTCACTTACTTGGTTTATAGCGTTTTGACCTGTGGTAGCATCTAAAACTAAAATTGTTTCATGAGGGTAGTCTGGATTTATTTTTTGTAAAACTTTGAATATTTTTTTATATTCATCCATTAGATTTTTTTTATTTTGAAGTCTACCCGCAGTATCAATTAAAGCTAAATCAAATTTTTTTTCTTCAGCAAACTTTACAGTTTTATAAGCGACAGATGCAGGGTCAGATCCTAAATCTGATTTAACAAAATCAACATTGATTTTTTTTGACCAGACTTCAAGCTGTTCTATAGCAGCTGCTCTAAAAGTATCTGCTGCACCAAAAACAATTTTTTTTCCCTCATTTTTATATAACTTACCCAACTTACCGATTGTTGTTGTTTTGCCAACACCATTTACCCCAGCTACAACTACAACTGTAGTAGAATTTTTTTGAAACTCATTAAGTCTTTTTTCATAAGGCTGAAGTATTTTTGTAATTTGATTACCTAGAAAATTAAATATTTCTTTTTCATTTTTTATCTCTTTACCAATCTTTTCTTTTTTAAACTCATTTTTTAATTGTGCAGCCATAGCTGGACCAACATCAGACTCAATTAGAAGCTCTTCGAATTTATCAAGCAAGTTTTCATCTATCTTTTTTTTACTTAATAAATTGCTAAATTTAAAATTTTCAAAAAATTTCATTATATTTCAAAGTCTATCTTTTTAACCTTTGAGACAGAACCAGTCATAAATATATTATCTGTTTTATCTATTTTTATATTTAAAAAACCTTCCTTAAACTTTATATCTACTTCATTATTTATTAATCTACTTTTAAACGCAGCAACAGCCGTTGCACAAGCCGCTGTTCCGCATGCCTTCGTGAGTCCAGCACCTCTTTCCCAGACATTAACAGTTATATTTTTTTCATCTACAATTTGAGCAAATGTTACATTAGTTTTTTCTGGAAATAGATCATGGTTTTCGATTTGAGGACCTATCTTATTTAAATCATGCTCAAAACAATTTTTTACAAAAAAAATTATATGAGGATTTCCAACGTTTACACAAAATCCACCAGTAAATGTTTTGTTATTAATCTTGATAGTTATATCGGCTGGATTAATTGATTTTGATAACGGAATATCCTTAAAACTTAACAAAGGCTTTCCTATTTCAAGCTGTACTTGAAAATCCTCTATTATTTTTGCATTAAGTAGCCGGTTGTTTGTTTTTAATTTAATTTCTGTAGCATTAAGTTTTTTACCCAAAAGGTAAGCCACACATCTAGACCCATTTCCACATGCGCTTACCTCACCTCCATCGGAATTAAAAATTGTTATTGGAAAAGAATTTTCTTTTTCTTTTTCTATAAAGATAATTTGATCAAAGCCAATATTAGTTCTGCTCCCTAATTTAATAATTTCTTCTTTTGTTAAATTAATAGAACTTATTCTTCTATCGATAATGACAAAATCATTACCCAAGCCATCCATTTTGTAAGCGTTAATTGTTGCCATAAATGATTAGTATAATTATTCATTGACTTTTAAAACCCTTAATTGTAGCTTCTCGTCACTTCCGCAAACAGTAGATTTTGCGGTGCCTTTAGAAATAAAGGGATCGACACTAGTCAGCGAGGGTTCGCCCACTAGTGCGATAGTTGTTGGGTGATTATAAATGTTTGAAAATTTAACTAATAAATTAGAAAATATATTTTCTAAGCTTAAAAAAGCACCTTCATTGAATGAAGGACAAGTAGAATCTGGCCTAAAAGAAATTAGACAAGCATTGCTTGAAGCTGATGTTTCTCTACCTGTTACAAAAGAGTTTATTCAGAGTATTAAACCAAAAGCTATTGGACAAGAAATTATTAGATCAACATCTCCAGGACAGATGATTGTAAAAATTGTTAATGATGAATTAATAAAAGTCTTAGGAGTAAAAAATCAAGATTTAAACTTTAATGCTGTCCCACCTGTGTCTTTGCTTTTAGTGGGCCTACAAGGATCTGGAAAAACTACAACAGCAACAAAATTAGCTAAACTTATTGAAAAAAAATTTAAAAAAAAAACAATGTTAGTTAGTTTGGATGTTTATAGACCTGCAGCTCAAGAACAACTTAAAATTTTGGCTGAAAAAAATAATATTGCAAATCTTCCAATAGTAGAAAAACAATTACCTTTAGATATTACAAAAAGAGCTCTAGGAGCAGCTAATCTTAACGGCTCTGATGTTATAATTTTTGATACAGCAGGAAGAACACAAATTGATCTCAATATGATGGCTGAAATAAAACAGATAAAGGAATTAACAAAACCTACAGAAACAATATTAGTTGCTGACGCACTTACTGGTCAAATTGCAGTTAATATAGCAAGAGAATTTGACTCAGCCGTTGATATTTCTGGAATAATTTTGACTAGAGTTGATGGTGATGGAAGAGGTGGAGCAGCTTTAAGTATGAAAAGCATTACCGGTAAATCAATTAAATTTATAGGTGTTGGAGAAAAAATAGAAGATCTTGAGGTATTTCATCCTGAGAGAATAGCAAATAGGATTTTAGGAATGGGAGACATTGTTTCTCTAGTAGAAAAAGCATCCCAGGATTTAGATGAAGAAAAAATTAAAAAAACTGAAGATGAACTTAAACAAGGTACTTTCACAATGAATTCTTATCTTGATCAACTTAGACAAATGAAAAAAATGGGAGGCATGGAGGGTGTAATGTCAATGATGCCGGGAGTTAGTAAAATTAAAGAAAAAATGAAAAATTTATCAATAGATGAAGATTTTTTAGCTGCAAATGAGGCAATTATTCTCTCAATGACAAAAAAAGAAAGAGAGAACCCAAAAATTATTGGCGGTTCTCGAAGAAAGAGGATTGCAGAGGGTTCAGGAGTTGATGTTTCCAAAATAAACAAATTATTAAAACAATTTAAAATGATGTCAGACATGATGAAAAAAATGTCAAAAGGTAAAAAAATTCCATCAGGAGTAATACCTGATGAAATGTTAAATCAACTTAAATGAAAGGAAAAAAATGTTAAAAATTAGATTGTCTATGGGCGGGGTTAGAAAAAGGCCTATCTACAAAATAGTAGTTGCAGATAGTAGGTTTCCAAGAGATGGAAGATTTGTTGAAAAATTAGGATCATTTAACCCTCTTTTACCTAAAGAAAAAAAAGAAAGAATTAAAGTTGAAATTGAGAGAGTAAAATATTGGATTAGCAAGGGCGCTAAACCAACTTTGAGAGTTTCAAGAATTTTAGGTGAAGCACAAATATTTCCTATGCCTAAGCCCGGAAATAATCCTCTAAAAGCTGTCCCTAAAAAAGATAGAAAAAAAGAAGATAAAAAAGAAGAACCTAAAAAAGAAGCTCCAAAACAGGAAGCTAAAAAAGAAGAACCTAAAAAAGAAGCTCCAAAACAGGAAGCTAAAAAAGAAGAACCTAAAAAAGAAGCTCCAAAACAGGAAGCTAAAAAAGAAGAACCTAAAAAAGAAGCTCCAAAACAGGAAGCTAAAAAAGAAGAACCTAAAAAAGAAGCTCCAAAACAGGAAGCTAAAAAAGAAGAGGAAAAAAAATAATAATGTGGAAAGCAAGAATATTTACTTTATATCCAGAGGTATTTCCTGGCCCTTTGACTAAAGGGATTTACGGGAAAGCTTTAGATAAAAAAATTTGGAATTTAGATGTGATAAATATTCGAGACTCTGCTGAAGATAAACATAAAACTGTAGATGATACTCCTTTTGGAGGAGGAAGTGGTATGCTTTTAAAAGCAGATGTACTAGGAAAATCTATTGATAAAAATATGCAGAAAGGTGAAAGAATTTTTTATCTATCACCAAAAGGAAAAAAATTTGACCAAAAGTTTGCAAAAGAATTATCAAAAGAAAAAACTATTAATTTAATCTGTGGTCATTTTGAGGGTGTAGATGATCGTATTTTAAATACAAGAAATATTGAAGAAATTAGTATTGGTGATTATATTTTGTCTGGCGGTGAGTCAGCAGCTTTTGTAATTATTGATAGCATACTTAGACTTTTACCTGGAGTTATAGGAAACGTCACTTCAAACAAAGAAGAAAGTTTTGAAAATGGATTATTAGAATATCCTCAATACACCAAACCCCAACTTTGGGAGGAAAAAAGTGTTCCTGATGTCCTATTATCAGGAGATCATGCTAAAATTAAAAGCTGGCGTTTATCTCAATCAGAGGCTATAACACGTCGCCAGAGGCCGGATTTGTGGAAAAAACACATTAAAAAAAATAAAAATGAAAAACATTGAGGACATAAATAAAGAAGCAGTAAAAAAAATTACTTCTAATAAAAAAATTACTAATTTTGCCCCAGGAGACACGGTTAAAGTGGGAGTTAAAATAGTTGAAGGTAAGAGAGAAAGAATTCAGTACTTTGAAGGAGTTTGTATTGCTAAAAAAAATAGAGATATAAATTCCTCTTTTACAGTTAGAAAAATATCATTCGGTGAAGGAGTAGAGAGAACTTTTGCTTTGTATAGTCCTATTGTAGACTCTGTTAAAGTGATAAGATCTGGTAATGTCAGAAGAGCTAAACTTTACTATTTAAGAACTAGACAAGGGAAATCTGCAAGAATAGCCGAAAAAATTAAAAAAAAAATCGGAGTTGACGTTTCTGTTAAGTCTGACGAACCAATAGCTAAATCTGATACAGTTTCTGTAAAAGAAGAGGTTAAAGTTGAGGAAACAAAAAAAGAAACACCAAAAGTCGAAACTAAAGTAGAGAAGCCAACTAGCAAAAAAAAATAATTCAAATGTCTAAAACGCTATACGATAAGATATGGGAAAACCATCTTGTTCATGAACAAAAAGACGGAACATCATTAATTTATGTAGATCGTCACTTAGTTCATGAAGTCACAAGTCCTCAAGCTTTTGAGGGATTAAGGTTACAAAAAAGAAAAGTAAGAAGACCTGAGTTTACACTTGCAGTCTCAGATCATAATGTTCCAACAACTGATAGATCTAAAGGAATTGATGATGAAGAGTCTAGAATTCAAGTAGAAACTTTAAGAAACAACTGTAAAGAATTCGAAGTAGAACTCTTCGATGTAAATGATAAAAGACAGGGTATCGTTCATGTAATTGGACCTGAACAGGGGTTTACTCAACCAGGTGCAGTTATAGTCTGTGGAGATAGTCATACTGCCACTCACGGAGCATTTGGTGCACTAGCTTTTGGAATTGGAACTTCAGAAGTTGAACACGTCTTAGCCACACAGACACTCATTCAAAAAAAGACCAAAAATTTAAGAATAAATGTTAATGGCACATTACCTAAAGGTGTAACTGCTAAAGATGTAATTCTAAAAATTATTGGAACGATTGGTACTGCGGGTGGTACCGGCTATGTTGTTGAATACGCTGGAAGCGTTATTAGTAATTTGAGTATGGAAGAAAGAATGACAGTTTGTAATATGACCATCGAAGCCGGAGCAAGAGCAGGATTGATAGCACCTGATCAAAAAACTTTTGACTACTTAAAAGATAGAACTATGTCTCCTAAAGGTGAAAATTGGGATAAAGCCGTTAAATTTTGGAAAACTTTGTACTCAGATAAAAATTGTGCATTTGATAAAGAGATTCTTATTCAAGGCGAAGATATAGAACCATTAGTAACTTGGGGTACTTCTCCTCAAGACGTTTCACCTGTTACTGGCTTAGTACCAGATCCTGAAAAAGAAAAGAATGAAGATAGAAAAATGGCAATGAAAAGATCTCTAGAGTATATGGGCTTAAAAGCTAATACAAAAATTTCAGATATTAAAATTGATAAAATTTTTATTGGAAGCTGTACTAATGGAAGAATAGAGGATCTTAGAGTTGCTGCCGATCTTCTTAAAGGAAAAAAAATTGCAAAAAATATAAGTGCTATGGTAGTTCCCGGATCAGGACTTGTTAAACAACAAGCAGAAAAAGAGGGACTAGATAAAATATTTAAAGAAGCAGGCTTTGAGTGGAGAGAGCCAGGATGTTCTATGTGTCTAGGAATGAATCCTGATCAGCTTAAACCTAAAGAAAGATGTGCTTCTACTTCTAATAGGAACTTCGAGGGAAGACAAGGCAGGGGCGGCAGAACACATTTGGTTAGTCCTGGGATGGCTATTGCGGCAGCAATCAATGGGCACCTTTCTGATGTAAGAGAGATAAAATAATGGAAAAGTTTACTAATTTTAAATCTATACCTTCTTATTTATCACTACAGAATATTGATACGGATATGATAATACCTAAACAATTTTTAAAAACTATTAAAAGAACAGGATTAGGAAAAAGTTTATTTTATGAAATGCGATACGATGAAAATGGCAAAGAAATAAAAGACTTTATTTTAAATAAAGAGCCATACAACGATTCTAGAATTTTAATATCAGGTAAAAATTTTGGATGTGGATCGTCAAGAGAGCATGCTCCTTGGGCTTTATTAGATTTTGGAATTAAATGTGTAATTAGCTCTAGCTTTGCAGACATATTTTATAATAATTGCTTTAAGAATGGCATATTGCCAATTAAAATTGATGAGCAAAAAGTTTTAGAACTATCCGAGTATTCTAAAAGAAAAAAAGAGATAGAAATTGATCTAGAAAAACAAGAAATTAAATCTGGAAATGAAATCACTAAATTTGAAATTGATTCTTTTAAAAAGAAATGCTTGATGGAAGGTTTGGATGATATTGCTTTAACAATGGATAAATTAAGCAAGATAAACAATTTTGAAAAAAATTTAATATCAGAAAAACCATGGATTAAAAATAATGCCTAACAAAAGTAGAAAAATTTTGCTTTTACCAGGAGATGGTATAGGCCCAGAAGTAGTTAGAGAAGTTAAAAAAATACTAGAGTGGTTTAACAAAAACAAATCATTGGATTTTAAATTTGATGAAGAATTAATTGGTGGTGCGTCTATTGATAAAAATAAAATTCCAATAACTGATGAAGTTTTTTATAAATCATTAGAGTCAGATGCAGTAATTCTAGGTGCTTGTGGTGGTCCTAAGTGGGATAATTTAGAGTTTTCAAAAAAACCAGAAAGAGCTCTTTTAAAATTAAGAAAAGAATTAAAATTATTTGCAAATCTAAGACCCGCAATTTGTTTTAAACAGTTAGTTGACTCCTCTACTCTAAAACCAGAGATAGTTTCAGGCTTAGATATCATGATTGTTAGAGAGTTAACAGGCGGAATATATTTTGGTGAGCCTAGGGGTATACAGCCTATTAAAGATAATCAGAGAAAAGGCATAAATACTCACACCTATACAACAAATGAAATACACAGAATAGCAAGAGTCGCTTTTGATTTAGCAAAAAAAAGAAATAATAAAGTTACCTCTTGTGAAAAATCAAACGTGATGGAAGCTGGAGTTTTATGGAGAGAAGAGGTTCAAGCGTTAAAAGATAAAGAGTTTAAAAATATACAGTTAAATCATATGTTAGCAGATAATTGTGCAATGCAACTTCTTAGAAACCCTAAACAATTTGATGTTATACTTGCTGACAACCTTTTTGGAGACATGCTCTCAGATGAAGCTGCAATGTTAACCGGCTCACTAGGTCTTTTGCCATCTGCCTCTTTAGGCGAAAAGGGTAAAGACGGAAAAACTAGATCATTATATGAACCTGTTCATGGCTCAGCGCCAGATATAACTGGAAAGAATATAGCCAACCCAATCGCAACAATATTAAGCTTATCAATGGCCTTAAAATATTCTTTAGATCTTGATAAAGAAGCTGATTTAATAGATTCTGCAGTACAAATAGTGTTAGACGAAGGTTTAAGAACAAAAGATATAATGTCACCAGGCAAAAAAGAAATCTCAACAACTGATATGGGTGATGCAATTATTTCAAAATTGAAATAAAATAAAGGCCATTATGAATTTAGCGATAATTGGAGCCACAGGCAATGTGGGACGAAAAATAATAGAAGTACTTGAAAAATCAAAAATTGAAATTGAAGAATTATTTTTGATTGCATCTGAAAAGAGTGTTGGAAAAAAGTTAAAATTCAAAAATAAGGAAATTGAGGTTACTGTCTTGGAGGAATACGACTTTTCAAGTGCTGAGTTTACTATTTTTGCTGCTGGAAAAACTATCGCACAAGACTGGATACCTATTGCATCCAATCAAACTACTATCATCGACAATTCTAGTTGTTTTAGAATGGACAATAACGTTCCTTTAATTGTGCCAGAAGTTAATCCAGAAGCTTTAGAATCTCATGAAAATATAATTTCAAATCCCAATTGCTCCACAATACAGTTAGTTTTAGTTTTAAAACCTTTACATGAACTTTATAAAATTAAAAGAGTTGTTGTTTCAACGTATCAAGCAGTTTCTGGAGCAGGAAAAGATTCTATGGACGAACTATTTACTCAAACTAGGGAGTGTTTAGATAATAAAAAAATTGAGTCTAAAAACTTTACAAAACAAATTGCTTTTAATCTAATTCCACATATCGATACGTTTGTTGAAGACGGATACACTAAAGAGGAATGGAAAATGGAAAATGAAACAAAAAAAATATTGGATAAAGAAATTGATTTAACAGCTACTTGTGTAAGAGTACCAGTAAAAACTTCTCATTCAGAATCGGTAAATATTGAATTTGAGAAAGACTATGATTTAAAAAAAATTAAAGAGACACTATCTAAATCGCCAGGGTGCAAAGTAATAGATGAGCATAAAGATGCTGGATACATAACTCCTTTCGAAGCAGAGGGAGATAATTTTACTTACATTTCAAGAATTAGAAAGGATAATTCAAATAAAAAAGCTATAAATTTATGGATAGTTTCTGATAATCTACTTAAAGGAGCGGCTTTAAATACAGTTCAAATTTTAGAAACATTGATTAAAAAGTAAAATTATAATGAAAGAAGAAAAAAAATATGAAAAAAATCCTCTAACACCTCATCTACAAATCTATAGATGGCATATATCTTCTTTGCTTTCAATAACTCATAGAATTATTACTGTGGTTAATTTATTTGCAATAACACTAATTTGTTTTTGGATAATTTCATTATATTTTGGCCCGACTAGCTATGATGCAATAAATTTATTTTTGAAATCATATTTTGGAAAATTTTTTATTATATCCTTATGTTGGTCTTTTAGTTTTCATATATTAAATGAGATCAGACACTTAGCCTGGGATTTAGGATACGGGTTTGATCTAAAAGTTTCAAAAATTACTGGACTTATTACTATTTTTGGATCTTTTGTTTTAACTATAGTTATTTATTTAATAGGAAAGAATTTATTATAAGATGCATATATCTACAAAAAAATGGTTATTCCAAAAGTACAGCTCAGCTATTTTAGTGCCTTTAATGATTTGGTTCATTATTAATTTAGTTTCAATTTTTCAATTTGATCACTCTAGTTTAATAGAATTTTTTACAGCTCAGCCATCTAGCTTATTGTTCTCTACATTTCTCATTATTGCGTTCTTTTTCTTATCGCTGACTGTTAGTGAGATATTTGAGGATTACATACATAATGAAAAAATAAAAAATGTCGCAAACAAATTACTATTTATCTTTGCTATAATAATGCCATTAATTACGATTTTAACAATATTTAATTTGGAGATATGAAAAGTTACAAAATTATAGATCACGAATATGATGTAGTAGTTCTAGGCGCAGGTGGATCTGGTCTAAGAGCTGCGGTAGGATTATCTGAAGCAGGCTTGAAGACTGCATGTATCTCAAAAGTTTTTCCAACTCGAAGTCATACTTCAGCTGCTCAAGGTGGAATCTCTGCAGCATTAGGAAACATGGGTGAAGATGATTGGAGATGGCACATGTATGACACTGTTAAAGGATCAGATTGGTTAGGAGATCAAGACGCGATAGAATATTTATGTAAAGAGGCTCCTAGAGCAGTAATAGAACTTGAAAAATACGGAGTCCCATTTAGCAGGACTAAAGAAGGCAAAATATATCAAAGACCATTTGGAGGTATGACAAAAAATTATGGCAACGGAACAGTTCAAAGAACTTGTGCAGCAGCTGATAGAACTGGCCATGCTATTTTACACACTCTTTACGGACAAGCTTTAAAACACAATACTGAATTTTTTATAGAATACTTTGCTTTAGACTTAATAATGAAAAATGGAGAATGCAAAGGGTTAATTGCATGGAATTTAAACGATGGAACAATACATAGATTTAGATCTCACATAACAATAATTGCAACAGGTGGTTATGGAAAGATTTATTATTCAGCAACATCTGCACACACTTGTACTGGAGATGGAAATGCTATGGTTTTAAGAGCAGGACTTCCTTTACAAGATATGGAATTTGTGCAATTTCATCCCACAGGAATTTATGGAGTTGGATGCCTAATATCAGAGGGTGTTAGGGGCGAGGGAGGATTTCTATTAAATTCAAAAGGAGAAAGATTCATGGAAAGGTATGCTCCAACGGCAAAAGATTTAGCTTCGAGAGATGTGGTTAGCAGATCAATAGCAATAGAAATAAATGAAGGTAGAGGAGTAGGAAAAGAAAAAGATCATGTCCATCTGCACCTAGATCATTTAGATCAAAAAGTAATTGATGAGAGACTTCCAGGAATTGCCGAGTCAGCAAAAACTTTTTCTGGCGTTGACGTTACTAAAGAACCAATACCAGTAGTGCCTACAGTACATTATAACATGGGAGGAATACCAACGAATTATAGAGCTGAAGTACTTACTCTCAATGGCTCAGAACAAACCGTTCCAGGTTTAATGGCAATAGGTGAAGCCGCATGTGTATCTGTTCATGGAGCAAATAGATTGGGCTCTAACTCATTAATTGATTTAGTTGTTTTTGGGAAAGCTGCAGCAAAAAGGGCAGCTGAATTAGTAAAACCAGGAAAACCTCATTCAGAAATTGACAGCGTAGAGACTGAAAGATGTTTAGATAGATTTGATAAAATTAGAAACTCTAAAGGGAAAACCAAAACTTCTGAACTCAGGTTGTCTATGCAAAAAACAATGCAAAGTAAGTGTGCTGTTTTTAGAACAGAAAAGACTTTAAAAGAGGGTGTAGACGCAATAAGAGAACCTTTTGCAGGTATGGAGGATTTATCAATTAAAGATCAATCGCTTCTTTTTAATACTGATTTAGTTGAAACTTTAGAGTTTGATAATCTTATACGTCAAGCCATGACCACAATGGATTCTGCTTATCACAGAAAGGAAAGTCGAGGAGCTCACGCTAGAGAGGACTTCTCTAAAAGGGATGATAAAAACTTTATGAAACACACTTTAGCTTGGCAAAGAGGCAAAGAAGTTAAGGTAAAATATAGGGATGTACATTCAAGAACTTTAACTAATGATGTTCAATACTTCCCACCTAAGGAAAGAGTATATTAATGTCACAATTCAGCTTACCAAAAAATTCAAAAATTTTAAAAGGTGAGTTTTACGAAGACAAGACAGGATCAGATAATATCAAGAAAATTAATGTTTATAGATGGAACCCAGATGATGGTAGAAATCCAAGAGTTGATACTTTTGAAGTTGATATGAACAATTGTGGTCCAAAAGTTCTAGATATTCTTTTCAAAATTAAAAATGAATTTGATTCTTCTTTAACTTTTAGAAGATCATGCGCCCATGGAGTATGCGGTTCATGCGCGATGAATGTTGATGGTGTCAATACTCTATCTTGTATAAAATCTCATTCAGATATTAAAGGAGAAATTAATATTTATCCTTTACCCCATCTTAAGGTTGTAAAAGATTTAATTGGAGATCTTAGCAACCTTTACAAACAGTATGAGTCGATTCAACCATGGCTTAAAACTTCAAAAACAAAACTAGAAAAAGAAGAAATTTTACAATCTGAAAAAGATAGATCAAAATTAGACGGGTATTACGAATGTATTCTTTGCGCATGTTGTTCAACTTCCTGTCCTAGTTATTGGTGGAATGGTGAAAAATATCTTGGTCCAGCAGTTCTCTTACAGGCCTATAGATGGATAGCAGATAGCAGAGACGAAGAAAAAAAAGAAAGATTAAAAAAAGTAGCAGATGAATTTAAACTTTATAGATGTCATACAATTATGAACTGTGCTAATTCTTGCCCAAAAGGTCTAAATCCAGCAAAAGCAATCGGATCTATAAAAAAAATGCTTGCATCGAGTTAAAAGCTTATTTATTCAATTAAGATATGGATTTAATTGAACACTTTGTAAGTGGAAAAAAATTCTCTGGAAACTCTAAAAATACCGGGAAAGTTTTTAACCCTGCCACTGGTGAGCAAAGTGCAGAAGTAAAATTAGCCTCCTCAGATGACTTAAATAAAGCTGTAGAAAGTGCAATTAATGCTTTTGAATCATGGTCTAACAAACCTGCTCTTCAAAGATCTAGAGTAATGTTTAAATTTAAAGAGTTGATTGAAAAAAATTTTGATGAATTAACCAAGATAATAGTATCAGAACATGGAAAAGTATATGAGGATGCAAAAGGATCATTAACTAGAGGATTAGAAGTAGTTGAGTATGCATGTGGAATATCTCAAATGCTTAAGGGAGAATTTACCGAGAATGTTGGTACTAATGTGGATAGTTGGTCTGTTAGGCAACCATTAGGTGTTTGTGCTGGTATTACCCCCTTTAATTTTCCAGCTATGGTTCCAATGTGGATGTTTCCAATGGCTATAGCCTGTGGAAATACTTTCGTTCTAAAACCATCAGAAAAAGATCCCTCATGCTCGATAAGGTTAGCAGAATTATTTATTGAAGCTGGATTGCCTAAAGGAGTGTTCAATGTCATTAACGGTGGAAAAGAAGCAGTTGATGCTATTATTAATAACAAAAATATATCAGCAGTAAGTTTTGTAGGTTCTACTCCTATAGCAAAATATATATATGAAAATTGTGCAAAAAATGAAAAAAGAGTTCAAGCGCTTGGAGGAGCGAAAAATCATTGTGTTGTTATGCCCGACTGCGATTTAGATCAAGCAGTTAATGGCTTAATGGGCGCTGCTTATGGCTCAGCCGGCGAAAGATGTATGGCTCAATCAGTTGTAGTTGCAGTTGGAAATATTGCAGATTTACTTGTAAAAAAACTGGCAAAAAAAGTTGAAATTTTAAAAATTGGACCGGGGCTAGATAAGAAATCTGAAATGGGCCCTCTAATTACAAAAGAACATTTACAAAAAGTTAAAAATTATGTTGATATAGGCGTTAAAGAAGGAGCCAAGTTAATTGTCGATGGAAGAAAATTGAATTTACAAGGTTTTGATAAAGGATTTTTTATGGGTGGTTGTTTGTTTGATCATGTTGAAAAAAGTATGAAAATTTACAAAGAGGAAATATTCGGTCCTGTATTATCTGTAGTTAGAGTAAAAAATTTTGATGAGGCTCTTAAATTAGTTAATGATCATGAGTTTGGAAACGGTGTAAGCATTTTTACCAGAGACGGAGATACTGGCAGGACATTTTCAAATAAAGTAAAAATCGGTATGGTAGGTATAAATATACCTATACCGGTGCCAGTTGCTTTCCATAGCTTTGGGGGATGGAAAAGATCATTATTTGGAGACCAGCACATGCATGGTCCAGAGGGTGTAAGATTTTATACAAAACTTAAAACAATTACTTCAAAATGGCCTTCAGGGTTGAGATCTGATCCAGAATTTACAATGCCAACAATGAAATAAAATGAAAAAAAAAATTACTTTAATTGGTGCAGGGCAAATAGGCGGTACGTTAGCTCACTTAATTGCTTTAAAAGAATTAGGCAACGTTGTTCTTTTTGATATAGCTGAAGGAATAGCTAAAGGAAAAGCTTTAGATATAGCACAATCATCCCCGGTAGAAGGGTTTAATGTTAATATTTCCGGAACAAGTAATTATGAAGATACAAAAAATTCTGATGTCATAATTATAACTGCAGGTATTCCTAGAAAACCTGGGATGTCTAGGGATGACCTTTTAGGAATTAATCTAAAAATTATTAAGCAAGTAGCTTTAGGAATTAAAAATACTTCGCCTAATGCATTTGTAATTTGTATTACTAACCCTTTAGACGTTATTGTAATGGCGCTTCAAAAATATTCAGGTCTACCTAAAAAAAAAGTAGTTGGCATGGCAGGAATATTAGACTCATCAAGATTCATATATTTTTTATCCCAAGAATTAAAACTTCCAGTTAACAAAATTAAATCTTTAGTTCTCGGTGGACACGGAGATAGTATGGTTGCAATGACAAATCATACTTTTGTAGATGGTAAAAGTTTAAAACAGTTAATAGAGAATGGAATAATAAAAAAAGAAAAATTAGATAGTATAGTAGAAAGAACTAAAAAGGGTGGAGCGGAAATTGTAAAATATCTTGAGAAAGGTTCTGCATTTTATGCTCCCGCAGCATCTGGTGTTGAAATGGCAGAAAGTTATTTAAAAGATTTAAAAAAAGAATTGCCTTGTGCTGCTTTTCTAAATGGCGAATATGGTGTAAAAAACCTTTATGCAGGAGTTCCTGTTAAAATTGGTAAAGATGGTGTTGAGAAGGTAATTGAGATAAAGTTGTCAGAAGAGGAAAAAAAGCAGTTTGATAATTCTATCAGCGCTGTTCAAGAGTTGTTTGATGCAGCAAAAAAAATTGATAATTCTTTAGTTTGAGATAGGAATTAAAAGCTTTAATGCTATTAGACTATAAAAATCTTAGAAATAAATATTTAAAATATTTTGATAATTATGAATAAATTGAAAACTTTATTTTCTAATAAAGAGTTTTTAATAATAATTTTTTTAATTTTATTTTCTACGTTGTTCAACCAGTATTATGGTAATAAAGGAGTTTTTCCTCACGATAGTTTTTCACATTTTGAAACTGGTTATAGAATTTTACTTGGTGAATTTCCATTTAAAGATTATTGGGTAATATCAGGTCCCTTTATAGATTATTTACAAGGTCTATTTTTTTTAATATTAGGTGTCAATTGGCAAAGCTATGTTTTTCATGCCTCAGTAGTCAATTGTCTAGTCACAGTAGCAACATTTACCCTTCTAAGAAATTTTAATTTAAATATTTTTTATAGTTTACTCTATTCAATATTTTTTTCTATACTTGCTTATCCATCTAGTGGGACTCCATTTGTAGATCATCACTCTACATTTTTTTCTTTACTAGGAACTTACTCTCTTATTCTTGCTATTAAAAATGACAAAAAACACTATTGGATTTTTTTTCCTGTCCTATTTATATTTGCCTTTTTATCTAAACAAGTGCCTGCCTCATATATAATTTTATTTATTTTTCCCCTCTCAATTTTTTATTTAATCACAAAAAATAAATATCATTTTATAAAAACAATTTTTTTAAGTGGCACCCTACTTTTATTTATTTTAATAATAATAGGATACATTAATGGTATTAATTTATTATCGTTCATGGAACAGTATATTTTTTATCCTCCAAGTATAGGTGAAAGTAGAATTGAAAACTTAAGGGTTTCACCTTCAGGTTTTTTAAATCACTTTAAATTTATTTTAATAGCCTTGATTCCATTGGTTTATATAAACATCAAAAGATTTTTTTCTCACAATGGTTATTCAAAAGATAAAGATTTTTATTATTTTTTAATTATATTTATCTTTTCTGTGTGTTTAATATTTCATCAAGTATTAACTAGAAATCAAACATTTATATTTTTTTTAATTCCACTAATAACTGCTTTTTCTCATATTTATATTGGAAAAATTAAAAACTCATTCAATTACTTAATTATTATATTCTGTTTATTTGTAACATTGAAATATCATTTGAGATTTAATGAAGGCAGAAAGTTCCATGAACTTGCGGGAGCAAATTTTAAATTAGCAATCAATGCGGAAAAGATTGATGTCAAACTAAAAGGTTTAAAATGGATTTCACCTCAATATAAAAATCCAAAAACTGAAATTCTACTTATTAATCAAATTAAAAAAATCTTAAAAAATGATGAGAGAAATATTATGGTTTTAAGTAATTATCCTTTTTTATCAGTTATATTGGAAAAAAATTATTCTTCAACTACAAGGTGGCATATTTTTGATGGTACAGACTACCCTCAGATAGGAAATAGGTATTATTCAAGCTATAAGAATTTATTTATAAAAATTTTAAAAGAAAAAAAGATTAAAGTTATTTACTCAATTACTCCTATTAAAGAGTCAAATATTTATGATTATATATCTAAAGATTGTTTTGACGAAACTAAAGTAAATGAAAATGTTAAGTCTTACGAATTGAAATTTTGTAAAGATTTAAACTTTTCTTAGTACAATTTGTCTACCGGTAGCGAAAATTTTAGGGAAAAATTTTGTTAAGAAAACATCAAATTTATCTAAAAGTTTCAAAAATAAATTGTTAAGAGGTATGTAAAAAGTTGTTGAGTGGACGCCTCCTGAATTTAAAAAAACCAAACATTCATTTATTTTTTCGTGTTCAATTTTATAAAGATTACCTATTTTTTCCTCAAAAAGTTTTATATCATCAAAAATTAGATTAGGAACTGCAGCATTTCCCATCCATACATTATTTTCGTCGGTAACCGGTTCTTCTTTACTCCAAGGATTAACAGTAAAATCAAAACCCTCGTGTTTCATTAATATTATTACAATTTGTAAAATCAAAGAACAATAAGCTTCTTGAATAATTAACCTACCACCTTTTTTTAAAATTCTATGTGTTTCTTTAAAAAACTTAATTGGGTAAGGAATGTGGTGCACCATATTTGATGCAATAATATAGTCAAAAGAATTTTCATTAAAGTGAGTTTTTTGTGCATCAATATTTTTAAAATCTAAGTGTTGATGTTCTGAAAAATCACTAATTTTTAAGTTTTTATTTAAAATAAATTTTTTTGATAAACCTGCGCCAGCTCCAACTTCAAGACCTATATCATTGTTTTTTATAAATTTATTCATCCAAGAATATCTTTTTGATAATAAATACTTTAAATTTTTATTCTGATCTTTTTCAAAATTCTCAATTACTTTTTCTACCGCTCCTACATTAGACATCCTATCCTCTTGTTCTTTAAATTTTATTTTTTTTAAAATTTTAAGCATATAATTTGATGCCTTAATATTTATTGATTATTTTTTGATAATTCTAATTTTATTTTATTAATAAAATCATTAATTAGCTTAGCATCCTCAGGACTTAAATAATTTTCTTTTTCAACTGCACTTTTAAGTTCGTCTCTTAGCTTTTCTTTATAATAAATTATATTTTCTTTAGATTTAATTTGGTTTAGTTCATACTTAAATTCTTTAATTTTTACGCCAATGGTTAGTTGAAATAATAAAAATATACAACCAAAAACAAACAATGTTTTGTAAATAAATAATTTCATATTTTAATTCTTTTTATATACCTCATAAACTACAACATTATCGATTGTGAATGTATTTATTTTTGAAAAGTTTGAGGGTATTTCATACTTATCATTGTACTTTTTATCCACTTCAGACATGAAATTTGTATAGATATAATCAGCATTTTGATACTCCTGACCAACGATTTTAATTTTTTTTCTATCTTTTTCATTTAACAGCTTTTTGCTTCTTTCCAAAGGAAGATATGATGCTGAAGCGACAGATATATAATTTTTATCTTTTTCAATTTCTAAAATTTCTCTAAGAAACTTATTTCCTGAAAGTCCCCAGTAGTCTACCTCAAATTTTTTATGAATAGATTTCGTTTTATTAAAAAAACTATTAAAATAAACATTTTGATAAGGATGATATATGATCATTTTATATGCAATGAAGATTAGGTAAAGAGATATAGATAATAAAAATAAATTTTGTTTTGATTTAAAATTTGAATTTAATAAAATTAAATAAAGTGAATAACTGGCAATATAAATAATAAATATATTATTAAAGTAGAGATGCCTCCATCCAGTAAATATACTCACATCAAATAAGATTAAATAAAAAATAATACATGTTAAATTAAATAAAATAAATAAGTCTTTTTTTTCTTTTTTACTTCTCCATAGATCGTAATAATAATTTTCAGTTTTGATATTTAAAAATTTTAAAAAAAATCTTTTTAAAATATAAAAATAACCAATGATAAATAAAACTATGTAGAGAACTGGAGTAGTAATACTTATCCAAGTTATTATATAGCTATAAGGTACAGAGTCGCCTCTAACGTATTCAGAATTAAAAAGCATTTTGATTCCCGTTAAATGAGAATGGTGAGAAAAGTATTTGTAAGCCTCTATAAAGTTTGTAAACGGGTTACTCCATAAGTAAGGCCAGAATAAAGTTAAAAATAATAAAAATATAAAACAAAAAAAAATTACACCCTTCATATATTTTATGTTTTCCCCTTTTGATAAAAGACTTAGAAAATAGAATCCTATAAATGATAGTGGTAAAAAAATTCCGTACATTCTCTGCGAGGTACTTAATGCAGTAAAAAACGCAAAAAGAAAAAAATTTTTATAATTCATTTTGTCAAATAATTTAAAACAAAAATAAATTGATATGCTTAAAAGAGATAAGAAGATTATATCTTTAGGATTATAAAAACTATTACCATAAATTCTAGGGGATAAAATAAAAAATAATCCTCCAATTAAAGCTACCCTATAGTTCGAGAATCTATTTAATAATGTTTTGTAAAAAAAAATTACTCCAACAAAAAATAAAACAAAAGTTAAAAAATGTTTTAAGTGAAAATAATTTTTTGGATCATTTATTTTAAAAATAACTTCTAGGAAAGCTGCGGGCAAATCAAAAATGACACCATAAAATGGATGATCCTCTACATGTGAAACAGTAAAACCTTTTGATTGGATAAACTTATCAGCTACCTCTCTACTCAATTCTTCAAAAGGAGTAAATTCTAATACATATTTCAACCAGTATAATCCAGATGATCTTTGAAATTCTTCATCTATAGATATTCCATAATCCTTATAGGTCAAAGCGCCTACTAAAAAAAATAATAGAAATAATACAAATGTAATTTTTTTTGAATTACTAATATTTTTTTCAATCATTTGTAATTAAGATAAAATTTACTATAAAAAAGAAAACAATTAAAGTATAAAACCTTTCAGATGAACATTCATGAATATCAAGCCAAAAAGATTTTAAAAGATAATGGCGCTCCAGTTTCAAATGGTTTCGTAATCTCTAAAATCTCTGAAATTGAGAACAAGTTAATTCAATTAAAAGGAAAAAAATTTGTTTTGAAAGCTCAAATTCACGCTGGAGGCAGGGGTAAGGCCGGAGGCATAAAGTTAGTAGATGGAATAGACAAGCTTAAAGATGAAGCTAAAAAAATGTTTGGAAAAGTTTTAATTACTCACCAAACAGGATCTAAAGGCAAAGAAATTAAAAAGCTTTATATTGAGGAAGCTTCAGATATTGCTAAAGAGTTTTATCTTTCATGTTTAGTTGACAGAGCTAGTTCGAAAATTGCTTTTATAAGTAGCACTAAAGGTGGAGTGGATATTGAAAAAGTTGCTAAAGAAAATCCTGAAGAAATTATAACAACTAAGATTGATCCAACGATAGAAATTAAAAAAGAACAAGTCGATCAAATTATAAAACCCTTCAACCTAAATGAGGAACAAAAAAGAGAGGGAAAAAAATTAATTTTTTCTTTATTTAAAATTTTAAAAGATAAGGATGCTAGCTTAATTGAGATTAACCCACTTATAATAACTACTGAGGGAAAAATAATTTGTTTGGACGCTAAAATGAATTTTGATGATAATGCAATGTTCAGACAGCCAGAGATATTAAAGCTCAGAGATTTAGATGAGGAGGACCCTAAAGAAATCGAAGCTAAAAAACATGACTTGGCGTATATTAAGCTTAATGGGTCGATAGGTTGTATGGTTAACGGAGCTGGTTTAGCAATGGCCACAATGGATATAATAAAACTTTATGGTGAAGAACCTGCAAATTTTTTGGATGTGGGAGGAGGTGCTTCAAAGGAAAAAGTTTCAGCTGCATTTAAACTCATACTTTCTGACAAAAATGTTAAAGCTATTTTAATAAATATTTTTGGAGGTATCATGCGCTGTGATGTTCTAGCCCAAGGAGTAGTAGATGCAGCTAAAGAAAGTAAATTGAATATACCTCTTGTTGTAAGACTAGCGGGAACGAATTTTACTGAAGGTAAAGCAATATTAGATAAATCTGGTTTAAAGATATTGTCTGCTTCAGACTTAAATGATGCAGCAAAAAAAACAGTTGAGGCAATAAAATAAATGTCAGTTTTAGTTAACAAAAAAACTAGGTTAATTTGTCAAGGTTTTACTGGCACTCACGGAACATTTCACTCTGAACAAGCAATAAAATATGGCACTAATCTAGTTGGTGGCGTGACGCCAAAAAAAGGGGGTACAAAACATTTAGATTTACCAGTTTTTAACACTGTAGAAGAAGCTAAGAAAAATACAAATCCAAATGCCACAATGATTTATGTTCCCCCAAAATTTGCAGCAAATGCAATAATAGAAGCAATAGAAGCAAAAATAGAATTGATTGTTTGTATAACTGAAGGCATTCCAATTAATGATATGTTAAAAGTAAAAAGCGAACTATCTAAAAGTAAAAGTAGATTAATTGGACCTAATTGCCCAGGCATAATAACTCCTGGAGAATGTAAAATTGGTATTATGCCAGGAAACATCCACAAAAAAGGCTCAGTTGGAATTGTTTCTAGATCAGGAACTTTAACCTACGAAGCAGTCGCTCAAACGAGTAAAAATAAAATGGGACAGTCTACCTGTATTGGCATAGGTGGAGATCCTATTAATGGAACAAACTTTATTGATTGTTTAGAGTTTTTTTTAAACGATGAAGAAACACAATCTATTGTTATGATTGGTGAAATTGGCGGCTCGGCTGAGGAAGAGGCTTCAGAATTTTTAAAAAAGTCTAAAATTAAAAAACCTGTAGTTGGTTTTGTTGCTGGACTTACTGCTCCTCCAGGAAGAAGAATGGGACATGCTGGCGCAATAATATCTGGAGGAAAAGGTGGAGCTGAAGATAAGATAGAATTTATGAAATCAGCTGATATTACCATTTCAAAATCTCCTGCTGATATTGGTAAAACACTTTATGATAAACTTAATGGTTGATTTTTATAAATTTATGTTAAAATAAGCCATTAAATGTCTTCTTCAAAAGATAATAACATCTACAAAAAAACTTCATTTTTAACTGGAGTTAACTCCTCTTTTATCGAGAAGTTTTACTCTGATTATTTATCTAATCCAGAGGAACTACCTAAAGACTGGAAGTTATTTTTTGATGGTCTCAAAGATAATGAGGAAATTATATTAAAAAATTTAAGAGGACCAAGTTGGTCTAGGGCCAAAAAAAATTATATAGGCACAAAAAATATTGAAAAAAATTTAAAAGAAAATTTGTTAACAGACGATAATACTAAAATAGACACTGAGGAGTCCGTAAAAGCTATAGCCTTAATAAGAGCATATAGAATAAGAGGACATTTGATAGCAAAATTAGATCCCTTAGGAATGATGGAGAGAAAATACCTTGAAGATTTACACCCAAGCGATCATGGCTTTAAAAAAGAGGATTACAATAAGAAAATTTACGTAGGCGCTTACATGAAAGGTGGCTTCTCTACAATAAATGAGATCCTCACATTTTTTAGGAAAATATATTGTTCAACTATTGGTGTTGAGTATATGCATATATCTGATCCAGCTGAAAAAACATGGTTTAGAGAAAGAATGGAAAAAAAAGAAAATCATTTAAAATTTACAGAAAATGGAAAAAAAGCAATTTTAAATAAACTTATCCAAGCAGAGGGCTTCGAAAAATTTTTAGCTGTAAAATTTGTTGGAACTAAAAGATTTGGACTTGATGGAGGAGAAGCTCTAATACCCGCTTTGGAACAAATAATAAAAAGAGGGGGACATCTTGGTTTTAAAGAGGTAAAAATAGGGCAACCTCATAGAGGTAGACTAAATATCCTAGCAAATGTGTTACAAAAATCTTACAAAAGAATGTTTAACGAATTTGCAGGAGAGTATGCTTCTTTCAGTTCTGATTCTACTGGAGATGTAAAATACCATTTAGGAGCTTCATCTAATAGAGAATTTGATGGCAACCTAGTTCATGTATCCTTGACCGATAATCCTTCACATCTTGAGGCTGTAAATCCTGTTGTGCTCGGACAAGTAAGAGCCAAACAGTTTTTTCACAAAGACCAAAAAAGAAAACAAGTAGTACCAGTATTAATTCATGGTGATGCATCATTTGCTGGACAAGGTGTTGTTGCGGAGTGTTTTGCCATGTCAGGTCTGCCTGGCCACAATACAGGAGGAACAATACACATAATAGTAAATAATCAAATAGGATTTACTACAAGCCCTAAGTTTGCTCGTTCCTCACCGTATCCATCTGATTTAGCAAAAATGGTTGACGCGCCTATCTTACATGTTAATGGCGACGATCCAGAAGCAGTGACACATTGTGCAAAAATTGCCACTGACTACAGACAAAAATTCAATAAAGATGTAGTTATAGATATGATTTGTTATAGACGATTTGGTCACAACGAAGGAGACGAACCATCCTTTACTCAACCTACAATGTACAGAAAAATAAAAAAACATCCAACTACACTTAATATTTATTCAAAAAAATTAATTGAAGAAGGTGTAATCACTTCTGAAGAATTTAATAATATGAAAATAAAATTTAAAAATCTTTTGGAGGAACAATTCAAGACTGCTAAAGAATACAAACCAAAACTAGAGTGGTATGAGGGTGTATGGTCAAGATTTAAACCAGAAAGAGGAAAAGATAAACGAGGTATTACAGGAGTACCAGCAGAAAAAATAAAAAAAATTGGTGAAAAAATTACTTTTATACCTGACATTTTTAATGCTCATCCAACTTTAAAAAAGATATTCAAAAATAAGAAAAAAATGTTTCAGGATGGGAAAGGCTTTGATTGGTCAACAGCAGAACATCTTGCGTTTGCGACTTTACTAGATGAGGGTTATCCAGTGAGATTATCAGGACAGGACTCTGCAAGGGGAACTTTTAGTCAACGTCATTCTGTTCTGAAAGATCAATTAAATGGAGGTAAATACATTCCATTAAATAATATTTCAAAAAATCAAAAAAGATTTGAAATAATAGATAGTTTACTTTCAGAAATGGCTGTTCTAGGTTTTGAGTATGGTTATGCTCTATCAGAGCCAACTACTCTTGTTATTTGGGAAGCACAGTTTGGAGATTTTGCAAACGGGGCTCAGGTTATTATAGATCAATTTATTGCATCGGCTGAGAGAAAATGGGCAAGAGCTAATGGTCTTGTAATGTTATTACCACATGGTTACGAAGGACAGGGACCAGAGCATTCCTCAGCTAGACTAGAAAGATTTTTACAATTATGTGCTCAGGAAAATATTCAAGTTGTGAATTGCACAACCCCAGCAAATTATTTTCATGCTTTGCGTAGACAAATCCATAGAGATTTTAGAAAACCCTTGATCATTATGACACCAAAATCGCTTTTAAGAAATAAAATGTGCACTTCTAACATTGAGGATTTTACTAAAAAGAATACTTTTCATAGAGTTCTAGTTGACCATGCAGACTCACAAAAAAATAATTTAATCAAACTTGTAGAAGATAAAAAAATAAAGAAAGTAGCAATCTGTTCTGGAAAAATTTATTTTGACCTTATCCAAGCAAGAGAAAAAAACAAAAATAAAAATGTATTTATTATTAGAATAGAACAATTATATCCATTTCCCGTAAAAACACTTGCTAATGTATTAAAAAGATTTAGAAAAAAAACTGAATTTTTTTGGTGTCAAGAAGAGCCTCAAAATATGGGTGCGTGGAATACTGTTAGAAACTATATCCAATGGAGTTTAAACTATATAAAAGCGGATAATAAAGAAATTAAATATATTGGTAGAAAGCCAGCTGCTTCACCAGCTAGTGGATATCTAAAAAAACATCTTGCAGAGCAAAATGAAATATTAGAAAAGGTAGTAGGAAAGTTTTAATTCATGTCTCAAAAAATATTAGTTCCAACTTTAGGTGAGTCGGTAACAGAAGCGACAGTATCAAAGTGGTTAAAAAATCAAGGAGATCAAGTAACTTCCGATGAGCCTCTTGTTGAATTAGAGACAGACAAAGTAAATGTTGAAGTTCCATCTCCATCTGATGGTACTTTACAAAATATAACAGTTAAAGAAGGTCAAACAGTTAACGTGGGTTCTGTGTTAGGAACTATTGGTTCCAAAATTAATTCAACCGAAAAAGAAGTAAAAGAAGTAAAAGAAGTAAAAAAATATACTCCTCCAATAAAAAAACAAGAGAAAGTAGAAAAAGTTACAAAATTAAAAACTGAAAAAAAACAATCAGTACCTGAGCCTCTTGCTTTAGAAAAAGAGGATACCTCAGATATAGAGGAAACACCACTGATCTTAGACGAACAAAATCTTGATAAGAAAGAAGAGCCATTAATACTTAACAATTTATCAGAAAAGAAAAAAATAAAAGAAACTAAAAAGGTTGAAAAAACATTCTCTCCAGCAGCAAGAAAGTTAGCCGCAGAAACTAATTTAAACTTAGATGAGATCGAGGGGTCAGGAAGAAACGGAATTATCTTAAAAGAGGATTTGCTAGGACTTATGGGTACTAAACCGGAGCCATCTAAAAGAAGATTGGCTCATGGACCCGAAGAAAGAATTAAAATGACAAGATTGAGACTAACTATTGCTAAAAGACTTAAAGATGCGCAAGAAAGTGCTGCTATGTTAACAACTTTCAATGAGGTTAACATGCAAGAGGTTATTCAAATGAGAAATAATTATAAAGATGAGTTTCAAAAAAAATATTCTACTAAGTTAGGATTTATGTCTTTCTTTGTAAAAGCATGTGTTATCGGACTCAAAAATTACCCTGTAATTAATGCTGAAATACAAGACGATGAAATAGTTTATAAAAATTATTATAATATTAGTATAGCTGTCGGAACAGATAGAGGACTTGTAGTTCCTGTTTTAAGAAACACTGACCAAATGTCTTTTGCTGATATCGAAAAAAATATTTCTTTATTAAGTCAAAAAGCGAGAGATGGAAAAATTAATATTGACGATCTACAAGGGGGAACTTTTACAATTACTAATGGCGGCATATATGGATCTATGCTATCAACGCCAATATTAAACCCACCTCAGTCAGCAGTTTTGGGTATGCATAATATTATTGAAAGACCAATAGTAGAAAACGGGAGTGTAAGTATAAGACCGATGATGTATTTAGCCTTATCTTATGATCACAGAATCATAGATGGCAAAGAAGCAGTTTCTTTTTTAAAAACTGTGAAAGAAAGCTTAGAGCAACCAAAAAGATTATTTTTAAATTTATAAAATGGAAAACAATTTTGACGTCATTGTTATTGGTGGAGGACCTGGCGGCTATGTTTGTGCAATTAGAGCTGCTCAACTAGGTTTAAAAACTGCTTGTATTGAGTCAAGAGGTGCTTTAGGCGGTACCTGCTTGAACGTTGGCTGCATACCTTCAAAGAGCCTATTAAATCTTTCTGATAATTATAAAAAAGCAAAAAAAGAATTTAATGAACAAGGCATAGAAATTTCTGACATCAAACTTAATATTGAGAAGATGATGGTGAATAAAAATAAATCAATTCAAGTTTTAACAAAGGGTGTTGAATTTTTATTTAAAAAAAATAAAGTAACATATGTTAAAGGCAAAGGAGCAATTTTTTCTAAAAATGATGTTGTAGTATATGAAAACGGAAAAAAGAACTCTTATAAAGGAAAAAATATTATAATTGCTACCGGATCGAGCCCAGCCTCCCTTCCAGGGGTAGAAATAGATGAAAAAAACATAATTTCATCTACTGGCGCACTGTCTTTATCCAAAGTTCCAAAAACTTTAGCTATTATTGGAGGAGGTTATATAGGTCTAGAAATGGGATCAGTTTGGTCTAGACTAGGTTCTAAAGTTACTGTAGTCGAGTTCTTAGATCACATAACTCCTGGAATGGATAGAGAAATTTCAAATGAATTTCAGAAAATTTTAAAAAAACAAGGAATTAATTTTAAATTAAACTGTAAAGTTACTGGTGTTTCTAGCGGCTCTAATAAAGCAATCATAGAATTCATAGATAATAAAAATTCCGAAAAAACAAGATTGGATTGTGACAAGGTTTTAGTTTCAGTAGGCAGAAAACCTTATACAGAAGGATTAAATTTAAACAAAATTGGAATTAAAAAAGATGAAAAGGGAAGAATAGAAATTAATGATAAATTTCAAACTTCAATTAATAATATTTATGCAATAGGAGATGTAATTAAAGGACCAATGTTAGCACATAAAGCTGAGGAGGAGGGAATAGCTGTAGCAGAAATTATAGCTGGTCAAGCAGGGCATGTTAATTATAACGTTATCCCTGGTGTAATATACACTTCTCCAGAGGTTGCAGCTGTTGGAAAAACTGAGGAAGAACTTAAAAAAGAAAAAATAAATTACAAAATAGGAAAATTTCCATTTTTGGCTAATTCAAGAGCTAAAGTAAATAATGAAACAGATGGATTTGTAAAAATATTGGCTGATGCTAAAACAGACAAGGTTTTAGGTGTTCACATTATCGGTCCTCACAGCGGAGACATGATAGCTGAAATGGCTTTAGGAATGGAGTTTGGTGCGAGTGCTGAGGATATAGCTAGAACTTGCCATGCACACCCAACTCATACTGAAGCAATTAAAGAAGCTGCGTTATCTGTTGATAAAAGACCAATTCATTTTTAAAAATTAAAATTTTAATTAGTATCTAGAAATGTATATTCCTGTTTTAATTCCTAGGATATTTAATTACCCACTGACATATCGTTCAGATAATACAACATCATTAAAAGAAGGGGATTTTGTAATTGTACCTTTCGGAAAAAGCAAAGAGGTTGGTGTTATTTGGGACAAAATTGTATCTACGCCCAAAAATATTAAAATTAGAAGTATTGAAAAAAAATTAGAAAAAATTTCAATTAATAGAAGTCTTATAAGCTTTATCAACTGGTTTTCAATGTACAATCTCGTTTCTAAAGGAATGGTTCTTAAAATGTGTATAGGAAACAAAAGTAATCTTCTTAAGATTGAAAAAAATATAAATATAAAAATATCAAAAAAAAGAAAAAATTTTTTTCTAAATAAAGAACAAGATAAATCTTTAAAAAGCCTTCAAAGTTATGGAAACACTTTTAATGTATCAGTGCTTCAGGGCGTAACTGGGTCTGGAAAGACACTGGTTTATTTTGAAAGAATAAAAGATATTTTAAATAAAAAAAAACAAGTATTGATAATGTTGCCTGAAATTTTTTTAACTAATCAATTTCAACAAAGATTTATGGATTTTTTTGGATTTATTCCTGCTGTTTGGCACTCAAAAATTACAATTAAAAATAAAAGAAAAATTTGGCAAGGAGTATTAAACAATAAAATAAAACTAGTCATAGGAGCGAGATCATCACTGTTTTTACCTTTTAAAAAATTAGGTTTAATAATTGTAGATGAAGAACATGATCAATCATATAAACAAGGAGAGGGACTCATTTATAATGCAAGAGACATGGCTATTTCAAGAGCATCATTTGAGAACGTTCCAATACATCTTGTTTCATCAATTCCATCATTAGAAACGTTTAATAATATAAAAGATAGAAAATATAATTTAACTAAAATTTCAAAAAGATATAGTGATTTTCCTTTGCCCAATACTGAGGTAGTAAATTTAAATTATTCATCTTTAAAAAAGGATCAATTCATAGCATTTGAGACTTTAGAACTAGTTAAAAAATATTTAAATAAAGGAGAACAAGTTTTATTTTTTTTAAATCGCAGAGGATACGCTCCGTTTTTAATTTGTAAAAAATGTGGTTTTAAACATATTTGTCCTCACTGCTCAATATATTTGACATACCATAAACTTATTAAAAAATTAGTATGTCACTACTGCGGCTTTAAAAATAAAAAAGAAGTAAAATGCAAAACTCAAAAAAATTGCGATTTTCAAATGTATGGACCAGGCGTTGAAAAAATATATGATGAATTGAAAGAAGTTTTTCCGAATAAAATAACAAAAATAATCTCTAGTGATTTTTTATTAAAAAAATCAGAAAGTAAAAATATTTTAAAAAAAATTGAAAAAAATGAGATAAATATTCTTATTGGAACGCAATTAATTTCAAAAGGTTTTAATTTTCCTAAATTAAATTGTATAGTTGTAGTAGATGCTGATTTCTCAGGAATGGGATACGACTTAAGAACTACAGAAAAAAATATACAGCTTTACAATCAATTAAGTGGTAGAGCAGGAAGATTCTCAAATAAATCTCTAGTAATTTATCAGACTTATTTCCCATTAAATGAAACTTTGAAAGATCTAATATCTAACGATCCAGAAAAATTTTTAAAAAATGAACTCTTAATGAGAAAAAAAAATAATCTTCCTCCCTTTTCACGATTGATAGCTCTGATTGTGTCTTCAAAATCTAATGATAATAGTTTGAGAGGAGCTCAAGAAATAAAAAAAAAACTTATAAAAATCAGAGAACTGAAAGTTTTAGGGCCAATTTCTTCTCCAGTTTTTAAAATACGAAAATATTATAGAACTAGACTTTTGTTAAAAACAGGAAGCAAAGTTTTGATACAAAAGCAGCTTGCATTATTTTTGCAAAATCTTCAAATTTCAAAAAAAATTAAACTTACAGTTGATGTTGATCCAATAAATTTTACTTAATTCAATTATTCTGTCATCTTGAAGAGTATATTCTCATGTGATACGAAACTTTATAAAATTCTTTAAAATAATCATTAATAGGTAAAAATTGAGCTCAAATAAATCTTTTTCAACAGAAACATCTGAGAGATATGCTCTTGCTCTATTTGAGCTTTCTAAGGAAAACTCAGAATTAGATATTGTTGAAAAAAATGTGTGTGATTTTTTAGAATTATATAGTTCAAGTCAAGAACTAGAAAATTTTGTAAAAAACCCTACTCAACTTTATATCAATCAAATTAGAGTTATTAAAGAAATTTCTAAAATTATGAAATTTTCTCAAAATTTAGAAAAATTTTTATCAATTTTAGTTGTGAAGAGAAGAATTTTCTATACTAAACAAATTTTTTCTAAATTTTTAATATTAAGCTCTAAAAAAAGAGGAGAACTTACTGCTACATTAACCTCATCGAAAAAACTATCTTCTGAGGAAATTACTACTTTAAATAGCGAATTATCTCAGGCAATTGGTTCGAAAATAGTTTTTAACAATAGAGTTGATGAAAGTTTATTAGGCGGTCTTAAAGTTCAGATAGGAAGTCTTATGATTGACACTTCTATAAAAAATAAATTAAAAAAAATTGAAAAATTAATGTTGGAGCAATAATATGTCAATTAATCCATCCGAAATAACAAAAATCTTAAAGGAACAAATTAAAAATTTCGGTGATAAAGCCGAAGTTACAGAAGTAGGAAAAGTTTTAACCGTTGGAGATGGTATCGCTAGAATATATGGCCTAGACAATGTACAGGCTGGAGAAATGGTGGAATTTGACGATGGTTCTAAAGGAATGGCATTGAACTTGGAGAGTGATAACGTTGGAGTAGTTATATTTGGTGATGACAGAAAAATAAAAGAAGGCGATACAGTTAAAAGAACAGGGTCTATTGTTGATGTTCCTGTTGGAAAAGATTTATTAGGAAGAGTTGTTGATGGACTAGGAAATCCAATTGATGGAAAAGGTAATTTAAATGATAAAGCTCAAAGAAAAAGAGTAGAAGTTAAAGCTCCCGGTATTATTCCTAGACAGTCTGTGAGCGAACCTATGCAAACAGGTTTAAAGGCAATTGATAGTTTAATTCCTATAGGGAGAGGGCAAAGAGAATTAATAATTGGAGACCGTCAAACAGGGAAAACAGCTGTTGCTATAGATACAATAATAAACCAAAAAGAAATTAATGAGTCTAATGAAGAGAAAAAAAAGTTGTATTGTGTTTATGTAGCTATTGGCCAAAAAAGGTCAACAGTAGCGCAAATTGTAAAAACTTTAGAGGATGCAGGAGCTATGAAATATACGACCATAGTATCTGCTACAGCGTCAGACTCCGCTCCATTACAATTTTTGGCACCTTATACTGGCTGTACAATTGGAGAGTACTTCAGAGATAATGGAATGCATGCCTTAATAATTTACGATGATTTATCTAAACAAGCTGTTGCATATAGACAGATGTCACTTTTATTAAGAAGACCTCCAGGGAGAGAAGCTTATCCTGGCGACGTATTTTATTTACATAGTAGATTATTAGAAAGAGCTGCAAAACTTAGTGATGCTAACGGCGGTGGTTCACTAACTGCTTTACCAATTATTGAAACTCAAGCAGGTGATGTTTCTGCTTATATTCCAACTAATGTAATCTCTATTACAGATGGACAAATTTTTCTTGAAACAGAACTATTTAACCAAGGAATTAGGCCAGCTGTTAACGTTGGTCTTTCAGTTTCTAGAGTAGGATCAGCTGCCCAAACTAAGGCAATGAAGAAAGTTGCAGGATCAATTAAGTTAGAATTAGCTCAATATAGAGAAATGGCAGCATTCGCTCAGTTTGGTTCTGATTTGGACGCTTCTACACAAAAACTTTTAAATAGAGGTTCTAAATTAACAGAAATTTTAAAACAGAACCAATACTCTCCATTAAAAGTTGCTGAACAAGTGATAGCAGTGTTTTCAGGAGTAAGAGGTTTTTTAGATGATGTAGAATTAAATAAGATTAAATCATTTGAAACAGGTCTTATTGAAAAAATTAAAAGTGATAAACCAGAACTGATAGATAAAATTCAGTCTACTGGAAAGCTAGAAGAAGATACAGAGAAGACTTTAATGCAAACAATAGAGGAATATAAAAAAAGCTTATAAATTATGCCTAGTTTAGATGATCTTAGAAAGCGAATTTCAAGCGTAAAATCTACTCAAAAAATCACAAAAGCCATGAAGATGGTCGCTGCAGCAAAATTAAGAAAAGCTCAAGAAAATGCTGAAAAAGGTAGGCCTTATAGTGAAAAAATGAAAAACATTATAAATAATCTTGCTAATTCTATAATTGAGAAAGAGACAGCACCAAAATTAATCGCAGGAACAGGACAAGATAAAACCTATTTATGTGTTCTTATGACTGCTGACAGAGGTCTTTGTGGAGGTTTCAATACTAATATCTGCAGATTAGCAAAAACTAATTTTCAAAAAATCATAAAGGAAGGAAAAACATTAAAAATTATTACAGTGGGCACAAAAGGTTTGGACCAAATAAAAAGAGATTACGGGAAATATGTTATTCAAAAATTAAGTTTCAAAGAAAGAAAAAAAATCTCTTTTCAGGAAGCTGAGGAAGTAGGTAAAATTATTTTGGATCTTTTCCATAAAAATGAATTTGATAAGTGTATATTATTTTACAATAATTTTAAAAACGTTATTACGCAAATTCCTCAAGCTCAACAAATTATACCAGCTAAAAAAGAGAAGGCGTCAAGCAAATCCACAACTAATGATTTTTATGAATTTGAACCTGAGGAAGATGAAATATTAGAAAATCTTTTACCCAAAAATATTTCAACCCAAATTTTTAAAGCCTTTTTAGAAAATGCAGCAAGCGAACAAGGATCTAGAATGACCGCCATGGATAATGCGACCAGAAATGCTGGTGAACTAGTTGAAAAATTAACTATAAATTACAATAGAACTAGACAAGCTTCTATTACAAAAGAATTGATAGAAATAATATCAGGAGCTGAAAGTTTATAATATGAGCAAAACAGGGAAAGTTACACAAGTAATTGGAGCAGTAGTCGATGTAAGTTTTGAACAAGATTTACCAGAGATTCTCACTGCATTAGAGGTAAACATTGGAAAAAATAAATTAATTTTAGAAGTAGCTCAGCACTTAGGCGAGAGCGGAGTAAGAACGATAGCAATGGACTCTACTGAAGGACTTAAAAGAGGCGATGTTGTTATTAATACTGGATCTCCGATTAGTATACCAGTAGGTCCTGAAACTTTAGGAAGAATTATTAATGTGATAGGTCAACCGATTGATGAGAAAGGGGATGTAAAGACTAAAGAAAAATGGCCAATTCATAGGCAAGCACCAAAATTTACTGAACAGTCCACAGAGACTGAAATATTGGCAACTGGAATTAAGGTTGTAGATTTATTAGCTCCTTATTCTAAAGGTGGTAAAATTGGTTTATTTGGTGGAGCTGGAGTTGGAAAAACAGTAATTATTATGGAACTTATAAATAATATTGCAAAAGCCCATGGAGGCTTTTCAGTTTTTGCAGGAGTTGGTGAGAGAACTAGAGAGGGAAATGATTTATACCATGAGATGATAGAGTCTGGCGTTATAAAAAAAGATGGCAAAGGATCTAAAGCAGCTTTAGTTTATGGTCAAATGAATGAACCACCTGGAGCAAGGTCAAGGGTTGCTTTGACAGGTTTAACTGTTGCCGAATATTTTAGAGACAAAGAAGGTCAAGACGTTTTATTTTTCGTTGACAATATTTTCAGATTCACTCAAGCTGGTTCAGAGGTATCTGCTCTACTAGGCAGGATTCCCTCTGCCGTTGGTTATCAACCAACACTAGCTACTGATATGGGAAATCTTCAAGAGAGAATTACAACAACTAGCAAGGGTTCGATAACATCTGTTCAAGCTATATATGTTCCTGCAGATGACCTAACAGATCCTGCCCCAGCTACTTCTTTCTCTCACCTTGACGCAACAACAGTTTTATCAAGACAAATTGCTGAACTAGGCATTTATCCTGCAGTAGACCCTTTAGACTCTACATCAAGAATTCTTGACCCAAGAATTGTTGGAGAAGAACATTACAGAGTAGCTCGAGAAGTACAGAGAATATTACAAGCATATAAATCTTTACAAGATATAATTGCAATTCTTGGGATGGATGAGCTTTCAGAAGAGGATAAACTTACAGTTGCTAGAGCAAGAAAAATTCAAAGATTTTTATCTCAACCATTTTTTGTTGCCGAGGTCTTTACTGGATCTCCTGGTAAATTAGTTGACCTCGACTCAACTATTAAAGGTTTTGACGCCATTTGCAAAGGCGAGCATGACAATTTACCAGAAGCTGCATTTTATATGGTCGGAACTATTGAGGAAGCTATAGAAAAAGCTGAAAAAATGGCAAAAGAAGCGGCAAAATAATGTCAGAAAAATTTAATTTAGAAATAATTAGTCCAAATGAAATAGTTTTAAAGTCTGAAGCAGAGGAAGTAATTATACCAGCATTTGAAGGTCAAATGACAATTCTGAAAGATCACATAGCTTTGATTACTTACTTAAGACCGGGTTATATAAAGGTTTCTAATAGTAATAAAAAAGAAGTTTTTTTTGTTGAGGAAGGTACTGTAGAGTTTTCAAAAAATAATCTCCTAATACTATCATCTAACGTTATAAATGTTAAAGATTTAACAGGAACAATAAAAGAAAATATTATAAAAGACTCGACGGCTAAATTAAGTTCAAATGAAATAAGTGATAAAGAAAGATATATTCTATCCTATAAAATAGAATCTCTCAAAGAGATTGCTCAGTAATTCTTTTAAGCTCAATAAGCAATTTTTCATAAACGTGTTTTTTAAAATCTACAATTACATCTGGTAAATCATCTATTTTTAACCATTTCCACTCTATAAATTCAGGTTTTTGGGTATTTAAATCAATTTCACTTTCATCGCCTAAAAATCTAGTTATAAACCACTTCTGTTTCTGTCCTCGAAACTTTCCTTTCCAAATTATTCCAATAAGGTCCTTTGGCAAATTATATTCAAGCCAATAATCTAATTCTTTTAAGATTTTTATATTTTTTATACCTGTTTCTTCTTGAAGCTCTCTTTTCATTGCATCAGATAAACTCTCTCCATCATCAACTCCTCCTTGAGGCATTTGCCACTTATCTACTGGATTATCTTTTCTTTTGCCAACAAAAACCATGTTATCTGAGTTTAATACAACAACTCCAACCCCAACTCTTAAAGGCAATGGATTTTTTTGCATGATTAAGATTTTAATAGATTAATAGCATAGTTTAACTGATTATCTGTTTCGCTATTAATTTTAAAACCATCTACTTTTTCTTCAACAAGAATGTCAGGAGTTACACCTACTTCTGAGATAGATTTTCCCGAAGGTAAGTAATATTTCGAAATAGTTAGTCTCATTCCACCTCCATTTTTAAGAGGGATTATGGATTGAACAGAACCTTTTCCATAAGTATTTTCTCCTAAAATAATAGCCCGTTTATGATCTTTCAATGCTCCGGCAAAAATTTCTGATGCTGAAGCTGAGCCACTATTAGTAATTACAATTATAGGCTTTCCATTTATTGCATCTCCTTTACGTGCAAAAAATCTTCGAGTTTCAGATATTTTTCTTCCTTTAGTAGAAACTATTTCACCATCATTTAAAAATAAATCAGTAATATTAATTGCTTGAGTCAAGAGTCCCCCCGGATTATTTCTAAGGTCAACTATATATCCAATGGGTGAATTAGACTTTTTTTCAAAATCTTTAATAATCTTAAAAAATTGCTTGTCACTTTTCTCATTAAATGATTTTAATTGAATGTAGGCGATATTTTTTTTCTCTCCAAGAATTCTAGAGTCAACTGATGAAACTTCGATAATTTTTCTTTTTATATTAAATTCTAAAGCTTTCCTGTTACCTTTTCTTCTAATTGTTAATTTAATGCTTGTGTTCACCGGTCCTCTCATTAACTTTACTGCTTCCATTAAGGATTTACCCTGAACTTGTTCATCATCAATTCTAACTATATAGTCCCCAGCTTTTATACCAGCTTTGTCTGCAGGAGTATCTGGTATAGGAGCAATAACTTTTACCACGCCTGCTTCCATGCCAATTTCAATTCCAAGTCCACCAAATTCACCCTTTGTATCGGTTTGCATGCTTTTAAATAACTCTGGACTCATGTAAGAAGAATAAGGATCTAATGACTGAAGTACTCCATTGATGGCTGAGTCCATTATTTCTGTTTGGTCAACTTCATCGATATATTCATCTTTTACCTTTTCTAGAACCTCTCCAAACAGATCAATTTTTTCATATAATGATTTATTGGTACTAGAAAACGAATTATTAAATAGAAATAAAAATGTTAAAGTAAAAAAAATTAGTTTATTCATATCATTGCCTTTTCTTTTGGAATGGGTTCTGACCACATTTTTTCAAGGTCATAGAACTTTCTTTTTTCAGGGTGAAAAATATGAACTATAATATCAATGGCATCAACCAATTTCCAATAGTCACTTTCTTTACCCTCAATTCGACAGTTATCTATTCCAAATTTTTTTAATTCAAATACTAAAATTTCCGATAAGGACTGCAAATGCCTTGATGAAGTACCAGAAGCAATAATCATATAATCAGCCACAAAAGATTTTTTTTTTAAGTCAATAGTGATTATATTTTTGGCCTTATTGTCATTTAATATTTTTTCAATAATAACTTTTATTTTGTTAATTTTCATTAAGAAACTAACTTTAAATAATTTTTTCTCAATTTTGAAGAAGAAATATCTATTTTTTTACCTTTTATAAATATTATATTTTTGTTGTTAAGATATCTTGATATTATTGATTTTTTGGCCTTTTTTTGGAACTTATTTCTTGGATATACAACCAAAGTACTAATTTTTATAATTTTTTTCCAAGACTTCCACTTATGAAAATTTATAAGATTATCAGAGCCGATAATTAAAAAAAATTTTGAATTTTTATTTTTTCTTATCAAATACATAATATTATTTATTGTTCTTGAGGACTTTATTCGATTATCTAAAAATTTAACTATAATTTTTTTTTCATTTTTTACCAAATTTTCACTTAACTCCATTCTTTTTTTTTGATTAAAATATGTTTTTTTTTTAAATGGGTTTTTTTTCGCAACTATCCAAAATAATTTATGCAGTTTTATTTTTTTTATAACACTCTGAGCTATTATCAAATGGCCTTTATGTGGTGGATCAAAACTCCCTCCAAAAATACCAATATTTTTTTTTTTAGCTAAATTCATTTAAACTAAGATCTCACTGAGTTTTTTCCTACGACAATATATTTATATGAAGTCAGTTGATCAACTCCTACAGGACCTCTAGGCGGAAGTTTATTTGTTGAAATTCCAACTTCTCCACCAAACCCAAATTCACCACCATCTGCAAATTGTGTAGACACGTTATGCATCGCTATTGCACTATTTACTCTACTTAAAAAAACCTTTGCTGTTTTAAAATTTCTTGAAATAATACTATCCGTATGCATAGTTCCATATTTTGAAATATGATCTAAAGCATCGTGAACACTACTTACAGATTTTACAGAAACTTTAGGAGATAAATATTCTGTTTCCCAGTCAATCTTTTTAGCTAATTCTAATTTATTTTTAAATATTTTATTTATTTTTTTATCCACCAATACTTCACAACCAGAAGAAATTAATTTTTTAATTATTGGGACACCATGAGATTTTAAGCACTTCGAGTGAATTAATAAAGTTTCTAATGCGCCACAAATACTCGTTCTTCTCATTTTTGCATTTATAATAATTTTTTTTGCAGCACTTAAATTTGCATCTTTATCAACATAAATATGACACAAGCCCTCTAAATGACCAATAACTTGTACCTTAGAAAATTTTTGTACTTTTTTAACTAAATTTTTTCCTCCCCTAGGTATTATTACATCAATAAAATTTGTCATAGATGACAATAAATAATTTACAATTTTTTTATCTTTCTTTTCAATAAATTGGACACAATTTTTATTTAATTTATTCTTCTGTAATGATTTTCTAAAAAGATTTGCTAAAACTTTATTAGTTTCAAATGCATCTGATCCCCCTCTCAGTATAGAGCAGTTTCCTGATTTAAGGCAAAGCGCTGCAACATCGACAGTAACATTTGGTCGGCTTTCATAAATGACGCCAATTACTCCAATTGGAGTAGTTACTTTTTTGATTCTAAGACCATTAGGCCTTTTCCACTGTTCTAAAATTCTATTTAACGGATTTTTAAATTTTTCTATTTGTTTTATTGATTTTCTTATTTCATCAATTTTTTTATCATCAAGGATTAAACGATCCAACAATTTTTTATTTTTTGATTTTTTGATATCCCTTTTATTAGCAGAGAGAATCTTTTTTTTTTCTTTTAAAAGTAACTTATTGAAATCTTTAAGAACCAGATTAATCTTTTTGTGGTTTACGCTACTCAAACTTTTTTGTGCTTCTTTTGCGTTTTTACCTGTATTTTTTAAATATTTCATAATTAAATTTTTACCATATCATCTTTATGTACAATCTCTGATTTACTTGGATAGCCTAAAACATTTTCTATTTGGTCACTTTGTAAACCTTTAATTTTATTTATTTCAATAGATGAAAAAGATGAAAGACCTCTAGCTAAATCTATACCATTTTCATTTACTATTAAAATATTTTCACCTTTTTTAAAGTCTCCCGTGACTTTTATTATTCCTGCAGGCAATAAACTTTTACCATTTAATAATGCTTTAGCTGCTCCAGCATCTATAAAGATCTTTGCAGATGAACTTAAAGAACTTATGATCCATTTCTTCCTAGCATCGAGTGTAGATATTTTTGGAATAAAAGATGTATATATTTTATCTTTTATCATTCTTCTCAATGGATTTAAATTTTGACCGTTTGCTATAAACATTCTACAACCAGAATTCATACATATTTTTGCTGCCTCTAGTTTCGTCATCATTCCTCCTGATCCATAAGTATTAATATTTTTATTTGCTAGAGAATATATTTTTTTATCTATTTTTTTAATTTCTTTAACTAAAGTTTTATTTTTTTTCGAGTTGTCATAAAATCCATCTACATCAGAGAAAATTATTAAGGTATCTGCACCAATTATCTGAGCTACTCTTGCTGCCAATCTGTCATTATCACCGTATTTAATTTCTGTTGTAGCGGTAGTATCATTTTCATTTACAATAGGTATTGCCCCAAGTTTAAATAAATTTTCAAAAGTTCTTCTAGCATTTAGTGCTCTTCTTCTTTGTTCAGTATCATCAGGAGTAATTAAAATTTGTCCTATATTAATTTTATTTTTATTAAATAATTTTTTAAACTCATCAACCAAATTAATTTGTCCCACAGATGCTATTGCTTGACTCATTTCAAGTTTTATTTTACTTTTTTTAATCTTTAAATAACTCTGACCTAAAGCTATTGCGCCTGAGGAAACTATTACAATATCTCTGTTTTTTTTAATTTTTTTAATATCTTTAATAAGAGAGGAAAACCATTTCTTTTTAAAAACTCCTTTTTTATCAACAATAGTTGAAGAACCAAGCTTCAATACTAATTTTTTTGTATTATCTAACAACATTTTTTAGTAAAATTTTTTTAATATTTTTTAAATCCTTATCTAAAAAAACAGAAATTATTTCATATTTTTTTTTTATTTTATTTTTAAATATTCTTAATTTCTTATCTATTTCTGCTTTAGTTACAAGATCTGATTTATTGAATACAACCAATTCTTTTTTTTTAACAAGAGAATCATTATATTTTCCAAGTTCATTTCTAATTTTTAGATAATTGTTAATCAAATTTTCTTCTGTTAAATCAATTAAATGCAGTAAAACTTTACATCTTTCTATATGTCTTAAAAATTTATCTCCTAAACCAACGCCTTTGTGCGCTCCTTCTACAAGTCCAGGTATATCAGCTAAAGTCATTTCTTTATTATTTGTAAAGGCAACTCCAAGATTAGGGTTTATAGTTGTAAATGGATAACTGGCAATTTTAGGTTTAGCTCTAGTCAGTGCAGATAGTAAACTAGACTTACCTGCATTTGGTAGTCCAACTATTCCAATATCTGCGATTACTTTTAACTGCAACCAAATCCAAAATTCTTCTCCCATTTTACCACTAGTTTTTTTTCTTGGTGCTCTATTCGTTGAACTTTTGAAACGTAAATTTCCAAATCCTCCTTTTCCGCCAGAGGCAATTAAGTATCTTTCTTTATTTTTGGTAAAATCATAAATTAAAGTGTTATTGTCCTCCTCATAAACTTGAGTTCCGACTGGAATTTTTATAATACAATCTTTTCCATTAGCTCCAGTTTTATTTCTTTTACTACCAGCCTTGCCAGATCCAGCTTTGAAGTGCTGAGTATATCTAAAATCAATTAAGGTATTTAAATTACGTTCTGACTCTAGAATAATCGCCCCACCATTTCCACCATCACCTCCATCTGGACCACCAAATTCTATAAATTTTTCTCTTCTAAAACTAGAAGACCCAGGTCCTCCATCACCCGCTTTTATATAAATTTTTGCTTGATCTAAAAATTTCATTTTGGAATATAAAATAACTTAAGTTATTTTTTATTAATTGGGAATTACAGAAACAAAAGTTCTATTTAACTTAGATTTTTTGAACTTTACTTTACCTTTTACTAATGAAAAAATTGAATGGTCTTTACCCATACCAACATTTTCACCTGGGTGTATTTTGGTACCTCTTTGTCTAACAATAATATTTCCTGGTATTACATTTTGGCTTCCATACTTTTTAACACCTAGACGCCTTCCTTTACTATCTCGTCCGTTTCGCGATGATCCGCCAGCTTTTTTTGTTGCCATTTAAATTACCTATTTTTTTATATCTTTTTTAACTTTAGCTTTTTTATCTTCAATTTTATCTTTTTCAACTTTTTGTGTAGGTTTAGTTAATTTTTTTTCAATTTTTGCTTCAGCAATTACTTTCCCCCCACCAGATAAAATTTTCGTTATCTGTACTTTTGAATGAACTTGTCTATGACCATTTTTTTTTCTAGAATGTTTTCTTCTTCGCTTATGGAAAACTAAAATTGTTCTATCTTTAATATTGTCAAGTAATTTTGCCTCGACTATAGCACCATTAATATTTGGGCTACCAATCTCAGTATTTTTGCTATCGTTTAAGAGTAGCACATTTTTAAATTGAACAGTTTTACCTTTTTCAATATTTAATTTTTCAACTTTTAAAATTTGGCTAGGAAATACTTTGTACTGTTTTCCACCTGTTTCTATAATTGCAAAAGACATAAATAGTGTTCCTTTAATTTTAAGGCAATATAACTTGAAAGATTTTCAAGTCAAGATTAATGATCTCAAAATTGATCTTTTAAATTCCTTAATTTTGTAAAAACTTCTAATTTTGAGGCATTATGCATTTGAAGTTTGCTTTTAATTTTTTCATTTTCGCATCTTAAAAAAATATTGGTATCTAATTCATTTTTTAAACTCACAGGTATAGAAGGTAGACCTTGTTTAATATTGCTTTTTACATTTTTAATTCTTTCTTTTAATATCTTATTTTGATCGTCAATTCTAACCGCGAACTCTCCATTTTTTTCTGTATATTCATGTCCACAGTAAATTAAAGTATCAGAAGGTAATTTTTTAATTTTTTCAATTGAGTTAAACATTTGTTCAAATGATCCCTCGAAAATTCTTCCGCATCCTAACGAAAAAAGGGTATCGCCTGAAAATATAACTTTAGCGTTTTTTGAATAAAAAGCTACATGACCAAGGGTATGGCCTGGTATATGTATTACTCTAAAATCAGTTTTACCAAATGAAAATATATCTCCGTCATTTAAGTTTATATCAGTATTTTTAATTATCTCTTTATCATTAAAGGAACACACAATTTTTGAGTTATATTTTTCTTTTAATTCTAAATTACCACCAATATGATCAGCATGGTGATGTGTATTGAGAATAAAATCTAATTTTCTATATTTTTTTTTGATCTCTTTATCTATAGCTGCAAACTCTGATGGATCTACAACCCCAACAGTGTTTGTGTTTTCATCTTTTAGTAAATAACTGTAATTATCAGACAAACATTTTATAATTGATATTTTTAACATTTATTTCAACAAAAAAATTCCAACTTTTGCAAAAAGATTTTTTATCTCAAGATTACTTTTTTTTATTTCTGATGTAGACTCCTCATTAACACCTACAACTTTGTTTATACTAATTTTTTTTTTTATACAAAAATCAAAAAAATCTTTAATTGTGCACATATGTAAATTAGGAGTATCATACCATGAATTTGGTAAAGTCTTTGTTACTGGCATCTTACCGAAAAAAAGCAAACTTGTTCTTACCTTCCAATATCCAAAGTTTGGAATTGATATAATTACAGATTTTCCAATTCTCAATAAGTCTTTTAGAACTTTTTCAGGATTATAAAATGCCTGCAATGTTTGACTTAGTATAACGAAGTCAAAAGATTTAGTTGGAAATTGGTGAAGTTCAGTTTCTGCATTTCCTTCAATAACAGATAGTCCTTTATAAATACATTTTTTTACATTTTCCTCTATAATTTCCAAACCTCTTGCCTCGATATTTTTTTCTTTAATAAGGTGGCTCATTAAAGATCCATCACCACAACCAACGTCAAGAACTCTAATATTTTTTGGTAATAAATCTGCTATTACTCTAAATTCTTTTTTCATTTTTTTTCATTTTTAAATTTAATATGCATTGAGTCTATAAAACCCTTTAAGGTTTTAAGAAATTCAGGTTCATTTACCAAAAAAGAGTCATGCCCTTTATCAGTTTTTATTTCAGCAAAAGATACATCAGCCCCAGCAGAGTTGAGAGCAATCACAGTATCTTTATTTTCTTTTGTTGTATAAAGCCAATCAGATGAAAAAGATATAATTAGGAATTTTGTTTTTTGATTTTTAAATGCTTCTACTAACCCGCCTTTAAACTGTCTTGATAGATCAAAATAGTCCATTGCTCTTGTAATATATAAAATTGAATTCGCATCAAATCTTTCTACAAATGCAAAGCCCTGATGTCTTAAATAACTCTCAACTTGAAAATCTGCGTCAAAACTGAATTCATAATCAGCTTTTTCTTGAAGTTTTCTTCCAAATTTTTCTTGCATACCCTTTTCAGACAGGTAGCTTATGTGTCCAACCATCCTTGCAACAGCCAATCCATTTTTTGGTTGAATATTTTTTTTAATATATCTTCCTTTGTCCCAGACTGGGTCAGCCATTATGGCTTGTCTTGCAAGTTCATTTAAAGCAATATTTTGTGCACTATGACTTGTACTACAAGCGATCGGTAGAGCTGAAAAGGCTCTATTTGGGAATGTTGCACAAAACTGAAGCAACTGCATTCCACCCATTGATCCTCCAGTAGCACATAAAAGTTTTTTTATTCCAAGATGATCCAATAATGTTTCTTGAGCTTTAACCATATCTTTTATTGTTATTACTGGAAAAGTTAAACCATAAGGTTCATTTGTTTTTTTATTTATTTCCTTTGGCCCCCAGGATCCCATACAACCGCCAATAACATTTGCACAAATTACGAAATACTTATTAGTGTCTATTGCTTTACCCGGTCCGACAGCTGATACCCACCAACCGTGTTTTTTAGTTATTGGATTTGTTCCACTAACGTATTGATCACCAGTCAACGCATGAAAAACCAAAATAGCATTATCTTTGTTTTCATTTAAGTTTCCATAGGTCTCATATGCTAATGGGAAATCTTTAATTGTCTCCTTACAATCAAGTAAAAGAGACTTTGATATTTTAAGTTTTTTAATTTCTTCACTCATAAAAAAAAAGCCCAGCTATACTGGGCAAAAACCCTGTTTAGCTACATTTGTTCCAACGCCTGCAATTCGGTTAAATCGGCGCTCCGTATATGTACTAAATAGACACAAACTTGTCAATTTTTTATAAGAGTGAATTGAAATATGGAAATAAAGCTACTTTTTATATATTAAATAAATAAATTTATGAAACTACCTAAGCCTATAAATATAAAGACTAAGAAATACTCTAGTGATATGAGCCTTTTAAGGAAAAAATTAATTAAGGTTAAATTATCAGCTAATGAGTCTGCATTAGGACCGAGCCCTAAGGCATTAAAAGAATACCAAAAAGTATCAAAAAATCTTAAAAGATATCCAGACACTCAGGGAACTGTATTAAAAAAAACCTTAGCTAAAAATTTTAAAATTAATCCAAAACAAATTATTTTAGGTGCTGGATCTGATCAAATATTTGAATTGATTTGTAGACTTTTTTTAAAAAAAAATGATGAGGTAATCGTCTCTCAATTCAGTTTCATAATATACAGAATGTACAGTATAATGAACTCTGCAAAGGTAAAATATGCTAAAGAAAATAATTATAATACTTCAGTCGATAATATATTATCGTGTGTAACGAAAAAAACAAAAATTGTATTTATTGCTAATCCCAATAACCCTACTGGTACATTTATTCCAAAAAAAGAATTACTTAAACTGAGAAAAAAGCTCAGAAGTAATATTTTATTAGTAATAGACGACGCATACTTTGAATATGTAAATAAAAGTTCATTTTCATCTGGTTTAAAATTGTTTTCAAATTATAAAAATGTGATTGTAACGAGAACTTTCTCTAAACTATACGGATTGGCTAGTTTAAGAGTTGGTTGGGCTTACGGGCCAAAAAATATAATGCAAAATTTAGAAAAAATAAAACCACCTTTTAATATCAATACCCCAGCAATATTTGCGAGCAGTGCAAGCATAAAAGATAAGAAATGGATATATAAGGAAATCAAACATATAAACAAATGGAAAAAAATTTTCTTTAAAGTTTTTAAAGAACTTGAAATTGAGACTAATGAAACTAACGCTAACTTCTTTCTATTGAATTTTAATAGAAAAAAAATTTCCTCAAATAGTGCATTTAAAGCTTTATTAAACTCAGGAATTTTATTAAGAAGAATGAACATTTATAATATGAAAAACTCTCTTAGAGTTACAATAGGTAGTACTATAGAGAATAAAAAATTTATTTCTAAAATTAAAAAGCTTTGTGATGTTTAATTGTATATCAATTATTGGGTGTGGTTTAATAGGCTCATCAATTTTAAGAGCAATTAATGAAAAAAAGATTTCAAAAGAAGTAAGAGTTTTTGACAAATCTAAAGAAGTACTTTCATTTATAAAACAAGAAAACCTTTGTCAAAATATTTTCAATGATATCAATAAATGTGTTGAGAACTCTGATTTAATAATTATTTCTGCTCCTTTAAGTAGTTATAAAGAGATAATTTTGTCTATAAAAAATAATCTAAAAAAAAACGTAATATTAACTGATACCGGGTCAGTAAAAAAAGAGGTGAATAAAATTATAAAAAATCTAAATTTAAAAGATATTATTTGGATTAGCTCACATCCGATAGCTGGTACAGAGGAGAGCGGTCCAAGGTCAGGCTTTTCAAAACTTTTTGAAAATAGATGGTGTATTATTTCTACTGAAGAAGAAAGTAAAGTAGATGAAATTAAAAAGTTAAAAAAATTCTGGGAGCTGCTAGGAAGTAAAGTTAAAATTATGTCAATAGAAGAACATGACTATATTTTATCTTTAACTAGTCATTTACCACACGCTATAGCTTATAACCTTGTAAAAACTGCCATTAGCAATGATAGCAAATTTAGAAATGATATTATTCAATATAGCGCAGGAGGCTTAAGAGATTTTACAAGAATAGCTTCTTCAAACCCAATCATGTGGAGAGATATTTTTATTGATAATAGTGAAAATATTTTAAAGGTTCTAAATAAGTTTTCAGATGACCTTGAGGTGCTTAAAAAAGCAATATCATCGAAAAATAGAGAGGAATTAAGTAAAATATTTGCTTCAACCAAAGAAATTAGAAAAGATATTATAAAGGCTGGCCAAGACACCGACAAACCTGATTTTGGAAGAAAGAAAAATTAATTTAGTTTATCAATAGATGAATAAATTACATTTTCTAAATCTTTTATAAAAATATTTTTATCTTTTCCGGGCTCAATAGGTTCCAAGAAAGATATTTTAATATCGTGATCATACTTTAAAAAACTATTTTTTGGCCATACTTTTCCAGTATTTAACGCTACAGGAATACAAGGTAAATTTAATGCTTCATAAATTCTCCCAACACCTTTTTTGAAAGGTAATCTTTCACCAATTTTTACTCTTGTTCCTTGAGGAAAAATTAATAAAGGTCTTTTACTACTTTCGATATTACTCTTAACTTTTTCGAAAAAATTCAAATTGTCTTTTGTGGTGGTATCCCTAACAATATCAATCGAACCAATTTTTTTTAAATACCAACCGAACAAAGGAATTTTAAGAAGTTCTTTTTTAATAATAAAAATAGGATATTGCAAAGGAGCTTGAAGTATAAATGTTTCAAGTAAAGATTGATGAGCACTTGCAACAAAAAATTTTTCATTTTTTTTTAAATTTTCAATCCCAGAAAAAGAAACTTTAACTCTTAATATAAATCTTAATAAAAAAATAATTATATGAGCTAATATTTTGCCACAAATTAACGTAGCTTTGCTTGGTAAAATTAAAGTTGGTATAGCTAATATAAAAACTAGTATTAAAGTCGCATAAAATAATATGGTAAATAAGAGCGATCTTATAAATTGCATTATTGATTGATTAAACTTTTTATATCTTGCTTTTTTCTAATTATTCTAGCTTTAGCTTTATTTATAATTATCTCAGCTATTAAAGGTTTAGTATTATAGTTAGAAGATAAAGAAGCACCGTAAGCTCCAACGTCAGCAATTGCAACATAATCAGTTTGGTTTAGACTTTGGTATTTTTTATATTTAACAAATTTACAAGTTGTTTCACATATTGGGCCAACAAATTCTAAAGGACCTTTATTTTTTTTACTATTCTTAATCACTGGAATTATATTATGAACAGCATCATAAAGTGCCGTTCTCATAAAATCATTCATACCAGCATTTAGTATTGCAAATGTTTTATTTGAACCTTTTTTTAAATATTGAACTTTAGTTACTAAAATAGCTGTGTCACCTACAATTGCTCGTCCTGGCTCGAAAATAATATTACAATTATATTTTTTTCTAAACTTTTCTACTAAAATTGAATAATTTTTTAGATTTATTTTCTTATCTTTTTTTTTATAAGAAATACCAAATCCACCCCCAAGATCTACAAACTTGAAGTTAATTGCTGTTCTTTTAATAATCTCCTCCAAAACTTTTAAAGTTTTTTTAAAAGGATTCTCACTCAATATTTGACTACCAATATGTACACTTATTGCATTAAGTTTTAAATTTTTTAACTTCTTAACGTTTAGACAAAATGAAATCAAATTTGTTTTCGAAAGACCAAATTTATCCTCAGCTTTACCTGTGGAAATTTTTTTATGCGTAGGAGCATTGATATCTGGATTCAGTCTGATACCAATAGCAGTCTTTTTTTTTAATTTACCAGCAATTTTATTAATTAATATAGCCTCATTTTCTGATTCCACATTTATTAATAAAATTTTTTTTCTTATCGCCAGTTTAATTTCATCCTCTGTTTTACCTACACCTGAGAAAACAATTTTATTAGGCTTTATACCAGATTTAATAGCTTTAAGTAATTCCCCACCCGAAACAACATCTGCACCTGATCCCATTTTCTTTAAAATTTTTAAAATTTGAATATTTGAATTTGCTTTAACAGAAAAACAAATAAGCGGATTAGATTTTTTGAAATTATTTGAAAACGATTTGTAATTTTCAATAATATTACCTTCTGAATAAAGATAAAAGGGGGAGCTAAATTTTGATACTAGCCTTCTTACAGAGACATTTTCTACAAATAGGTTATTATTTTTATATCTTATATAAGACATATTTAAATTATTTTTGTAAAACTATTAATTGACCCTTGGTACTGCGGATCTGATTTTTTTCCACATGATCCCAATACAAACATTAAAATTATGAGAGCAATAATTAACCTCATCTAAGTTCCTTTTTGTATTTTTTTATCATATTTTTTATATTTCTTTCAGATGTTCCGCCATAAGAATTTTTTGAATTCATGGAGTTTTTTATATTAAAAATTTTTAAAACATTGTTATTCAAATTTTTATGAAACTTTTTAATTTCATTTAATGTCAATTCGTCTAAATTTTTCTTATTTTTTTCTGCATAATTAACTATTTTTGATGATATTTTGTAAGCCTCTCTAAAAGAAAGTTTTTTATCTTTTACAAGGTAGTCAGCAAAATCAGTTGCTGTTGTATATCCAGTTTTTGCCATATCTGACATTCTATTTTTGTTTGGTTTTACATTTTTGATTAACTCATTGCTCATAATTAATGTATCTTTTAACGTATCAAAACCATCAAATACTAATGCTTTGTCATCTTGTAAATCTTTAAAATATGAAATTGGAAGTCCCTTCATTATTGTTAAAATAGAATTTAATTTTCCATAATTAATTCCAGTTCTACCTCTTATAAGTTCTGCAGGGTCAGGGTTCTTTTTTTGTGGCATGATAGATGACCCAGTAAGCATTTTATCATTGAAGCCAATCAATTTGTAAGCATCAGAATTTAATATTATAAAATCCTCGGCCAATCTTGATAAATGCATTGCACACACTGCACAAGCATAAAGAAAATCTATTGCAAAATCCCTATCCGAAACTGTGTCGATTGAGTTATTAGTAGGCTTTTTAAAACCCAACTTTTTAGAAGTAAAATTTCTATCTATATTGTAAGATGTTCCAGATAATGCTGCTGCTCCAAGTGGAGACTCATCAATTAAGTCTAAATTATTTTTAAATCTTTGCTTATCTCTTTTGAACATTTCATAATAAGCCAAGAGATAATGAGCAAAAGAAACTGGTTGTGCGTTTTTTAAATGAGTAAAGCCTGGCATCACTGTACTCACATTTTTATCTGCTTTGACTATTATATTTTTCATTAAATAGTTTAATTCTTTAATTAAAATTAAAGATGAATCCTTTACCCATAGCTTAAAATCTGTAACTACCTGATCATTTCTTGATCTGGCAGTATGCATATAACCTGCTGAGTCCCCGATTATTTCATATAATTTTTTTTCGATATTTAAGTGAATATCCTCAAATTTTTCTTTAAATATAAACTTACCTTTTCTAATTTGTCCTTTAATTTTATCCAATCCTTTAAGTATTTTTTTCCCCTTTTTAGCAGGAATAATTTTTTTTTTAATAAGCATCTGAGTATGAATTTTTGAGGCAAAAATATCTTGTTCGTAGAGTCTTTTATCTACGTTAATAGAAGCCCCAATTCTTTGAAATGATTTAGAAGTTGAGCTTTTGAATCTCCCTGACCAAACTGTTTTATTTTTATTTGTCATAAACTATGTTATTTTCAATTTAAATTAATATGAAAATTAGTAAATCTTTTAATTTTCAAGATGTTGAACTAAATGGTAAAAAAGGCAATATCATGATCCTGTATTTATGAGTTACTCTTTAAAAAGTATAATTATTGATCCAATTTCTAAAGAAAAACCAGAAAGTGCAGTAATACTTTGCCATGGATATGGAGGTGACGGCAAAGATATATCTATTTTGGCGAATTATTGGAAAAATTATTTACCCAAAACTATTTTTATATGTCCAGACGCACCGGAGAAATGCAGTATAAGTCCAAGTGGATTTCAGTGGTTTGAATTAGGAGAACATTCAGAAGATCAGATATTAGCAAAATCTTTAGTTTCTGAAACTAAACTAAATAAACTAATTGATGAAGTTAAAGAAAGAAATAATATTAGTGCTAATAAAATTGTTTTATCAGGATTCAGTCAAGGATGTATGATTTCTTTACAAACTGGTATCAAAAGGAAAGATAAAATTAATTGTATTTTAGGCTACTCAGGAAGAATTATAAGCCCCAATTATTTAGCTAAGAATATTAATTCAAGACCAAATGTTATGTTAATGCATGGCGATAAAGATATGGTAGTACCTATTACATCTTTATTAGAGGCTAAAGATTTTTTTAATAAAAATAACTATACAATAGAAACAAAAATTTTTAAAAATTGTGAGCATCGTATACCAACAGAAGGTTCAAGCATTGGCTTAGAGTTTATTAAAAAAAATTTATATTAATATTTAATTCTACTGTAACAATTTTACATCTTGATATAACTGTTTTATTCAGTTAACTTTTTGATATGATTATTTCTGCCGATCAAAAAGTGCCTTTAGAAAAATGTCCAGCTTTAGTATTAAATGCTGACTTTAGACCTTTAAGTTATTATCCATTATCTTTGTGGTGTTGGCAAGATGCAGTCAAATCTGTTTTTCTTGATAGGGTGAGTATTGTTTCTAATTATAAACGAAAAATAAGAAGCCCTTCGTTTGAAATGTCATTACCAAGTGTAATTGCTTTAAAAAGTTTTATAAAACCATCTGAAAATCCAAACTTTACTAGATTTAATGTTTTTTTAAGAGATAAATTCACGTGTCAATATTGTGGCGCAAAAAAAGATTTAACATTTGATCACCTTTTACCAAAGTCTAAAGGCGGCCTAACTGATTGGGAAAATGTTGTAACAGCCTGTTCTACATGTAACGTAAAAAAAGGTGGAAAACTTTTCAGAGATTGTGATTTGAAATTATTTAATAGGCCTTACAGACCTACCGTTGATGACCTACATAAAAATGGTAAAAATTTTCCACCAAATTTTCTTCACGAAAGTTGGATGGACTATTTATATTGGGATATTGAATTAGAGCCTTAATCAAATCTTTTCAGAAACTGTAATTGCTATTCTTGATGAAGTTTTAATAACTTTATCTAACAAACTGTATAATCCTTTTTTTGTTGCCCCTTGATCATAAGCTATATCTTTATGGTGTAATTCATCTTCCCTAAACTTCATAATTTTTTGTTTAAGATCTTTTTCATCATCTTTTAATTTATAAGTTTGATTCTTATAATGTTCATCAATTACTTCCTCAACTGAAGCAGTACATAGCATTGCTGCTTTTTTACCTAACATTGCAGTTCCAAAACCAAGCGAAACTCCTAATAAATCCCAAAGAGGAAGTAACTTTGTTGGTTTAATATTTCTTTTTTGTATTTCTTTATCAAAGTATTCAAAGTGTTCAGACTCATGTTCTTTCATTTCTTCAATTTTTCTCTTAAGCTCTTCATCTTGTTTAAAAGTTTTTAAAGCAAGTAATTGACCTTCATAAATTTTTATAGCTCCTCGCTCACCAGCATGATCAACTCTAATGATTTCCTCTAATGTTTTTTTATCGGTTTGATTCATAATTTTTATAAAGCATAATAAATATACAGAATAATACAAAAGAAAAAATAGTATTTATTGAAGCAAGTGAAAAACCTAGAAGTGTAAAAGTAACATCCTTACAACTGATAACATTTTCCCTTAGTTGGCTTAAAATCTCCTCTTTATTCATTTCATTTACCAAATTACTGTCTTCACATATAAATGACTCATTAAAAAAACCTTGTTCTATCCCATAATGATAAAATGCCAATGATGAGCCGACTAACATAATTAGTGATAAAATTAAAAGTGAAAATTTTTCATATTTTCTTATAAGCAATATATTAAAAATTAATACTATTGAAAAAAAATATGGCAGACGTTGATAAAGACAAAGTTTACAAGGTTTATGACCCAGTCCGTATTCAATAAAATATGCCGCAAAGAGTGAGCCAATCATTAAAAATAAAGTTACGTATAATATAATTTTGGAATTTTTCGACATATTAAACTAAAAAATAGATTAAACCTCCTATCATAACAATCATTATAGAAATTATTATAGACCACTTTGTTCCACTTTTTTCTAAAAAAGGTCCAAAGCTTTCACCAAATTTATAAGTTAAAAACGCTACTAAAAAAAATCTTAAACCTCTAGTGAATACACAAATTATTATAAAAAAAAATATATTAAAATGAATAAAGCCACTTGATATGGTTAAAAGCTTAAAAGGCAAAGGTGTAAAACCAGCGGTAAAAAGAATCCCTAACCAGGAAAAAAAACCACCTTTCGTAGAAAATTTTTCTTTTAAAAAATTCGGGTCTTCATAGCCATACAATTCAAATATTTTATAGCCAACTTCGTTAAAAAAAACATATCCAATCAGATAACCAAATAATGCTCCCAAAACTGAAAAAATTGTTGCAATTAAAGCTATGCGTAAAAATTCTTTTTTTTTCGCTACTACCATTGGAATTATCATCACGTCTGGCGGTATAGGGAAGAAGGAACTTTCTATAAAAGCTTCGAAAGCCAATAGAGGCTTAGCATACTTGTGTCCTGCCCAAGAAACACACTTATCGTATATTGTTTTTATCATCTTTTCTGTTGCGTCTTAAATTAATTCAAAACATAATGATTGTAAAAATATTAATTAAGAAAAATGTGGGCGAATGGTGGAACTGGTAGACGCGTCGGACTCAAAATCCGGTGGTAGCAATACCTTGAGAGTTCGAGTCTCTCTTCGCCCACCAAAGTTATGGATATAAGCAAATTAAACAGTTTAGTAGAACTTTATTTTAGAAAAGTAGAGGAAACTGACGGTAAAAAATTTTTTTTAAAATGGTTGAAACAAAGTAAACCAACTTACAACTGGGAAGATATAACTGAAAGAATTTTTAAACTTAGCTCAAAAATTAAATCTTTAATTAATGAAGGTGACAGATGTTTGATTTTGTCTGAGAATAGACCTTATTGGTTAATGGCTGATATCTCTATTATGAATGCAGGTGGAATTTCTGTTCCTATTTTTACTACTTACTCGGCCAATGATTATAGATATATTCTAAATGACTGCAAACCATCTTTGATAGTTGTTTCAAATCAGGATCAATTTAAAAAAATTAAAAATTTTTTAAACAATGATGTTAAAAAAATTATATCTTTTGAAAAAATAGAAGCAGACAGTTTATTAATAGAAGATATTTTAAATGAAGATATCAGTGAAAAAATAATTAATAAAAATCTTAAAAGAAATATGCCCGCTTGTATTATTTATACCTCAGGCACTTCCGGAAATCCTAAAGGAGTAGTCTTAAGTCATGGTGGTATTTTATCTAATTGCGAGGGTGCCGTAGAATTATTAGAGCCTTTGATAAATAAAAAAAATCCAGTGTTCCTTACTTGGTTACCTTTATCCCATTCTTATGAACATACTGTTCAATTTATTCAAATTATTGTTGGTGCTAAAGTTTTTTATGCAGAAAGCTTGGAAAAATTAATTTCTAATATGAGTTTAGCCAAACCTACAATCATGACTGCCGTACCAAGATTCTATCAAAACCTTTTTACGAAGATAAATATAAATTTTGAAAAACAAACTGGCTTTAAAAAAAAGCTAATCAAGCAAACTCTTAACTTAGGGAAAAAGATACTTAAAAAAGAAAGATTAAATTTAAAAGAAAAAATAATAAATTTTTTATGTGACAAATTAGTACGAAAAAAAATTAGAAATCAATTTGGCGGAAATCTTCAAGCCTTCGTGTCAGGTGGCGGGGCGCTAGATCAAAATATAGGTGAATTTTTGAATGCCGTTGGTTTACCCACTCTTCAAGGCTATGGTCTTACTGAGGCATCTCCAGTTGTTAGTTGTAATTTACCAGATTTAATAAAAGTTGAAACTGTTGGTCCACCGTTTAGGACAAATAAAGTCAAAATCGCTAAGGATGGTGAAATCCTGATTAAGGGTGAAAACGTTATGTTGGGGTATTGGAATTTAAAAGAGGATACTGAAAAAGTTATAAAAAATGGTTGGTTACACACAGGAGATATAGGTGAATTAGATAAAAATAATTATTTAAAAATTACGGATAGAAAAAAAGATATTATTGTAAATTTAGGAGGCGATAACATTTCACCAAGTAAAATTGAAAATATTCTATGTTTAAATGAAAATATTAAACAATCTTTGGTTTATGGTGATAAAAAAAACTATTTAGTTGCGTTAATTGTTGCAGAAAAAGAAATTAATTATGAAAAAATTAAAGAAATATTGGAAAATATAAATAAAAACTTAACTTTAGTAGAAAAAATTAAAAAATTTGTATTAATTAATGAAGAATTTACAATTAATAATGGAATGCTGACGCCAACTTTAAAGTTAAAAAGAAAAGAAATAATTAAAAATTATAAACAACAATTAGAAAATCTTTATTAAAGTATAAATAAAATCTTTATTTAATTGCTTAAAAAAACATTGGTATTGCTAACTTTTTTAAAATTTTACAAAAAATTAAAAATTAGATTAAATTTTTAAATTTGAATCAAAAATTAGAAATTATTTAACAATTGACATGAATCTTAAATTAATTAATGTTTACTTTAACAAACGAATCATAAAGATTTGTTTAAAAAATGGGAGATAAAGATGGCTAAACGTAGAAAAAAAGCTAAAAAGAAAAAAAAGACTAAAAAAAGAAGAAGAAGAAGAAGATAGTTTTTTTTAAAACCAAACGCCCTTTTTAATTCATAAGCTAAAAAGGGCGTTTTTTTATACTTCTGCTAAATTTTGATTTCTTCCTAAAGCTTTATCCATTTTTCTTTGAACGTCTTCAGGCTTAATCTTTAATACAGCTTCAAACTCTGACTTGAGCCTTTCGTATGCTTTTTCAAAGAGTTGTCTTTCGCTATATGACTGATCTGCGATGATATCTGAATTTTTGTTTAAATCTTTTACTACCTCGGCTAACTCATAAATTTTTCCCGAATTTATTTTTTGGTCATATTCTTGTGCCCTTCTACTCCACATAGTTCTTTTAATTTTAGGCTTACTTTTTAGAATAGAAACACATTTATTTATTTGATTTATTGTTGCTATAGGTCTTAAATTAGACTGTTGGTTTATAGGCACCGTTAAAGTTAGTTTCTCTTTTTCAATTAAGATTTTATAAAACTGAATATCAATTTGGCCAATTTTTGCTTTTTCAACTGATAAAATTTTACCAACCCCGTGCTTTGGATAAACAACATAATCTTTAATATTGTATTGCCTTTTCTCGGTAGGTTGTTTTTTTACTTTTTTTATCTCAATTTTTTCTGTATCAGAAAAATTACCTGTTTTTTTCTCAACTAATTCAGATTTATCCTTTATTTTTAGTTCCTTGGCTTTACTTTTTTTAATCTTAGGTTTTTTTGGTTTTTTACCTTTTTTAGTTTTTTTACCTTTTTTTTTCATAAATTTACTTACCAGGTTTTTCCGAAAAATATTTTTCATGTTTATTTTTCACCTCTTTAAACTCCTCTGCCTCAGGAAGAGGATCTTGTATTTTTGTAATTCTTGGCCATATTGCAGAATATTTTTTATTTAGCAATAGCCATTTTTCTTTGTCTTTTTCATTATAATCATAATCAGAAACTATTGCATTAACGGGGCACTCAGGTTCACAAACTCCACAATCAATGCATTCGTTTGGATTTATAACTAACATATTTTCACCTTCGTAAAAACAATCAACAGGACAAACTTCAACACATGTCGTGTGCTTACATTTAATACATTCATCCTTAACAATATACGTCAAATTTTCTTCCTTTCTAAAGTTAAACTCATCTTAATTTCTCCGCTAAGTTTATCAGAAAAATAAATTAAACCGCAAACTCTTCTCATAAGATTTGCTTCATACTCATCACTAATATCATTAGAAATGATTATTTTCCAAAGTTCTTTTACGATTCTTGCTTTGAAATCCTGAGAATTCTTTTTAATAATATTGGTAAAGTCTAGCAGTTGATTAGAATCATGCTCTAAATTTTCAGCTTCTTTTAGAATTTCCTCTACAAATTCACTTTTTTCAGCAAAAGATTTTATAAATAGTAAGATTATCTTTTTTTCTTTCTCGCTATAGTGTTCATCAATTTTAGCAGCGTGAACTAATAATGCAGCTATACCAGTTAATTGTTTTTTATCTAGTTTATTCATTATTTAATATTTAAGGATAAAAGTTTTTCAAAAGGGCTTGTAATTTTCTTATTTTTTAAAATTTTTTTATCTTTTTTTCTATCACCATAAAAAATATAAGTGTCTTTATTTTTATCTTTCTTGTAATTCATTAAATCCATTAATTTATAAAAATTTTCTTTTGAACATCCTAATAAATTCATCATATCTGAAGTAATTGTAAATTTACGATTTTTTGTTTTATCAAGAATGCTTATAAATAGTTTTTCTAGAATATCAACTCTAACAAAAAAATCTTTGAAATTTTCAAATCCGCATAATAAAAGAAATTTTTTATTGTAGTTATCATTTACTAAAAAGTTTAGGCCTGACTTTGGTATTTGGTTATTTGATGAAATATTATAAAAAAGCTTCCATAAATTCACTCTTAAATTTACCGCCTTGGGTTTTAACATTTTTGGTAAATAAATATGATATCTTCCTAATTTAATACCCATACCCCAAAGCTTCTTTCTCTCCTCTTTTGTTACTAAACTAATTATATTTTCTATTTTACTTCTTTTCATTACTCCGTTGTTTTCATAGATTTGAAAAACTAGAGCTCTTAAGTATTGATTTGTGATCTTAATTTTTGTCAAGTTCAAAAGATCATCTAATTCTTCGTTGATGAAATTTGCTACCCAATTTTTTAAAAAAAAAGTTAAATCCTCTTTAGAATTCTCTGGTAGAGCATCATCTGCAATTATCTCAACTTCAGGAGCTAAGTAATTTTCCCCTTTTTTTATTCTAGCGATTGGGTTTTCATTCCAATAAATTTTGTGATCTTCTTTTAAAGTGATTTTTTTATCTTTTATTATTTTATTTACTCTTTCTATCAATTCTTTGTGAATTCCCCTTCTAGCAGCTTTTTTGATAGACTTAATGTCAGTATCAAGAGTGTTGGCAGTAAATTCTACAACAAATTTAAGCCCTCTAAGTTCACCGATATCTTGACCATCTATTAGAACTTTATTTTCCTTACTTACCTCTGTTTTTAAAACGAGATCTTGTTTAAGTCCCTTCGATAAAATACTAATTTTTTTATCAATAAAACTTCTTGTAAGTTCCTGGTGAAGCTTGTCAGATAAATTATCTTCTATATTTTTAGTAAACTGAATCCAATAATCAGAATTTTCTACCCAGTTTTTTTTATTTGCTACGTATGACCATGTTCTCACATTTGATATTCGATTAGCTAAGACATCAATATTACCGTGTTTTTTTTCTAAACCTTTCAATTGTTCTTTCATGTACTCATTAGGTATTCTCTTTTTTCTTGTAGATAAAAATTTAAAAACTGTATCTACAACATGGATGTGTTGACCATATGCTTTTTTTTCAAAGTCAGGAATTTGACAACATTCCCACAAAAGTTCTAAGTTTTTGCTGTATAAAGCATTATTTTCTCCTTTTTTTAAAAGATTTCTAAGTACACTTTCGTCAACTGAGTCATTAATTCTAATTAAGTTTTTATTAATTGGTTTTAATTCTAGTGAAGAAATAAGATCCTCTTGACTTTTAAAGTCTAATTTTGAATTACGCCAAAAAAGCATTTTTGTTAAAGGTAAATCATGTTTTTCTATTTTTTCAATTTCATCTGAGTTTAAGCTTTCGCAGTCTCCAGTAGTTCCAAAATTACCATCATTTTTGTATCTACCGGCTCTTCCAGCTATCTGAGAAATTTCAACTATATTTAATCTTCTGGTTTTTTTTCCATCAAATTTTTTAAGATTAGAAAAATAAATTTGATTAATGTCCATATTTAAACCCATACCAATAGCATCAGTTGCAACTAAATATCCAACATCACCTGACTGATAAAGTTCCACTTGAGAGTTTCTTGTTTTCGGACTTAATGATCCCATTATAACAGCTGCTCCTCCTTTTTGCCTTCTCACTAATTCAGCAAGGGCGTATACTTCTTCAATTGAAAAAGCAATTATTGCTGTTTTTTGATCCAGTCTTGATATTTTTTTATAACCTGAATAAGTAAGTTTTGAGAAGCGTTCTTGTCTAATAAATTCAACATTTTTAACTAGGTCTTCAATTATATTTTTCATTATTTGTGATCCTAAAAACATTGTGATTTTTTCTCCTCTCATATTAAGAAGTCTATCAGTAAAAATATGTCCTCTTTCTCTATCAGCACACATCTGAACTTCATCTATAGCAACAAAATCTACTATTTTATCTTTCGGCATCGACTCAACTGTACAAATAAAATAATCTGCAGAACTTGGAACAATTTTTTCTTCTCCAGTTATAAGCGCAACTTTTTCTTGCCCAATTTTTTTCACGCATTTATCGTAAACTTCTCTAGCAAGTAGTCTCAATGGTAGACCAAATATCCCACTTTCATATTGGAGCATTTTATCAATAGCTATAAACGTTTTGCCTGTATTAGTTGGCCCTAATAGCGCTACTACTTTTTTTGAGGATATGTCCATTTTTGTGTCAGATATTTTCTTTTATACTATATATAGATTAGCATTGAGAACAAAGTAAGATTAAAACATGACCGAATCAATTTGTCAAATGTTCTAATTTAATATTTTAAAGATTTAAATGGACTTAAAACCCACACTCCCCGTATAGTTAAAAATAACTTTTACTAAAAGTTATAATGAAAAATATAATAAAAAAAAAAGTAATTGGTCTTAAACCATCAGCCACATTGGCAATCAACGAGAGGTGCAAGGAACTTATTGCCCAAGGCAAGAAAATATATAGATTTGGATTTGGACAATCTCCATTTCCAGTTCCAGAAAAGATTGTAGAGGTCTTAAAAAAAAATGCCCATAGGAAAGATTATTTATCAATACAAGGTCTACCAGAACTTAGGCAGGCTATAGCAACTCATCTAAGTAAACAAACTAAAAACAATTTTTCTAAAGAAAATATTTTAATAACGCCCGGATCAAAAGAAGCAATGTATTTGATGCATGTTGTTTTTGATGGAGAAATTATTCTACCCTCATCAAGCTGGGTTTCTTATGCACCACAAGCAGAACTCGCCAACAATAAAACACATTGGCTTCAAACGTCTTACGAAAATAATTGGTTTCCAACTGCACAGGCATTAGAAAAAAAAATAAAATCTATTAAGAGTAATAAAATTCTTTTAATATTAAATTCTCCTAATAATCCTTCTGGAACTACCTGTAATAATTTAAAAGAGTTAGCTCAAGTTGCTAGAAAAAATAAAATTATTGTTTTGTCTGATGAAATTTATACAGATATAACTTTTAATAATAAATATGAGTCAATTTCAACTTACTATCCAGAGGGAACATTAATTAGCGGAGGCCTAAGTAAGTGGTGTGGGGCTGGTGGATGGAGGCTTGGTTTTCTTGCTGCTCCAAGTGAGTTACACGATTTCTTAATAAATGTAAAAGCTGTTGCTAGTGAAACTTACTCAACTGTTAATACTCCAGTACAGTACGCTGCAGTTGAGGCTTATAACGGCGATTATGAAGATTATAAGTTGAAAGTTAGAAATATATTAAATTCAGTGGGTCAGTATGTATATAAAAAACTTAAATCTAATAAAATTTTTATGAACCCTCCTCAAGGAGGACTTTACATTATGCCTGAGTTTGTTAACTCAAAATTTAAAACATCTTCAGAATTATGTGATATTATTTTAAAAGATACGGGCGTTGCAATGCTTCCTGGTTCAGATTTTGGATTTAAAAAAGATAAAATGGTTGCAAGATTAAGTTTTACAGATTTTGATGGAAAAAAATTTTTAGAGGGCATTAATACTTACAATCAACTAGAAGATGAAGTTATTGAAAAATACGCACCAAATGTTGTACAAGGCATTCAGAAGCTATCAAAATGGGCCAAGAATTTGTAGTTTTCTCTTTACGCCAGTCTTACAAAATAGTTAAATCTTAAATTATCAAACAAACAAGGGGGATAAATGAAAAAGATAATATCAATAATCTCTGCAATTTTAGTAACTTTGGCTTTTTCAAGTCAGATTACTTCAGTTGCAAACTCAGCTGAGTTCTTCACTATTGGAACTGGAGGTCCTACTGGAGTTTATTTCCAAACTGGTAACGCAATATGTAAGATGTTACATAAATCAGCAATAAGTGCTGAGCACGGAAGAAAAAAGGGTACAGCTAAAGGATACAGATGTACTGCTCCTTCAACTGGTGGTTCAAACTATAACATTGGACAAATTAAAGATGGCGAATTTCAATTTGGCGTAGCACAGTCCGACTGGCAGTTTCATGCAGTGAATGGTTCAAGTAAATGGGAAGGAAAACAGTTCAGTAATTTAAGAGCTGTATTTTCAGTACACAACGAACCTTTCCAAATTTGGGCAAGTAAAAAATCTAAAATTAAAGATTTTAAAGGCCTAAAAGGGAAAGTAGTAAACATCGGTAACCCAGGTTCAGGTCAAAGAGGAACTATGGAAGAGCTTATGAAAGCGATGGGAGTAGACAATAGTTATTTTAAATCTACTACTGAACTAACTTCATCTGAACAAGTAAAAGCTTTATGTGACGGTAAGATAGACGCATTTGGATACTCTGTAGGATTTCCTAATGGCGCTATGGAGCAAGCAGCAACTTGTAAAGCAAAAGCTAGCCCAATTAATTTAACCGGTGCACCTGTTCAAGGTTTAATCGACGGGGCTGACTATTATGCAAAAGCTGTAATTCCAGCAGGGACTTACTCAAATCAAAAAAAGGATGCTACAACTTTTGGTGTTAAAGCTACAGTTGTTACAAGTGCAGATGTTTCTGAAGAGCTTGTATACTTAGTTACAAAAGCGGTAATGGAAAACTTTGATGATTTCAGAGCACAACACCCTGCTTTTGGACCTCTGGAAAAGAAAAATATGATAGCTGATGGTTTATCAGCTCCATTACATCCAGGAGCGATTAAGTATTACAAAGAAGCTGGATTAATGTAATTCAACTTTCTATTTTAATCAAAAAAGGCCCAATATTTTTTGGGCCTTTTTTTTTAGAATAATGTATCCTACTTAAAATGAATCAAACTTTTCAAAGTAAGATTAAAGATAAAATTCAAGAAGATATTTCTCCAACTCGTAATCTATCTGGTTTGCATTTAAAAATAGTTTTTAGTATAGCAATTCTTTGGACCTTATTTCAACTTTGGTATGCGTCTCCATTTCCATTTTGGTTTAATTTTGGAATGTTTAAAGGTTTACCCGCAAGGGCAATACACCTGGGTTTTGCTTTAACCTTAACTTTTTTGATTTTTCCAGCGGTTAGAGGAAAAAAAATTTCAGCATTTGATATTTTAATTAGTATAGTCTCGGCGTTTTGTTGCTTGTATATTTATTTTTTTTATGATGATCTTGTCAATAGAGGCGGAATACTTTTAGTAAAAGAAATATTCGGATTTAAAGTTCCATTAGAACTAATAATAGGTGCTATTGGTATTATAATATTATTAGAGGCTACAAGGCGAGCTATAGGATTGCCTTTAGTTATAATTGCTATTTGCTTTCTATTATTCTCATATTTTGGAAAGTATGCACCTGATATTATTTCTCATGGAGGTCTATCTATAAAAAGATTGGTCGGATTTCAATGGTTCGATCAAGAAGCAATATTTGGGATACCAATTGGTGTTTCCGTAGATTTTATTTTCTTATTTGTGCTTTTTGGAGCATTACTAGAAACTGCTGGAGGGGGAAAATATTTTTTAGATTTAGCATTTGCTATGGTTGGTAAAATGAGAGGAGGACCTGCTAAGGCCGCAATTCTAGGATCCGGGATGACTGGAATGATTTCAGGTTCATCAATTGCAAACACAGTCACAACAGGAACTTTTACAATTCCAATCATGAAAAAAACTGGTTTTTCAAAAGAGAAAGCAGGAGCTATTGAAGTTTCATCTTCAGTAAACGGGCAAATAATGCCCCCAGTCATGGGAGCGGCAGCATTTGTAATGGCAAGCTTCATTGGTGTTACTTATTTTGAAGTGGTAAAGCATGCCTTTTTACCTGCTGTAATTTCGTATATTGCACTGTTTTATATATCTCATCTTGAAGCACTAAAATTAGGTCTTAAGGGTATGGATGATGCTGATGTCCCTCACTTAAAGAAAACTTTTTTATCTGGCCTTCATTTTTTAATACCCATTTTTGTTTTAATTTTTTTACTTGTTTATATGAGATATACCGCAGGTTTTTCTATTTTTTATGCAACTATTTCTTTAATCCTAGTGAATTTGATAAATCGTGTTATTAAAAACTCAGATTTCAAAATCGGTCTGATTGAGTGGTGGAATCAAACTATTGTAGGTTTGCAAAAAGGTGCAATTAATATGGTAGGAGTCGGGATTGCAATTGCAACAGCAGGCATAATAGTAGGAGCAGTTGGTTCTACAGGACTAAGCACTAATTTAATTATAGTTATTGAAACAATAGCTAGAGACAATGTAATTATACTAATTTTATTAACTATCATACTGTGCTTACTTCTAGGTATGGGCCTTCCAACCACTGCAAATTATGTTGTAGTTGCTTCCCTTATGGCTACTGTCCTAGTAGATGTTGGAAATGCTTCAGGGTACATCTTCCCCTTAATAGCTGTTCACTTATTTGTATTTTATTTTGGTCTAATGGCTGACGTTACTCCCCCAGTTGGTTTAGCATCTTATGCTGCTGCTGCAATTTCTGGAGGTGATCCTCTAAGAACTGGACTTCAAGCAATTTGGTATAGTTTAAGAACCGGTATTTTGCCAATAGTATTTTTATTCAATCATGAACTTTTATTAATAGGTGTAGATAATTTGTGGCAAGCTCTAATGGTAATAGTCACCTCTCTAATTGGAATTTTGGTTTTTACATCTGCAACCCAACAATGGTTTATTAATAAATTAAGGTGGTACGAAATTATAGCTTTCTTAATTATTTCTTTATCCTTTTTAGCTCCAGATTATGTGCTAAGTAAATTTTATCCTAAATATAATGATCAAAAACTTACTGCTAAGAATATTCAAAGTTTATCATTAGACCCATCTAAAGAAGTTCATATTAAAGTTACAAGATTATCAGAATACGGAGAAAGATATAAATTATTTGTTATAGATAAAGGAAAATTTAAAAATAAATATAACTTAGAAAAGTTTGGAGTAACGGTCTTTGAGGAAAATAACCAACTTAAAGTAGATAAATTAAACTGGAAAGGGGAAGCTAAAAAATCCGGAATACAAATAGGAGATATTATAAGCAATTTTAAAATTGAAAATCCTGAGCGCCCTAACAAAGCTATCGTCTATCCATTTGCCTCTGTTTTATTAATTATTTTTGGATATTTAAATTATAGAAGAAAAAAGAATTAAGCCTTTAAGATTTTCCAAACACCCGAAGCCGTAGCGACCACATTTTCTGAACTACTTATTTCACTGGTTATAAATACAAGAGTATTTGTTTTCCTTTGTATTTTGACTTTTGTTAAAAGTTTTTGACCCAAACTAGCTGCTGTTATAAATTTCATTTCTAGAGAAATAGTTACACATCTTTTATTTCCTGAAACTTGATGAGCTGCGTTACCCATCCCTGTATCTGCCACAAACATCAAAAATCCACCATGAGCCATTTTTGCTGTATTAAGATGTATTTCTTTAACTTCACAATGATACTCATAATTTAAGTCATCCAATTTTTTCCCCACCAAACCACCAACGTGGGCAGAGTATCCTGACTTAGTTTCGTCCATATTTCCTTTTATCATACATTGGCGCTAGTTGAGAGAAAATAACAGCTGATAAGATTATAATTATTCCAAATATTTTATATTCATTAAGGAACTGATCTAAAATAAACCAAGCAGCTATCGATGCGAAAACTCCCTCTAACGAAAATATTATTGCAGCCGGCGCCGGCGATAAGTGTTGAAGAGCAATTATTTGAAGTAAAAATGCAAATCCACTAGATAAAATACCTGCATACATTAGCTCACCTGCTTCTAAAGATAAAAGTTTGAAAGAAATCAATTCTATCGAAGCTGCCGGTATAGCTGAAAATATTGCTGCGATTAAACATTGAAAGGCTGCAATAGTTATTGGAAAATTAAATATTTTTAAAAATTTTGATACATAAACAATATGAAGTGCCCAAAAAAAAGCGCCTATGACAACTAAAGAGTCTCCCATCCTTACTCTATAATTATCCAATTCACTTAAGAGCAATCCTCCAAGCAAACACATTATAACAGCTGGCCAAACAGATTTATGTATACTTTTTGAAAAAAGAAAGTAAGCAAGGACTGGTACTATTACTACATACAAAACAGTAAATACTGCTGAGTTAGCCACATCAGTATATAATAGAGAAATTTGTTGAAATATATTTCCTCCAGCTAAAAAGAAACCTAATAAAAACATATTTGCTAGAATAATTTTAAAATTAGATTTTATTTTTATTATTTTTTTAAATTCAAAAATAAAAAAAAAAGGCAATAAAGCAAAAAAACCCAAAAGTAATCTTGCTGCTGAAAAAGTCCAAGGACCTATGTAATCCATTCCAGTGTCTTGAGCAATAAAAGCTGTACCCCACAAAAAAGAACATGAAACTGCACAAATTAAGGAGAGTGTTTTCTTGCTCATTTAAACTGCCAATTTGAAAGCAAAGTCTTTACCCAAACTTTCACTTAGATGAACGCAAAATCTAGCACCCTCAGCACCATCAATTAATCTATGATCATATGACAACGATATTGGAAGTATTTTTCTTACAACGATTTTACCATTAACTCTTTTTACTTTTTCAAAAGTTTTTCCTATTCCAAGAATTGAAACTTCAGGCGGGTTGATAATCGGAGTAAAAAAATTTCCTCCGATACCTCCTAAGCTTGAAATTGTCATTGATCCACCAAAAAATTCTTTTTTTTCTATTTTAAGTTCTCTACATAATTTACTTACTTTTTTTAATTCCTCAAAAATTTCTCTAAGATTCAATTGATCAACATTTCTTAGTTTTGGAACCATTAAACCATGAGGCGTATCTACAGCAAAACCAATATGGAAATACTTTTTAAAAATTATTTTGTTATTTCGGCTATCAAGAGACGCATTAAAGTTAGGATACTTTTTTAGTGCATTAACTACCGCTCTAGTTATAAAAGCTAGGGGACTAATTTTAATTTTTTCACCTGTGTAATGGTCTATTAATGATGTTCGGAAATGTTCCAACTCTGTTATATCAATTTCATCATGTTGAGTTACATGAGGAATTTCTGTCCAAGATTTAACAAGTTGCGGTCCAGATAATTTTTTTACTCTTGGAAGATCTTTTACTTCCACTAAACCAAAAGCTTCATGAGGATATTCTTCTACATCAATTTTTTTTTCAATTTTACCTTGATTAACAGAAACTTGCGATTTAACAAAATTTTTAATATCTTCTTCAGTTACCCTTCCAGACCTTTGAGTTCCAGAAACCTCATTAATATTCGTACCAAGCTCTCGTGCAAATTTTCTTACTTTAGGGCTAGCAGATTTTACTTTTTTAGATTTAGACATTATTAAAGTTTAGTTGGAAATAATTTTTCCTGATTGATATTATATTTTTTTATTGCTTTTTTTGCGTCCGCAGAAGCAATTAATTGCTCATTCGCTAAAGCACTCAATGTATAGGCCACTATATGTTCTTTATCTACCTCAAAAAATTTTCTTAATTTTTTTCTAGTATCACTTCTTCCATATCCATCTGTTCCTAAGGCATAAAATTTTTTTTCGGTATAAGGTCTTATTTGGTCAGAGAAGGATCTGGTGTAGTCAGAAGCTGCAATTATAGGGCCATCTCTTTTTTCAAAACACTTTTGAACATAGGATTTTTTTCTTTTTTCATTAGGATTTAAAAGATTCCATCTTTCAGTTTCCATGCCATCTTTTCGTAATTCATTAAAACTTGTTACGCTCCAAACGTCGGAGTCAATCCCATAATCTTTTGATAAAATTTTTGCTGCAGAGATGACTTCTCTTAAAATTGTTCCCGAACCCAACAATTGGACTTTTGTTTTTCCCTTATTATTGTTTTCTTGAAATAAATACATTCCCTTGATTATACCTTCATCACAACCTTTTGGCTTTTCCGGATGAGAATAATTTTCATTCATAGCTGTGATGTAATAAAAAATATTTTCTTTTTTTTCATGCATTCTTTTAATTCCATCTCTAAGTAATACTCCCATTTCGTAAGCAAATGTTGGATCATAACTAACACAATTAGGAATGTTAGATGCTAACAAATGACTATGACCATCTTGGTGCTGTAAACCCTCTCCGGCTAAAGTTGTTCGACCTGCTGTAGCTCCAATTAAAAACCCCCTAGCTTGAGAATCTCCTGCTGCCCATGCTAAATCTCCAACTCTTTGAAAGCCAAACATAGAGTAGAAAATATAAATAGGAATCATTTCTAAATCATGATTTGTATAAGATGTTCCAGCCGCAATCCAAGATGACATTGCACCTGACTCAGTTATTCCTTCCTCCAATACTTGGCCACTTTTATCTTCTCTATAAGAGCTTAATTGTTCTGAGTCCACTGGCTCATATTTTTGTCCTTCATGAGCATAAATTCCTATTTTTTGAAAGAAACCCTCCATACCAAAAGTTCTTGCTTCATCAGGAATAATTGGAACCAATCTTGGTGAAAGATTTTTGTCTCTAAGAAGTGCAGTGAGCATTCGAACAAGCACCATAGTTGTCGACATTTCTTTATCACCTGTAGACTTCATAAAAGGCTCAAAAATATCTTTAGGTGGTGTTTTTATTGCTTTAGCAAAAGAAGATCTTTCTGGAATAAAACCTCCAAGTTTCAATCTTTTATCTTTTAAATATTTTATTTCCTCAGAATTTTCATCTGGTTTAAAATATTCAATATTTTTTACTTGTTTGTCGGTAAGCGGAACACCAAATCTATCTCTGTAGTAAAGCAAATCTTTTTCATCGAGCTTTTTTTGTTGATGAGTAGTGTTCATACTTTCTCCAGATTTACCCATGCCATAACCTTTAATAGTTTTTGCCAGGATGACAGTGGGAGAACCTTTGTGCTGCATTGCCGCATAATATGCTGCATAAACCTTATGAGGATCATGCCCTCCTCTATTTAACCTCCAAATGTCTTTATCAGTCATTGCAGATACTAATTCTTTTAATTCAGGATATTTTCCAAAAAATTTATCTCTTACATATGACCCGCCTTTTGCTTTAAAAGCTTGATATTCCCCATCTACACATTCATTCATTCTTTTTACAAGTAATCCAGTTTTGTCTTTGGCTAATAACTGATCCCAATACGAACCCCAAATCACCTTAATTACATTCCAACCAGTACCTCTAAAACTTCCCTCAAGTTCTTGAATAATTTTTCCATTTCCTCTTACAGGCCCATCCAGTCTTTGAAGATTACAATTAATTACAAAAATTAAATTGTCTAGTTTTTCTCTTGCAGCTAACCCGATTGCACCAAGTGATTCTGGTTCGTCCATTTCACCATCACCTAGAAAAACCCAAATTTTTCTACCTTCGTCTTTTACTAATCCTCTATTAATTAAATATTTTAAAAATCTAGCTTGATAAATTGCCATAATCGGTCCAAGCCCCATAGAAACGGTAGGAAATTGCCAGAAGTTAGGCATTAACCATGGATGTGGATAGGAAGACAAACCACCAGCTGAAACTTCTTGTCTAAAACCGTCTAATTGTTTTGATGTAAGTCTCCCTTCTAGAAAAGCTCGAGCATACATACCTGGGGCTGAGTGTCCTTGAAAATAAATTAAATCTCCTCCAAACTTATTATTTTTTGCTCTCCAAAAATGATTCATTCCAACATCGTAAAGAGTAGCCGCTGAAGCGAAAGTTCCGATATGTCCACCTAGTTCAGAACTTTTTTTATTTGCTTTTACAACCATAGCTGCTGCATTCCATCTAATGTAAGCTCTTATTTTTTTTTCAATATTTTGGTCACCAGGAGATTTTGTTTCTGTCTCAGGCGGTATAGTATTTATATAAGGAGTAGTTCTTGTGTCTGGTAAAACTAAACCAGACTTATAAGCTTGATTTATAACTTTGTTTAATAAATAACTTGCTCTTGAAGGGCCATCATTTTCTATTACTGAGTTTAGAGAGTCAATCCACTCATTAGTTTCTTGAGGGTCTATATCGTCTTTTGAAGCTGGTGCCGCAAATACTTTTTTAACCTGTTTGACAGAGCTTTCAACCTGCTTAACAGTACTTTCAGTATGTAAATTTCCATTAGTTTGCTGTTCATCTTTTTTTTTCTGGTAATTTTTCGGTTTTGATTTCTTCCTTAGTCTCTGTTTCAGAATTTATCGCCTTGGCATTGTCTATTGTTGCTAATAGACTTCCTTCTGAAACTTTATCTCCCACTTTAACTTTTACTTCTTTAATTTTTCCAGTTTCTGGAGAAGGAACCTCAACACTCGATTTATCACTCTCTATAGTAACGATTGGATCATTTTTTTTAATTTGATCGCCTGGTTTTACAAGTATTTCAATAACCTCTACATCTTTAAAATCGCCTATATCTGGTACTGAAATATTTTGAGCCATACAATTACATTATAAACGGGATTGGAACTTATTTAAAATTGATTTGATAATAAATAAAAAAATAACTGTTAAAATTAACATTTTTGCCACATTTTAATCTTTTTTGAGCCCACTTGGTGACGGAGACTAGAATAGTGAATTGGTTGATAAACATTTTTTTTAAAAGGAAAAAAATAAAGTCTAATGAGGCTTTAATAACGCAAAAATTTTTACTCAAAAAATACTTGCTAAGATAAGTCTATATTATCTTTCAACACACATAGCAATACCCATGCCACCACCAATACACAAAGTGGCCAAACCTTTTTTAACATCTCTTTTTATCATTTCATGAATTAGAGTAACTAAAACTCTTGTACCTGATGCACCTATAGGATGTCCTAAAGCAATTGCTCCTCCATTAACATTAACCTTCTCTTCTGGAATCGAAAGTGTTTTTAAAACAGCTAAACTTTGTGCTGCAAAAGCCTCATTTGCTTCAACCAAGTCTAAATCCTTTATAGACCATCCAGCTAAATCTAGTGCTTTTTTTGATGAAGGTATTGGACCAGTACCCATTAACGCAGGATCAACACCACAACTTGCCCAAGACTTTATTTTAACTAATTTTTTTAAACCTCTTTTATTAGCTTCAGCTTCATCCATTAAAACTACAGCGGCGGCACCATCATTTATTCCTGAGGAATTTCCAGCAGTAACTGTTCCGTCTTTTTGGAATGCTGATTTTAAGCGTTTTAGAGACTCTAAATTTGTACTCTCTCTTGGATGTTCGTCTTTTACGAACTTTATTTCAGATTCTTTTGATTTAATTTTAAAAGCAGTTATTTCATCATTGAATTTATTTTTCTCTTGAGCTTTCAAAGCTTTAGTTTGTGAATTAAAAGCGAATTTATCTTGTTCATCTCTTGTTATTTGAAATTTTGTTGCAACATTTTCTGCAGTAATACCCATATGATAACCATTAAATGCATCCCAAAGGCCATCCTTAATCATAGTATCTACAAGCTCAGAATTTCCTAATTTTTTTCCGTTTCTTATAAAAACTGCATGAGGAGAAGTAGACATACTTTCTTGTCCTCCAGCTATAACTATTTTAGAATCTTTTGACCTAATACTTTGAAAACCTGAAGCTATTGATCTTAACCCGGAACCACAGACCTGGTTAACCAAGTAAGCCGGCTTTTCTTTTGGTAAACCACATTTTATTGCAGCCTGTCTAGCTGGATTTTGTCCAGCACCACCTGTTAAGACTTGACCCATTATAACTTCATCAACTTCTTCATTCTTTAGTTTTGAATTTTTAATAACATCAGATATTACTCCGGCACCTAACTCATGTGCAGACACGCTTTTAAGGGAACCACCTAAAGAGCCAATAGCCGTTCTTTTAGCAGAAGTTATTACTATTGTATTTTTTTCAGACATGTTATTTATATTACAGATTTATAACCTTTATTTACAGGCTTTTTTTTGATAATTGAATAGATATGCGCCTGTAGCTCAACTGGATAGAGCGCTTGGCTACGGACCAGGAGGTTCTGGGTTCAAATCCTAGCAGGCGCGCCATTGATTTTATTAAATTTAAAATATAAGTAATTAATAAGATGAAATTTTTAACCAATCTACCGCTTACAAAATCAGTTTTTGTTTTCTTTATACTTATCTTTATTATTTTGGTAATTTTAACTGTAGTTTTATAAATAAGCGATAAATAGAATAAGAGCCCCTAATAAGATCCTATATCCTACAAAAATATTAAGATTAAATTTTTTTACATATTTCAAAAAATATTTAATAGTTAGATATGAAGTTATGAAAGATAAAAAAATAGCAAATAAGTTTATTAAGGAAAAACTTACGTTTTTAGATACTAAAATATTTTGTAAACCATATATACTAACTGCTGCTAAAGTAGGTATTGATAATAAAAATGAAATTTTTGAAGATTCAACTCTTTCAAATTTAAGCGTCCTAGCCGCAGTGATTGCTATTCCAGAACGACTTACACCTGGAATTAGCGCTAATACCTGCAATAAACCTATATATAAAGCAGATTTAAATCCAAAGCCTTCATTAATTTTTTTTGTATTTTCAAACTTATCACTTATATAAAGTAAAATACCAAAAATAATAGTTGTCCAACCAATTACTTCCATATTTCTTAGTTGTTCAATTAAATTAAATTTGACTAAAAAATAACCAGCAACCATAATAGGAATGGAAGAAATAAAAATTTTTAAAAATAATTCTTTATTTTGAAAAAAGTTAAAAATTTCTTCTCTAAAATAAAAAATAATTGCAAAAAAAGATCCAATATGAAGACTAACTTCTAATGAGAGGCTTTGATTAGAAAAATTAAAGTATTTAGATATTACAATTAAATGAGATGAAGAACTCACGGGCAAAAATTCTGTAATTCCCTGCACTATGGACAGAATAAATATCTCAATCATTTCACATATATTTACATTTTAAGATTGTTTTTTTATAGGCAATCTAAAGCGCATATCAGCTATGCACAAAATAACTCACATTTTACTTAGTTTTTTAAAAAATAGGTAATAAACTATTACCCATTTTCGCTTTAATTTTTAATTTTTTTATATATTTTTACCAATATGCCAAAAGAAAAAATGTTAAAATTTACCAATATTACTCAGGAAACCCCTGATAAGCGTTCAACAGATAAGCGCAAAGAAGATTTTCATGAAATTTATAAAGAATATATCAATGCAAAAGCTCAAGAACAATCAAGCAGATGTTCGCAATGTGGAGTTCCTTTTTGCCAAGTCCACTGTCCTCTTCATAACAATATTCCTGACTGGTTGAAACTGACTGCAGAAGGCAGACTAAAAGAAGCATATGAACTCTCTCAAAATACAAACAATATGCCAGAGGTTTGTGGAAGAATCTGTCCGCAAGACAGGTTATGCGAAGGTAATTGTGTAATTGAACAGTCAGGGCACGGCACTGTTACAATTGGTTCGGTAGAAAAGTACATTACAGAAACAGCATGGAAAGAGGGTTGGATCAAACCAATAAAAATTAAAAGTGAAAAGAAGCAATCAATAGGTATCATTGGTGCAGGACCTGCCGGGTTAGCATGTGCAGAGGAATTAAGAAAGTCTGGGTTTCAAGTTACGATATACGATAGGTATGATCGTCCAGGAGGATTATTAATTTATGGTATACCCAATTTTAAATTAGAAAAACATGTAGTTGAGAGACGAACAAAACTTTTGAAAGACTCTGGTATTAAATTTAAACAAAACTTTGAAGTAGGTAAAAATTCTAGCTTAAAACAACTAAGAGAAAAACATGATGCAATTTTAATTGCTACAGGAGTTTATAAACCCCGTGAAATTAATCTACCTGGAAATAATCTTAAAAATATTTTTCCTGCAATGGATTTTTTAACTGCATCAAATCGGAAAGGCCTTGGAGATAATGTAAAAATCTTTGACGACGGGACTTTGAATGCCGAAGGTAAAGATGTAATAGTTATAGGGGGAGGAGACACAGCAATGGATTGTGTAAGAACTGCAGTTAGACAAAAAGCTAAATCAGTAAAATGTCTTTACAGAAGAGATAGAGAAAATATGCCTGGCTCAGCTCGAGAAGTAAGTAACGCAGAAGAAGAAGGAGTAAAATTCATATGGCTTTCTAGCCCAAAGGAGTTTTTGGGTAATTCTTCTGTAGAGTCAGTAAATATAGATAAAATGATTTTAGGAAAACCTGATGCCTCAGGTAGAAAAAAACCTGAGATACAAAAAGGATCAGAATTTAAAATAAAAACCGATTTAGTTATTAAAGCTTTAGGATTTGATCCTGAAGATATTCCTAAACTTTTTGGGGAAAGTGATTTACATGTCTCTAGGTGGGGAACAATCCAAATAGATTTAAAAACTATGCAAACTAATGTCGAAGGTGTATTTGCAGCAGGAGATATCGTCAGAGGTGCATCTCTAGTCGTTTGGGCAATAAGAGATGGAAGAGATGCAGCAAAACAAATAGAAATTTTTTTAAAAAATAAAGAAAAGTTTGACCAAATTGAAAAGGTTGCTTAAATAATGAAAAGATATATCAAGAATAAAAATTTTTTAATTAAGAACTTAGCTTATGATCCTTCTACAGAACACGAAGCGTGCGGCGTTGGACTTATTGCTTCTACAGATGGTAAAAAATCTAGAAAAATTGTTGAGTATGGAATTCAAGCATTAAAAGCAGTTTGGCATAGAGGCGCTGTGGACGCTGATGGTAAATCCGGAGATGGCGCTGGAATCAAACTAGAAATTTCACCAGACTTTTTTAAAGAAAAAATATTGTCCACAGGTCATTCTCATAATGAAAATAGCAGAGTTTGTGTTGGTATGATTTTTTTACCTAGAAATGATTACTCTAACCAAGAAAAGTGTAGATCTATAACAGAGAGTGTTTTGCTTGAGGAAAATTATTATATTTATGGTTGGAGACAAGTCCCAGTTAACCCTAAAGTTTTAGGTGAAAAAGCTGAAATGAGCAGACCAGAGATCACTCAAGTTTTGTTTAGAAAAAATGAGCATTTAGAGACAGATGATCTTGAAAGAGATCTTTTCGTTGTCAGAAAAAAAATAGAAAAATTAGCCCGTGAGTCTCAACTTAAAGAGTTTTATATTTGCTCTTTAAGTTCTAGATCTATTGTCTACAAAGGAATGTTTTTAGCTGAGGCTTTAGCGGACTTTTATCCAGATCTGAAAGATAAAAATTTTAAATCAAGATTTGCAATTTTTCACCAAAGATATTCTACTAATACTTTTCCTAGCTGGGACTTAGCTCAGCCTTTTAGATCTTTAGCACACAACGGGGAGATAAATACAATTAAAGGAAATATTAATTGGATGAAAATTCATGAACAGGATATGTCTAGTTCACTTTTTAAAAATGTTAATGACCTTAAACCTGTAATTCGAAGCTCATCGGATTCCGGTGCTCTTGATAATGTTTTTGAATTATTAACTCATTCTGGAAAATTGGCACCGTTAATCAAACTTATGATGATACCAGATGCGTGGTCTAAAAGAAGCAAAACAGTTCCAAAAAATCATCAACAGCTTTTTAATTTTTTAAACAGTAGTATTGAACCTTGGGATGGACCAGCAGCTATTTGCGCTACAGATGCAAAATGGGTAATAGCAGCTACAGACAGAAATGGACTAAGACCCCTTAGATATACCATAACATCTGACAATCTTGTTTTTGCAGGTTCAGAAACAGGAATGATAGAAATTCCAGAGGAAAAGATAATTTCAAAAGGCAGATTAGGTCCAGGACAAATTATTGCTATAGAGTTAAAAAAGGGTAAACTCTTTAAAGACGAAGAACTAAAAGATTATATTTCTAAAGAGTATAAAAAATTCAATAAACAAATCATCGATTTAGATAAAAAATTTTCGAGCACTAAAGAGACACCAAGTTTTGTGAGTGATGAGTTAAGAAGAAGACAATATCTTTCCGGCTTTAGTATAGAGGACTTAGAGCTAATTCTACATCCAATGGTTGAGGATAGTAAAGAAACCACTGGTTCGATGGGGGACGATACTCCTGTAGCTGTCTTATCGAGTCATTTTAGGCCAGTTGCTCATTATTTTAGGCAAAACTTTAGCCAAGTTACGAATCCACCTATCGACTCACTGAGAGAAAATAAAGTAATGAGTTTAAAAACTAGATTTGGAAATTTAGGAAACATTCTTGATTTTGACAATTTAACTGAGGACAATATTTACGTTTTAGATAGCCCTATTTTGTCAAATTCACAATTTAATAAATTTAAAAAATTATTTCAAAAAGATATAAAAACTTTGGACTGTACTTTTAATGTTAACTCTTCATTAAAGGATAGAATAGAATCTATAAGATTTGAAGCTGAAGTAGCGGTCCGAGAAGGGAGTAAAACTTTAATCCTAAGTGATATTAAAGTTTCTAAAGATCGTGCGAATATTCCAATGATTCTAGCTGTTGGCGCTGTTCATTCTCATTTAGTCAAACTGGGTTTAAGAGGTTACTGCTCAATAAATGTTGAAACTTCTGAAACATTAGACACTCATTCTTTTGCAGTTTTAATTGGTGTAGGTGCCACAACAATTAATCCGTACTTAGCAATTGACAGTATTTATCAAAGATTTGAAAAAAAACTTTTTGGAAAACTAGATTTTGATACTTGCGTGAAGAGATTTAAAAAATCTATTGAAAATGGACTATTGAAAATAATGTCTAAAATGGGAATTTCAGTCATTAGCTCTTACAGAGGTGGTTGTAATTTTGAAGCTGTCGGCTTAAGTCGGGCTATTGTTTCAGACTATTTTCCTGGAATGGTATCACGTATTTCAGGGATAGGGATTACTGGGTTTGAAGAAAAAATTAAAAAACTTCATCAGAAAGCTTATGAAAAAAATGTATTTGTTTTACCAATTGGCGGAATTTATAAATATAGAAAACTAGGAGAGGAACATCAATTTCAAGGGAATTTAATACACGTACTACAAACTGCTGTTGGAAACAAATCTTACGAAATATATAAAAAATACTCAAAAGGAATACATAATTTATCTCCAATAAATTTGAGAGACTTATTAGAATTTAAAAAAGAAGGAAGTTCAATTGATATAAATGAAGTAGAAAAAGTTGAAGATTTGACCAAAAGATTTGGAAGCGGAAGCATGTCACATGGCGCATTATCAGAGGAGGCCCATGAGACGTTAGCTATTGGTATGAACAGAATAAAAGGTGCATCGTGTAGTGGAGAAGGTGGCGAAGACTCAAAAAGATTTAAAAAATTAGAAAATGGTGACACTGCTAACTCTAGAGTTAAACAGGTAGCATCCGCAAGATTTGGAGTAACTATAGATTATTTAAATAATTGCAATGAAATAGAAATTAAAATTGCTCAGGGCGCAAAGCCTGGAGAAGGAGGTCAGTTACCTGGTTTTAAAGTTACAAAAGATATTGCAAGGTTAAGACATTCAACTCCTGGTGTGACATTAATTTCTCCACCACCACATCATGACATTTATTCTATAGAAGATTTAGCGCAATTAATTTACGATTTAAAACAAATCAATCCAAAAGCTAGAGTGGGTGTAAAACTAGTTGCTTCAACTGGTATTGGGACCATTGCTGCAGGAGTTGCTAAAGCTAAAGCAGACATAATATTAATTTCTGGTCACTCTGGTGGGACTGGTGCAAGCCCTCAAACTAGCATTAAGTATGCTGGAGTTCCATGGGAGATGGGTCTAACAGAGGCTAATCAAATTTTGACACTTAATAATCTAAGACACAAAGTAACACTAAGAGTTGATGGTGGCCTAAAGACAGGCAGAGATATAGTAATGGCAGCAATGATGGGAGCAGAGGAGTTTGGTATGGGCACTTCCTCATTAATAGCTATGGGCTGTATAATGGTTCGTCAGTGTCATTCTAATACATGTCCAGTGGGCGTTTGTACCCAAGATGAAAAATTAAGGGAAAAATTTACTGGCACACCTGAAAAAGTTGTGAATTTTTTTCAATTTGTAGCTCAAGAAGTTAGAGAAATACTTGCTGGATTAGGATTTAAAAATTTGAGCGAGGTAATTGGTAGAACAGATTTACTTACTCAAATCAGTAGAGGCTCACCAAATTTAGATGATTTAGATTTAAATCCTTTACTAGTACAAGCTGATCCAGGAACTAATAAAAGATATTGTGAGCAAAAAATAATTAACAAGGTCCCAGATACACTAGATGAAAAAATTTGGTTAGATATAAAAGATAAGTTTTCTGGCGATAAAAAAATTTCATTAAGCTACAACTCAAAAAATACTTATAGAGCTATAGGAACAAGATTATCTCATTATGTATATAAGAAATTTGGCAAGGATAAATTAGATGATGATATTATTGAAATCAGATTAAATGGTTCGGCAGGTCAATCTCTAGGAGCTTTTCTATCAAAAGGCATTAAAATTTTAGTTGAAGGAGACTCCAATGATTATGTTGGCAAAGGTTTATCGGGAGGTAAAATAGTAATTAGGCCTCCAAAAAACTCTAATTTAATTTCAAAAAAAAATGTTATAATTGGAAACACAGTACTTTATGGGGCTACTAAAGGAAAAATTTTTGCTAGAGGCCAAGCGGGCGAACGTTTTGCAGTAAGAAATTCAGGAGGCATAGCTGTTGTAGAGGGTTGCGGGTCAAACGGTTGTGAGTACATGACAGGCGGAATTGTTGCAATATTAGGTGATGTGAGTGATAATTTTGCTGCTGGAATGACTGGTGGAATGGCTTTTGTTTACGACCCAGAAAATAAATTTGAAAATTTTGTAAATAATGAGTCAGTTGTTTATCAGATTCCCGAAAGTCTATATTGGATTGATCAACTTAAAAAGTTAATAGAAGAGTATTATGAAGAAACCAGCTCCGAAATTGCTGGAACAATACTTAATAATTTTTTATCAGAAATTAAAAAATTTAAACAAGTTTGCCCTATAGAGATGCTTGATAAGCTAGAAAATCCAATCTCATTAAAAACAAGTAAATCTAAATCAGCTTAATGAAAAACAAAGATAAATTCTTTTTTTTTGGTTTTGGTCAGACCGCCAAGTATCTCGTTAACAACTTAGTGCAATCAAAAAAAAAATTCTCTTTTAACGCCACTAATACAAAAAGAACAAGTCTTAAGACTTTTGGTAAAAAAAAATTTAAATCTTTCAAGTTCCGAGATAAATTTTATGATAGAAAATTGATCAAGAAATTAATTCAAGCTGATTATATACTAATTTCAATACCCCCTCGAAAAAAGAGAGATGTTGTTCTCGGAAGTTTTAGAAATTTATTAAAAAAATCAAGGTTTAAAAAACTTATTTATTTATCAGCTACAAGTGTTTATGGAAATCATAATGGGAAATGGGTAAATGAAAATTCTAAACTTAAAGGCAGGACTAAACTTGGTTTAGGAAGAAAAATCGCAGAAAAGGCTTGGTTAAAATTTAGAGATCAAAACAAACTTGATATCAACGTATTACGTGTATCTGGTATTTATTCAAAAGAAAATAACGTTTTAAAAAAAATTTCTAGAACAAACATTTATGTAAAAGAGAAAAAATATTTTTCTAGAATTCGAATAGAAGATTTAGCTCAAATTCTTAAAAAAATGTTTTTTTCACAAAAAAAGTTTATGGTGCTCAACGCTTCTGATGATAAACCGGCAACAAATAAAGAGGTAGCAAATTTTGCAGCAAAACTTTTGAAAATTAAAAATTTAAGACCTGTTCCAATAGCAAAATTTAAAAATAAAATGATTAAGGAATTTTATAAAGATTCAAAAAAAGTAAGTAACAAAAACATGAAAAATAAATTACAGATTAAATTAAGGTTTCCTACATACAAAGAAGGATTAAAAAATTTGTTTAATTAATTTTTTAATCTCAGTATTTATTTTTTTAAGATTTATTTTTTTTGATAAACTATGATCTCCATTTTTAATAACAAACAATTTTTTCTTTTTATTATTAAATAATTTTAAGGTCCTTTTCGAAAAAATAATTGGAACAGTTTTATCATTTGTGCCATGAAATAAAATAGCAGGAATTTTTAATCTTATGTTTGAAAACACTTTATTTTTTCTTCCATCAAATATTAATTTTTTTGTAATTGGATAAGTAGATTTATAATCATTTTCTAGCTCAACAATATTATTTTTTAAAATTTGATTTCTCATTTTTTGCGTGAAATGCCTCCACATTATTTTTTCAGTAAATTCAGGCGCTGAAGCTATTCCAACAAATCCCACCAACTGTTTTTTAAAATATTTTGCTAAATTTAAAGCTATCCAACTACCCATACTTGATCCTATAAAAATAATCTTTTTATTTTTAGGAATTTTATTTTTTATTAAATCTTTAGCGTCATCGCTCCATTCAGAAATAGATCCGTTAATGAATTTTCCACTAGATTTTCCGTGTCCAGAGTATTCGAATCTTAGAAAACCAATTTTTAATTTCTTAGCAAAAAGTTCAAAACTTAATGGCTTTTCTCCAACCATGTCAGACATAAAACCATGAAAAAAAATTAAAACTAATCCTTTTTCCCGGTTTATTAAAGAATATCTAATTCTTCTATTTTTACTCGTTAAATAAAATTTAATTTTTTTTTTCACAATTCTAAATATATAGATATATAATAAGTATTCTATAATTTTGAACGTAAACTTATTTAATGAATATTCTACTTACTGGTGGAGCTGGGTACATAGGAAGTCATACATCGCTTTTATTAATTGACAAAGGTCATGAAGTCACGATTGTAGATAATTTAATTAGCGGAAATTCTAAATTGGTTCCCAAGAAAGCTAATTTTATTAATTCAGATATATCAGATGAAAAAAAGATTAGAGATCTTCTAAAAAAAGAAAAATTTGATCTCATTATGCATTTTGCAGGCTTGGTGAAAGTAGAGGAGTCACTCTTACACCCAGAAAGATATAAACTTAACAACGTCGATAAAGCTAAAACTTTTATGAAGGTCTGTATGGAGTGTGGTTTAAATAAAATTATTTTTTCTTCCTCCGCTGGTGTTTACGGGAATACTCCTAGCATGGAAAAAGTCAATGAGAGTAGCGAGCTGATGCCTACTAATCCATACTCTAAAACAAAACACGAATTTGAAAAATATTTGTTAAATTTATCAAAGGAAAAAAAAATAAAATGTATAATTTTGAGATATTTTAATGTAGCTGGAGCAGATGAGAAAAAAAGATCAGGGCTTGTTGCAAAAAAATCAAATAATTTAATTAAATCAATATGTGAAGTTGCTACAAACAAAAGATCAAACATTGTTATTAATGGAGATGATTACGATACTCAAGATGGCACCCCAGTAAGAGACTTTATTCATGTTACTGATTTAGCTGAAATGCATACAATAGCTGCTGAAAATTTAAATAAAAAAAACTCAGAAATTTATAACTGTGGTTATGGCGAGGGTTACTCAGTAAAACAAGTTGTATTAGAAATGGAAAAAATTCTTAACCGTTCTTTAAATAAAGAAATTGGTAGAAGAAGAGAAGGCGATATACCTTACTCCGTTGCAGACACCACAAAATTTAAAAAAGAATTTGATTGGAATCCGAAATATAATAGTCTTAATTATATTTTGAAAACAGCTTTAGAATGGGAGAAAATTTTTGAGTAAAATGAAAATTCTACAAGTTATACCTAAATTAGGTTATGGTGGTGCAGAAACAGGTTGCTATGACTTAGCTCATTTTTTATACGAGAAAGATTGTAAATCATTTATTATTACTAGCGGTGGACAACTGCTAAAATATGTAAAAAAAAACAAAGTAAAAATTTTTAGACTTCCAGTTCATTCTAAAAATATAATATTAATGCTTTTTAATACATTAATAATTTCTTTAATAGTTTTGATTTACAATATAGACATAGTTCATGCTAGAAGTAGAGCGCCAGCATGGTCATGTTTATGGGCTTGTTTTTTAACGAGAAGAAAATTTGTAACTACGTTTCACGGAACTTATAATTTTTCAAATGCATTTAAAAAATTTTATAATAGTGTTATGGTCAAATCTAAGTTGATTATTGCTGGCTCAAATTTTATTTTTAATCATATAAATGAAAATTACGAAAAATTTTTAAATTCAAAAAATAAATTAATGGTAATTTTCAGAGGAATTAATCTAGAATATTTTGATGAAGGAAATATTACAGATAATAAAAGAAAAAAATTAATTTCGGACTGGAACTTAGACTTAGAAAAAAAAACTATACTTCTGCCTGGGAGACTGACAAGTTGGAAAGGTCAAAATATCCTAATTGAAGCATTAAACATTCTTATAGAAGATTATAATAAAACGAATTTTCAGGCTATAATATTAGGTTCTGATCAGGGTAGAAAAATTTATTCAAAGAAACTTTTTAGTTTAGTAGAGAGATATCAACTTAATCAAAAAGTCAGATTTATAACCCATGCAAAAGATATGCCCGTTGCTTATTCTGTGGCTGATATAGTTGTTTCAAGCTCAATTGAACCCGAAGCTTTTGGAAGAGTAGCAGTTGAAGCTCAAGCTATGAAAAAACCTATAGTTGCGAGCGACATAGGAGGTTCAAAAGAAACTGTTCTTCATGAAAAATCTGGAATATTATATAAAGCAGGAGATGCAAGAGAATTGGCTAAAGTACTTAATAAACTCATAGAACTAGATAAAGAAGCATTGTATTCAATGGGAAACGAAGGTAGAAAAAACGTAACAAAAAAATTTAATGTTGAACAAATGTGTCAGACAACTTTTAATGAATATAAAAAATTACTTAAATAGTTAAATGCCTGATATAAAACTTTTAGACGGAAAAAAGATACCATTCACAAAATCAATAAACGGATTCGAATTAGCTAAAAAAATTAGTAAAACTTTAGAAAAAGAAGCATTAATTATGGAGGTAGACGGAGAATTAAAAGATCTTAGCTACCAAATTAAGAAGAACTCTGTAGTTAAAATTGTTACCTCTAAAGATAAAGAGGGATTAGAAGTTTTAAGACATGATGCCGCCCATATTATGGCAATGTCAGTACAAGAGCTATTTCCAGGTACTCAAGTAACTATTGGCCCAGTTATAGAGAATGGTTTTTACTACGATTTTGCAAGAAAAGATCCGTTTACTAGCGATGACTTAAAAAAGATAGAAAAAAAAATGTCTGAAATAATCGATCGAGACGTAAAAACAAAAAGAGAAGTTTGGGAGAGAGGCAAGGCGATTGCACACTTCAAAAAGATTGGAGAGAAATATAAAGCCGAGATCATTGAAAGTATACCAGCTAATGAGGAGCTATCTATTTATCACCATGGCGATACTTGGCATGATTTATGTAGAGGCCCCCATTTAGCTTCCTCAGGTAAGATCGGAAAAGCTTTTAAACTCACAAAAGTATCTGGAGCTTATTGGCGTGGAGACTCAAAAAATGAAATGCTACAAAGGATATATGGAACTTGCTGGAATTCAAAAAAAGATCTTGATGATTACCTTAATAGACTGGAAGAGGCTGAAAAAAGAGATCATAGAAAATTAGGAAAAGAGATGAATCTTTTTCATTTTAGGGAGGAGAGTCCCGGTGCAGTTTTTTGGCACGAAAAAGGATGGATTTTATTTCAAAGATTAATCGAATACATGAGGTTAAAACAAAGACTGGCAGGTTATAAAGAGATTAATACTCCTGAAATTTTAGATAAGTCTCTGTGGGAAAAATCCGGACACTGGGAAAAATTTGGAGAAAATATGTACACATCAGAAACTCCAGATGAGAAAACTTTTGCTATAAAACCTATGAATTGTCCTGGATGTGTTCAAGTGTTTAATCAAGGACTTAAAAGTTATAGAGACCTGCCACTTAAATTATCTGAATTTGGAAAAGTTCACAGGTATGAGGCGTCCGGTGCCTTACACGGATTATTAAGAGTGAGAGCTTTTACTCAAGATGATGCACATATATTTTGTACTGAAGAACAAATAACTGAGGAGTGTTTAAGCGTTACTAACTTGATACTAGAAATTTATAAAGATCTAGGTTTTAAAGATGTTTTACTTCAATTTTCTGATCGTCCAGAAAAAAGAGTTGGAGATGATAAAATTTGGGATAAATCAGAAGCAGCTTTACTAACTGCAATAAAAAAATCAAAATTAAAATATGAAATTAATAAAGGTGATGGCGCCTTTTATGGACCAAAAATAGACTTTGTTCTTCGTGATGCTATCGGTAGAGACTGGCAATGTGGAACTTTACAAGTAGATCTAAATTTACCTGGTAGGCTAGGAGCAAGTTTTGTAGATAAAGATGGATCAAAAAAAATTCCGGTAATGTTACATAGAGCATTATTTGGTTCACTCGAAAGATTTATAGGAATACTTATCGAGCATTATGCAGGCAAATTACCTTTGTGGTTATCTCCAACACAAGCTGTAGTACTACCTATCTCGGAAGAGAACAATAATTACTCAAAAAAGTTGTTTGAAGATTTATTTAAAGAAGGTATAAAATGCGAAGTGGATTTAAAAAATCAAAAAATTAATTACAAAATTAGAGAACATTCTTTATCAAAGGTTCCCATACTTTTAATTTGTGGTAAAAAAGAAGAAGAAAAAAATACAGTTACTATTCGAAAGCTAGGATCTGAAAAGCAAGAAACAATCAAAAAAGAAAAGCTAATTAATGATCTGATTATGTTAAATAAATTTCCTTTAAATTAAGTGTCAAATTATAAAAATAATTATTTTCAAAAAAGATCTAAACCTCAAGGACCAAGAGTAAATGAGAAAATAAGAGCTTTAGATGTTCAAGTTATTGGAAGCGAAGGTAACAATCTTGGTGTTTTAACATTAAAGAAAGCTATTGAAATTGCAAAAGACGAAAGTTTAGATTTAATCGAAATCTCACCAAATGCTAATCCTCCAGTATGTAAAATAATGGACATTGGTAAATATAAATATGATTTACAAAAAAAGGCGAGTTTAGCTAAAAAAAAACAAAAAGTGGTTTCCCTAAAAGAGCTGAAGTTGAGACCTGGAACTGAAATTCATGATTACAATTTTAAACTAAAAAATGCGAAAAAATTTTTAGTTAAAGGAGATAAAGTGAAGTTTACTGTTAAATTTAAAGGCAGAGAAATGCAACATATTCAATTAGGCAAAGATTTAATGAATAGGATTATTGAAGACACAAAAGAAGTTGGAAAAATAGAAACACACCCTAAATTTGAAGGCAAACAAATGATAATGGTGATACAGCCTATTTAATAAAGACAATATTAACTTGTAAACTTAATTTATTATTTGTATAAAACCAAAATATTTATGCCAAAATTAAAAACAAAAAGTTCAGCAAAAAAAAGATTTAGATTTACAGCTTCAGGCAAAGTAAAGATGCCCCAAGCAGGAAAGAGACATGGCATGATTAAAAGAACTAATTCTCAAATAAGAAAACAAAGAGGTACTACGATAATGTCAAAACAGGACTCTAAAATTGTAAAATCGTATATGCCTTACAATTTATAAAGCAAACAAATGTCTAGAACTAAACGTGGCGTAATTACAAAGGCGAAACATAAAAAAGTTTTAAAGCTTGTCAAAGGACAATATGGCAGGAGAAAAAATACTATTCGTATTGCTAGACAAGCTATGGAAAAAGCCATGCAGTATGCTTATAGGGATAGAAGAGCTAAAAAGAGAGATTTTAGGTCTTTATGGATACAAAGAATTAACGCAGGTGTGAGACCTGAGGGTTTAACCTACTCAAAATTCATTAATGCTTTAAATAAGTCGAAAATTAAATTGGATAGGAAAGTATTGGCAGAATTGGCCTATAATAATCCAGAAGTCTTCAAATCTATTGTTAAAAAGGCTCAATCCTCCCTTAACTAATAAGAATCTTTCATTTATTCTATATAAAGCGAAAGAATCAAATTATTTTAATGACTGACTTAAATAAAATAAATTCTGTTTTTATCGAAAAATTAAAAACTATAAAATCTAAGGATGAGCTTCAATATTTAAAAACTGAATTTTTTGGTAAAAACGGTGAGATAACTAATCAGTTTAAAAAGCTTTCCTCATTACAAGATCAGGAGAAAAAAAAATTTGCTTCCTCTCTTAATAAATTAAAAAATGATTTTACTAATTTAATAAATAAAAAATTTTCTGAATTTGAGTCTCAAGAAATAAATAAAAAATTAAAAGATGAAAAAATTGATATTTCACTTCCTATAAGACCCTTTAGCCAAGGCAAAATACATCCTGTGTCTCAAGTAATAGATGAAATCTCATCAATTTTTTCTGAGATAGGTTTTTCTGTTGCTGAAGGTCCTGATGTTGAGAGTGAATACAATAATTTTACTGCTTTAAATACTCCCGAAAATCATCCTGCAAGAGATTTGCATGATACTTTTTATTTAGAAGAAAACAAAAAACTACTATTAAGGACCCACACTTCACCCGTACAAATAAGGACTATGTTAAATGGTAATCCACCTTTTAAAATAATCGTTCCTGGTAGAACATATAGATCAGATAGTGATCAAACACATACTCCAATGTTCCATCAATTGGAAGGTTTGCATATTGATAAAAATATCAACATGGGTCATTTGAAAGGGTGCCTTAATTATTTCGTTAATGAGTTTTTTGAAATTAAAAATGTTAAAATGAGATTTAGACCAAGTCATTTTCCATTTACCGAACCTTCTGCGGAAGTTGATATAAGATATAAAATTAAAGAAGGAAAAATAGTAATAGGAGAAGGGGATAAATGGCTAGAAATTTTAGGCTGTGGGATGGTGCATCCTAATGTCTTAAGTAATGTAAAAATTGACTCAAAAAAATTTCAAGGTTTTGCCTTTGGTATGGGGATTGATCGATTAGCAATGCTCAAATACGGAATTAATGATTTGAGATCTTTCTTTGATAGTGACTATAGATGGTTAAATCATTTTGGTTTTGATCCTTTAGATGTTCCAACTAATTACAGAGGCCTTAGTAGATGATAATTACTCTTTCTTGGCTCAAAAATCATCTCAATACTCAAGCCAGTCTAAACAAAATTATTGAGGGACTAACCAATATCGGACTTGAGGTAGAAAATGTAAAGGAAAACCAAAATAATTTAAATGACTTTAAAATAGCTAAAATTTTAAATGTTGAAAAACACCCTAATGCAGATAAATTAAAACTTTGTGATGTAGATTTGGGAGAAGGTAAAAAAGCAAAAGTAGTTTGTGGTGCTACGAATGCAAGAAAAAATCTACTAACAATATATGCCCCACCTGGATCAATAATACCTAAATCTAAAATGAAACTTAAAATAGTAAAGATAAGAGGTGTAGAGTCTCACGGAATGCTTTGTTCTGAGTCAGAACTTAATATGTCGGATGAAAGTGCAGGAATTATTGAGTTAAAAAACAAAGATAATATGGTCGGTAAAAATTTTTTTAAAAGCGGAGGTGAAAAAGCTATTGATATTGCTGTAACACCCAATCGTCCAGATTGTTTAGGAGTGCGTGGTATAGCTAGAGATCTAGCATCATTTGGTATAGGAAGATTGAAAAGTCAACCACCTATAAAATTAAAAGAGAAATTTCGACAATCTATTAAAGTTTCAATAAAAAAAGAAAAAAATCAAGGCTGCGGTACTTTTGGAAGCGTTTATATAAAGAATGTCAAAAACAAAGAAAGCCCTGAATGGTTAAAGAAAAAAATAATTTCTTTAGGATTAAAACCTATTTCAGCTATTGTTGATATTACAAATTATGTGATGTTTGATATAAATCGACCACTACACGCTTATGATGCCGACAAAATAAATAAAGAAATAATAGTCAGAAATTCAAAAAAGGGTGAGAGCTTTGAGGCATTAGATAATAAAAAATATACATTACAAAATGGAATGTGTGTTATCGCAGATAAATCTGGAGTTCTTGGTCTAGGGGGAATAATTGGAGGCGTAAGATCTGGGACTGAATTATCAACAAAAAATTTATTATTAGAGTCTGCTTATTTTCATCCTGACTCAATAAGAAAAACAGCTAAAAAATTAAATATTAATACTGATGCTAAATTTAGATTTGAAAGAGGCATTGATCCTAATTCAATAGAATCAGGACTAAAGCTAGCGACATGTATGATTTTAGATATATGTGGAGGAGAATCAAGTAAAATTTCAATTACCGGAAATAAAAAAAATAATAATAAATCAATAATTTTAAAATCTGGTACCTTTGGAAAAATTATAGGAACATCAATTTCAAGTAATGAAATTAAAAAAATTTTGTCTTCATTAGGTTTTAAAGTTATGATTAGTAAAAATCAATATAAAGTAGAAGTTCCATCTTGGAGACCAGACATAAATCAAGAAATTGATTTAGTTGAAGAATTAATAAGGATTAAGGGCTTTGACAAAATTAAAATAATTGCGCCAGAGAAAATAAGGAATCAAGAGACATTAAATTATAAACAAAAGTTATTTCACTTATCTCAAAGAGCTATAGCTTCCAAAGGTTATTTAGAAACAGTTACTTGGTCATTCACGGATGCCAAAGTTGATCAATTATTTAACCAAGGATCAGAAGAAATAGGTATTTTGAATCCAATCTCTAGTGATTTAAATGTCTTAAGACGATCTATATTTTCAAATATATGTCTTCATTTAAAAAGAAATCAGGATCGAGGATATGAAGACCTAGGAATTTTTGAAGTTGGACCAATTTTTTTTGGCAAACAACCTGGCCAACAATTAACAGTTGCTGGTGGAGTTAAGACCGGTTTAATAGGAAGAAAAAGTTGGATTGATAAACCTAGAAAATTAGATGTTTTTGATATTAAAAGTGACGTTATTAGAACTTTATTTGAATTAAATTTAAAAGAGCCTGAGCTACTGATTACAAAAGAAGCTAAAAATTACTATCATCCTGGCAGATCAGGATCAATATGTCTAAAATCTGATAATAAAAAAACCTTGGCTTATTTTGGCGAAATTCATCCCGCGATTATAACCACCCTTGATTTTAAAGAAAAAAATGTCTTTGGATTTGAAGTTTTTTTGGACAACATTCCTGAATTAAGAAACAAAATTAGAAACAATAAGGCCAAATATAAAGTTTCAGATTACCAAAAATCTGAAAGAGATTTTGCTTTTGTTATTGATAAAAATTATAGCGCTAATGAAATTGAGATTTTAGTTAAAAACGTTAATCCAGATCTCATTCAAAGCGTTAAAACATTTGATGTTTTTGAAGGGCAAAACTTACCTGAAGGGAAAAAATCTTTAGCTATTAATGTAATTTTACAGTCTGTGAGCAAAACTTTGACTGATAGTGATTTAGAACAGATTAGTAATAAAATTATAGAAACAGTAAAAGAAAAAACTGGCGCAACAATAAGATCCTAATGTCTGAAATAAATAGAATACGTAACTTTTCTATAATTGCGCATATAGATCACGGAAAATCAACTATTGCTGACCGAATAATTCAAAAGTGTGGCGGCCTTACTGAAAGAGAGATGAAAACTCAAGTTCTTGATTCTATGGATATAGAAAGAGAAAGAGGTATTACAATTAAAGCACAAACTGTAAAGTTAAAGTACAAAGCTAGAGACGGAAAAAATTATATTTTGAACATAATAGATACACCAGGTCATGTAGATTTTGGTTACGAGGTAAGCAGATCATTGTTAGCATGTGAAGGATCTTTGTTAATAGTTGATAGCACCCAAGGTGTTGAAGCTCAAACTTTAGCAAACGTATATCAAGCTTTAGATATAAATCATGAAGTAATACCAATTTTAAATAAAATTGATTTACCTGCTTCAGATATTGAAAAGACAAAAAAAGAAATTGAAGATGTGGTTGGAATTGAAACCGCAAATGCAATACCTTGTTCTGGAAAGACAGGTGAAGGAATAGATGAAATCCTAGAGTCAATTATAAATAATCTTCCACCCCCAAAAGGAGATGTGGACGATAAACTAAAATCTCTTTTAGTTGATAGTTGGTATGACAGCTATTTAGGCGTTGTTATTTTGGTTAGAATTATAAATGGCAAGATCAAGAAGGGCATGAAAATAAAGTTAATGTCTAATGATCGGGAATACGAAATTGAAAAAGTTGGTGTCTTTACTCCAAAACCTGAAGATATTGATGAATTAAATTCAGGGGAAATTGGATTTATTATCACAGGAATTAAGTCTTTATCTGAAACAAAAGTTGGTGATACTATTTGTGACTCTAACAATCCCATAGATGTACCTTTACCAGGTTTTAAACCAAGCAAACCAGTAGTTTTTTGTGGACTATTTCCTGTTGATAGTTCTGAATATCAAAAGTTAAAAGACGGATTAGCAAAACTAAAATTAAATGATGCTAGCTTCTCTTATGATCCAGAGTCGTCTAGTGCATTAGGTCTCGGATTTAGGTGTGGTTTTTTAGGGTTGCTTCACCTTGAAATTATCACAGAAAGATTAGAAAGGGAGTTTGATGTAAACCTTATCACAACTACACCAGGAGTTATTTATAAAGTACATAAAATCAAAGGTGAAGTTTTAGATTTGCAAAACCCATCTAATATGCCTGATCCATCTCAAATAATTAAAATTGAAGAGCCTTGGATAAAATCAACAATAATTACTCCAGATGAATATCTTGGTTCAATAATTAAAATTTGCCAAGATAAAAGAGGTATTCAAACTAATCTAACTTACTCCGGTAAAAGAGCTGTCCTTTCTTATGATCTTCCGCTCAATGAGGTTGTTTTTGATTTTAATGATAGATTAAAATCTGTTTCAAGTGGCTATGCTAGTTTTGATTATGAAATCTCTGGTTACAGAGAAGGAGATCTTGTTAAGCTTGGTATCTTAGTAAACACCGAACCAGTTGATGCTCTAGCAATGATAATTCATAGAGATTTTGCACAAAAAACTGGTAGACAAGTTTGTGAAAAGTTAAAGGATTTAATTCCAAGACATAACTTTATGATTCCTGTTCAAGCAGCGATCGGCGGTAAGATTGTTGCTCGAGAGTCTATTAAGGGCTTTAAAAAAGATGTTTTAACAAAAATTCATGGTGGTGGTGCTACGGATAGAAAAAGAAAACTACTTGAAAAACAAAAAAAAGGTAAAGCGAGATCAAAACAATTTGGAAAAGTTGAAATCCCACAAGAGGCATTTATTGGTGTCCTTAAAATTAATAAAGAAACATAATGAAAAAACTAGTTATAATCTCAAATGAGAGCACCTTTGAAAATGACGGGAAGTACTTTTGTGATAATCTAGACATGAAATCCACTCCAGAAGAATTAAGCAATCATTACGAAGTATATCTTATTGCAAGAAAATCCAACAAGGTAAGATCACATGAGATTAAAGTTAAAAATATAAAAATTTGTAATTCATTTTTTACTTTTTTATTTCAGATTTTAAGATTAGTTAAAGACGGTGATACAAAATTTTTATTAATTTCTATTACTCCTTATACTTTTTTAGCTTGTATTTTTTTGAGATTATTTAAAAAAAAACCAATAGTTTATTTAAGGAGCGATGGATATGGGGAGTACAAAGTTATTCTAGGATTTATTGGTCCAATTATATACCATATAATGTTTTCTACAGTATCCAAAATTTCACATTTAATAAGTTGTAGGGATTATATTTTAAAGGGTAAAAAAGGGAGTCTAGTTTATCCATCTCAACTAAATAGTAGCTGGCTATCAAACATAAAAACTTCTAATTTTAAAGATATCAAACTTCTTTATGTTGGAAGGATTAGAAAAGAAAAAGGCATCTTTTCTCTTGTCAAATTAATAGAAAGCCTACAAGAAATTTCTTTAACAATAGTTGGGGCTGAGAAAAATTCTAAAGAAACAATAAATCAAAATAATGTGAATATTTATGAAATAGAAAGTAAAACTCAAAATCTTATTAAATATTACGACGACCATAATATATTTATTTTACCTTCCTTTACTGAGGGTTATCCAATGTCTCTATTAGAGGCACTTGCTAGAATGAGACCGGTAATTGTATTTGAGGAAATTAAGCATGTGATAGGTGATAAAAAAGGAATTTTTGTCTCCAAAAGAAACTCAAATAACTTACTTGAAACTATTAATTACATTAAGGAAAATATTTTAGAGATACAGGAAGAAATGAAAAAAAATAACTTACCAACTAACAAAGATTTTATTAAAGAAATGAGTAATTTAATTTTTAAATTAAACTAGGGAGAGGTGGCCGAGCGGTTGAAGGCGCACGCTTGGAAAGCGTGTATACTGTTAAAGGTATCGTGGGTTCGAATCCCACTCTCTCCGCCAAAAAAATATGATATAATTAAACCTCGAATCAAAAAGGAGGTTATTTATGAGTGGTTGGGAAATTTTAGCTGTAGTAGCAGTTATCTACTACCTTGCTAATAATATGTAGAAAAATTCTACAATTAAAAAATACTTATTTTAAACAAACTTAAGTTTAGTCTTTAGTTTTATTAAAAAACCTTAGCAATTTAAGAATTTTTTCTAGAGATAAGTTTATAAGTTTATAAAAAAAGCTATTGTTAACTTTGCTCAAAGCCTGATCAAAAGATAGAATTTTATCCTGATTTTTTTCAATAAAATTCTTAAAATTTTTGAAATCTTTTTCCTCCCAATAGTTTAAGTGAATTTGTGTAGACTGAACACCGAATGGTAGTATTAAAATTTTATAAAATAATTGAGGAATAAAGCTAAGACCATCTTTTTCATAAGGCATTAATCCGTAGCCATCAACAATGTTTCTAATATTACATTTTTTTAAAGCTTTAAAAGTGTTTAAATCATAAGTGTGATTAGGAGCATAAAATGTTCTGATTTTTATTTTTTCATTATCAAATTTTTCTAATCCATTCTTTATTTTTAAAATTTGTTTTTCAAGTTCAATACCAAAAAATTCAGATTTTCCTCCATATCCGAAGTAATCTTTTTTTTTAGTTGATTGACTATATACATGTGAATATCCATGCATTGATATTTCCCAACCTTTTCTTTCCCAACCTCTAACAAGTTCCCAAAAATTTTCTTTTTTTGGGTATTTCAAAAGCTCCTCATCTTTGTTATTTGGAATCACACCCAAAACAGGTTTAATATTATATTTATCAAACAATTCCTCGCATTTTTCCATTAATTGCCAATTCATATTTTCGGCAATATCATCAATTCTTATAATAATGCCTGTATTATCTGATATAAATCTTTTTATTAAATTTGACATTTTATAAATAATATTATTTTTTAAATTAATTTATAATAGATAATTATGAAAAATTTTATAAAAAACAAGCTTTTATCTCTTCTTTATTTCATTGAGGTATATTTTAAGCCCAGAACTAGAAACAAAACTAGCCCAATAGATATTTATTATGAAAATCTATCTTTAGATTGTTATAAATTTTTTGAAAAAGAAATGAAAAACTCTTCTATTTTTCTAAAACCAATTGATATAAGAAAGTTTGCAATTTCTCAAAGTTTAAAAAAAGCCAATACTTCAAATGATTTATTTTTAGAATTTGGAGTTTTTAGAGGGGACTCAATTAACCTTTTCTCAGAATTTTTAAGAAAAAAAAATTTAACAATTTATGGCTTTGACTCATTTGATGGATTAGAGGAAGAGTGGAGTATGAATGAATATAATCCGATTGGCACTTTCTCACTAAATAAAAAAAAACCTAAAGTTTCAAACAATGTAAAGTTAATAGTTGGGAAAGTCCAAGAGACATTAGAAAATTTCTTAAAAGAAAACTATGGTAAAAAAATAACTTTTGCTCATTTAGATATGGACACTTACACCCCAACCAAATTTACTTTAGAAAAAATTAAGCCTCTTTTAACCAAAGGATCTATCTTGTTATTTGATCAATTTTATGGATTTCCTAATTGGCAAGATCATGAGTTTAAAGCTTTTAAAGAAGTTTTTAAAGAAGGTGAATACAGATACATTGCTTTTTGTGAGTCAGAAGTAGCAATAGAGATGCTCTAAGCTTAATGTTAAACTATATCATTAAAAAGATTACGCAAGTTGATAGAAGAGACTTAGAAGATTTTTATAAACTAGTCTTTAAAAATAAATACAAAAGTTTAATCCAAAATTTAGAGTGGTGGTATAGATTAAATAATACTAAATGTGAGCCAATCGTTTTAATTTTAAATAATAAAATAATCGGTCATTTGGGTTTATTGCCAACTAAAATAAAATTTAATGGTAAAATTAAGAATGCATCTTGGTACATAGATTTTGCTGTTTTACCTGAGTTTCAAGGCAAGGGTGCTGGCTCGACGCTAGTCAAAGCTGGTACTAATTTATCAGACATTCAATTAGCATTTTGTAATCAAGCAGCTTTAAAAGTTTACAAAAAGTTAAATTGGAAAATTAATTACTTAACCCAGCGTTTGGCAAGACCTATTAATCCTATCAAATGGGTACCTCTACTAAAAAAAACTAATTTAAAAATTTTAAAAAAAATTTATAATTTTTCTTTAATAAAAAAAACTAAAGAATTATCCTTTGTTGAGCCAATTAATTTTACCCAGAATATGAAAGCTATTGAGAAAAATTTTTCTAATAGAAAAAATGATGTATCTAATAACTTAATCTTTGTAAGAGACTCGAGCTGGTTTGAGTGGAGATTTAGCAAATTTCCTTACAGGGAAAATTTAAGGGTTTTTCAATACAAAGATAATTATTTGATCACTCATTTTCAAAATTCAAAAGGTATAAAAAGGTTCCATGTTTTATTCCACTTTTATTTAAACGAGTCATATGAAGTTGAAATGTATTATCTTGCAACTAAGTGGGCAATTGAAAATAACTTTGATTTAATATGGTCATGTTCAGCAAATAAAAACTTAACAAATAAATTAAGGTCAATTTTTCCGAAAATTTTTCATAAACCTATAATTATTGCTTCTAACAGCGGTGAAGAAACAATTTACAAAAAATTAGAGCTGGGGGTACAAAACATACAAGCTGCCGATAGCGATATGGACACCTTTTTTTTGGGAGATAATTAAACTCTTTTTATACCTTTAACCTCAAGATTTGCAGTATTTTTTATTCTTTTAATAGTTTTTGCAATATCCATAACCACTGTTTTTTTCATAGGTCCATACGCGTGAATAAGTTTCTTTTTAGATAGTGCAATTGCTACATGACCCTTCCAGAAAATTAGATCATTTTTTTTTATATTTTTTAATTTAATTTTTTTTTTGAAGTACTTAACTTGATCTTTTGCATCTCTAGGACAAAACTGATTATTAAAATTTAAAAATAATTGTATCAAAGCTGAGCAATCTATTCCTTTAAAAGATTTTCCACCCCATTTATATTTTATATTTTTAAATATAAAGATTTTTCTGAAGGGATTTTTTTCTTTATATGAAATTGGTTTTACATCATTTTTACTTATCCATCCTTTTGAAAATTTAAAAAATTTTGCTCTATTATCTAAAACTTTTATTTTTGAACCAAATGAAAGTTCATTTATTTTGTTTTTTTTATTTGGAAACTTATAAACTTTTGATTTTAAAATATTTACTTTATGTGTTGGTTTTAAAAAATTGGGAAAATTTTTATTTTTTATATAACCTTTGTAACCATCTTCTTTGATCTTGATTTTGAGCCATTTTCTACTTTTTTTAGACACTAGAAAGCTATCCCCATAAATCATTTGAGTTACCATTTCAGATTTGATTGAGGGTTTTTTGTACAGATTTACAAACGTAAAAAAATTTGTGAAATATCTATTCATTCAGCTTAAGTTTATCTTTAATCATATAAAGAAATATAAGAGATGGTATTACCATCACTGCTGTAATTATAAAAAAAATTCCCCAGTCTCCATTTAACCAGTCAACCAAAGCTCCTGAAGATGCAGCCAAAGTAGTTCTTCCAGCAGTTCCAATTGATGCAAGCAAAGCATACTGTGTAGCAGTGTACGTTCTGTCGACAAGCATTGAAATAAAAGCAACAAATGCTACAGTTGCAAAAGCTGCCGCCATGTCATCAAATATTACAGCGATAGCAAACAATAACTCAGATTTTCCTGACCAGGCCAGTAAAGAAAACAGTAAGTTTGTTGAAGCCATTAATATTCCAGATAAAAACATTGCTTTAATTACTCCAGAACGAATTGCAAATATTCCACCTAACAAAGTAAAAACGACAGTTGTGACCCAACCAAGTCCTTTAGAATAAAGCGCAATATCTGACTTAGTAAATCCTATTTCTTTATAAAAGATAACTGACATTCTACCCAAGAAAGCTTCTCCAATTTTAAAAAGGAAGACAAAACCCAAAATTGCTATTGCAATTTTAAAACCATTTTTTTTGAAAAAACTGATTACAGGACCAATTATTGTTCCTGTTAACCATGCAACTACTTTTGTCATTATGTTAGAAGATCCTAACTTATCTTCAATCATTTTATCTGTTTGTCTTTGGTTCTCTGCTCTATCAGTGGGTTGTGGCTCATTCACAAATAGTAGACCAATATTGCAAGCGATAATAACTATACCTAAAATCAAAAAAGTTATTTGCCAGTAGTTTTCAAAACCTGCTTGCTGAAAAAATTCAGCAGCGTTAAGAGCTACAACGCCGCCTAATTTATATCCAGTCCACCAACCAACAACTGCGATTGCTGCACCAGCTTGCATTGATTTACCTTCGTGCTCACCAATTTGTTCAATTCTTAAAGCATCAACAGTAATATCTTGTGTTGCAGATGCGATTGCAATTATTAGACCTATACTTATTACTAAAGTTAAATTTGTGGTTGGATTTGCAAAACTCCAGCAAACAAGACAGATTAAAATTAAAGTTTGCATGGTTATGATCCACCCACGCCTATGACCTACTTTTTCTGTTAACCAAGGAATTCTTATTCTGTCTATAATTGGTGCCCAGAGATAATTAAAAGCATATACTGCAAAAATTAAACCTGCCCAACCTATAGTACTTCTACTTAAACCATCTTCTTTTAACCAAAGACTTAAGCTACTGCCAATTAAAACCCAAGGGAAACCACTTATTGCGCCCAGAAGAAGGATCCTTAACATTCTTTTATCAAAGTAAACTGAAAAAGATTCAGACAGAGTTTGTTTTTTGTAAATTTCCATAAATAATTATTAATCTTTCCAAAAAGAAGGAAAAAACAAAACTAGCACAGCAAATAATTCTAGTCTACCCAGTAACATCCCAAATGATAAAAGCCACTTTGAAATATCTGAGACTTCCTTAAAATTACCATTAGGACCAATCATTTCTCCAAGTCCAGGTCCTACATTTGAAATAGAGGTAGCAGCCCCAGAAATTGCAGACAAAAAATCTAAACCAGTTATTGATAAAAGAATTGCTAATAATAAAAATAGAAAAAGGTAAGAAAAAATAAATATAATAATTGAATGAATGAAACTATTAGAAATTTTTTGATTATTATATTTTATTACTGAGATACTATTAGGATAAAATAATTTTTTAATTTGGTTACCTATAAATATGTATAAGAGTTGAAATCTAAATATTTTAATCCCACAAGTTGTTGAGCCAGCACATCCTCCGACAAACATTAAAAAAAGAAAAAAAATTAATGGGAATTCTCCCCATAGACCAAAATCATCTGTGACATAACCTGTGCCAGATAGAATTGAGACTACATTAAAAGAAGAAATTCTTAACTTATCAACTAAAGGTATTTCACTATTGCTAAATAATAAATAGAAAAACATTACAAGAATTGATACAAAAATTAAATAAACAAACCCTCTTATTTGAACGTCGTTAAAAAAAATTTTTCGATTACCTTTAATAAATTTTAAATAAGAAATAAAAGGTATACTTCCTAAAATTATAAAAATAGTTGCAATAATTTCTATATTTGAACTTTTAAAATATTCTATAGAGGTATTATGTGTCGAAAATCCCCCAGTCGCAATTGTTGTCATCGAGTGAGCAATACTGTCAAAAATAGACATATCAAATACCCAATATAAAACAGCGCATAAAAAAGTTAAAAGCAAATATGTAAGAATAATAATTGAAGCAACCTCAGCAGTTCTTGGCAAAATCTTTTCAGTGCTATCTGATCCTTCCATTTTAAATAATTGCATTCCACCAACTTTTAACAGCGGCAACACAGTAATTGCCATTACAATTATTCCAATACCTCCGAGCCATTGCATAATTGCCCTCCAAATTAAAATACTTTTTGGACTATTATCCAAATCATTAATAACAGTTGATCCAGTTGTAGTGATCCCAGACATACTTTCAAAAAAAGCCTCACTAAAAGATAATTCAAGAACAGATAGATGAAATGGTATACTTCCGAAAAGAGCAGCAGAAATCCAGGCTAGAGATGAAAATAAAAAAGTCTGTTGAAGATTTAGTTTATAATCTTGATCTAAATTTGCCAGAATAAATAATACGCCAATAAAAATTGTTATAAAGGCTGATGATAAAAAACTATGACTATTTTCATCATAAATCATTTGAACAATATAGGGAATCAACATAAATGCTCCTAGAATTACTAAAAGGACACCGATTATAAAAAAGATTGTTTTGTTTATGGCCATAAAGAAATGAGATTATTTAAATAGTTATAAAATTCAACTTATTATCTTGTATTTATATCTGTATTTTATATATAAAAGTTAATAAACCATTGTTATGCTTGATAAGGACTTAATTCAATCAACTTCTTCATGGCCTTTTGTTGAAATTAGAAAGCTTTTAAAAGAAAGAAAAAATTTAATTCAATCTAAAAAAAAGGTGGTGTTTCAAACTGGTTACGGACCAAGCGGATTACCTCATATAGGTACCTTCGGAGAGGTAGCTAGAACAACTATGATGATTAATGCTTTAAACCATGTTGAGAAAATTGATACTGACTTAATAACATTCTCTGATGATATGGACGGTCTTAGAAAGGTTCCCGAAAACATTGATAATAAAGAGGTCTTAAAAGCAAATTTAGGTAAGCCACTTACAAGTATTCCAGACCCATTTGGTAAATTCAAAAGCTATGGTGAACACAACAATGAAAAATTAAAAGAATTTCTTAAAAAGTTTAATTTTAAATTTAATTTCATAAGCTCAACCGAGACTTATAAGAAAGGTCATTTTAATAGTTCAATTTTAAGAGTTCTTGAAAAGTATGATGATATTATGAATATAATTTTACCTACTCTTGGAACTGAAAGAAGAAAAACTTACTGTCCTTTTCTACCAATATGTCCTGATACTGGAAAAGTTTTAGAAATTCCTATGTCTGAAATAAACAAAAAAAAAGGTACGTTGATTTTTGATAATGATGGAAAAAAACTAGAAACAAAAATTACAGACGGAAAATGTAAACTACAATGGAAGGTGGATTGGGCAATGAGATGGTTTACTTTTGATGTAGATTTTGAAATGTATGGAAAGGATTTGACTGAAAGTGCAATTCTGTCTAATAAAATTTGTAAAGCACTAGGCAAAACACCTCCTAATGGATTCGCTTATGAACTTTTTTTGGATGAAAAAGGTGAAAAGATCTCAAAATCAAAAGGCAATGGCATTTCTATAGATGAGTGGTTAAGATACGCTTCACCTGAAAGTTTAGCTTTATATATGTATCCCAACCCCAAGAGAGCCAAAAAATTATATTCTGAAGTGGTTCCAAAAACTGTTGATGAGTACCTTTCATTAATTGAAAAATATCAAAATCAGAGCAAAAGTGAACAGTTGTTAAATCCCGTATGGCATGTTCATAATGGAAAACCACCAAAGGAAAAAATTGTTATGCCATTTTCAATGCTTCTAAATTTAGTTGGATCAAGTAATGCAAAGTCAAAAGATATTCTCTGGAAATTTATTCAAAGATTTCATGAGAACATAAAATCTAAAGATCACCCAATCTTAAATGATCTCACAAAATATGCAATTAATTATTTTAATGATAAAGTACAGCCAAATAAAAAATTTAAAGTTCCTAACCAAAAAGAAAAAAATGCATTAAAAAATTTAGCAGAAAAATTAAAATCAATTCCTCAAGATATGAAACCCGAAGATATACAAACAATCGTTTATTCAACAGGTAAAGAACAAGGTTATGATAAAAATTTAAGAGATTGGTTTAAGTTAATTTATGAAGTCTTATTTGGCGAAAAAGATGGTCCTAGAATGGGATTCTTTATAAGTTTTTTTGGTGTAAAAGAAACAATTAAATTATTAGATGATAAAATTAAATAAAATAAAATGTTCCCTTTTTTAAAACCTTTCATTTTTGGTTTAGACCCGGAAGTAGCCCATGATTTAGCAATTAAGTCGTTAAAACTTAATGTTATTCCTGAGAATTTTTTTAAAGTTGAAAATGAAAATATATTAGAAACAAATATGTTTGATAAAAAATTAAAAAATCCAATAGGTATGGCCGCAGGCTTTGATAAAAGTGCTGAAGTTTATAATTCACTTTATAAAATTGGCTTTGGTTTTGTTGAAGTTGGCACCATTACACCAAAAAGACAATTTGGAAATCCAAAACCAAGAATATTTAGGTTAGAAAAAGACCAAGCTTTGATAAATAGACTTGGTTTTAATAATGATGGTTTAGAAAAAATATCTAAAAGAATTTCAAAAAACAAACCCAGTAAAATCTTGGGTGTAAACATTGGTCCAAACAAAGATACCAGAAATAAAATTGATGACTTTATTATTTGTTTATCTGAACTTCATAGTCAAGCAGATTATATAACTATAAATATTTCATCACCCAACACTGAAGGTTTAAGAGATTTCCACGAAAAAAAATCATTATCTAAATTATTGGAACAACTTAATAGTCTAAAGTTAAAAAAAAAAATTAATAAACCAATATTTATAAAGATTTCACCAGATATTGATGATGAAGACACTAGCCAAATAAATGAAATAATTCTTAAACATAATATAAGTGGAATAATTATATCAAATTCAACTGATAGAAATAGAGCTGGCTTATATGATAATAATAAGAATGAGGAAGGAGGGCTTTCTGGTTTGCCTTTAAAAAATTTGTCAACAAAGTTGATTAAAAGATTTTATAGAGAAACTAAAGGAAAAATTCAAATTATTGGAGTTGGAGGAGTTGACTCTGGTCAAAGCACTTTTGAAAAAATTATATCTGGAGCAAATGCTGTTCAACTTTATACTGGAATGATTTACAAGGGTCCAGGAATCGTGAAAGAAATTAAAAAAGAACTAATTGAAATTTTAAAGAAAGAGAAAATTAAAAATATTACGGCAGCGATAGGAATTAACTCATAGTTTTTCTGCTTTTTAATGTCTTGACCAATAACAATTCAGGAACTATATAATTGCAGAAATTTATATTATGTCTAAAAGATGCGAACTTACTGGAAAATCACCTTTGAAGGGTCATAATGTTAGCCACTCTAACAATAAGACTAAAAGAAAGTTTTTTCCCAATCTTAAAAAGGTAAGTTTTAAAAGTGATATTTTAAAAAAAAATATAAGATTAAACGTTACTAATTCTGCTTTAAGAACTGTAGATTTTAAGGGAGGACTAGACAAATTTCTTAAAAACGCCAAAAATAAAAATCTTTCTAAAAAAGCAAAAAAAATAAAAATTTCAATAATAGCTAGAGCATAATCGTATTAATTTATGAAAATTAATAAGTTATTTTTAATACTTTCATTTTTAATGGGTTTAGTAGTTATAGTATCTAATTACCTAGTTCAGTTTCCTTTTAGACATTATGGACTTGATAAAATACTAACTTATGGTGCCTTTAGTTATCCGATAACTTTTTTGATTACTGATCTAGCTAATAGAGCATTCGGAAAAACTATCGCAAAAAAAATTGTTTATATAGGTTTTATATTAGGTGTTTTACTTACATTATTTATTTCAACAAATTTTTCTGATCTGATTTCAATTAGAATAGCAATAGGATCTGGAGTTGCATTTTTCGTTTCTCAAAATCTAGACGTCTCAATATTTGATAAATTGAGAAATAATCGTTTATGGTATGTAGCCCCTTTTACTTCCTCGGGAGTAGGGTCGATAGTTGATACTTTTTTATTTTTTTCAATTTCATTTTATAAAACTGGTATAAATTGGGTTCCTTTGGCTTTTGGAGATTTGTGCGTTAAATTTATAATAGCTTTAGTTATGTTAATACCATTCAGAATATTGCTTTCAAAAATATCAGATGTTTCTAAATATAGAGTTAAAACAGGACTGAATAAAATTTAATGAACTGTATTATTTTTTTTTGCAAATAGGTCTGTTAATTGATTAATCATAACATCTCCTAAATCTTGAACATCAGTAATTTTCACTGCTCTCTCGTAATATCTAGTTACGTCATGACCTATACCGATGGCAAGTAATTCAATATTTGAATTTTTTTCAATCCATTTAACCACATTTTTTAGATTTGTTTCCAAGTAATCACTTGAGTTAGAAGATAAAGTGGAGTCATCTACTGGTGCACCATCCGAAATAACCATTAGTATTTTTCTCTCTTCTTTTCTTTTACTCATCTTATTATAAGCCCACCTTAAAGCCTCTCCATCAATGTTTTCTTTTAGAAGACCTTCTTTTAACATTAAACCCATATTTTTTTTTGCTTGTCTCCAGGGAGTATCAGCAGACTTATAAATTATATGTCTCAAATCATTTAATCGTCCAGGAAAAATTGGTTTGTCATTGTTCATCCATTTCTCTCTACTTGATCCACCTTTCCAATGTTTTGTTGTAAAACCTAAAACTTCAACTTTCACTGAGCATCTTTCTAAAGTCCTAGATAAAATATCAGCACAAATAGCTGCCACAGATATAGGTTTGCCTCTCATTGAGCCAGAATTGTCAATCAGAATTGTTACTAAGGTGTCCTTAAAATCAATATCTTTTTCTTTTTTGAAAGAGAGTGAATTGAAGGGATCAATTATAACTCTTGTGAGCTTAGAAGTATCAAGAATTCCTTCTTCTAAATCAAATTCCCAAGATCTATTTTGTTTTGCTAAAAGTTTTCTTTGTAATTTATTTGCTAGTTTAGATATAAAATTCTTAAGTTGTAAAAGCTGTTGATCTAAATTTTGCCTTAGTCTTATCAACTCATCCTCAGACTCTAATTCTTCAGCTTGAATGATTTCATCATATTCATCAGTAAAAATTTTATATTTTTTATCACCAAAATTACCGATAGTTCTTTTTTTTTGATTTTGACTATCAAAAAATTTTTCTATTTCTAATATATCTGAGTCTTGATCATCTTCTTCGGCTAAGTCCTCCATAACCTCAGCGCTTGTTTCTATAGCCATTTCATTATTTTGATCTTGGTTTTCTTGTGTTATTCGGTCATTATCCTCAGTCTGGCTACTCCTAGTGTCTTGTTCATTTTTACTCTCTTTTTTGCGCTCATCATTAGCATCTTCCTCAATTTCCATTTCAGATATAAGTTCTGAAATCATAGAATTAAATTTTAATTGATCTTCAACTAAACTATTAAGAGGCTTGAGACTTTTCTTTAATTTTTCATCAAATTCTTTCTTGAAAGATTTATAATTTTTATTATTTTTATAATTAAAAATATTTGATCTTAAATAATTTTCAAATGCATCGACATATTTATTTTCATTTTTTTCAAAATTAGTTTTTTCTAATTTTTCATTATAGAATTCATCAATATTATTTTTGATTCCTTTAAACTCTACTGAACCCAATTTTTCATATCTAATTTTTTCTGCAATATGATATAATTTTTTTGAAATATTTCCCTCTGGCTCGTAAGTTTTAAGAATTTTTTCGTTACTATACCTTATTTTAAGAGCCTCTGAGTCAGCTAAAGCCCTAGCTTTTGTATAGTCAATCTTTTCATTGATATTTTCTAAATCTGGAAGTTTAATTATTTTTTTATTTGTTTTGAGTTTTTCATTGCCAAAAATAACTTCAATATCTTTGACATTTGAGACTGATTTAGTTGTAGATGCAATAGCTGTTTTAAAATTTTGAATTAATTCTTCTTTTTTTTGCATTTTACGAAATAGTTACATTTATCGAGGACTCTGGTAAATCTTCACCAAAACATCTTTGATAATATTCAGATATAATTTTTTTTTCTATTTCATCGCATTTATTTAAAAAAGTAACTCTAAAAGCATATCCTGTATCATTAAAGATTCTAGTATTCTCAGCCCAATGAAGAACTGTACGAGGGCTCATTACAGTAGATATATCACCATTAATAAAACCTTTTCTAGTCATATCTGCAACTTTGATCATATTTGAAATTTTCTCTTTTCCTTCTTTATTATTAAAGTTTTTATTTTTAGCTAAAATTATTTCTAATTCCTTTTCGTACGGTAGATAATTTAAAGTAGAAACTATGTTCCATCTATCCATTTGGCCCTGATTGATTTGTTGAGTTCCGTGGTAGAGTCCGCTAGTGTCACCTAGTCCAATGGTATTTGTAGTTGCAAACATTCTAAAATAATCGTGTTGATGTAGAATTTTATTTTTGTCTAATAAAGTAAAATTACCGTCACTTTCAAGAACTCTCTGAATTACAAACATTACGTCAGGTCTACCAGCATCATATTCATCAAATACTAAAGCGACTGGATTTTGTATTGACCAAGGTAATATTCCTTCTTTGAACTCAGTTATCTGCTTTCCATCTTTTAATACAATTGCATCTTTTCCAATCAGATCTATTCTACTGATATGACTATCAAGATTTACTCTAACACATGGCCAATTCAATCTTGCAGCTACTTGCTCAATATGAGTTGACTTTCCTGTACCATGATATCCTTGAATTAAAACTCTTTTATTAAATGCAAATCCAGACAGGATTGCCAATGTAGTATCTCTATCAAACTTATAATCTTGATCAATTTTCGGAACATACTCATTTTTTTTTCCAAATCCCTCTATTTCCATTTCAGTGTCAATTCCAAAAGTTTGTCTTACTGAAATTTTAATATCAGGCTTTTGTTCTGAAAAAGAATTTTGTTTCATTTTTTTCCCATTGTCATTTTTAACTGGCTATAAGCTAAAGTAATTTTTTTAAGCTTATCTTCAAATTTTTTATTACCCTGGTTTTTATCAGGATGATATTTCTTTACAAGGGTTTTAAATTTTTTTTGTATTTCTTCCCATTTGGCCTCATATTTTAACTCCATTATATCAAGAGCATCTCTATCATTGTTAGTTAGTTTAGTTTTTTTGAATTTTTCAAAGTCTGAAGATTTAAAAATATTTAATTTATCCTCCAATGCATTATTCCACAATAGGTTAAAAAAATTTTCTGAGGATCCAAAACTTTTTGTTGATTTATGCCAAGTTAAATCAGATTTAATAAAATATTCTATTTCCTCATTACTCATGTTTTGGAAGTAATTCCATTTTTTATTAAAAATTTTAATATGTTCTAGACATAGCATTCTTGTTTTTTTGCTATTATCTCGTTCTACTGGAGCTTTATAGCTACCTATTTTTTTACATTTCTCCCAATCACAAATTATTTTCATATCAATTTAAGATTTATATAGTAAAATTTTATTTTATGAAGGAATTTTTTAAACTTATTGAGGAAAAAATCAAAAGCAATTTAGAAGTTGAAAAAATTAAAATTGTTGACAACTCTCATCTGCATAGGGGACATAAGTTTTTTAAAGAAAATAAATTTCACTTGAAGTTAGAAATTAAGTCAAACCAATTGAGTGCTATGAATAAATTAGATGCCCAGAGAAAAATTATGGGCGTTTTAAAGGAAGATCTTAAAAATAAAATTCATGCTTTAGAAATTAAGATTATTTAATTTTGTATTATTTTTTCTTAGTTCACTAAGAGTTAATTTATACTGACCAGGTCTCGTAGTTTTACCTATTTTTCTTAAAAGAATTAAGTTAATTTTATTATCATAATTTTTTTTATCTTGTAACATGAATTTTGTTATAGAATTAAATTCTTTCTTTTTGAGAAAGTGTTTCAATTTATAATCCAAATTATTTTTTTTGTATATTTTAATTAATTCTAACAAAGTTACTTTATTACAAACTTTTTTAATAAAAGATAACTTAGCAGCCATCATCATACCTACGAGAACTGCCTCACCATGATTAATTTTTTTCGAATAACTATGTCTCGCTTCAATTGCATGTGCAAAAGTATGACCAAAATTTAAAGTCATCCTTATATTTTTGTCTTTCACATCTTTGTTTGCAAAACTTAACTTTATTTTATTGCTTTTAGTAATTGCGTAAGTCATGCACTTAACATCTTTGTTTTCTAAAATTTTCTGTGAATTTTTTTTGAGCCAATTAAAAAATTTTTTATCTGAAATGATAGCATGTTTTAAAATTTCAGCGTAACCGTTCGTTACTTGCCTTTTTGGAAGACTCTTTAAAAATGACAAATCGCAAATAACTAAATTAGGTTGATAGTAGGATCCTATTAAGTTTTTACCTTGTTTTGAATTTACTCCAGTCTTGCCTCCAACTGCAGAGTCCACTTGTGCCAGTAAAGTTGTTGGAATATTTATAAAGTTAACTCCTCTCTTTAATATACTAGCAACAAAACCACAAAAATCTCCAACTATACCTCCACCTATTGCAATTAAAAAATCATTGCGATTGAAGTTTAATCTTATACATTTTTCTAAGAGTCCATTTACGTTTGAAAAAGATTTCAAATTTTCACTAACTGAATATTCAAAGAAAAAAACTCTATAATTCTTTAAAAGCTTTTTAATTTTGCTCTTATATTTTTTTGGAACTTTTTTATCTAATACAACACCTATTTTGTTCGATTTTGCATTAATTAATTTTATTTTTTTTGGTAATAAATTTATTGAGTTATATCCAACAAACAAGGAGTAATTTAAATTTTTATTTAAAACAGTAATTTTAGTTTTTTTCATATAATTTCATAATTTCATCTGTTATTTCAGATTTTTCTTTATTATTACAATCAATTTTAAAATTTGCATTTTCGTAGATTTTTTTCCTTTTTTCATAAAGATTATTTAAAGAATCTTCTAAATTTTGACCGTCCAAAAGCGGTCTTTTGTTTGTGTCAGTTAGTCTTTTTAATAAATTCTTTATATTTATAAACAACCAAAAACTAACACATGATCTTAAAATTTCATTTCTTATATCTGAATCTATGAAAGCTCCCCCGCCAAGAGCTATTACTGCATTGGTATTATTTAGGACTGTGAGTATAGTTTTTTTTTCTATTTTTCTGAAGTGCTCTTCACCTTTTTTTTCAAATATATTTTTTATTGTCATTTTTTCTTCATTTTCAATCATTGAGTCAGTATCAAAAAATTTCATATTTAACTTTTTTGACAAAGATTTACCTATGGTTGACTTACCAACGCCCATCATTCCAGTTAAAACAAGGTTTTTTTTCAATCAAATTCCTAACTAAATAATTGATTTATCACAAATTTGTCTTATTTATTAAGTTTAAATATATTTTAAAACTATGCAAATGCAATACAAATTCACAAGCCGACAAAGCTTCAAACAATCTCTAATGAGAACACTTATCAAAATCTTATTAGTACTTATTTTATTTGTCGTTGCAATTTTTGTACTGGATAAGTTTGATTTTCCTTCTCCTGAAAAAAAAATCAACAAAGAAATCACAGATGAGATTATTAAACTTAAATAGTATTTTATATCTATTTTTTTTTTTAATCTTGTTTAGTTCAAAATCTTCTTCAGAGGAAGAGTCCGTTGATATTTGGAAAAAAAAAGAAACAAATAATGAAACCGTTATAAATGTTATTGAGTCAGATACTCAAGAAAAAAAAATTGAAATTGGCTTTAAAAATAAAAAGACCAAGGAAAGTAATATTAAAATTTCTGAAAATATAGATTCCTCACAATTAGAAATTCCTCTTTATGGAATATACGATCCCGAAGAAAATGATTTAAACCTATACATGTGGAAAAATACTGATGGGAATGAGATTAAAAATATCTTTAAAAGAATAAATAAGATTAAGTTATCAAAGTCATCTGAGGAAATTTTTTTAAATACCATAATGACTTATTCTTACTTACCTCAAAAAAATCTTTCCGATAAAGAATTTCTTAAGCTCAAAATAGATTGGCTTATAGAGAATAATAAAGATAACGTTCTTGAAAAATTTTTAAATAGCAATCAAGATTTTCATAGCAGATCTAAAGTCATTCAATATCTAGTAGATAAAAATATAGCTAAAGCAAATTTAAATGAAGGATGTAAAAAATCGGAATTTATTAATAAAGAAATTAAAGACTCATATCTTGAGAAATTTAAAATTTATTGCTTAATATTTAACGACAAAAAAAATGAAGCTCAGCTAATTTTCGATCTGTTGAAAGAACAAAAACTATCTGACAGTTTTTTTAACAATAAAATAAATTTTTTACTTGGAATATCGGAGAAGGCTGATAATAAAATTAAAGATAATAATTTGTTAAACTTTTATCTATCTTCAATAACAGTTCCTAATTTTAAATATGAGCCGAATGAAAAAACTAATAAATATATCTGGGAATACCTTAATGCAGCAAATTTAGTTACAATAGAAGATTTTGAGGATAGAGATAAAATTAAAACTCTAGAGAAAGCGGCTAATAATAATAAGTTTGATAAAGATAAACTTTTTGAAATATATAAAAAAATATCATTCGATGTGAATAGCTTGATAAATGCCCAAGGATTATATCAATCTCTTGATGAAGTTGACTCAAGAGCATTGATTTTTCAAAAATATTTATTATCTGACAATCCAGAAAATAAAATTAAACTCTTATTATTACTGCAAGATATCTCAAAAAAAGCCAATTTATCAAATATTTTTAGAGAATTCATTAGCGACAATCTAAAAGAGATAGCAGACGAGGAGGATGAAAATTTAGTTAAAGAATACGAAGCAGTATTTAAAAAAAATATAATTACTGTGCAGAACAAACTTGGTAAAGTAAAATTTGATGATAAAATTCTTCATAGATCGAGAGTAATAAGATTTTATACAGATATAAATACACCAATACAAAAAACTCAGAAAGACTTAAATAATGTTTATAAGAAAATCAGAAAAAATAAAAAATACTTTTTTTCAGCTAAAGACTTAGCTTTAATCGAGTCCTTAAAGACTGATGGTTTTTCTATACCAGAGGAGATTAAAACTAATGAAATAGCAAAACAATATTCAGTGCCTAAAAACTTATTAGATTTAGCGGAAAATGATGAAACAGGCCTGTTAGCTTTAAAGTTTGTTGAGATTATTGGTGAGGACGAAATAAGTATTCTTGATCCTGAAACTATATATTTTATAACTAACATTCTTAACAAAGCAAAATTAATAAAATTTAGAAATAAGGTTTTAGTTTCAGCACTACCTTTAAGGTCTTAATTATATTATAAATTTAATATGACAATGAGAAAAATTCTTATAGAGCCAGATCCTATTTTAAGAAAAAAATGTTCTCCAATAGAAAAAGTTGATGATCAAACCAGAAAACTAATGAAAGATATGCTTGAAACTATGTATAAAGCTCCAGGTATCGGCCTTGCAGCAATACAAATAGGAATTTTAAAAAGAATTGTAGTTATTGATATCTCAAAAGACGAAGAAAAAAAAAGTCCATTATTTCTTGTAAATCCTGAAATAATATTCAGATCAAAAAACACTTCAGTGTATGAAGAAGGCTGTTTATCTTTACCGGGTCAATTTGCAGAAATCGAAAGACCTGCTGAGTGTCATTTAAAATATTTAGATTTTGATGGCAAAACAAAAGAACTTAAAGCTGATGGTCTTTTGTCTACGTGCATTCAACACGAAGTTGATCATTTAAATGGTATTTTATTTATTGATTATTTATCAAAATTAAAAAAAAATATGATAATTAAAAAACTTTTAAAACAGAGAAAAACTTCACAAAGAATAGTAGTTTAAATTTATTTATGTCGTTCAATCTTATTTTTATGGGAACACCTGAATTTGGTCGAGAGTTTTTGGAGTATATTCATTCAAATGTTGAGTTTAATATTAAAGCTGTTTACACTCAAGCACCAAAAAAATCTAATAGAGGCCAAAAAGTAAATTTATCTCCAGTTCATAAATACGCTAAAGATAAAAATCTAAATGTTTTTTTTCCATCTAAATTTACAAAATCAGAAATTGATAATATTAAAAGAATTAAGCCAGATGTAATTTTAGTGGTAGCTTACGGTTTAATTTTACCAGAAGAAGTTTTAATGATTCCTTCGTGTGGTTCTGTAAATGTTCATGCATCATTATTGCCAAAATGGAGAGGAGCAGCACCTATTCATAGAGCCATAATTAACGGTGATGAAAAGACTGGTATTTCAATCATGAGAATGGAGAAGGGTTTAGATGAGGGTCCAACCTATTTACAAACTGCTATTCCGATAGGTGAAAATGATACTTATGGAGACATATATAATACTTTAGTGGAAGCTGGTAAGAAAACTTTAAACGACTATTTCTTTCCTTCTAGCCATAGCGTTCATTATCCCTCTAGACAGAATCCAGAAGGAGCCACTTATGCTAATAAAATAAAAAAAAGTGAAATAAAAATCAATTTTAACGACACCGCTTATAAAGCGCACAAAAAAATATGTGCATTTTCACCTAAACCAGGTGCTTGGTTTGAGGTAGAAACAATTAAATATAAGATTTTTGATACAAAAGTTCTTTTAAAGAATGAAACAAAAAAATTTTTGGACTCAGAAAAATTAATTTTACCATTTAAAGAAAATTTTCTTTTGGTAAATAAAATTCAAAAAGAGGGTAAAAATCTTATGAAAATAGAGGATTTTAGAAGAGGATATTCGAAAGATTTTGAAAAAATTAAAAATTTTTTTTTAAACCTAAGATTAAGTGAATAGATATAAAATTAAAATTGAATATGACGGGACACCATTTGTGGGTTGGCAATTTCAAAAAAATGGTACCTCTGTTCAAAAAGTTTTACAAGATGCAATATTTCTGTTTTCACAAGAAAAAACTGTCGTCAATGGAGCTGGAAGAACTGATTCAGGTGTTCATGCTGAAGAACAAGTTGCTCATTTTGATTTAAAAAAGAAAATTGAAAAAAAAAAATTTATCAAGGGTGTTAATAAATATATCGGAAATTATCCAATATCAGTTTTAGAAGTAAGAAAAGTAAGTAGAAAATTTCATTCAAGATATGATGCAAAACAAAGAGTCTATAGGTATATTATTGTAAATAGATCCTCCCGTTTGTCTCTACTTAAAAATAAAGCATGGCACATAAGTAAGAACTTGAATATTTTGAAGATGAAAAAAGGCTCAAAAATGCTAGTCGGCACACATGATTTTTCAACATTTAGATCTTCATCTTGCTCTGCTAATTCACCAATCAAAACATTAAAAAAAGCTAACATTAAAAAAAGGAATAATAAAATATTTATAGATTTTGTTTCTAAATCTTTTTTACAGCAACAAGTAAGATCTATGGTTGGTTGCCTAAAATATTTAGGAGAGGGTAAATGGTCTTTAAAAAAATTTCAAAAAGTTTTTCTATCTAAAACAAGATCAAACTGCGCGCCTCCTGCTCCTGCACAAGGTTTATACTTAGCTAAAATAAAATATTAATATTGTAATAATGCATTAATGTGTTCATTTGCGCTTTCAGCCAAAGCCTCCAAATCATATCCACCTTCAAGAATTGAAACAACGTTACCGTTACAGAATTTATTAACAGTCTTAAGAGTCCTTTTAGTTATTTCATAAAAGTCTTTTGACTTTAAGTTAAAATTTGCAAGCGGATCGTTCGTGTGAGCATCAAATCCTGCTGAGAAAAGAACAAACTTTGGTTTAAATTTCTCAATTTTTTTTAATAAATGATTATAAGCATCAAAGTATTCGCCTGAATTAGTTCCGCTTGGTAAAGGGACATTAAAAATGTTATTATATTTTCCCTTCTCATGACTTGCACCAGTTCCTGGATAAAATGGATATTGGTGTGTCGATAAATAAAGAACTTTTTTATTATCATAAAAAATATTTTGTGTTCCATTTCCATGATGAACATCAAAATCTATTATAGCAATTTTATTCAGTTTATATTTTTCTATAAGATAGTGGGCTCCTACTGCTACATTATTGTAAATACAAAACCCCATGGCTTTATCTTTTTCGGCATGATGTCCTGGTGGTCTTACAGGGCAGAAAACATTTTTAAACTCTTTACTCAGCACACTATCAATAGCTGTTATAATTGACGCAACTGCATCCGATGAAGCCTGCCTACTTCCTGGAGACACAATAGTATCTCCATCTAAAAAATGTAAACCCTTTTTGGGAAAAGAATTTTCTACTTCATCAATATAATTAGGCTTATGAGTTATTTTTAAATATTTAGAGTCAAACTTTAATGGTTTTTTCCAAATTAATTTTTTATTTTTTTTTAAGTTTTCAATTACGACCGAAACTCGATCTGCTCTTTCAGGATGACCCTGACCAGTTTCGTGATTTAAATAAGAGTCGGTAGTTATAATTCCAGTTTTCACTTAAAATAATTTAACAAAATATTCTCATAAATTTTAGTTAACTTTTTCAAATCAGAAACGGATACATTCTCGTCTATTTTGTGCATTGTTTTACCTACCAAACCAAATTCCAAACAAGGAGAAATATTTTTTATAAATCTCGCATCAGATGTTCCACCAGAAGTAGATAGCTTCGGTTTTAAACCAGTAATCTTTTTAATGATATTTTGAACCATATAAGTGGTTTTGTTTGGTTTGGTTAAAAAAGCTTCACCTGAAACATCGTAATTTACTTTAAATTTAGATTTATTAATTTTACTAACAGTTTTAAATATTTTATTTAGTTTTTTTTTTAAAGAACTAGATGAGTGCTTGTCATTAAACCGTATATTAAACACCGCTTCCGCAGATCCTGGAATCACGTTATCTGCGTGATTATCTATATTAATTTTTGTTATTTCTAAATTAGAGGGTTGGAAATTTTTTGTTCCTTTGTCTAATTTTAAATCTTTTATTCTTTTTAAAATTTTAATTATTGTACTTGAGGGATTATTAGCTCTTTGTGGATAGGCTACATGACCCTGTGCACCTATCACAGTAAGTCTACCGGTTAGACTTCCTCTTCTTCCAATTTTTATCATTTCACCAAGTTTATTTGGATTAGTAGGCTCACCAACTATACAAAAATTAATTTTTTCTCTTTTTCTTTTTAAATATTTAACAACTCTTTTGGTTCCATTAACTGCGATTCCCTCCTCATCACCTGTAATTAGTAAACTTATTGATCCTTTAAAATTTTTATTTTGATTTTTAAATCTACTTACAGCAGTGACAAAACATGCGATTGAGGCCTTCATATCATTAGCACCTCGACCAATTAATTTGTTATTTTTTACGATTGGCTTAAAAGGATTTGTAGTCCAGTTTTTCATATTTCCTGGTGGAACTACATCTGTATGACCCGCAAAACAAAAATTTGGAGAAGATTTTCCAAGTTTTGCATATAAGTTCTTTACATTTTTAAAATTAATTATTTTACAATTAAAACCTATAGATCTTAAATTTTTAGCTAATAAGTTTATTGCTCCAGCATCATTTGGTGTGATACTAGGTTTACGAATCAAATCTTTTGCCAACTTTAATTCACTTATTTTCATTAATTTTAGTCTCTTAATAAATCGTTTATGGAAGTTTTACCTCGAGTCTTTTCGTCTACCTTTTTTACAATTACTACACAGTAGAGCGATGGTCCTTTTGGATTATTTTTGCTTGGCATCGAACCTGGAACAACCACTGAGTATGCAGGTACTTTTCCATAATAAATCTGCCCAGTAGCACGATCTATTATTCTTGTTGATGCCCCGATATAAACACCCATAGATAAAACCGATCCTTTTTCAATAATAACACCTTCTGCTATCTCAGCTCTTGCACCTAAAAAACAATTGTCTTCTACAATAGTTGGATTTGCTTGCATAGGTTCTAAAACACCCCCGATACCTGCACCACCAGAGATATGACAGTTTTTTCCAACTTGCGCACACGATCCGACTGATGCCCAAGTATCAATCATTGTTCCTTCATCAACATAAGCACCTACGTTTATGAAAGATGGCATCAATACAACATTTTTTGCAATGTGTGCTCCTTTTCTAATAACACCATTAGGAACGTATCTGAAACCAGCTTTTTTAATTTGTTCCTCGCTCCAACCTTGAGTTTTACCATCCACTTTATCGTACCAAGTAGAGTAAGGCCCTTTAGACGCTTTCATTTTATTTACCCTAAAACTTAACAATATAGCTTTTTTAATCCATTGATTAACTTGCCATTTATCACCTTTTTTTTCTGCAACTCTAATTTTACCATTATCTAACAAATTTATAGTTTCACCAACTAATTCATTAATCGATTTATCAGAACTATCTAATTTAGTTTTATTTTCAAAAGCTTCGTTTATTTTTTTCTCAATTTTTTCTAAGTTCATTATATTCCTTTAAAAAATCTGTTAAATTTTCTATTCTATAGTTTACAAAATTTTCATTTGAAAATTCAGCAGCCCAAGGTTCATCATTTTTAATCCAAACAGTTTTCATTCCAAGTTCATGAGCAGGTTTTAAATTCCTAGCGATATCTTCAATAAATATACAATATTGTGGCTCAATTTTGTATTTTTCAATTAATATTTTATACGCCTCAATAGATGGCTTGGGAATAAAATTTGACTCAACAATATCAAATATACCATCAAAAAGCTTATTAATACCAATCCTTTTAGTTACATTTTCAGCATGAGCCCTTGACCCATTGGTAAAAATAATTTTTTTTCCTGCAATTTTAGTAATTTCTTTTTCAAGATCTTTATTTTTTTCTAAAAAATCTAAATTGACATCATGAACAAAATCTAAAAATTCCATTGCATCAATTTTATGATTTTTCATCATTCCAGATAAAGTTGTACTATACTTATGGAAATACTCTTTTTGAATTTTTTTTGCCTCTTCGAGACTTATGTTCAGTTTGTTGGATATAAATGAAGACATTTTTTTATCTACTTGGTCAAAAACTTTTGTTTGACCTGAGTAAAGAGTATTATCTAAGTCAAAGATCCAGCATTTTATTTTGTTAAGTTCTCTCATTTTCTTATTAAGGTTCCAGCACCTTTGTCAGAAAATATTTCATAAAGGATTGAATGAGGTTTTCTCCCATCAAGAATAACTACACCTCTTACCCCATTTTCAACAGCATCTATACAATTTTTTATTTTAGGTATCATACCTCCTTGAACTATTTTTAATTTTATTAAGTTTTCTATATCAAAAGGTTTAATTTCAGATATTAAATCCTTCCTATCATCATAAACTCCCTCAACATTAGTCATTAATAAAAGTCTTCTTGACTTTATTTTTTTAGCTATAGCACTTGCAGCAGTATCACCATTAATATTGTAAGTATGATTATTTACATCTAAGCCTAATGGCGCGACTACAGGAATTTGATTTTTTTTTAATACATCTTCAATAATAGTTAAATTAATTTTATCGGGTATACCAACAAATCCAAGCTCTTTATTATCAGGAACAACACCAATTATATTTTTATTCTTGGTATTTATTGAGATCGCACTAGATCCTTTTTTATTAAGTGAATTTACAATATCATTATTGAAATCAACTAATACTTCTTCAACTATCTTTATTACTTTTTCATCTGTTACTCTCAATCCATTAATAAATTTAGTTTGAATTTTTTCTTTTTTTAACTGCCTTTCTATTCTTGGCCCTCCACCATGCACTACTATTATTGAAAGCCCTAACTTATTTAATATGCTTATGTCCTCAATAAAGTTATTAAAAATATTTCTATCTATTAAAACATTTCCACCGTATTTAATTACTATAATTTCCTTTTTATACTTAGAGACATATTTAGGTATATTTTTAATTTCTGGTGCATCTTTTGGCCAAAATTTTTCAATAGCTTTCAGGTGATTTTCTTTAGACATTTAAACAGTTTTAACTTTTGTTCTTCTCATAATTACCCATTGCTGAGCTATAGTTAATATATTATTAACTGTCCAATAAACTACTAGACCTGAAGGGAACGGAGCCAATATAATTGTTAAAAAAAGAGGAAAAAACATAAATATTTTTGCCTGTATAGGATCTGTTGGTGCAGGATTTAATTTTTGCTGAAGGTACATTGTTAGTCCCATTAAAATTGGCCATATACCAATAATTAAAAAACCAGGGGGGTCCCATGGAATTAAACCAAATAAATTAAATATAGAAGTCGGATCTTGTGCTGACAAATCTTTAATCCAACCAAAAAATGGCTGATGCCTCATTTCTAAAGATATATAAAGCATCTTGTAAATAGCAAAGAAGAAAGGAATTTGAATCAATATGGGCAAACATCCTGATGCAGGATTTACTTTTTCTTTTTTGTATAAGGCCATAATTCCTTGCTGAAGTTTAACTTTATCTTCTTTATGTAATTCTTTTAACCTCATCATTTCAGGTTGAAGAGCCTTCATTTTGGCCATTGATCTAAAAGAGTAGTTTGCAAGCGGAAAAAAGATAATTCTTATAGCTGCTGTGATTAATATAATCGCAACTCCAAAGTTACCAGTCATTTTAAACAAATAATCAATTAAAAAAAATAATGGTTTTGTGAAAAAATAAAACCAACCCCAATCTATAACCAGGTCGAACTTTTCAATATTTTGGCTTTCAGCGTAACCGTCAATAGTATTTACTTCTTTTGCAGCAACGAATAACCTGACTTGATTATTTTTTTTAGTTGATGGAGCTAAATTAATTGGATTATTTAAAATATAGTTGGCCTTATAATTATTTTTAAATAAAAATGTTGATTTAAAATTTTCATTTTTTGGAGGTACTATTGCCGTTACCCAATATTTATCTGTAATACCAAGCCATCCACTTGTAGCTTCTCTAACAATTTTTTTATCTTCGACATCGTCATAGTCATCTTCTTTTAGTTCTTCATCAAAAACTCCAATAAAACCCTCATGTAGAATATAAAAGCCCATAAGATCGTCAGGTTTTTTATTCCTAGTTATTTGAGCATAAGGATATAATTGAATCGTTTGACTTGTATTATTTTGAACCTCTTGATCAATATTAAATAAGTATTTTTTATCTAAGTTTATTTTTTTTCTAAAAATAAGCCCTTCTTGATTGTTCCACTCTAAAATTACTGGTTTATCTGGAGACAAAATATTATTGCCCTTAACTTTCCAATTAGAATTTATATTCGGAACTTTGATTTTATTTCCTATACTAGTCCATCCAGTTTCTACAAAATATCCATCTGTTGTTTGTTTAGGGTTAAGGAAAACAACATTATCATTTTTCTCTAGAGATTGTTTGTAATTTTTGAAAGATACATCATCAATAATTCCTCCTTTTAAAGAGATAGACCCCTCAATTTTTTCGTTATTTATTTTAATTCTTTGAACACTGTCTATAGACTCATTTCTAGAGACAGATTTTGGTATTTTGATTTCATTTATACTTGGCGCGATACTATCGTCTTTATTATTGTCATTTTCTTCTTTAAACTGTTTACTTTGAGATGTTGAGTTATTCTGTAATTCTTTTTTAGGTACAGTCATAAAAGCCTCCCAGAAAAGAATAACAGACAAAGAAAGAGCAATAGCGATTATGACATTTCTACCTTCCATCTAAACTTTTTCCTTCAATTTTTTCTTTGGAACATAATCTAATCCGGATCCTCCACCTAAAAACTTTATAGGGTGACAGCTTAATATTCTTTTTAGTCCTAGATAAAAGCCTTTTCCCACTCCATGAATTTTAATACACTCAATGAAGAACTCAGAACAAGTAGGTAAATATCTACACTTGTTGCTTCCAAACAATGGAGATAGACAAAACTGATAAAATTTTATTATATAAATAACTAAATTTTTAAATTTAAACATTTTTATACTTTAATTTTTTAAAACTTTTTATCATAAGTTGCTGAAGATTTTTGTTGTTTTCCTCATATGCTTTTGACTTACCAAAAACTATATAAGTATAATCATGATTAATTGCACCCTTTATTTTAGTAAGATTTATCACAATAGCTTTTAATTTACGCTTAATTCTGTTTCTTTTTACCGCTGTTCCCATTTTTTTTTTCATGACTAAACTTATATTCAATACGTCTTTTTTTGATTTGATAAAATTTTTTTTTGCATAAATTGAAAAAAAATCTGTATGTAATTTTTTTCCTTTTAAAACCAATTTGAAATGATCATTTTTTTTTAAGCTTTCAAGCTTCGGCATGAAATTTATGTTGATAATTTCTTACGACCTTTAGCACGTCTTCTAGCAAGCAATTTTCTGCCACCTTTTGTTGACATTCTCGATCTAAAACCGTGTCTTCTTTTTCTGACTAATTTACTGGGTTGATATGTTCTTTTCATAAAATGTTTTTAGTTATATATTTAAATAAAGCTCTTATGTACAGTTAAAATCGCCATGAATATAAATTTTAAACTAATACTGGGTATAATTTATCTACTTTGCTTGGGAATTTTACTTTTTGTTGTTTTTAGTTATCTGGATCTTAAAGATTTAAAAGATTACACTTATATTAAAAATAATAGCGAAATTTTATTAAATTATAAGAATCAAAATATAACATTATTTATTATTTTCTTTTTCCTCTTTTGCATTTTTTGGATATTCCTTCTTGGCTTCGGTTCACCATTATGTCTTGTAAGTGGTTTTTTATTTGGCCAGTTAGTCGGTACTCTAATTTGTGTTTTATCTTTAACGATAGGCAGTACATTGCTCTATATGTTTGCGAATTATTATTTTCATGATTTAATTGTGAAGTATTTAGAAGCAAAAATCTTAAAATATAAATATTTGTTTAAAAAAAATGAGTTTTTTTATTTCCTAATTTTTAGATTTACGGGCGGAGCTGGTATTCCTTTTGGAATTCAAAACATTTTACCAACTATATTTAATATGAAAGTTAGTAATTATTTCTATTCAACCTTTCTGGGCTTACTTCCTGCTGTTTTTATTTTGAATTCCTTAGGCCAAGGTATTGAAAAATTAATCGAGCAAAATACAAGTTTAAATTTAATTCAAGTAATATTAGAACCTGGAATATATATACCGATATCTTGCTTTTTATTAATTTTAGGCATTTCGTTTTTAATTAAAAAAAAGATTTTTAAAAAAAATTAAATTATGAATAAAACTAAATTTAAAAAGAAAGAATTGATAAGATGGTTTTTTTGGCTCTGGCTTATAATAATTTGGAATTATGGATATCCGGAGGCTTCACCACTTGAGGATGTAATAGTAGCAGTAATTTTATCTCTAATTTTTATTGTTTTAAAAAATTATAATAAATAGAAGCTTGCATAATTTCTATCAAGGCATTAAAACTAAGTTAAATGCAGGAGCAAAAATGGGTATTCACTATGATTACAAATCCACACGTGGCGAAAAGGCTATGAAAAAAGAGGCCAAAAGAAAAGCTCGGATTGAGGAAAGAAGAGCAAGAAGAATGAACCAAAATAAAAATTCTGAGCCAAAAAATAAAATGCACGATATTGATAAGCCCATAACTCTTGAAGATTTAACAAATCCAGACAAAGAATAAAATTATTATGAGATCTTTTGTAAAAAAAGACTCTCGTCTATCAAGACGCGAACAAGCCTTAAGAAGTAACTTAAAAAAAAGAAAAAAATTTAAAGAAAAAATTAAAACAAAAAAACATGACAGTGCTTTCAGATAGATGGATTAAAAAAATGGTTAAATCAACTAACATGATTAAACCCTTTGTTTCTAAACAAATAAGAAAGGGAAAAATTTCGTTTGGCCTTTCCTCTTATGGTTATGACGCAAGAGTTTCAAATGAGTTTAAAATTTTTACTAATGTAAACTCTGGAGTAGTTGATCCTAAAGTCTTTAAAAAAGAAAGTTTTGTTACTAAAATTGGAAAAGAATGCATTATTCCTCCAAACTCTTTCGCATTAGCAAGCACAATTGAATATTTTAGAATTCCAGAAAATGTTCTGGTTATATGTTTAGGGAAATCTACCTATGCAAGATGTGGTATAATCGTAAATGTTACTCCTTTAGAACCCGGTTGGGAAGGACATGTCACATTAGAATTTTCGAATACAACACCACTACCAGCAAAGATTTATGCTAACGAAGGTGTAGCACAATTTGTTTTCATAAAAGGCAATGAGAAGCCTGAAGTATCTTATTCTAAAAGAAAGGGTAAATATATGAAACAAAAAGGAGTTACCCTTCCAAAAGTATAAACTTGTTTTAAATGGAAAAACTTAAAGTTAAAGGAAAAAAAAGTTTATCTGGCTCAATATCTATTTCGGGATCTAAGAATGCCTCTTTGCCTCTTCTTGCAGCAGCAATTTTAAGTGATAAAAAAATAGTTCTTAAAAATATACCTTTAGTCAAAGATATATTCACTATGGTTGAACTTCTAAACTATATTGGTCTTAAAATTGATTTAAATAAAAAAAAAAAAACTATTACTATCCTTCATTATAATAAAAAAATAAGTACAGTTGCACCTTACAAGCTTGTAAAAACTATGCGAGCAGGCATTTTAGTCTTGGGAGCGCTCTTAGGAAAATATAAAAAAGCAAAAGTTTCTTTACCAGGCGGTTGTGCTATTGGAGGTCGACCCGTAGATCTTCACTTATTTGCACTAAAAAAACTTGGTGCTACAATAAAAATTAAAAATGGATACATATTAGCTAACACAGAAAAGGGATTGAGAGGCAATCTAATAAAGTTTCCTTCAATTTCAGTGGGCGCTACTGAGAATGCCATTATCGCGTCAGTTTTAGCAGAAGGCAAAACTATTTTAAAAAATTGCGCGATGGAACCAGAGATACAGGATCTTATTTTGTTCTTAAAGAAATTAGGTTGTAGTATTTCTTCAGATAAAAAAAGAAATATTTTTGTAAATGGTATAAAATCTTTTCTCCCAGTAACTCATAAAGTAATATTTGATAGAATTGAATTAGGAACATATTTAATCGCAGCAGCTTTAGCTGGAAAAAAAGTATCTTTTTTAAATATAAGCCCAAAAATTATTAGTTCTGAACTTAAGGTTTTGAAAAAAATGGGAGTTAAAATGGAAATAAAAAGTAATAAAATCACTGTTTTTAAATCACAAAAATTAAAAAGAATTAATATTAAAACTGAACCCTATCCTGGCTTCCCGACAGATTTACAGGCTCAAATAATGATTTTAATGACCCAAGCAAATGGTAAATCAAAAATAAAAGAGAGTATTTTTGAAAATAGATTTATGCATGTTCCAGAACTCAAAAGAATGGGTGCCAAGATTAAAATTAAAGATAATACTGCAAAGATTTATGGTCCTAGCAAATTATCGGGGGCCGAGGTTATGGCTACAGACCTAAGAGCTTCAGTTTGTCTTGTTTTAGCTGGATTGATTGCACAAAAAGAGACTACTATAAATAGAATATATCACTTAGATAGAGGTTATGAAAAATTGGAAATAAAACTAAAAAAATGCAAGGCGATTATCAGACGAATTTAAAGTGACTACAAAAAACCTTAAATTAATTGCAAATAATTCTGAAGATTTAAAAGTAATTTCTGCACACCTTCAGGACTCAATTGTTTCAACTTTAGATATAGCAAACTTAAAAAAAAATCGAATTTTTTTATTACAACTTAACAGATTCATGTGGGAAGACGTTGAAAAAGGTGTTTTTAGAAAAAATAAAAGGATTAGAACAGTCCTTAAATTTGAAAATGTTCTAAGTGTTTTGTCTAGAAATATTAATCCTAAGGGCAAAGAGCGTTTTCTTGATTTTTTAACCATGGAAAGCAATATTCTAGAGGACAAAACATGCGAAATTAATTTAATTTTTTCTGGCGATGTGGTGATAAAAATTAAGGCAGAGGTGATAGAAATAACTTTAGATGATCAAGGCTCTCCTTGGGAGACGAAAAATAAACCTAAACATAACTTTTTATAGTATTGCAATTTGTATTTGTGTGATTAAGATTAATTAAGGATAAAATTTTGACTAAACAAGAAACACTTGAATTCAAAGGTAAAGTAACAGAGTTGTTACCCAACGCGATGTTTAGGGTAAAATTAGAAAACAATCATGAAATTTTAGCTCACACAGCTGGAAAATTAAGAAAGAATAGAATAAGAGTCCTTGCAGGCGATCAAGTTATGGTTGAGATGACGCCCTATGATTTAACTAAAGGTAGAATTACTTTTAGATTTTAGGCCTTGTAGCTCAGTAGTAGAGCAGTACCCTGAAAAGGTATGTGTCGTTTGTGCGATTCAAACCAAGGCCACCACCAAAAAAATATTATGGAAAATTTAAATAAAAAAATTGTAACTCTAATTCCAAGCGCTACAGAGATAGTTTCATTTCTTGGAGAAAAAAACTCAATTATAGGTTGCTCACATGAATGTGACTATCCCCTAGGATTAGAAAAGATTGACAAATTAACATCTCCAAAGATTAATGTTGATGGCACCAGTAATGAAATTAATAAACAAATTAACTCGCTTTTAGAAAATTCGTTATCAGTTTACAAAGTGAATGTTCAAAAACTTAAAAAACTAAATCCAGACTACATTGTTACACAAGCACATTGTGAAGTTTGCGCAGTAAGCTTCTCAGAAGTTGAAGATATAGTAAAAAAATATCTAAATAAAAAAACAAAAATTATTTCATTGCAACCCAATACATTAAAAGAAGTATTCGACGACTTTGATAGAGTCGCTGAAGAATTAGATATTTATAATTCTAAAAATAGAAATTTAATAAATTTGTTAAAAAAAAGAGTCGACCAAATTAAAAATTTATCTTTTTATAAAAAACCAAAAGTAGCTTGTGTAGAGTGGATTGATCCCTTGATGGTAGCTGGTAATTGGATACCAGAATTAGTATCTATATCTGGTGGAGACGATATTTTTGGCAACATTGGAAAAAATTCTCATTGGATTAAATTTGAAGAAATTAAAAAAAGTGATCCAGATATTATAATATTCATGCCATGTGGTTTTGATATTAATAAAACTAATGAAGAATTAAAAATTTTTTTTAAAAAAAATCCAATTTGGAAATCATTGAAGTCTTTTAAAGATGAGAATTTATTTGTAGTTGACGGAAATCAATTTTTTAATAGACCGGGGCCGAGATTAATTGACTCAATCGAAATTCTTCTTGAGATTATTCATCCAAGTTTAACTGATTTAAATTATAAGAACAAAGGCTGGATTAAATTTGATAATAAAAACTGATTTATAATCTTCCGCAGCAGTGTTTATATTTTTTGCCAGATCCACATGGACACTTTTCATTTCTTTGTATTTTTTTACTTATTGGTTTGCTAACAGATTTTCTTTCTTCCTTATTATCAGACATAACTATTTTTATATTAAGTAAGAATTTAACTACATCAATTTTAATTTTTTCTAGCAATCTTTCAAATAAAACAAATGCTTCTTTTTTAAATTCAGACAAAGGGTCTTTTTGTCCGTAGCTTCTTAAACCGATTACTTGTCTTAACTGCTCTAAATATTGCAAATGAGATCTCCAAGAAAAATCAATTATTTGCAAAAAAATCTTTTTTTCAATTTCATCATTTTCATTCAGACCGATAGTTTTAATTCTTTCATCTCTTTTAATATCGTAAACCTCTTTTAGTTTTTTAAGAAAATCTTCTTTATTTAAATTTGTTAAAGATAATAGCTCTTCATCACTTAAAATATTTCCGACTATGTTTTTTGTGCTGGCTAAATATAGTTTCTTGTCGTGAGATTTATTATAATCATCTTTAATATTTTCTAAATTATCAATAACCTCACTTAAAAAACCAACTAGCATCTCTGAAACATTTTTACTTTTTAGTATGTTTAATCTTTGAGAAAAAACTACTTGCCTCTGATCATTCATCACGTCATCAAATTTTATTAAAGTTTTTCTAATATCAAAATTTCTTCCTTCAACTTTCTTTTGAGCACCTTCAATAGCTTTATTTATCCAAGGGTGATCAATGGACTCATTCTCTTTTAAGCCTAATTTTTTTAGCATTCCGTCAATTGACTCCGCCCCAAAGATTCTCATTAATTCATCTTCTAGGCTTATATAAAATATTGAACTGCCAGGGTCACCCTGTCTTCCAGATCTTCCTCTTAGCTGGTTGTCAATTCTCCTGCTTTCATGTCTTTCTGTACCAATTATAAATAAACCACCAAGAGACTTAACTTTTTTCTTATCATTCTTAATTTGTTCTAAATTTATTTTTTTATCTTCTAATTGAATATTTTTGTTACCTCCAAGTTGGATATCAGTTCCTCTTCCTGCCATATTAGTTGCTATAGTAATCGCACCTTCTTTACCAGCTTCAGCAACAATTTTTGCTTCTTGTTCATGGTGTTTAGCATTTAAAACGTTATGTTCTATTTTTTTGTCTTCCAAAAGTTTGGATATTTTTTCTGATTTTTCTATACTTGTAGTTCCCACGAGTACTGGCTGACCTTTAGATTTACATTCAATAATTTTATTCAATATTGCGAAATGTTTTTCTTTTTCTGTTCTAAAAATTTGATCATTTGTATCTTTTCTAATCATATCTTTATTTGTTGGTACCGAAACAACATTGAGTTTGTATATGTCAAAAAATTCCTCTGCTTCTGTCAAAGCTGTTCCTGTCATGCCAGACAACTTATTATATAATCTAAAATAATTTTGATATGTAATGGATGCTAAAGTTTGATTTTCTTGTTGTATCTCAACACTTTCCTTTGCTTCCAAAGCTTGATGAAGACCATCAGAAAATCTTCTACCTTCTAAAATTCTTCCTGTAAATTCATCAATAATTTGTACTCGACCATCTTTTACGATGTAATCTGTATCTTTTCTGAAAAGAAAATTTGCTCTTAAAGCCTGATTGACATGATGAACTAAATTTAAATTTTGAGGATCGTAAAAGTTATCATTTTTCAAAATACCTGCAATTCGTGATAGTTTTTCTACTTTATCGATACCCTTATCGCTCAACATTGCATTTTTATTTTTCTCGTCTAGTTCGTAATCAGACTTTTCTAATTTATTCATAAATCTATTTGAAGAAACATAATAATTACTTTTATCTTCAGATTGTCCTGAAATTATTAAGGGAGTCCTAGACTCATCTATTAAGATACTGTCAACTTCATCAACAATACAATAATTATGGTTTCTTTGTACCATTTCAGAAATGCCATACTTCATATTATCTCTGAGATAATCAAAACCTAACTCATTATTAGTTGCGTAAGTAATATCAAAATTGTAATTTTTTTTTCTTTCGATATCATCTAAGTCATTCACTATACAGCCAGTTGAAACTCCTAAAAAATTATAAATCTTCCCCATCCACTCTGAGTCCCTCTTTGCCAAGTAATCATTAACAGTTACAATATGAACCCCTTTATTTGATAATGAGTTTAAATAAGCAGGAAGGGTCGAAACAAGAGTTTTACCTTCACCAGTTTTCATCTCAGCTATCTTACCCTTATGTAAAATTATTCCACCAGCAAGCTGAACATCATAATGCCTTTCACTTAGAACTCTTTTGGCTGCTTCTCTTACTAAGGCAAAACTTTGAGGTATCACAGAGTCTAAATTTTCACCACCAGAAATGCGCTTTTTTAATTCTTGGGTTTTTTCTTTAAATTCATTATCTTTCAGACGGCTTACTTCTTTTTCTTTAGCATTAATCTCACTTACCAAGGGCTTAATTTTATCTAATTCTTGTTGATTGCCACTTTTAAATATTTTATTAAGTGTTTTTGTTAGTAAATTCATATTATTAGGTTATAACTTTATCTTTATACTTCTATATATGTATTTATAATTTAAATTAAATAGCAATTATGACAATAAATTTAAAAAATTTCCTCAATGATAAAAGAAAAATGTCAAAAATGGGGGAGTTTCAAGAGCTGAAACAGATAGACGGAGTCGAAATTTCTTCAATATCTGCCGATCTTTATGGAGACGGAAGAGATGATTTAACTTTGTTTTATTTTAAAGAAGGGGCAAATTATGCAATGCTTAATACTACTAGCAGTATTGTTTCAGAAACTATTAATTGGAATGAAAAGTCTAACAAAAAATCTATAAAAGCCTTACTAGTCAATACGAAAAACGCCAACACCTTTACCGGTAAACAAGGTTTAGAAAGCTTGGATGAAATAGCAAAAAATTTGTCTAAAACATTAACGATAAAAGAATCAAAAGCTGCAGATGGTGTAGATGAAGCCGTGAAGATCAAAGATATTTTATTTGCCTCTACAGGAGTAATAGGTGAAAAGTTTCCAGTAGATAAAATCAATGGATCAATACAAACTCTTGTGGATAAACTAAAGGAAGAACAAAATAAATTAATTTGGATGAAAATTGGATCTGCAATTATGACTACTGATACCAAACCAAAACTTGCTTATGAGCAATTCACCGCCGGAAACAAAATAATAAGAATAGCTGGCATCGCCAAAGGCTCTGGGATGATTGCTCCAAATTTAGCAACAATGTTATCTTTTATTTTCACAGATGTTGATCTACCTTCGAATATTTTAAGATCCTTATTAAAAAGGTCTGTGTCTAATTCTTTTAATGCAATAACTGTCGATGGCGATCAGTCCACTAATGATATGGTAGGAATTTTCTCTACAAAAAAAGTTAAAATAGGACAAAATAGAAATATTGCTGATCCGATAATTCAAAAATTTGAACTTGCTTTAAAAAAGCTTACACTAAACTTAGCTAAGCAAGTTGTAGTTGATGGCGAAGGTGCAAAAAAATTTGTAACAATTAAAGTAATTAACGCTCAATCTATTTTAAGCGGAAAGAAAATTGCCTTTTCTGTTGCAAACTCTCCGCTGGTAAAAACCGCAATATCCGGAGAGGATCCAAATTGGGGAAGAGTTATTATGGGTATTGGAAAATCAGGAGAAAATATTGACAAAAGCAAATTAACAATAAAATTTGGTGAATTTTTAGTGTGCGAAAAGGGTCAAATTTCTGAAAGTTATGATGAACAAAAAATTAAAGAATATATGGAGTGGGACTCTGTATTAATTGAAATAAATTTAAATCAAGGCAATGACTCTTTTGAGTGCTACACTTGTGATTTTAATAAAGATTACATTGATATAAATACAAACTATCGAAATTAAATATTGCAAGTTAGATATCGATTTATTAATTTAACATTATGATTAAGTACATTTTAAAATGTAAAAATAAGCATGAATTTGAGAGTTGGTTTTCAGATTCCTCAGAATTTGAAAAACTTAAAAAAAAGGATTTACTTGAATGTATTTTTTGCGGTAGTCAAAAAATTGAAAAATCAATAATGTCACCAAAAGTACTTAATTCATCGTCTGTATTGTCAACCGAACATCAAACTCAACAAGAGTTGAATAAAGCAAAAAAAGATTTACAAAATATAAGAAAATTCGTTGAAAAGAATTTTAAATATGTTGGAGATAAATTTTCTCAAGAAGTAAGAAACTTATATTACGATAAAAAAGGAAAAAAAAATATTTATGGTGTTGCTACACCAGAAGAAAGAGAAGAGCTTAAAGAGGAAGGAATTGAACTAACCACTATTCCCTGGATAGATAAGGAAAATTAATTTTTTTTTCCAAGTATTATATAATTCACTGAGAGATTCTGAGATTTTGACCACTTATTTAAGAATGGATTGAAATTTAAACCACTAATTTCTTTTGTTGAAACATTGTTATCAAAAAATTTTTTCTCCAGTTCCTCTGGTTTTAAAAATTTATTCCAATCGTGAGTTCCGATAGGCAACCATCTCAAAACATATTCAGCTCCAATAATAGCTTTAATATAGGAAGTAAGAGTTCTATTTATAGTTGCAGTAAATATTATTCCATTTTTTTTAAGTAAATTACAACAAGACTTTAAAAATAAATTTAAGTTATCCACGTGCTCTACTACTTCTAAATTTAAGATAACATCAAATTTTTCTTTTTCATTAATTTGCTCTGGTGACTTATTCAAATAATTTATCTTTAAGTTATTTTTTTTAGCATGAACTTCCGCAATCTTAATATTTTTCATTGAGGCATCTATACCTGTAACTTCAGCACCCAATCTGCACATTGGTTCACTAATTAACCCGCCGCCGCATCCAATATCTAAGATTTTAAGATTTTTAAAAGGAAGTTTGCTTTCCTTTTTTAAATTGAAGTGAGATGAACAATTATCAACAATATATTCAATTCTTATTGGATTAAACATATGAAGTGGTTTAAATTTACCCTCAACATCCCACCATTCTTCTGCAAGCCTTGAAAACTTTTGAATTTCCTCTTTATTTACTGTAGTAGTCATTAATTCCTTATTATATTTAAATAACTTAATTTTAACTTAAATAATAATATATTAAACTCTTGCAATGACAAAAAAAGTATTAAAATTTGGTGGAACATCTGTTGGATCTGTAAAAAGAATTCTTCATGCTGCAGAGATAGTGAAAAAAGAGCATTCTAAAGGCAATCAAATAATAGTAGTTGTATCAGCTATGTCTGGAAAAACTAATGAGTTAATTAGTCACTCTAGCTCTATTTCAGAAAAATTTAACAAAAGAGAAATGGATGTTTTGTTATCATCAGGAGAACAAGTGACAAGTGCCTTAATGGCTGGAGCTTTAAATGAAATAGGAATTAAATCTAAATCCTGGATGAATTGGCAAATACCTATTTTAACTGAGGGAGAGCATACCAACTCGAGGATTGTAAATATGAGTATAAATAAAATAAACTCTTTTTTATCTGAAGGTGGTGTTGCAGTCATTCCCGGTTTTCAGGGAATTTCTCAAAATGGTGAAATTACTACGATTGGAAGAGGCGGTTCTGACGCATCAGCAGTTGCTATAGCAAAAATATTTCAAACCGAAAGTTGTGAAATTTATACAGATGTTGATGGTGTTTACTCAACTGATCCAAGTAACATACCTGTTGCAAAAAAAATTTCTAAAATTTCTTATGATGAAATGCTAGAACTTTCTTCATTAGGTGCAAAAGTAATACAATCATCTGCTGTTCAAACTGCCATGATGTATGATATTCCGCTTCAAGTTAAGTCGACGTTTACAGACAGAGAAGGCACTGAAATTTTTAGCCAAGAAAATATTGACTATTCTAAAGCCGTAACAGGTGTTGCATATTCTAAAGACGATGCAAAAGTTACTATTATAGGTGTAGAAGACAAACCAGGGGTAGCAGCTGATATTTTTGAACCATTAGGTAAAAACCAAATAAACGTAGACATGGTTATCCAAAATATTTCGCCTGATGGCAAAACAACTGATATAACTTTTACTATTAAGAGAAATGATTTAAACAAAACACTCAAAACATTAAAATCCAATGACAAGATTAGTTTTAAAAGTTTAGATCAAAATGATGCTGTTTCAAAGATCTCAGTAGTAGGCGCAGGTATGGTAACAACTCCTGGAGTAACTTATAAAATGTTTAGGGCATTAGCTGATGAAAAAATAAATATTTTAGCTATTTCAACTTCAGAGATTAAAATATCAGTTATTATAAATGAAAAAGACACTTTGAAAGCAGTCAAAAAACTACATAGTATATTTAACTTAGATTAAATTTATGGAAATAAGGCCACACAGAATTATCAAAAGAAGGAAGACTAAGAAAATAAATGTAGGGAAGGTCTCTGTTGGGGGAGATTCTACTATTTCAGTTCAATCTATGACTAATACTATTACATCAGATGTTTCATCAACTGTTAAACAAATATTAAGTTTAGAAGAAGCTGGAGCTGACATTGTAAGAGTTTCTTGCCCAGATGAGCCTTCTACCAAATCTTTAAAAAATATTGTGAAAGAAGTAAATGTACCAATAGTTGCAGATATTCATTTTCATCATAAAAGAGCTTTAGAGGCTGCAAAAATGGGGGCGAGTTGTTTAAGAATTAATCCAGGAAATATTGGTGACAATGAAAGGATAATAGAAGTAATTAAAGCTGCAAAAGATTATAATTGTTCAATAAGAATAGGAGTTAATGCAGGTTCTTTAGATAAGTCTTTGTTAGAAAAATATAAGGAACCATGTCCAGAAGCTTTAGTTGAGAGCGCACAATATAATATTAAATTAATGGAAGATAACGATTTTTTTAATTTTAAAATTAGCGTTAAATCATCTGATGTTTTTTTAGCTATTAAAGCTTATGAAAAGCTATCTAATGTAACTGACTACCCTCTTCACTTAGGTATAACCGAAGCAGGAAGTTTGTTTGCTGGAAGTATAAAATCATCAATAGGTATTGGACAACTTTTAATGCAGGGAATTGGAGATACAATCCGAGTATCATTATCTGCTGATCCAGTTGAAGAGGTAAAAGCTGGTTATGAAATTTTAAAATCTTTACATATTAGATCTAGAGGAGTACAAATTATTTCTTGTCCCTCATGTTCTCGTCAAGCTTTTCCAGTAATTGATACTGTAAAAGTTTTAGAAAAAAAACTTTCACATATTAAAAAACCAATAACACTATCTATCATTGGGTGTGTTGTTAATGGTCCTGGGGAGGCAGCTCAAACAGAAATAGGTCTAACTGGAGGTGGCCAAGGTAATAATTTACTTTATTTGTCAGGGATACCTCATACTAAAGTAGCTAGTAATTCTATTATAGATAAAGTCGTAGAGCTTGTTGAAAACAAGATCAAAGAAAAAAATAATTAATTCATGATTCCTAAAGCAAAGGTTAAGGAAATAGTTTCTAAACATTCTACATTAGAAAAAGAGCTTTCATCAGGCAATATTGATTCAAAAAATTATGCAAAAAAATCTAAAGAATACTCTGATTTAGGAAATATAATTAATATAGCCAAAGACTATTTAAAGTTTGATGATGATAAAAATGGCTTAGAGCAAATACTTAATGATAAAAAAAGTGATAAAGAAATGATAAGCTTAGCGGAAAAAGAACTTTCAAATTTATTAAAAAAAAAAGAGTTAAATGAAAAAAAACTTAAAATATTTCTTTTACCAAAGGATAGTGATGATCAAAAAAATGCTATTGTTGAGATTAGAGCTGGGACCGGAGGTTTAGAGGCTACGCTTTTTTGTGCAGACTTATTTAGGATGTATGAAAAAGTTTGTTCAAAAAAAAAATGGAAAATAGAAATTATAAATATCTCAAAAAGTGAAGCAGGTGGATTTAAAGAGGTAATTTTCCAAGTAAATGGAAGCAATATTTATTCCTATCTTAAATACGAGTCAGGAGTTCATAGAGTTCAGAGAGTTCCTTCTACGGAAACTCAGGGAAGGGTTCACACATCTGCAGCAACTGTAGCTGTCCTACCAGAGGTTGAAGAAGTAGATATTAAAATTAATGATGTGGATTTAAGAATTGATGTATTTAGATCTGGTGGACCAGGAGGTCAATCTGTTAATACTACAGACAGCGCAGTTCGAATTACTCATATTCCGTCTGGCACTGTTGTTAGTCAACAAGATGAAAAGTCACAACATAAAAACAAAGCTAAAGCTTTAAAAATTCTTAGAGCTAGAGTCTACGAGTCAGAAAAAATAAAAAAAGAAAAAGAAAGATCTAGTAATAGAAAAAGCCAAATAGGATCAGGTGATAGATCTGAGAGAATTAGAACTTACAATTTCCCTCAAGGAAGAGTAACAGATCACAGAATTAATTTAACTTTACACAAACTTGATGAATTTTTAAATGGTGAGATTCACGAAGAAATGAATGAAGGGTTAAGGTTAAAAGAACAAGATTTAAAACTTAAAAATTTGAATTAATGTATATTTCACAAATTATAGATTTAGGCTCAAAAGCACTGAAGGAAAAAAAAATTAAATCCCACATGTTAGACGCTGAACTAATATTATCTGAAATTCTTAAGATCAGCAGAGAAAAAATATTAGTTTCATCAGATAAAAAATTAAAAGATACTCATGTTTTAAGTTTTAATAAGCTTTTAAAGAGAAGGTTACATTCTGAACCTATTGCCTACATTTTGAAAAGAAAGGAGTTTTTTAGTAAAAATTTTTATGTAAATAAAAATACTTTAATACCTAGGCCAGATACGGAGTTATTAGTAGAAAAAATTTTAAAAGTTTATAAGAAAAAAAACCCATATATTTTAGATATAGGGACTGGTTCAGGATGTATAATCTTATCTCTTTTACAAAATATAGAAAATAGTCGAGGTGTTGGTATAGATATTTCAAAAAAAGCACTAGATCTTGCTAAAAAAAATGCTCAAAAAATGAAACTTAATAAAAAATGTAAATTTGTCCATAAGCCTATAGAAAAAATATATGGATATAAATTTGATCTTATAGTGTCTAATCCGCCATATATACCTGTTTACCAAATCAAAAATTTATCAAAAGATATAAAGCAATTCGAACCAAGAAATGCTCTTGAAGGGGGAAATGATGGGCTTGACGTCATTAAAAAAGTTATCTACAAATCTACTACTATCCTAAAAAAAAATGGTTTACTCGCTATTGAAATAGGAAACGAGCAATACAAAAAAGTTTTACAGATTTTAAATTTATATGGTTTTAGGAATAGATTTTTAATTAAAGATTATCAAAAGAATATTAGATGTTTAATAAGTGTTTTAAAATGAAAAAAATAGTGAAACTTTCATTCGTAAAGTATGAATAACTCAAGAAGAAGATTTAGACCTAGGCAAAAAAGCAACTTCAGAAGAAGAAGCAATGGGGTAGTGCATAGTAATGGTCATTTTCAAAGCAATTCTGGAAATAACAGTTTTTCTAGAAATGGCTCAATGACTAATCCCTTCAACATAGAAAAAGCTATACAAAAATATAAACAACTTGCTAAAGATGCCTTAAGTTCTGGAGATCCAATCCTATCAGAAAATTATTTACAACATGCAGATCATTTTAGTAGGAAGTTATCTGATTTAAATTACAAGTCAAAAGAGGAAATGTCATCTAAAGTTTCTGAAAAAGAATCAAAAGGTAGCGTAGAGCAAAAAAAAGAATAATTACTTATTATCTCTTAACTCAGACAATTGTAAATCAATCTTAATTCTCTCAATTTCAAAATCTCTTCTAGCATCGCCACCTAATATTTTTCCAGACGGAAGTTTAAGTTTTTGAGAATTAACTTTTTTCCCATTAACTACTACCTCGTAATGTAAATGTGGACCCGTTGACATACCAGTTGATCCTACATAACCAATTATTTGACCTTGTTTAACTTTTTTCCCTTCTTTAATACCTTTCGCAAACTTTGACATATGAGCATAGATAGTTTGATAAGTTGAATTGTGTCTAATTTTTACACAATTACCTCCTCCTCCGCACCATCTTGCTCTTGTCACAGTTCCTGATCCTGAGGCCATGATTGGTGTTCCAGTTGGAGCAGCAAAGTCTGTACCTCGATGCATTTTATTAAAACCAAGTATAGGATGTTTTCTCATACCGAAAGAAGAAGAAAGCCTTGCCCCATTAATTGGAGTCTTCATTAAAGCTTTTACAACGCTCTTACCATTTATATCATAGAAACCGACATCATTATTATAATTAAAATTATAAAGACTAATTTCTCGATTGTTAACGAACATTGATGCATAAATTATTTTTCCTGTATCTTTTACTTCTCCCTTTTCATCTACAAATTTTTCATAGTATATTTCAAACCAATCACCCTTTCTAATATCTCGTTGAAAATCTATTTCGAATCCATAAATTCTAGCAAACTCAATTATTATATTTGGTTCTATTCCAGACTTAATCGCAGCAGAATATAAATTATTTGTAATAGTATTTTTTACAACAACTTCTTTTTTTTCTAGCTTTATGATTAATTTTTTTATTGAAAAACTCTCATCATTTTTTGATATTTCTACTTTGAGTGTGTTTGAAAGTGGGTATACAATTTTAACTATACTATTTATATTGTCTGAAGCTTTTTTTAAAATCAATTTCACTTGCCGTCCAGTGTATATATAGGAAAGTTCTTTTTCTTTAAGTTTAGTAGTAATAAATTTAACTTCTTGCTTTTTTATATTAAAACTACTTAATATCTTTTCAATACTGTCGTTATTTTGAATGGTATATTTGTGTTGTATATAGGGACTTCTTATTTGATTAATTAGATTTTCTTTAAGTTCGTTTAACTTATTTTGATTGAAAATTGAAATATCTACGTCTTCTTCAATTGAGTTAATTTTAAAAGAATTTATATAAAGTATTAAAGCAATAAAAATGAAGAAGAAAACAAAGAATAAACTAATCATTCTTTTTCTAAAAAACTCTAAAAAAGCTTCACTAATGTCTCTTAACGTCATAGTTGTGTTCTATAAAAAATGTACTGTGTTTTCAATGATGCATGTTAAATAAGTCCTTATTTTAAGGCGTTTTTAAGACAATAATCGTCTTGATTTATCTTGTTTTTATAATATAACGGCGCTTCACATTAATAGTTAAAAAATTTTTCAATTGCGATTGGTGTGTTTAGGTTTTTTTTACTAAAAACCTTAGTTTTTTTAAATTGTAAATTTTTAAGAAGAGAAGTGTGGACGGTTAGGTTAATAAAGAAATTGTCGTACACACTTTAACGAAAGTAACTTTAGTTTTATCTAAAGTTATTAAAGCTAGTGTGCGCCGTTATTAAACTTGAGAGTTTGATCATGGCTCAGAACGTACGCTGGCGGCACGCCTAACACATGCAAGTCGAACGCAGTAGCAATACTGAGTGGCAAACGGGTGAGTATAATGTGGGAATCTACCTTTTGGTTCGGAATAACACGGGGAAACTTGTGCTAATACCGGATAAGCCTTCACAGGGAAAGTTTTAATGCCAAAAGATGAGCCCGCACTTGATTAGCTAGTTGGTGAGGTAATTGCTCACCAAGGCAACGATCAATAGCTGTTCTTAGAGGAAGACCAGCCACATTGGGACTGAGACACGGCCCAGACTCCTACGGGAGGCAGCAGTGGGGAATCTTGCACAATGGGGGAAACCCTGATGCAGCGATGCCGCGTGAGTGAAGAAGGCCTTTGGGTTGTAAAACTCTTTCGTCGGGGAAGAAAATGACTGTACCCGAATAAGAAGGTCCGGCTAACTTCGTGCCAGCAGCCGCGGTAATACGAAGGGACCTAGCGTAGTTCGGAATTACTGGGCTTAAAGAGCTCGTAGGTGGTTAAAAAAGTTGATTGTGAAATCCCAAGGCTTAACCTTGGAACTGCAATCAAAACTTTTTAGCTAGAGTGTGATAGAGGAAAGTGGAATTTCTAGTGTAGAGGTGAAATTCGTAGATATTAGAAAGAACACCAAATGCGAAGGCAACTTTCTGGATCATTACTGACACTGAGGAGCGAAAGCATGGGTAGCGAAGAGGATTAGATACCCTCGTAGTCCATGCTGTAAACGATGTGTGCTAGACGTTGGAGGCATAGCTTTCAGTGTCGCAGCGAAAGCATTAAGCACACCGCCTGGGGAGTACGACCGCAAGGTTAAAACTCAAATGAATTGACGGGGACCCGCACAAGCAGTGGAGCATGTGGTTTAATTCGAAGATACGCGCAGAACCTTACCAACACTTGACATGTTCGTCGCGAGCCTAAGAGATTAGGCTTTTCAGTTTGGCTGGACGAAACACAGGTGCTGCATGGCTGTCGTCAGCTCGTGTCGTGAGATGTTGGGTTAAGTCCCGCAACGAGCGCAACCCCTACTTTTAGTTGCCACCATTTAGTTGGGCACTTTAAAAGAACTGCCAGTGATAAGCTGGAGGAAGGTGGGGATGACGTCAAGTCCTCATGGCCCTTACGTGTTGGGCTACACACGTGCTACAATGATACTTACAATGGGAAGCAAAGAGGCGACTCCAAGCCAATCCCAAAAATGTATCTCAGTTCGGATTGCGCTCTGTAACTCGAGCGCATGAAGCTGGAATTGCTAGTAATCGCGGATCAGCGCGCCGCGGTGAATACGTTCCCGGGTCTTGTACACACCGCCCGTCACACCATGGAAGTTGGTTACACCTTAAGGCAAAGATTAAAACCTTTGACTACGGTACGATCAGCGACTGGGGTGAAGTCGTAACAAGGTAGCCGTAGGGGAACCTGCGGCTGGATCACCTCCTTTCTAAGGATGACCAAAAATTTCATTTGGTCAAAAAAAATTAATTTAATGTGACCGTCCTCATTTCTCTTCTTATAAATTAAAGTGTCTCATAAACGCATAGGGGCCGGTAGCTCAGGTGGTTAGAGCGCACCCCTGATAAGGGTGAGGTCGGACGTTCGAGTCGTCCTCGGCCCACCAATATTCATGGGGGATTAGCTCAGCTGGGAGAGCGCCTGATTTGCATTCAGGAGGTCAGCGGTTCGATCCCGCTATCCTCCACCAATTTTGACACTTTTAGCTTTTTTAAATTGTAAATTTTATATCAATATCTATATCCGATTGTTCGAATAGATGAACAATCATTGAATGTTCGAATAGATGAACATTCCAACAAAAATTTAATTTAGACAGAAAAATTTTTTTCTGTGCATAAATCAAGCGTTTAAGGGCGTATGGCGGATGCCTAGGCACTGAAAGGCGATGAAGGACGTGGTATACTGCGATAAGTTTCGGGGAGCTGTATGCAGGCTTTGATCCGAAAATTTCCGAATGGGAAAACCCAACTCTTTATGAGTTACTTTATACTGAATTCATAGGTATAAAGAGCGAACCCGGAGAACTGAAACATCTAAGTAACCGGAGGAAAAGAAATCAATTGAGATTCCGTTAGTAGTGGCGAGCGAAAGCGGAATAGGCCAGTAACAAAACTAAAATAATTTGAATAGTATGGAAATACTAACCACAGATGGTGATAGTCCAGTAGAAGTAATGTTTAGTTTGGTTCTTGAGTAGAGCGGGACACGAGTAATCTTGTTTGAATATAGGGGGACCACCCTCTAAGCCTAAATACTCTTCAGTGACCGATAGTGAACTAGTACCGTGAGGGAAAGGTGAAAAGAACCCCTATTAGGGGAGTGAAATAGAACCTGAAACCGTATGCCTACAAACAGTCGAAGCTCTTTTTAGAGTGACGGCGTACCTTTTGTATAATGGGTCAGTGACTTAATTTATCCAGCAAGCTTAAGCCGATTAGGTGTAGGCGTAGCGAAAGCGAGTCTTAAATGGGCGTTTAGTTGTATGAATTAGACCCGAAAACGAATGAGCTTACCATGAGCAGGTTGAAAGCAGGGTAACACTTGCCGGAGGACCGAACCAGTTGACGTTGAAAAGTCTTTGGATGATTTGTGGTAAGGGGTGAAAGGCCAACCAAATTCGTAGATAGCTGGTTTTCCGCGAAAACTATTTAGGTAGTGCGTTGAACAAACATATGTTTGGAGGTAGAGCACTAAACGGACTAGGGGACAGAAATGTTTACCAACTCTGATAAAACTCCGAATGCCAAACATACTTCCTCAACAGACAGACTGTGGGTGCTAAGGTCCATGGTCGAGAGGGGAACAGCCCAGATCACCAGATAAGGTCCCTAAATCATGATTAAGTGTGAAAGGATGTGGAGATTCCTAAACAGCCGGGAGGTTGGCTTAGAAGCAGCCATCCTTTAAAGATAGCGTAACAGCTCACCGGTCTAATAGAGTTTCTGCGCCTAAGATGTAACGGGGCTCAAATCATGTACCGAATCTGTGGGTGTGTAATTTCTTCGGAACTTACACGCGGTAGCGGAACGTTCTGTAAGCCTGCAAAGGTGTACCCGTGAGGGACACTGGAGGTATCAGAAGTGCGAATGCTGACATAAGTAACGATTAACAGAGTGAAAAACTCTGTCGCCGAAAATCCAAGGGTTCCTGCGCAAGGTTAATCCGCGCAGGGTTAGTCGGCCCCTAAGACGAGGGCGAGAGCCGTAGTCGATGGGAACAAGGTTAATATTCCTTGACCAGATGGTAGTGACGGATTTTGTAAATTGTTAACTCTTAATGGATTGAGTTAGCCGTGAAAAAGTCCCAGGAAACAACTCCATCATTAGACCGTACCCTAAACCGACACAGGTGGATTATTAGAGTATAATTAGGCGCTTGAGAGAATGATGTTGAAGGAACTCGGCAAAATGCCTCTGTAACTTCGGAAGAAAGAGGACCTATGTATAGGCAACTATAAATAGGTGGCACAAGCCAGGGAGAAGCGACTGTTTATCAAAAACACAGGGCTCTGCTAACACGTAAGTGGATGTATAGGGTCTGACGCCTGCCCGGTGCTGGAAGGTTAATGTGGTGAGTGCAAGCTCACTCCTGAAGCCCCAGTGAACGGCGGCCGTAACTATAACGGTCCTAAGGTAGCGAAATTCCTTGTCGGGTAAGTTCCGACCTGCATGAATGGCGTAACGATTTCTCCGCTGTCTCCAACATCAACTCAGTGAAATTGAATTCTCCGTGAAGATGCGGAGTTCCCGTGGTTAGACGGAAAGACCCCGTGCACCTTTACTACAACTTTATATTGGTGTTAGGAATGATATGTTTAGCATAGGAGGGAGACTTTGATGTGTTGGCGTCAGCTGACACGGAGTCACCAGTGAAATACCTCTCTTATTATTCTTGACATCTAACTGCTTGCCGTAATCCGGCAGCAAGACATTGTATGGTGGGTAGTTTGACTGGGGCGGTCGCCTCCCAAAAAGTAACGGAGGCGTGCGAAGGTAGGCTCAGAACGGTCAGAAATCGTTCGTAGAGTGCAATGGCATAAGCCTGCCTGACTGCGAGACTGACAAGTCAAGCAGAGTCGAAAGACGGTCATAGTGATCCGGTGGTTCTGAGTGGAAGGGCCATCGCTCAACGGATAAAAGGTACGCCGGGGATAACAGGCTGATACCCTCCAAGAGTCCATATCGACGAGGGTGTTTGGCACCTCGATGTCGGCTCATCACATCCTGGGGCTGGAGCAGGTCCCAAGGGTTTGGCTGTTCGCCAATTAAAGTGGTACGTGAGCTGGGTTCAGAACGTCGTGAGACAGTTCGGTCCCTATCTGCCATGGGTGTAGAAGAATTGAGAGGAGCTGTCCCTAGTACGAGAGGACCGGGATGGACATACCACTGGTGGACCGGTTGTAGCGCCAGCTGCAGTGCCGGGTAGCTAAGTATGGAAGAGATAACCGCTGAAAGCATCTAAGTGGGAAACTCACCTCAAAACTAGTTCTTCCCATAGAGCCGTGGTAGACTACCACGTTGATAGGCTGGGTGTGGAAGCGCAGTAATGCGTGCAGCTGACCAGTACTAATAGCTCAATTGGCTTGATTTATGCACTGAAAAAAATTTTAACTTAGTTGTTGATATAAAACAAACTACTTCCCTGAGGTCAATCCTCCATCTAAAATAATTGATATTCCTACAATTGCTATTATGTCAAAAACTCGGATATCACTGTTCAATTATTGAACAATAAACCAATATCTGCTACTAATTCTAATAATATTTATGCTTTTTGATAAATTAGAAATGCACTCTTCTAAAGTAGCTTTAATTAGTGAAAACTTTGAAACATTAAATTTTCATGATCTGACATTAATGACAGACAAAATTTGTAAAAATATTAAAAAACGTTCTCTAATTTTTTTGTTCACTGAAAATTCTATAGATTCTATTGTAGGATATATTTCATTCATTAAATCTAATTGTGTTGTAATGCTAATTGACCCTAAAACTAAGAATAATGAATTTGATCTCCTTTTTCAAAGATACAGTCCAGACTTTCTATGGTGTAACAAAAAAACTTCAATTAAGGCTCAAAAAGATTTTTTTTCTATTGCATTTTCACTTAATGATTTCCATCTATTAAAAAATAAGAATAAAATTAACTATGAAATAGATGATCATTTAATGCTTTTAATTAGCACTTCAGGCAGTTTAGGAGATCCTAAATGTGTAAAATTATCATATAAAAATATTTCTCAAAATTCTTTAGCAATATCTAAATATTTAAAAATTAATTCTAATGACAGAGCTATTACTACACTACCAATGAGTTATTCTTATGGTTTATCTATTATTAATACTCATCTCAACTCAGGAGCCAGTATTGTTTTAACTTCAAAAACATTATTAGATAAATTATTTTGGAAATTATTTGTTAACTTAAAAGTCAATAATTTTAATGGTGTTCCTTTTACTTTTGAAATTACAAAGAAGATTGGGTTTTCTAAAATCTTTAATGAGAACGTAAGATATATTACTCAGGCTGGAGGCAGAATGAATAATAAAAATATTGAAGAAATCACCGAAAAAAGTTTACAAACAAATATTAAGTTTTATGTAATGTATGGCCAAACAGAGGCTAGTCCGCGAATGTCATACTTGGATATGAACCTATGGCCGAACAAGATAGGAAGCATTGGTATGCCAATACCAGGAGGTAATTTTTGGCTTGAAAATGATAAAGGAAAAAAAATCGAAAAAAGCAATGAGTTAGGAGAATTAATTTATAGTGGAGATAATGTTTGCATGGGTTATTCAAATAATTTTAAAGATTTAAATATAAAAGACACAAATCAGGGAAAGTTAAATACTGGCGATGTAGCAAAAAAAGATAATGATGGTTTTTATTTTATAATAGGTAGAAAGAAACGAATGATTAAATTATACGGTGAAAGAATTAGTTTAGATTATATTGAGGAGAAACTTAAAGAAAGAAATTATAACGTAGCTTGCGAAGGAAACGATGATCAACTTTTTATATTTTTTGAAAAAAAAAATAATACGGATATTGACATAAATGAAATTTCAAAAATTATAAATATTATTCCAAGCAGATTAAATCTTAAACAACTTGAAGATTTTCCAAAGAATGAAAGCGGCAAAATACTTTACAAAAATTTAAAAAAGGTAATTAGCAATGAATGATTTAGCAAATTTTTTAAAGTTTTCTCCTTTTAAAATCGAAAAAAAAAGAAAAAAAGTCCTTTATCAAGATTTTCAAAAAAAATTAACCAACTACCATTTTGATAAATGCAAAAGTTATTTTAAAATTTTAAATCTTTTGAAGTATGATAAAAATAAAAAATACAAAATTTGGGATTTGCCTTTTTTACCGGTTAGAATTTTTAAAAAATATAACTTAATTACCTCAAAAAAGAAAAATATTTTTAAAACTATGACTTCCTCTGGCACATCTAATAGGGAACATTCAAAAATATTTTTAGATAAAGAAAACTCTAATATACAAATAAAAGTTTTATCTAAAATTGTTTCTAATTACATTGGTAATAAAAGATTGCCACTTCTAATTATTGACTCAAAAAGCTCCTTAAGAGATAAAAAAATATCATCCGCAAGAAATGTTGCCATTCAAGGATTTTCTATCTTTGGATACGATGTTACTTACGCATTAAATGAAGATTTATCTTTGAATTTGGATCAAATAAATAATTTTTATAACAAATATAAAGATAAAGACTGTTTAATTTTTGGATTTACTTTCTTAGTTTGGAAAAATTTTTATAAAAATTTATTAAAGTCTAAGAAAAAATATTGTTTTAAAAGAGGGATAATTTTACATGGTGGTGGTTGGAAAAAACTAAGTGAACTTAAAGTTTCTAATGAATTTTTTAAAAAATCTATGAAAAAAGAGCTAGGAGTTAAAAAAGTAATTAATTATTATGGGATGGTTGAACAGACGGGTTCAATTTTTGTAGAGTGTGAGTTTGGGTTTTTACACTGTTCAATTTTTTCTGATATTTTAATTAGAGACAAAAACTTTATAAACCTTGGTTTTAATAGAGAAGGATTGATACAACTTTTATCGTTACTACCCACAAGTTATCCAGGTCACAATATTCTTTCCGAGGATATAGGAAAAATAATTGGTGAGGATACCTGTAAGTGTGGAAGATTAGGCAAATATTTTATTGTCAAAGGAAGAGTTGAAAATGCAGAAATAAGAGGGTGTAGCGATGTATAAAAATATAAACAATTTTAAATTAATTGTGGGCAAGAAAAATTTAAATAAAAAACCACTTGTATCTTTTAATTCGCTTGCATGTAGTTTTTTGAATGAATTATCTCGAGAACTAATTAAAGATAAACTAGCTAAAAAATATTCGGATGTAATTTCCTTTGCTTTTTGGTGTAGAGAATCAAATATAAAAAATTTAAAAGAGAAATTTTATGATAGCAACCTTAGAGTAGGTTTAGGTCTTGTTTTTCATATTACTCCATCTAACGTTCCCGTAAATTTTGCTTTTTCTTTTGCTTTTGGTTTATTAACTGGAAATGCAAATTTAGTAAAACTTCCAACGCAAAAATTTCCTCAAATTGATATAATATGTAAAAAAATTGACGTAGTTTTTAAAAAAAAAAAATTCAAAAAATTAAAAGAAATGAACTGCTTTTTAAAGTATGAGTCTAAAAATAGTAATTTAACGAGAGAGTTTTCTCACTTAGCAGATTGTAGAATGATTTGGGGCGGTGATCAGACAATCAAAGAAGTTAAAGAATTTGAAACAAAGAATAAAATAGTAGATATATCTTTTGGTGACAAATACTCATTTTGTGTAATCGACTCAAAATCTATAAATAAAATTTCGAATAAAAAAATGAACTTTTTAGCAGAAAAATTTTATAATGACACATATTCAATGGATCAAAATGCATGTTCCTCTCCACGTTTGGTAGTTTGGTTAGGTTCAAAGACGAATATAGACAAAGCTCAAAAAAAATTTTGGTTCAAATTATATGACTATGCAAAAATTAAATATAAATTGGATGAAATTAATGCAATTGATAAGTATGAGCAACTTTGCTCAGATGCCATAGACTTAAAAAATATAGATAAACTTAATTTGAATAAGAATTTGCTTCATAGGATAACTCTTAAAACATTGCCAATCAACCTCAACAAACTAAAAGGAAAATTTGGATATTTTTATGAATTTAATACTTTAGATATAAATTCGTGTAAAAAAATAATTAATTCTAATTTTCAAACTTTAACATATTTTGGCGTAAATAAAGAGGTACTATCAGATTTTGTAACTTCTAACAGATTATCTGGTATAGATAGAATCGTACCAATAGGAATGGCCTTAGATATTGGTTTTCTATGGGATGGATATAATTTGGATAAATCCCTAACAAGAGTAATTGAAATAAGATAATGAAAGGTTTTAAATTAGATTTAAAAGGAATTAAAGAGTATCAGCAAAATCGTCAACCATACTTGATGATTGATTTTGTTGAGGAAGTCGTCCCTGGAAAAAGTGCAAAAGGATATAAAGATTTGAAAGACGATGAGTGGTTTTTCAAAGTGCACTGGCCTAATGATCCAAATATGCCCGGCATGCTGCAAATGGAAGCCCTCGTACAAATGAGCGCGTTATCTATCTTGACCTTACCAGGCAACAAAGGAAAAGTGATGTATTTAGTAGGAGCAAACAATATGAAATTTATAAAAAAAATTCTTCCAAAAAACAGACTTCATATTGAAACAAAAATTAAAAGTTATAAACGTGGTTTGGCTATTTGTGAAGGAATTGGCTACGTTCAAAAAGAGATTGCCTGCAAAGCTGAATTTAACTTGATATTGCCAGATGAAATTAAAAAGTATAATTTAAAGGACCAAAACAGTTAGGTAAAATTTATGCCAATAGCATCTTCACTTTTAAAAAAACCAAGATTAGTAGAAAAATTGAGAAAGTTTTATGACTATGTCCAAAAAAATGACGGTAAAGTTGGTACTAAAACAAGAGGAATAGATTTAAATTTTAATAACGCATGCAATCTAAGATGTAAATATTGTTTTACCAATTCACCAAAAGGAGATCATGCAAAAGATTATTTAGACTTAGGCGCCATCAGAAAGCTTGCAGACGAAGCTGATGAACTTGGATATTTTGAGTTTGATTTACAAGGTGGAGAATTGCTTTTACAACCTGACAAATTATTTTCTGTTTTAGAGGCAATCAAACCAGAGAGATTTTATTTATATCTTACGACTAATGGCTTTTATCTGGATAAGAAAATGGCAAAAAAATTAGCCAATTATAAAGTTAGTAGAGTTTCAGTAAGTATAGATAGCATGGATGAAAAAATACATGATGAAATTAGAGGAAGAAAAGAGTCATGGAGGAGAGCTATAGAGGGGTTAAAGCATGTCAAAGATGAAGGCATGGATCCATATTTAAATATTACTGTTGGACACTACAATGCAAACACCGATCACTTTAAACAGTTACTCGATTATTCAAAAGACAATAATTATAAAACTTTGTTAAATGTAGCAGTTCCTTCCGGTATGTGGCAAAAAATGACAGAAATTATATGCGATGATAAAGATCGAGAGTATTTGAGAAAAATAAGAAAAGAATATAAAAATCTTGTTAGAAATATTTGGAATCCATTTGATAGAAATCATGAAAAAATTTTAGGCTGCACAACTGTAAACAGACTGTATGTTACTCCATTAGGTGATGTTCTTGTGTGTCCATATGTTCACATTAAAATAGGAAATATTTTTGAAAGCTCTCTTAAAGAAATAGTAGACTATGGTTTCAAAATTAAATATTTCAGGAATCACAGCGATCTATGTTTAGCTGGAGAAGATAAAGAATTTATTAAAAAATTTATGACAAAAAGTGGTCAATCAATATTTAAACCAGCTTTGGCTAAAGATATATTTTCAAAAGAAGATTTTGTTAAATAATGTTGATTAAAAATAAAACAGCAGTTGTCACTGGCTGTAATAGAGGTATAGGGAAAAAAATTCTTGAAGTTTTTTCAATGAATGGTGCAGATATTTTCGCTTGTGTGAGAAAAATTGATGATGAATTTTTGTCCGTTGTAGCAAGTTTAGAAAAAAAAAATAAAAATAAAATTATTCCAATACAATTAAACCTTGATGATGACAGCCAAATTAAAGAGGCTGCGAACAAAATACTTTCAGAAAATAAACAAATAGATATTTTAATTAATAATGCCGCAACAATACATACGGCTATTTTTCAAATGACATCTATAAAAAAACTAAAGGAAGTTTTTGAAACTAATTTTTTTGGTCAATCAAACTTTACTCAATATATCTTAAAATCTATGGTTAAAAATAAAAAAGGAAGTATCGTAAATATTTCTTCAAGTTCTGCTTTAGATGGTAATGAGGGTAGAAGTGCATATTCCGCATCAAAAAATGCTTTGATTGCACAAACTAAAGTTTTATCAAGAGAACTAGGTTCAAGAAATATTAGAGTTAACGTCATTGCGCCTGGGCTCACAGACACTGATATGATGAAAAAAAATACCCCGCAAAAAGTAATTGAGGATGTTTTATCTAGAGTTTCACTTAAAAGAGTTGCTGATCCAGAAGAAATTGCAAATGCTGTTCTTTTAATATCCTCAGATCATGCGAGTTACGTTACTGGTCAAGTAATAAGAGTTGATGGAGGTATGTGAGATAATGACCGAGTCAGCTGAAATTAAAAAAATTAAAAACTTTTCTTTAAATGTAAGAAAAAATATTCTTGAAATGGCTGTTTCAGCTGGTGCAAGTAGCGCACATTTTGGTGGAGCTTTATCAATCACTGAAATCGTCTCAACACTGTTTGCTCACCACTTGAGAATTGATAAAAACAACCCAAACTGGGAAGATAGAGATAGATTTATTTTAAGCAAAGGACATGCATGCTTAGCATATTATGCTGCGCTCTGCGAGATAGGTTATATCTCTAAAGACGAATTAAAAACTTTTGAAAAAGATGATACAAACTTATTAGGGCATCCTGTCATTAATAGAAAATTAGGAATAGATTTTTCCAATGGATCTCTTGGTATGGGTCTTTCATTAGGAATTGGTGTGGCAATATCTTCAAAAAAGAAAAAAAAAGATTTCAATATTTACGTGATTATTGGTGACGGTGAATGTAATGAAGGTTCTGTGTGGGAGGCTGCTATGGCTGCTCCAAATTTTAAACTTAATAATCTTTATGCAATAATTGACAAAAACAATTTTCAACAAACTGGTTCAAACAAAGAAATAATGGATGTTGATAGTTTAAAAGATAAATGGACGAGTTTTGGTTGGCATTGCAAAGAGGTTGATGGACATAATATTCAAGAGTTACATAATTTTTTTCTTGAAAGTCAAAAAATAAATAAACCAAAAGCTATAATTGCTAACACTGTTAAAGGTAAGGGTTTTTCTTTTTCAGAAAATAATAATGCTTGGCATCACTCAGTATTAACAAAATCTTTTTATGAAAAGGCTCTTAACGAATTAAAAAAAAATTATAATTAATGAATATAGATGAAAAAAATATAAAAACTTGGTCAACAATAGGTCCTAGAGCAACTTTAGGTATAGTTGCTCTAGAATTAGCTAAAGAAATAGATAATTTAATGGTTCTTACTTGCGATGTATCTACGTCAGCAGGCCTTGATAGATATAGAAAAACTTATCCAGAAAAATATTTAGATCTAGGAATTGCCGAACAAAATATGATTGGAGTAGCCGCAGGTCTTGCCAGTGAAAATTTTAATGTGATTACAACAACTTTTGCTCCATTTCAAACTATGAGATGTTGTGAGCAGATAAAAGTAAACCTTGGATACATGGGTCAAAAAATATGTATGGTAGGTATTGCTAGCGGTTTAGCATTAGGTACATTAGGATATACTCATTGCTGCATAGAAGACATAGGAGTTCTTAGATCAATACCTGAAATTACAATAATTTCTCCAGCAGACTCTTTAGAAACAGTTAAAGCTCTTCAAGCAGCAGTTAAGTTTAATAAACCAACTTACATTAGGCTTACAGGATCAGCAAATAATCCAATAGTTTATAAAAAAGATTATAATTTTGAAATTGGAAAGTCGATTACATTAAAAGAAGGCAAAGATATATCAATCTTTTCATCTGGTTCGATGGTTTATAAAAGTTTAGAAGCCGCAAAAATTTTAGAGTCAAAAAATATTTCAACTAAGGTGGTTAATATGCATACAATTAAGCCAATAGATAAAGCAGCAATACTTAAAGCATGTGACTCAAAATTAATTGTATCAATAGAAGAACACAATATTGTTGGTGGCTTAGGAAGTGCAATAGCGGAATGCAAAGCTCTTTTATCAAAGAGTCCAAAACAATTATTTATTGGAGTTCAAGATAGATATTCTAAAGGAGGAAGTTATAAATTTTTGTTAGAAAAAAATAGACTAACATCTGAAAAAATAGTAGAAGATATTTTTGAAGAATTCAACAAATGACCAATCTAGAAAAATACAAAAAAATATTTATTGATACATTTAATATTGATGAATCAAAATTAGATAGTTTAGAATATAACACAATAACTGAATGGGACTCTATTGGACACATGACACTAATTGCAGCTCTTGAAGAGCAATTTAAAATAACAATGGAAACTGATGATGTTATTGATTTAAGTTCTTTTAAAAAAGGTAAACAAATTCTTAAAGAAAAATACAAATTAGAGATTTAATTTTAATAATAATTTAATCCATGGAGAAATTAGTTAGAAATAATGAATATTTCAGAGATATTTTTTCAAAAATATCTGATTTAAAAAAAAAAGATATAGTTTATGTAACTTCTGATATGACTGATCTCTTAATTAATTTCAAAAAAGTAAACAAATTATTCAATGGTAACGATCTAATAGATGCAATTATTGAAAAAGTAGGTCCTGAGGGTACAATATTAATTCCTTGTTTTAATTGGGATTTTTGTAAAGGAAAAAAATTTAACTATCTTGAAACTCCACCACAAATTGGATCTTTACCTAAAATTGCATTTAAAAGAGAAGACTTTAAAAGAACAAAACATCCCATTTATTCATTTTTAGTTTGGGGAAAAGATAAAGAATATTTATTTAGTCTAAAAAATAAAAGTGGCTGGGGTTCTGACTCACCTTTTTCATATTTTTATAAAAATAAGGCTAAACAATTATTTATCGGAATAGATTATAAAAAAGGCTTTACCTTTATGCATCATCCGGAAGAAAAACTTGGGACAAAATATAGGTATTTTAAAACTTTTACATCACAATACATTGACGAACGAGGTAAAGAAAAAACTGAGTCATTTATTATGAATGTCATTGACTTAGAAAAAAGTCACTATTGTAGAATTGATCCTAGGATGGATAAAGTTCTTTTAGATAATAATGCTTATTTCAAATATTTAATAGATGGAATTAATTTTTCAATAGTTGATCTCAAAATAGCAGGGGATTTGATCGAAAAAGAAATAAAATCAAACAAAAGTTTTTTTGTATACAAGAAAAGAATCAAAAATATTTGATATAAAGCTTATTTTTTTTGTTTGAACATTATCTCAGCAAGACGAAAATCATCCATATGGTCAATGTCAAAACCTGTTTTTTTATCAAGCGGGTAAATATAAGGTTTTATTCCTACTCTGTCTCTAAATTTTCTGTAGTTTTTTTTAGATGATAAAAAAACTCCACTATTAACAACATTTAGAGTTTTTAAAGATTGAGTTTTTGGCCATTTGTTATCTATCTTTTTTTTATAATTCAAAGGTTTTTTTTTATCCCATAAGTATTCTTGAAATTTAGTTACTGTCATTAAAGAGTCATTTTTTTTCTTTTTAAGGACACTAAAATATTTATTTATAATTTTTTTGTAGTCTTTGCTACCAATAAAAGGAGATGTAATATGTGTCCACAAAATGTGATCCTCCGGCATAATATCAATAACATGCTCGATTAAATTTTGAACGCTTCCTTTGTCCGTAGATAAGTTTTTATTTTTTCTTTTATGAATTAAAACTTTTTTAAATTTCATCCTTCTTACAAATGAGATAATTTTTTGATCATTTGTAGATAGAACAATTTTTTTAATTAACTTTACTTTTGAAAGTTGTGTTAACTTAATTTTCAACAAACCAAATTTAATATTTGCAAAATTTCTACTATTTTTATTGGGTACTCTTGTGCTTCTTTTTTTTGCAGGTAAAAAAACACTTATATTTCTCATTATCTTCTTATACATTTTACTGAAGTATATTTCTAACTATTTTATCTTTTTTCGTTTTTCCTTATAATTTAGTTGAATATTTTTTTTGTATTTTTTGGTCTTCCAAGCATACCTAAACTTGTGCTTAAAAAAATTGAGTCACCTTTTTTAATATCCAACTTTTAAAATGTTCTAAAAAGATCTGATTTATTATACTCATTTATCATTTTTCTTGACTATAGTCTGTTCTTTCTGTATTTGTTCAAATATTGAACAATATGTCAATATGCAAATATTAGATTGTACTTTTAGAGATGGCGGGTACTATACCGATTGGAATTTTTCTAATGAGGTGCTTAACAAGTATCTTAATGCTGTATCAAAGTTACCGATTTCGATAGTCGAATTAGGATATATATCAAATAAAAGGGATCAAAATGGTCCTTTTTTTCATTTAGATAAAACATTATTAAGCAAAACAAAATCTAAGTTGAGAAATAATCAAAAAGTTTTTGCAATGATCAATTTCAAAGAAATTTCTAATAGCAACGATTTATATAAACTTTTAGCAAATAAACAAAAATATCTCGATGGGGTTAGATTTGCCATAAACCCAAAAGACGTTGTTAAATTTTTAAAAATAATTTTACCAGTAAAAAAAAAGATTAAAGGCCTGTCGTTTAATGTAAATCTTATGTATGCAAGCAAATGGTATAATAAAAAAAACTTTATAGTAAATATTTTATCAAAACTTAAAAACAAAGTTGATACCATTGCCTTTGTTGATAGCTATGGCGCTTTAACTCCAAAAGAAACTTATGAACTTTTTGAAGAGGTTTATAAACACAAAAATTCTCAGTTTAAAATAGGTTGTCATTTTCATAATAATTGCGGTTTAGCTTTAGCAAATTCAATTATAGCTAAAAATTATAATTGTGATGTCATCGATACTACTTTTAGAGGAATGGGGAGAGGTGCCGGAAATGCAGAGACTGAATTACTTTTAGCAATTGACAATTTAACTAGAAAAAAAATTGATGGCTTTGAATTAACAGATTTACTAGATGACTTAGAAGAGATGAAAAACAATCTTAAATGGGGAAGCTCATTTCCTTATGCTTTTGCTGCGCGAAATGGTTTTTCCCAAAGTCTTATTATGGACTTGATTCAAAAAAGACGATTAGATCCTGGGACAGCTGTAAATGTAATTGCGAAATCCTCACAAGTAAAAAAAGTTAAATTCGAAAATTTAAAAACTTTTTCGAGATTTAAAAAAAGTAAAAGCACTCCAATTTTAATAGGGGGAGGACCAAGTTTTAAAAATTATGGTGAATACTTTTTTGATAAAATCGATAAAAATATATTTATAATTTTAAGTGGGAGTAGAGCCTTATTCAATTTAATAAGCCTGAATAAAAAAGTTAAAAATCCCATTATTTTAATTGCGAGCGGAAGTGAATTTAAAAAAATTAATTTAAAACTTTTAAGAAAATTAAAACTTTATGGAATTATAGCGGAGAAGGAATTTATTCCAGGCAATATAAAATTAAATTTTAGAATGCTTAAGTCAAACTCAGTGGCTATTAACCCAGTTTTGTTAACTGGCTTAGCAGTATTAAGCAACGGTCTTAAAAAATTAGATTTTGCTTTTTTTGACGGGAGTCCTCAATCAAAAAAAGACAAAATTGTAATGGAAGAAACTAATAATGCAATTAATTTTTTAAATAAAAAGGGTTTAAATATGAGATCTTTGACAAAGAATTACTTAAATATCCAAAATCAAAATCTTTGGATTTGAGTAACTATAATTTTTATTTACATGAAAAGATTTTTAAAAAAATTGAGTATTTTTTTTAAATCAAAATATATTTTTAGTTTACCTCAAAACATAGAACTAATTGTATTTGATGACACTTCATTCCATGAATTAGAAAACATCATAAAAAAGTTTAATTATTTTATTATACAAAACAGACTTAGTAATTTTAACAAAATTTATCTTACGCCAAAAATTATATTTGGAATGCTAAAAAATTATAAAGGAAATTTATTTAATTCATATATTGAGACATTAATAAGAATAGTAAATCCTAAAGTAGTTTTTACATTTATAGACAATAGTTATAAATTTTCTGAAATAGCAAGAATTTTACATAAAAAGATTAAATTTGTCGCCCTACAAAATGGTGCTAGGTATGAAGTTTTAGAAAATAAATTTATTTTAGAAAAAAAACTAACGGAAAAAAATTTGAATAAGAATTTTTTTATTCCATATTTCATGTGTTTTGGAAATTCAGAGATAAAAGATTATAAAAAGAATAATATTAAAGTTAAAAAATTTATAAAGGTAGGTTGTTTAAGATTAGAGAATTTTCTTAAATCAGAAAAGGAAATTAAAAAAAATAAATTAAAGAAAAAATATGATATATGTTTACTTTCAGAGGTTGGCGCATGGGATAAAAATCTCAATTCAGAAAAATTAAAAAGTAAATTTGCACTTCTTGCAAAATACTGTATTAAATTTTCAATTAAATTTAATAAAAAATTTATTTTAGTTTTTAAAAGACCTATCGGGAATGAGGGTTATGATGAAGAGCAAAATTTATATAAAAAGTTTTTAACTATAAATGAATATAAATATATAAAAAAAAGATCTAAGTTTAAGAATAAAAAAGAAAAATTTGGGACCTATCGAATAATGAGACAGAGTAGAGCTGTTGTCGGAACAATGTCAACATTATTAAGAGAAAACATTGCAATAGGTGGTAAAACTTTGGCTTGCAACATAACTGGTAATGAAATTTATAATTTTCCTGTTAGAGGTAAATTTTTTATTAAATGCAAAACATATGATGAATTTGAAAAAAATACCTTAAAGTTATTAAGTTTTTCTGATAAAAAGTACCAAAAATACGTAAACAGAAAAACGCTTATTTCCAATTTTAACACCAGTGAAATTGTAAAAAAGGAGTTAAAAAACCTAATAAATTCATAAAAATGTTAAAGATTCCTTTACTGTTCAATAAATGAACGGTAATATTATGTTCAATTATTGAACTATGAAAGAAGATCAAGACCATTTTGAAATATTAAGAAAAATTCAAAAAAAACCAAACTCTACACAGAGAGAGCTGGCTGAAGGGTTGGGTTTTAGTTTGGGTAAATTAAACTATTGCCTTAAGGCGCTAAAGGCCAAAGGTTTGATAAAAATTAATAATTTTCAAAGAAATCCCAATAAGCTTAATTATTTTTATGTGCTTACTCCCAAAGGCATTTCAGAAAAAACTAAATTAACAATTAACTTTATGAAAAGAAAAATGAAAGAGTATGATGAACTTAAAAAAGAGCTGAAAAAGTGATAATTATAAAATGATAGTTTCAATAATAATAACTAACCATAATTACGGAAGATTTCTTCATAGGTGCTTAAGGAGTTGTTTAAGCCAATCTTTAAATGAAAATTCATACGAAATTATTATTGTTGATGATAAATCAAAAGACGATTCGATTAATATTATAAAAGGATATCAAAAATTTTCAAAAAATTTGAAATTGTTAATAAATAAAAAAAATTTAGGAGTAGCAAAATCTGCCAATTTAGCTATAAAAAAATCTAAAGCAAAATACATAGTAAGAGTTGACTCTGACGATTACGTAAATAATCAATTTCTTAGTGTATTATCTTCATATATGAATGACCATGATGGAATTCTTGGAGTTTCATGTGATTATTTTCTTGTTGGAGAAAATGAAAATAAAACTAATATTATGTCTAGCAAAGACAATCCTATTTCTTGTGGGATTATGTATGATAGAAAAAAATTAATAAAATATGGACTTTATAACCCTAATTTTAGACATAGAGAAGAGGAAGAGTTAAGAGTTCGACTTGGAAAAAATTATAATATTCATAATTTGAATTTTCCACTTTATAGATACCAACTTCATAAAAAAAATAAAACTAAACTTAAGGATTATAAAAAGAAATATAATAAAAAAATTTACGATCTTAAATTTAGTAGAAATATTTCATTAACAAAAAAAATAAAAAAATTAACTAGGAATATTATTGCTATAATTCCTGCAAGATCAGGATCCAAGAGATTAAAAAATAAAAACATGTATAATGTTTGGCGAAAACCAATGATTTATTGGTCATTGTTTGAAGCAAAAAAATCATCTTATATAAATAAAATTTACGTAACATCAAACTCCAATAAAATTTTATCTTTTGCCAAAAAAAATAAAGTAAATGTCATAAAAAGGCCTAAACAACTTTCAGATGACAAGACAATAAAAATGGAAGCTATTAATCATGCTGTAAAAGTAATTTCAAAAAAAAGTAGACCCTCACTAATTGTAAGTATTCAAGCTAATTCCCCTAACATAACAAAAAATGATATTGATAGATGTATAGAGCACTTAATTTTAAACAATAATAACGAAGTAATTTCAATTGACTCGAAACATAATCAAAATGGAGCAATTAGAGTATTAAAATATCCTTATAATTTTGAGAGAAATTTAAGCAGTCATGTAGGAGTTGTGGTTACAAATACCGCAGATATTCATACTAAAAAAGATTTAAAAAAATTAATTTATGCATAACAGAATAGAAAAAAATAAGGTAACCATCATATCTGAAATTCATCCACAACATCATGGATCTATGGATGAACTTAAAAGAATGGTACTTCAGTCTAAGATTGGAGGAGCTAATTTTGTAAAAGTTCAATTATATAGTAGTAAAAAACTATTTAATAATAACGACAGAAAGTACGTCGAGCTTACTAAAGAGGAATTAAAAGAAATTGTTAATTATTCAAGAAAAATAGGAATTGAAACAATAGCCTCAGTATTTGATGAGGAAAGAATACAATGGTGTGAAGACTTAAAATTAAAACTTTATAAAATTGCTAGTATATCAATAAAAAATAAAAAACTTTGTAAAAAAATTATTTCCACAAACAAACCGGTAATAGCTTCTTTAGGTATGTATAATTTTAAAAGAAAAGGTATTCCATTCAAAAGTAAAAATATATCTTATCTATATTGTATTTCAAAATATCCAACCAATCTTTCAGAGATTAAAATGCCTGATTTTAAAAAAAGTTTTTTTACTGGTTATAGCGATCACACTGTTGGCATAGGAACATGTTTATTCGCTATTGCAAGAGGTGCAAGGATAATTGAAAAACATTTTACACTTAACAAAGCAATTAATTGTGAAACAGAAAAAGCTCATGTTTGTAGTATGAACTTAGAAGATTTAAAGGCATTAAGAGAGAATGCTGACATCATAAGCATTCTAAATTTATGAAAAAAAAAAATATATGTATAATTGGCTTAGGTTATGTAGGTTTACCACTTTTTTTAGAATTAAAAAAAAAAAGTTTTAATGTAGTTGGTTTTGATAATGATAATTTAAAAATTTCATATTTAAAAAAAAAATATATCAATGTAAAAAAAAAAGTTTTTTCTTCTTCAAATGAAATTAAAAAATGTAATGTTTACATTGTTTGCGTTCCAACACCTCTTAACAAATTTTTAGAGCCAGACACAAGTTTTATAAAATCAGCAATTAAAACTATAATCTCTGTGATTGAAAAGGGGGATTTAATTATTTTTGAAAGCACATGTTATCCTGGTTGTACAAAAGAAATGATAATAAATGAAATTGAAAAAAAAAAAGAATTTAAGTTTAAGAAAGATTTTTTTGTATCATACTCTCCTGAAAGAATTGATCCAGCTAACAAAAAATTCAAAATTACAGATATTCCTAAAGTTATAGGTTCAGAATGTAAAAAAAGTTTAAAACTTACAGATGATATCTATAAAAAAATTTTTAAAAAAACTTATATTCTGCATAAATTCGAAGAAGCTGAACTTTCTAAATTAATTGAAAACGTATTTAGACAAATAAATATTGGCTTAATGAATGAAATGGCAATGATGTGTAAAAAATTAGAGATAAATATTTGGAACGCAATTAAAGCCTCAAGCACCAAACCATTTGGTTTTATGAGTTTTTATCCTGGCCCTGGAACCGGTGGGCACTGCATACCTTTAGATCCGAATTATTTAAGTTGGAAAGCAAGATCAAAGAATTTTTTTTCTAGATATATTGATCTATCAAATAAGCTAAACCAAGAGATGCCAAATTATATAATTAAAAGAGCAGGAAATCTGCTTAAAAAAAAAAAAAAGGTTTTTAACAAAAGTAAAATCCTTGTAATTGGTTTATCTTATAAAAAAAATGTTTCAGATTATCGAGAGTCTCCATCATTAAAAATTTTTCAAAAGCTTCTATCTAAAGTAAAAAAAATTGAATTTCATGATGATTTTGTAAAAAATATAAAAATTAAAAAAAATAATAAAATCAAAATTTTTAACTCAATTAATTTGACGAAAAAAAACATTTCCTCTTTTGACTTAGTTATTGTTTTAACCGATCATTCTTACATTAATTGGACAATACTTTCTAAGAATTCAAAAAATATTTTTGATACTAGATTTGTATGCAAAAATAATTACCTGAATGTTGAATTTTTATAATGAAATTAAAATAAATATATGTGTGGATTTATTGTTACTAACGAGAATATAAATTTAAAAAAAAATATGCATTTGCTTAGCCATAGAGGGCCAGATGATATTGGTTTTATTAATAACAAAGACTTAAAAATTATCTTTAATAGACTATCTATTTTGGATGTTAAAAAAAGATCAAACCAGCCAATGAAATTTAAAAACTATATTCTCGCCTTCAATGGTGAAATTTACAATTACTTAGAATTAAGAAAGTATTTAGAAAAAAAAGGAATTACCTTCAGCACTACATCAGACACAGAAGTTCTGATTAAATTATTTTATTTCAAAGGTATTGACTGTTTAAAGTTGCTTGAAGGCATGTATAGTTTTTGTATTTATAATTTGGTTAGCCAAGAATTATTTTTAGTAAGAGACCCTTTTGGAATAAAACCATTATTTTATAAAATTAATGAAAATAATTTCTTTATCTCCTCAGAAAAAAGTGTTTTTTTAGAAAATAATTTGCAAGGGAAATTAAATTATTCCTCTTTAGCAAATTATCTACACCATGGGTTATATCAAGATTCTAGTAAAACTTTTTTCTCGAGCATAAAAAGTCTTTTACCTGGCCATTATATTAAATTAAAAAAAAATAACTTTATTAGGAGAAAATGGTATTCAATAAATCATTCTAGAAATCTAAAAATATCTTTTAATGAGGCAAAAGTTGAGACAAAAAGGCTTATTAAAAAATCTATAGATCTTTGTAGAAGAAGTGATAGAGACATTGCAGTGGCAGCAAGTGGCGGCCTTGATTCATCTGTTTTAGTTAAAATTTTAGAACAATCGTCTATCGAAGACAATTTAAAATATTCATTACATTATACCTGCAATGATAAACACGACGAGTTTAAATTTGCAAAAAACCTTGTGAAAAATTCAAAACTTAAACTTATTAAATCAATTTTTAAAAAAAATAATTTTTACGAGTACTTGAAAAAAAGCATCTTAAGTTTAAGCGAACCAGTTGGAGGTTTAAATTGCCTAAGTGCTTACAAAGCTTATGAGGTATTACAAAATAAGGGTGTAAGAGTATTAATAGATGGTAACGGCTCAGATGAAATTTTTGGCGGCTATAATCATCATATCAACTCTTTCTATAATTCAAAATTAAGATTTAACACAAACCCAACTCAAGGATTACAAGCAATATTTAACAAAAAAATTTACAATAAAAATTTTAGAAAACTTATTTTAAATAAAAAAATTGAAAAAAAATTTAAATCAAATTTAAAAAACGCAATGTATAATGATTTATCTGGCTCAAAACTAAGAAGAAGCTTAATGCAAGGCGATCATCTTGCTATGAAAAGTTCAATTGAGGTCAGATTTCCGTATTTAAACAAAGAACTTGTTAATTTTTCATATAGCCTTCCAGACGACTACTTAATTAATAAAAATAATGGCAAATTTATCTTAAGAGAAATTTTTGACACTAAAATCTTAAAACTTAAAAAAAGACCAATACAAACCCCTCAAACAGAATGGATTAATGAATTTATAGTTCATGATTTATTAAAAAAGCTAAATAAAAAAGATAATATTTTTTTTGATTTAAAAATTTTTGACAAAAAGCAATTAACATTATTTTTAAAAAAAAAAAGGAGTAATAGTATTTTAAGTTGGAGAATATTAATTGCTTTTAATTTTTTAGAAATATTTAAAGAAAAATTTACTTGATATTTGATAATGAAAAAAACACTAACACTCTCAAAAAATTTTTCTAAGAAAAACTTTTCTTATCCATCTATTTATTTAGGAAGTAGTAGATCTTTTAATAACTCAAATATTTTATATGACGAATATTTTCCAAATATTGAAGATAAAATTAAAGGCCATGAATTTTGTCAAAAAATTTATAACTCTTTAATTTTAGATTTATCAAAAGATCTTAATACTCTTCATAATATAAATTATCCTCTAAGAAGTTGGAATATTATCCTAGGCTCATGGATGAGGACTTTTATCCATAAAATTTTTGAAAATTTTTCAATTATAGATAAAATATTAAAGAACTATGAAATAGAGGAAATATTCACATTTTATCCTGAAGAATACGACCTATATACGTTTAATTGTCCAAGTCTTGAATTTGCAATAGTTAATGAAGACTGGAATTGTGCTTTAAACTCTAAAATTATAAATTTTTTAGATTTAGAAAAAAAAATTATATTTATTAAAAATAATGAAAATTTTTTATTTAATCAAAGAAAAACTTATACACCTAAAAGAGGAATAACGTTCAAAATTTTAAATATAATCGGTAAAGTTAATAATTATTTGAAAAAAAATAATTATGCTTGTATTTATAAAACAAATTTATCTTTTCTTTCTGAAAAGAAACTTGAAATAAAATTGGGTCAACTACCTCAATTTTTAGGTGATGAAAAAGAAATTCCTTTTAGGCCATTTGATAAAAATCTGAGAAAAAAAATAAATCTCAAAAAACTAAACACCAAAAATAAATTTGAAGAGTTTCTAAGAATGATTTTACCAATGTCACTACCTAATTTTGTTTTAGAATCTTTTGCAGATATTTCTAAACTATCCGAAAAATCTTTTTTTCCTAAAAAACCTAAAATTATTTTTACTTCAGAGGCTTTTCTTTACGACGATATATTTAAATTCTATACAGCTAAAAGGACACAAGAAGGAGTCCCATATTTTATAGGTCAACATGGTAATTGTTATTTTACTCACGCTCATAATAATTACGCGCCTGAAATGACCATAGGAGACAAATTTTTATCTTGGGGAATTAAAGAAAATGAAAATATAATCTCAACTTGTAATTTTAAAATAATAGGGAAAAGTAAACTTTTTAATAATAATGGTAAATTCCTTGCAGTATTTCCTCCCTTTGCTATTTCTGGGCAACCAATATTCGATGTGCCTGTGCACGAAAAAAGAAGTTATGAGTCAGGTATTAAAATTTTAAGTAAACTTAACGAAAAAATAAAAAATGAAACTTTGGCCAGACTTTTTGCTACAGATCGTTATGAGTCTGAGCCGGTGTATCATGATCAAATAAAAAAATTAAACATAAATATAGATGATGGTAATAAATCAATGAGATCATTGTTAAAAAAATCTAGATTAAGTTTTTTTACTTATGATTGCACAGGAATTTTAGAAAATTTAGCATTGAATATCCCAACAGTTTGTTATTGGGATAATACTTTTGGTTTTATCAATCCAAGATTTGTGGATGTTTATAAACTTCTTATTAAAGCTAAAATACTTTTTGAGAACAGTGATGATTTAGTTAAACATATTGAAAAAAACTGGTTAGACGTAAATAGATGGTGGATGGATACAAATACTCAAAATTGTATTAAAAAATTTAATTCTAAAATTAATATTTCACCTCAAGCTCATAGTTTAGATTACTTGAAGAAAGTTTTAAATAGAGAGGCAAGATTATGAATAAAATTATTTTTTCACTCTTAGATAAAAACAAGAAATTTCAGTTGAAAATAATGTTTATTTTAATTTCTATTTACTTTTTCTTTGAATTTGCCAGTTTAGCTTCAATACCAATATTCGTAGGTATTTTAGCTAGTCCAGATTTTTTAATCAACAAAATAGAAAATGTTTTAAATTTAAGCTTGATAGGTAAATACAGCAGTTCTCAGTTCCAAATCTTTACAGCACTTTTAGTAATTTTAATTTTTTTAACTAAAAATATATATTTGGTTTTAATTACTATTTACGAGTCAAAATTTTTGAAAAATTTTAAGATTTATATATCAAACAAATTATTTAATTATTACACTAAACTACCGTATCATTATCATCTAAAAAATAATCCATCTAAACTAACAAGAATAGTGTCAGATGATGTACAAAATGCCTCGGGATACATTCAACATACACTTTCTTTGACAAGGGAATTAATAGCCCTGACTGTAATATTTGTCCTATTATTAATTGTTAACTGGGTTTTAGCCCTTACAATTTTCTTACTTTTGATATTAGTTTCATCTATTTATCTTAAAATAATTAAACCTTTTTTAAAAAAAGCAGCTAAAAGAAATCAGTCTATTAGAAAGAGCATGTTTCAAACAATCAGTGAAGTTTTTGGCATAATAAAAGAAGTAAAGGTTTACTCAAAAGAAAATCAAATAATAGAATTTTATAACAAAAATAATACTGAGTTTGAAAAAAATCTTTATTATTTTTATATAATCAACAAATTACCTAGGGCAATTTTAGAAATTTTTGCTCTTTCTTTAATAATTTTGGTCTCTTTAATATTTTTCAATATAAGTGATGATTATACTAAACATTTTCCTACCTTAGCTCTCTTAACTGTTGCAACAGTGAGGTTTATACCAGCATTCAATGGCATTGTGAGTGGTTTATCATATTTAAAGATTTATAGCGTTTCAATCGATTTAATTTCACGAGAAATAAATGAAATGAAAAATTTTGAAATTGATGAGTCGAGTAAAAAAATTTTTATAAAAAAAGAAAATTCAAAAAAAGAAAGATATTTACGACTTAATAATTTATCATTTAAGTATCACTCACAAGATAAATATTTATTCAAAAATATTAATTTAGATATTGAAAAAGGCTCAAAGATTGCAATTATAGGCGAAACTGGTTCTGGAAAAAGTACTTTGGCCAATTTAATTTTGGGATTATTTACTCCTAGAGAAGGTGATATTTTGTTCGAGGGCGAGAGCATTTATACAAATATTGACCAATGGAGAAAAAGAATAGGTTATGTTCCACAAAAAACTTATCTTTTAGACTCGACCATTGAAAAAAATATTACGTTCGACTTTTTTAAAGATAAGGTTGATTATGAGAAAATGGAAAAAGCTATTCATTTATCAAGTTTAACAGAAAAAATTAAAGAGCTACCTAATGGCCTAAAAACTAGAGTTGGAGCTGATGGTCTAAAATTTTCTGGAGGAGAGAAACAGAGAATAGCAATAGCAAGAGCAATTTATCACAATCATTCAATTTTAGTTATGGATGAATTTACAAGTGCCTTAGATCAAACTACTGAAAATAAAATACTATCAAACTTATCTAATTTTCTTAAAGAAAAAACATGTATAATTGTCTCTCACAGGTCTAATACTATAAAGGACTGTAGTAAAATTTTAAATTTAAGTGATAAAATTAAAAATTAAATATGAAGAAAAAATTTGAATTAAAAAAAATGAAAGTAGTTATTTTAGCTGGTGGTTTTGGTACAAGACTTTCTGAATATACTAAAGACATTCCAAAACCAATGGTTAAAATTGCGGGTAAGCCAATCATTTTTCACATAATGAGTTCATACGCTAAATATGGTTTTAAAAATTTTTATATTGCTCTTGGCTATAAAGGAAAAATTATAAAAAAGTATTTTAAAAAAAGTTTCTTTGATTGGAACATAAATTTAATTGAAACCGGCAAAAAAACAATGACAGGAGGAAGGTTAAAGAGGCTTAAAAAATATCTTAAACATGAAACCTTCTTGATGACTTATGGCGACGGTCTTAGTGATATAAATATTAAAAAATTGGTTAAATTTCATAAAAAAAGTAGAAAATTGGTGACCCTTACCGCAGTTCGACCTCCAGCAAGGTTTGGAGCAATTAAGCTTAACGGCAATACTATTACTTCTTTTAAGGAGAAATCAAAACTAGACGAAGGTTGGATAAATGGTGGTTTTTTTGTAATGGAACCTAAATTTCTTAATTATATTAAAAGTGACAAAACTTTTCTTGAACGAGAACCATTAGAAAAAGCTTGTAAAAAAAGGCAACTATCAGCTCTTAAACATAATGGATTTTGGTATTGCATGGACACCAAAAGAGATAAGGACAATCTTGAAGAAATTTTTAAAAAAGGAAAATTTAAAATTTGAATAAAAAACCAAATATTTTAATTGTTGGTGGTACAGGCTTTATTGGTTTCTTTTTAGCTAAAAAGTGTATTGAGCTTGGTTGGTCAGTAACCAGTATTTCGGCCAGAAAACCAAGGAAAATAAGAAAACTTTCTAGAGTAAAATATTTGATAAGCAATATATCAAAAAAAAATTTTTTCAAAAAAATATCTAAAAGAAATTTTGAATACGTAGTGAATCTAGGTGGATATGTGGATCACAGTAATAAAAAAAAAACTTATAATACTCATTATTTAGGCTCAGTAAATTTAGCTAATTATTTTTTAAAAAAAAAAATTAAAAGATTTGTTCAGATAGGAAGTGGCGGTGAGTACGGCAAAGCTAGATCTCCACAAAAGGAGCTTAAAACCTCCAAACCTTTATCAGTTTATTCTAAATCAAAATATTTAGCAGCTAAATATCTTTTAAAGATTCATAAAAAAAAAAAATTTCCAATTACTATCTTTAGACTTTATCAGGTATATGGACCTAGACAGGACTTAAATAGGTTTGTGCCTATTGTCATTAATAGTTGTATTAAAAATAGAACCTTTCCTTGCTCAAACGGACAACAATATAGGGATTTTATTTATGTAACGGATGTAATTTCAGCAATTTTAAAGTCCTTCAAAAAAGAAAAATCCAATGGAAAAATTATCAATTTAGGCACAGGAAAACCTATCAAAATTAAAAATATAATTTTTTTGATTAGAAAAATTACTAAAAAGGGAAACCCTCAATTTGGCAAAATCAATTTAAGAAAAGAAGAGAATTTAATTACATACCCAAGTATTTCAAGGGCAAAAAAATTATTAAAATGGAGACCAAAAATAAATTTTAGGCTTGGTTTAAGCAAAACTATCAGATTTTATGAAAAAAATTCCAGATAGATTAGGTCCATTAGTCAGTGTAATTATGAACTGTTATAATGGCGAGAAGTATTTAAGAGAGGCAATTCAATCAGTTATTAATCAAACTTATAAAAATTGGGAAATAATTTTTTGGGACAATCAATCTAAAGATAAAAGTAGTAAAATATTAAAAAGTTTTAAAGACAAAAGAATAAAATATTTTAGGTCTAAAAACTTTTCTAAACTTTATAAAGCAAGAAATTTGGCTATAAGTAAAGCAAAAGGAAAATTTATTTCTTTTCTTGACGTAGATGATTACTGGATAAATACAAAATTGGAAAAACAAATTAATTTGTTAAAGAAAGAAAAAAATCTTATTTTGGTTTATTCTAATGTCTTTATTTTGAACAATAGTAATAAATCTTACAAACTATTTGCTAAAGATACGTTACCTTCAGGTAAAATAACCCAAAATTTGTTGAACAATTATAGAATGCCTATAATTTCAACCATTTTAAAAAAAAGCATATTTGAAAAAATTAAATTTAAAAGTAATTATGAAATTATAGGTGACTTTGATTTTTTTACTAAACTAAGTTTAAAGGGACTTTTTGGTCCAATACAAGAGCCATTAGCATATTACAGAATTCATGAAAAAAATATATCTCGAACAAAAATTGATCTTTTTATTAAAGAATTCAACCTTTGGATATACGAAAAGAAAAATTTAAGACTATTTAAAAACTACAATCTAAAAGGTGTTTTTTTACAGTTACAAATATTAAAAATTAAAAAATACTTGATAAAAAATTCAAAAATTAAAATTTTACAAGAAATTTTTAGAAGACCAATAAATTTTAAAAAATTGAAATTTTTATTAACTTTAATTTTTCCAAAAACTATTTTAAAAAAGTTTTTTTATTTTTAACTTTTTTTGAGAATCCCCAAGACATACCAAGTAAAAGAAATATATAAGTAGAACTTTGGGTTGAAAAAAAACCTCCAGAACTTCTAAATGGAAAAAGCTCTAGAAATAAACTTATAAGCACTGCATAACCTACATAATCAATCTTGTCGGTTTCTAATCTATAAATCTTTATTTGATTTTTAAAAATAAAAAAAATCGCTGTTAAAATTAAAATTAATCCAATTACTCCTGATGAGTTTAGAATACCTAAATAATAATTGTGAGTATGAGACTCGCAGACTCTATTTGGTAATTTCAATTTATTTTTACAATTGACTCTAAAAGATTTTATACCAGAACCTAAAAAAGGATAATCCAACCAAGTATCTATAGCTGTCACAAAAATAGTAACATGTCCACTACCATAACTTGTCATTTCATATTGTTTATTAAATTTCTTTTGATGTTCTAAAATACCTCTTTTAAAAGCGTGGCGAAAATTTATATCTTCACCTAATTCTGGATATTTTTTTTTAAGTTCTTCTGTAATAGTAATACCTTTTTCTAATTCAGGATATTCCTTTTTTAATGCATTACTAATAGAGGGGACCATATCATTTAAATTTTCCCAAAAACTAAAATGCGATGAAGAAATATCTTTATTATTTTTGATTATTAATAAATATATAAAAGGTAAAATTATTAATGTAATTAAAAAGTTATATCTTTTTTCTCTAAAAAATATAAAAGCCAAAAATATAAAAGCACAAAATATGATTGCTGGCATTCTATTTCCTGATAGTATCACTGCTGAAAAGCCAATAATTAAAAAAAGAATAAATAAAAAGTTTATTTTTTTTTCTTTATCCATTATTAAAGGAATTAAAAAAACACCTAACAAAAAAAATCTTTGGATATAAGTTCCTGCAACTAATTCATTACCAAAAAAACCTGAATTATGTGTTTTGGGAGCCACTAAGCCAAATATATCTTTTCCATTAATCGACTGAAAAATTACATCAAGCGATAAAAATCCTGCACATAACAAACAGGAAAAAAGAAAATGTTTAAGATTTATATCATTTTTTTTTATAATAAGACTTACGACAATAATGAAGATTAAATATCTTAAATAAATTAGAGATTTTACTAAACTATCATGCTCCCATATTTTATAATTAATAGCTGTCGCAATTATTAAAATTACAAAAAATGAAACTAAAAATAAAATAATTTTTTTATCGTCAAATCTTAAAAGCTCTTTTTTATAAGAAATTATGCCAATAATAATAATCAAAAAAGTAATGAAATTTATTGCAAAGTTTCCAATAATGTAAGCAATAGGAAACAAGCAAAATAAGATGTTGAATAGCCTAGAACTTTGAGAAAGTTGATTGAATTTCATTTGTAAAATATAACTTCTTTTTGATATATCATAACTTTAATACTATTTAAAAGGGCATGTAGTTCAGTGGTAGAACGCTACGTTGACATCGTAGAGGTCATAAGTTCAATTCTTATCGTGCCCACCATTACCTAATAAAAACCTTTGGTTTTAGCTGTTTACAAAAAATATTAATAATATTATAAGTTCTTGCCTGGTGATTATTGCGAAGGGGCCATACCCGATCCCATTCCGAACTCGGAAGTCAAGTCCTTCAGCGCCAATGGTACTTTGTCTTAAGACATGGAAGAGTAGGACGTTGCCAGGCTTATAAATTATGAAAATAGCTAGTTCACTTAAGTCATTAAAAAAAAGAGATCTTAACTCAAAGCTTGTCAAGAGGAGAGGTAAGGTTTACGTTATAAATAAAAAGAATCCAAGATATAAAGCTCGTCAAGGCTAATTTTCTAATGAACGTAGGATCTACAAAAGAAAATAATTTAGAAAAAAGAATCTCCATTACTCCTGAAACATCTAAAAGTTTTAAAAATTTGGGATTGAATGTTTTTTTGGAAAAAGGATATGGAGAAAGCTTAGGATTTAAAGATCAACATTATTTAGAGAATGGAGTTGAAATTTTAAATAGTTCAAAAGAAGTTGTTTCTAAATCAGATTTGATATGCAAGGTAAACCTCCCAAACGAAGAAGAACTAAATGTAATGAAAGAAAATTCATATTTGATAGTATCAAGTATTAACTCAGAAAAGGATAAAAATTATTTAAATAATAAAATTAAAGTGTTTGCTTTAGATTTACTTCCTAGAATAACGAGAGCACAATCGATGGATGTCCTATCTTCACAAGCAAATCTTGCTGGTTATAGAGCGGTTATAGAGTCAATTTATGAGTACGAAAAAGCAATACCTATGATGATGACTGCCGCAGGAACTGTACCAGCAGCCAAAGTTTTAATAGTTGGAGCAGGAGTTGCCGGCCTTCAAGCTATTGCAACTGCAAAAAGATTAGGTGCTATTGTTTCTGCCACAGATGTAAGAACAACAGCTAAAGAACAAGTTGAAAGTTTAGGTGGAAAATTTTTAATGGTAGAGGGATCAGAAAATTTAGAGACCAAAGGGGGATACGCTAAAGAAGCTGGAGAAGATTTTAAAAAAAAGCAGGCTAAAATGTTAGAAAATGCTGCTTCAAAAAATGATATTATTATTTGCACAGCGCTTATTCCAGGCAAGCCTGCTCCAAGAATTCTCAGTGAGAATGTGATACAAAAAATGAAACCAGGTTCAATTATTTTTGATTTAGCAGTCACGCAGGGTGGAAACTCTGCTTATTCAGAAGTAGATAAAATTGTTAATAAAAATGGAGTAAAAATAATTGGAATAAGCAATGTTATGAATAAATTACCACTTACTGCATCGAGTTTATTTGCAAAAAATGTATTTAGTTTTGTTAGAAATTTATATAGCAAAGAAAAAAAACAATTTATTTTAAACATGGAAGATGAAATTATTAAAAGTACGCTAATACAAGGAAGAAATTAATATGGAAATTGATCCATTTATATTTAGGTTCAGTATTTTTATTTTGTCAATATTTATTGGATATTATGTTGTGTGGAGTGTAACACCATCTTTACACACGCCATTAATGTCCGTTACAAATGCGATATCATCAGTAATAATAGTTGGTGCAATAATTGCTGCCTTAGCCAGTTCATCTGATAAAATTTTTGAAATTTCTAATATTTTTGGCTTTTTAGCAATTATATTAGCTGCAATAAACATATTTGGAGGATTTTTAGTCACTCAAAGAATGCTTCAAATGTACAAAAAAAAGAAAAAAAAGTAAAAATGATTTCAGCTAATCTATCAGCCATATTTTACTTAATTTCTGGAATACTCTTTATTTTAGCTTTAAGAGGCCTATCTTCTCCAGAAACATCTAGACAAGGTAATTTTTTTGGTATTTTGGGTATGATTATTGCAATCACCGTTACCTTCTTCACGGTTGGTAACTTCTCAAATGCTTTCAATTATGTTTTATTTTTTTTAGTCATAGGAGGAGCTATAGGTGCCTTTATTGCATTTAAAATACCAATGACTGCGATGCCAGAGCTAGTTGCCGGTTTTCATAGTCTTGTTGGTCTTGCTGCAGTTTTTGTTGCCATATCTGCTTTTCTTAACCCACAAGCTTTTAATTTAGGATTACCTGGAAATATAAAACTTGCTAGCTTGATTGAAATGTCAATCGGGGCTTCAGTTGGAGCAATTACTTTTTCAGGATCAATAATAGCTTTTTTAAAACTTCGTGGAATTATGTCTGGTTCACCGATTATTTTTAAAGGACAACATTTTTTTAATTTAATTTTGGGTATATCAATTATTGTATTAATTTACTTTTTATGCTCCTCTCAATCACAGAGTTTTTTCTGGAGCTTAATTGCGGTATCTTTTTTAATAGGTGTTTTACTGATTATTCCTATTGGTGGTGCAGACATGCCTGTTGTAATATCTATGTTAAATTCATATTCTGGTTGGGCAGCTGCAGGAATAGGTTTTACTTTAGAAAATACTGCTCTAATCATAACAGGTGCTTTAGTAGGATCTTCTGGAGCTATTCTTTCTTACATTATGTGCAAAGGTATGAATAGATCTTTCTTCAACGTTATACTAGGTGGTTTTGGTGGAGATGCGAATGTTAGTAAAGAGAAGAGTAAAGATAAAAAACCTGTTAAGAGCGGAAATGCAGAAGATGCAGCTTTCCTTCTTAAAAATGCTTCATCTGTAATTATAGTCCCGGGTTATGGCATGGCTGTTGCCCAAGCTCAGCATGCACTGAGAGAAATGGTCGATGCGCTAAAAAAAAATGATATTAAGGTCTCTTACGCTGTTCACCCTGTTGCAGGAAGAATGCCTGGACATATGAATGTTTTATTAGCTGAGGCTAACGTTTCCTACGATGAAGTATTTGAGCTGGACGATATTAATAATGATTTTGCAAATACTGATGTTGCTTTTGTAATTGGAGCTAACGATGTAACAAACCCTATAGCAAAAACTGATCCACAAAGTCCTATTTTTGGAATGCCAGTTTTAGATGTTGAAAAATGTAAATCAGTTTTGTTTGTTAAAAGAAGCTTATCTCCTGGATATGCTGGAGTTGATAATGAACTTTTTTATAGAGATAATACTTTAATGTTATTTGCTGATGCAAAAAAAATGACAGAGGATATTGTTAAAAATTTAAACTAATGAAAACCATAGGGATTATTGGACCGGGCAAACATTTCAGTAAAAAAATTTACCCAGTTTTAAGAAAATCAAACTTTTTTAAAATATCTGGAATTTTAAGAAAAAGAAATTTAGATTTTAAAAATGTAAAAAAATTTAATGAAAGACAATTTTTTTTAAATAAGTTTGATTTTGTTTATATTGCTTCACCTAATAAATCTCATGAGAAATATATAATTAAATCATTGAACTCTGGTTTTAATGTAATTTGTGAAAAACCTTTCGTTACGAGCAAAAAAAATATAAATAAAATAATAAATCTATCTATAAAGAAAGATAAATTGATTTTTGAAGCTTTTATGTACTTTTATCACCCAGTGTTTAAATATATTGAGACTTTAATTAAAAAAAAAAGATATGGAAAAATTATTTATTTGATCTCGAATTTTAGATATCCCTCTCTCGATAAGAACAATAATAGATATAAGAAAAATGAGGGTAATGGTTTTTTATTAGATGCCGCTTCTTACTTAATTTCTTTTGATAATTATTTCTTTAAAAAGAAGAAATTTTTTTTTAATTCACAGAAAATTAAAGATAAAGTAGATTTGCGAGGTAATTTTTTTATAAATTCCTCTGGTATAAATAGATATTATTTTTGGGGAGAAGGTCAAAATTATTCGAACAATTTAGAAATTTTTTTTAAAAATGGATCTGTTTATATAGATAAATTTTTTAGTAAAAAAAAAGATGAAAAAATAACTGCAAAAATCATTTTAAAAAATAAAACCTCATACAAATTTTTCAAAAAGTCTAATCACTTTGAAATAATGTTTAGTCAAATAACAAAAAATTATAAAAATAAAAATTTTTTAGAAAAATGCAGAAAACAAATAAAAAATCAAATAGATTTTTTATCTAGGTCTTTTTGAGAATAATTTATAATTGTCTTTGCTTCATAGTCTGAGCTACAAAAAGATTTAATTTTATTAACTAATTTAGTTTGCCTTTCTTTTTTTGAATATAAGGTTTTGTATATTGATCTCGCAAAAGTTTTGTTATTATATTTTGGAACGAGATAACCATTTACATTATTTATAACAGTGTCTTGTGCAACACCAAGGTTGTAACCTACAACAGGCAAGTCATTCAATAGAGCTTCAGTAACAATATGCGGTCCAAAACAGTAGAGAGAAGGACAGACTAATACATCTGCAGCTCTATATAGTAAGTTCAATTTTTTGTTTGAGGCAACCACTCCAAAGTGTGTCCACTGAATATTTTTTAAATTTAAATTAAAACTATTTTTTTCCCCAATAGTAATTAGCCTAATTCTTTTTTTTATATCTTTTGAAATTGTTTTATTTAAAATCTTTAAAGCTTCAATAAGTAGATGACCGCCTTTTATCTCAGACGATAGATCAAATGCACCGAATAATATGATTTTTTCATTTTGATTTATTTTAAGTATTTTTCTTGCTTTTTTTTTAGAATAAAATTTATTTCTTTTATCATTTGTACCGATGAATACAGGGTATGTTTTAAGATTCTTAAAAATATTTGATGATTTAAAAATTTTTCCAACATAATTGTTTTGAACAAAAACCCTTGGTTTATATTTCTCAAAAATTCTTTTCTTTTCAAATAAATTTTTTGTTGGGTAATTCACTAAATTAGGAAAAATAAATTTAGGACATTTATTACAACTCGATTTAAATTTTTGACAGCCTTTATTAAAGTGACAACCACCAGCTGCCAACTCAATATCAAGAGGCCTAAAATAAACTATTTTATTTGTATTTAAAATTTTTTTCAAAATTTTATTAGAAATAATTTTGTAAAGAGTAAATATAATTATTATATCTGCTTCCATAACATGCTTTTCTATATTTTTGTATTCAATTGTTGAGAATCCAAAACCAAATAATTCATTAAAATCTTTTTTTAAAAAGTTTAAAAAATATAAAAAAATTCTAGAAAAAAATGATCTTTTAATTTTTATTACATTTGGATTTTCTAAGGATTTATGTAGCGCTATTATTTTAGAAGAGTGACCTTTTTTAATTAAATTTGAGCATAAATTTACAGCCGGCTGTCCCACTCCATCTGTATCGTTATTAATTATCAAAAGATACTTCATTTTTATTTAAAACTATTGACTACAATGTGTACATCGGGTATTTGTTCAAATATTGAACAATATGTCAATATAGAAATATTAAACCTTAATTTTTGAATATAATTAGGTAAAAAATTGAAAAATAATTTAAAAAATATCTTCGTTTGGTCTTATAAAGAGGAATATTCAGTATTAAGAAAAAAAATATTAAAGTCAGTAGATAAAGTTTTTAAGTCAGGGAGCCTTATTTTGGGTGGGGAGGTAGAAAATTTAGAAAAAAAATTTTCTAAAACTACATCAAATAAATATGGGGTTGGAGTTAATAGTGGAACTGATGCTCTTCAAATTTGTCTTATGGCCCTTGGCGTTAAAAGAGGAGACGAAGTAATCACAACATCCAACACTGCTGTGCCAACTATAAGCGCAATTGTTAGCTGTAACGCAAAACCAGTTTTTGTTGATATCAATGAAAAAGATTATTTAATAGACTGTTCTAAAGTTGAAAAAAAAATTACAAAAAAAACTAAAGTCATTATCGCAGTAAATTTATATGGCCAGTCAGCAGATTACAAAAAGCTCAACAAGATTGCTAAAAAGTATAGAATTAAAATTATTGAAGATTGTGCACAATCTACGGGCGCAAAATATTACAACAAACCATCTGGATCTTTTGGTTTATTAAGTGCTTTTTCATTTTATCCAACTAAAATATTAGGAGCTTATGGAGATGGCGGCATGATTGTTACTAATAACAAAAAATATTTTACACTATCGAAACAATTAAGAAAATATGGAATGTCCAAACTTTATTATTCTAATGTTCATGGCATTAATTCTAGATTGGACGAAGTTCAAGCAGGGATAATTAGTCTCAAGCTTAAATATTTAGAAAAATCTGTAATTTCTAGAAGACGAATAGCTAAAATTTATAGTGAAAATATAAAAAATAAAGAATTAGTATTACCAACACAGAACAAGAATTGTTTTCACTCATATTACGTTTATGTTGTTAGACATAAACGAAGAAAGTTAATTATGGATTATTTAAAGAAAAATGGTATCTTTTGCAATATATCATATCCATTTCCAATACACTTAATGAAAGGATACAAATATTTGGGTTACAAAAAAGGAAGCCTTCCTATTACTGAGAGATTATCGAAACAAATTTTTTCTTTACCAATGTATCCCGAACTATCTTTAAAGAAAGTTCATAAAGTTATAAAACTTTTGAATAATTTTAAATGAAATACAAAAATAACATCAATAATTTAATTAAACTAAAAAAAGAAATTATAAAACTTCAGGCCAATGAGGATAAAGATATAAAAGAATTATTGCGCTGGAGAAATAAACTTAAAAAAAAAAGTAAAATTAAAACAAAATTGATAAATCTTGATGAATGTAAGGATTGGTACCTAGATAAAAATAAAAATTTATATCACAAATCTGGTCAATTTTTTAAAGTGCAAGGTGTTAAAATTTCTGGCGCATCTTTGAGAGAAGTTAAATCCTGGACACAACCGATCTTAACTCAAAAACATGGGGGCATATTAGCTTTCATATGTAGAGTGACCAAAAAAAAAGGAGTTCAATTTTTGTTGGAGGGAAAAACTGAACCCGGTGATAATGCTGACGTAAAAATTACCAGTTGTTTTCAAGCTACGCAATCCAACATGAATAGAGCTCACGGCGGTAAAAGACCTAAATTTTACGACATCGTTGTTAATTTAAAGGGCGCTAAACTTATTTATTGCGCCGCACACAACGAAGAGGGGGCAAGATTTTGGAAAAAATCTAATCTTAACGTAATTGTTCAGCTAAAAAACCCTAATGACAAAAGAATAAAAGGCTTAAATTATAAATGGGCGAGTCTATCTCAAATTAAAAAAATATCTTTAATGAATAATATTGTAAATCCTTTTGTTAAAACTATTTTATTTATGATTTAAATATGACTAAAAATTGTATAATTTGCAAAAAAGATAACAATTTAAAATTTATAGATAATTATAAGTTTGAGGTTGAGAGTGATTTAGATTTTTTTGGAAATTTAAAAATATACGAATGTAAAGATTGTAAAATTTACTTTGCTAACCCATTACCAGAACCAGAAAAATTAAATTCTTTTTATAGTGACATATATAGAGCCCCAGGAAGACCACATAATCACGAATACAATATGGGTGAGGAAAACTTAGAGGATGATCGATTTTTAAATTATCTTTCTTATCTAACTACGTTCATCGATTTTAACAAAATAAATAATATTTTTGATTTTGGTGCAGGGATCGGGGACCTTGGATATTTAATAAAAAAAAACTTTCAGCATATTAATCTTCATTGTTGTGAAAATGATAAATTTTCATTAGAAATTTTAAAAAGGAGAGGCTATCAAAATTATAGTTCTTTAGAAAAAATTAATAAAAAATTTGACCTTATAATATCACTTCATACTATTGAGCATTTAACAAGTCTAGATCCAGTATTTGAATTAAAAACTAAATTAGTTTCCGGAGGCTATTTTTTCTTTGAAGTACCAAATTGTCCATTTGATAAAAGTTTTATTAATCGACCTTATGATTCTCCTCATATAATTTTTTTTACAAAAGAAAGCTGGCATAATATATCAAAACTCCTTGAATTAAATTTAGTTGATTTGACTTACGCTTCATATAGTTTAGATGAAGCATTTAAAGCAATGTCAGAAAGTAAAGATAGGTTTAAATATTGGAAAAAAGATAGACTTACCTTTAGAGATAAATTACGTAAAATTATTCCACCTTTTATTTTAAAATTAAGAAGGAAAATTATTCAATTCAATAAAAAAAAGAATTTTAATAGATCTAAAAACTTTATAAATAACAATGAAAATAGTTGGTGCATACGGGGAATTTTAAAAAATGAAAACTAAAATCTTTTGTGACATAGCAGATAGTAAAACAATAAAAGAATTTAATAAAAAATTAATTGTCGATGGATTTACGACCAATCCTTCCTTAATGCGAAAAGCTGGTGCAAAAAGTTATGAAAAATATTCTAAACTTCTTCTAAAAATTTGTAAAAAAAAACCAATTTCTTTAGAAGTATTTGCAGATAATTTTAAAGACATGGAAGAACAGGCGCATAAAATAAATTCTTGGGGAAAAAATATTTATGTAAAAATCCCTGTAGTTAACAGCAAAGGAAAGTTTACAGGTCAATTAATTAAGAAATTAAATAAAAAGAAAATTAAGCTTAATATAACTGCAGTCTATACATTAAATCAGGTAAAAAAAATTAACAGATGTCTCGATAATAAAACAAAGTCTATAATTTCAGTCTTTTCCGGTCGAATGGCAGATGTCGGTAAAGATCCTGTTCCAATAATTAAAAAAGCAGTTCAAATTACCAGCAGAAAAAATAAAGTTGAAATTCTTTGGGCAAGTACAAGAGAGCCATATAATTATACACAAGCCAAACAATTAGGATGTCAAATCATTACTATGCCCCCAAAAATAATCGAAAAAGTTTTAATATTTGGAAAATCTTTTGATCAATTGACTAAAGATACTGTCAAAGCTTTCTTAATAGATAGTAAAAAATCAAGATTTAAAATTTAAACTTCAATATTGTTGGTTGCGGGGGAAGGATTTGAACCTTCGACCTTCAGGTTATGAGCCTGACGAGCTACCAGACTGCTCCACCCCGCGATAATTTTAGACCTTTTTTAAATTTATAGCCTGTAATTTGTCTTTTTCCTCTTTAATTTCAAATCTTATTTTTTGGTTTTCTTTTAAAATTCTTAGTTTTGATTTTTCTAGAGAAGAAATATGTAAAAATATATCTTTATCTGTTTTATCTTCGGTTATAAATCCGTAGCCTTTTTTTGAGCTAAACCACTTTACTTTTCCTTGTGGCATAAGACACCTCTTAATTAAAATTTATTTATATTCGATTTTTTAATTTTAGAAGTTTTTTAACTCTTTTGATATTTTCTGTTTTAATTCTTTTTTTCTTTTCAGACGGCTTTTCATAATTACTTTTCATTTTAATTACTTTAAAAAAGCCCTCTCTCTGTAGTTTTCTTTTCAAAACTCTTAGAGCTTGTTCAACATTATTATCTTTTACTTCTATTTTAATAAAAATCTCCTTAATTTACGACGGTTGGTAGCATCTAAAAGGTTAATTGTCCAGATTCAATTAATAAGGTTTTTTTGGAATATTACTTTCGAAATCTGATCTATATTTTTTTAATTTTTGGCCAATAGCAGGATATTTACGCCCAAGGATGGCAATAGCAAATAATGCTGAGTTTTTAGCTCCAGCCTTTCCAATAGCTAAAGTTGCAACAGGAACTCCTGCTGGCATTTGAACGGTAGAAAGAAGACTATCAATACCATCAGTAACACTTGGCATAGGCACTCCAAGAACCGGAATAGTTGTTAAAGCAGCAGTCACACCTGCTAAATGTGCTGCTCCTCCTGCTGCTGCAATAATAACTTCATAATTATTTTTCTCAGCTTCAGAGATAAATTTTTCAAGCCTTTTAGGAGTTCTATGAGCTGATATTACTCTTACATCATGTTTGACTCCAAATTCTTTTAACATTTCGCTACAATGTTCCATAACTCCCTTCCAATCAGATTTACTTCCCATAATTATTCCCACTATTGGACCTTTTTTACTCATCTCTTTTATTCTCCTCTACCTGTTTTTCTGACTTTTTTTGTTCTTTTAATTTAGCTTTTTTTTCTCTTTCGACTCTTCTTTTAGCTTTATCAAGAGCTTTTTGATAAATTTCTTGAGTGCATAAGGCAAGAATAACAGGATCCCTTGCTTTTAAACTGGAGAAATTCCAGTAACTTCTTTTTCTTATTAAAGAAACTGTTCCTTTTGTACTACCTACTAATTTTGAAATTTGTCCATCTGTAAGTTCAGGAGCATTTTTGCACAACCAAAGTATTGCATCGGGTCTATCTTGTCTTTTTGAAAGAGGAGTGTACTTAGGTTTTTTTCTTTCCTTTACCTGAACATCTTCACTTCTTTTACTCAAATTCAAAGCTTTGTCAGGATTTTTAGAACAAGTTTCTATTTCCTCTCGAGACAATTGACCTGCTAGAATAGGATTATAAGCTTTAATCCCTTTAGCTACATCTCCATCAGCAATACCTTTAACCTCTAATTCATGTAAATTACAAAAATTTGCAATTTGTCTAAAGGTCAAAGTAGTGTTTTCAACTAACCAAACAGCTGTTGCTTTAGGCATGAATGGAGTTTCAGACATAGCTTGACTATTTCTTCTTTCTTAAATTGCTAAATTTTTTATTATATTTGCTAACTCTACCTTTATCTAAAATTTTTTGAGCGCCACCCGTCCATGCAGAATGTGATTTAGGGTCTATGTCGAGTCTAAGAACATCATTTTCTTTACCCCAAGTAGATTTAGTTTCAAATTCACTTCCATCAGTCATTACTACTTTTATTTTATGGTATTTAGGGTGTATCTTTTTTTTCATAAATCGTGTTTTATATTATAAATACTTTTTACTCAATATTTTTTTTTAACAAACTATCTAAAAGCTCTTGGTGTATTTTAGAATTAGTTGCCACTACATTCTTTTTTAATGAGGATTTTTCGCTACTATTTTTTAAAAACTCTATAAAACCACCTGCTTCTTTCAGAATTATTATTCCAGCTGCAACATCCCAGTAGTTTAACTCCCACTGCCAAAAACCATCGAATCTTCCACAAGCTACATTTGCAATATCTAAAGATGCGCTTCCGTATTTACGTATTGGAATATTTACTCTATTTGAAATTTTTATATATTCATCAAAAGTTTCGCTCCTTCTTTTGCTGCTAAATCTCGGACCACCAGTAACCAAAATCGAGTCCTTAATTTTTTTTTGATTAGACACCCTTATTCTTGAGTTATTTAAAAAAGCACCAGCTCCTTTTTCAGCAAAAAACATTTCATTTTTTATGGGATCGAAAATAATGCCACAAGTTATTTCACCTTTTTCCTCATATCCAATTGAGATAGCGAATTGCGGAATACCATTTAAAAAATTAGATGTCCCATCAATTGGATCAATTATCCAACGTTTTTCTTTATTGCTTTCATTAATTACTCCAGCCTCCTCACTTAAGATACCGTAATCTGGGTGTGCTTTTAACAACTCTTCTATTATAATTTTTTCAGTTTTTTTATCTGCGACTGACACAAAGTCCCCAGGGCCTTTTGAGGAGACTTGTAACTTTTCTATTTCACCAAAATCTCTTATGAGTGATTTTGAGGCTTTTATACAAGCTTTATAAATTATATTCATTTGTGGCGAATTGAGTCTCATCAATTTACTTTCTTTACATATTCTAACGTTCTTGTGTCTAAAATGATTTTTTCACCGGATTCTATAAATGGCGGAACATTTATGCTTATCCCATTATCTAATTTTGCAGGTTTGTAAGAGGAAGCGGCCGTTTGTCCTTTTACAACTGCATCTGTGGTATCAATCTTACATTCAATATTATTGGGCAAATCTACTGAAATGGGCTTTTCTTCCATAAATGTAATTGTAACTTCAAGATTTTCACTTAAAAGTTTATTTTTTTCTCCAATTATTGATTTTAAAATAGAAATTTGTTCAAAATTTTTATTATCCATGAAGTGACAGCTACTTTCATCAGAATATAAAAAATTAAATTTTTTTTCATCTACTTCAGCCTTTTCAACATTCTCACTAGATCTGAATCTCTCATTTAACTTAGTACCTTTCGTAACACTTTTAAGTTCTACTTGATTGAATGCTCCTCCTTTTCCTGGCTTAACATGCTGGGTTTTTAGAACGGTCCAATAATCATTTTTATGTTCAATAATCATTCCCGGTTTTATTTCGTTAGCTGATATTTTCATTTATTTAAATTTTTTAATTGCTGTTTCAGGTTTTAAAAACGGGTTATTCCAAATAAAACTTGATAATGCAATATAATTCGCTCCTTTATTTATCAGCATCCTATAATTTTTGTCATTTATCCCACCTATAGCAACAATTGGTACTTTAGTTTTCTTTCTTAATTTTTTAATAATCTTGGTGTTAGCTTTTTTTGCATTTGGTTTTAATTTAGATTTGTAAAATGATCCAACAGCTATGTAGTTTGGTTTGTCTTTAATTGCTTTATATGCCAGTTTTATAGATCCATGACATGTAACTCCGATTATCTTTTTCTTTAAAATTTTTTTAGCTTTTAAAAAATTTACATCAAGTTGACCTAAGTGACAACCATCTGCATTAATTTCTTTTGCTATTTCTGGATTATCATTAATTATTAATTTTACATTAAACTTTTTAGTAATTTTTTTTACTTTTTTAGCAATTTTAACAATTTTGTTTTTTTTGATTTTTTTAAGCCTTAGCTGAAAAAAATTAATCTTTTTACTTTTTAATACTTTTGATAAACTGTAATAGAAATTTTTATCAATTTTATTAGGTGATATTAGGTAAATAAACTTTTTCAATTTTTAGGCCGCAGAACTTTGCTCAAGCTTCTCATTCCATTTTGCTTCTGTTGAAGCGCCATTCATTTTCGCTCTGTGGTCGAAAACTTTTTGAATTTTAGCTGTTTCTTTCATAGATTTTGCCCAAGTTTTCAAAGCAGATTGCTGTAAAGCTCTGCCATAAGAAAAAGTAAAATGAAATGAAGTGTCATTTATTTTATTAATAGCATTTAAGTTTTTTGTCGCCTCTACTTCGCTTTGGCCACCTGATAAAAAAGCAATACCAGGTACTTCGCTTGGAACATTTTTTTTTAGGCATTCTAGAGTTTTTTTAGCTATTACTTCTGTCGTAGCCTTTTCTTTACAATTTGAACCTGGAATTATCATATTTGGTTTTAGAACTGTACCTTTGAGATTTACGTTATGAATTGAAAGTTCTTTGTAGCACTCTTCTAAAACTCTACTTGTAACATCATAACATTTTTCAATACTGTGGTCTCCATCCATCAAAACTTCAGGCTCTACTATCGGAACCATTTTTGCTTCTTGTACTATTGCTGCGTACCTAGCTAAGGAGTGAGCATTCGACTTTATACATTGTTTACTAGGCAGATCTGATGATATCGAGTAGACCGCTCGCCATTTTGCAAATCTAGCACCTAATTTGTAATACTCTTCCATTCTTCCTCTTAAACCATCAAGTCCCTCAGTTATTTTTTCATTATTAGATCCTGCTAAAAGTTTTGCACCTTTATCAACTTTAATTCCTGGAATTGATCCATTTTTTTTAATTAAATCAGGTATAGAAATCCCACTATTTGAAGTTTGCCTTAAGGTTTCATCAAATAAAATTACTCCACTTATACAAGACTTCATTGAAGCGGAGGAAAATAATGTTTCCCTGAAGTGAAGTCTATTTTTCTCTGTGCACTCAACATTGACACTTTTTAATCTTTTTTCCATTGTGCCAGTGCTTTCGTCAGCAGCTAGTATTCCTTTTCCCTTAGCCACCATTTGTTTTGCTATATCTTCTATACTCATAAGTTTTAATTTCTTTTTAATACTTTTATACCAGGCAATTCTCTTCCTTCAAGACATTCTAAGAACGCACCGCCGGCTGTTGATAAATGAGTAAAACTATTTTCTAGTCCCGTGTTTTGGATAGCTGCAATGGTATCTCCACCACCAACGATTGATATTAAAGACTTTGTTTTTGTGTTTTCGCTAATTTTCTTTGCTATAGCTATAGTTCCTGCTGAGAAATTTTTATTTTCATAATAACCGGCTGGGCCATTCCAAAATACTGTATTTGAGCTATCAATTGTTTCATTTATCAAATCAATAGTATCTTTTCCAATATCTAAAATTATATCATCATCATTTAATTCATCTAAAGATTTATAAATCGAATTACCTTTAATATTATTTGAGGTATTACAATCAATTGGAATTATTAATTTACAATTACTTTTGACTGCTAAATTATTAATTTTTTCAATAATATTTTCTATACCAACTTCAACAATTGATTTTCCTACATTTTTATTTTGAAATTTAACAAAATTATTTGCCATTGCTCCAACAATTATAAGATTATCTGAACTTTTTATTAAGTTTATTAATACATTTATTTTAGTAGATACTTTTGATCCTCCAATTATGCAGCTTACTGGTTTTTTTCTATTTTTAATCAATAAATCTATTGAACTAATTTCTTTATTTAAAAGCGGTCCTCCATAGCTGTCTATAAATTTAGCAATTTTATGAATTGATGCCTGCCTTCTATGTGAACAGGAAAAAGCCTCATTAACAAAAATATCCCCCAATTTTGCTAAATTCTCTGCAAAATTTTCATCATTATCTTCTTCCTCTTTAAAAAAACGAATATTTTCAAATAGCAAAACTTCCCCAGCTTTTAAATTATTTGAAGCCTTGATAGCTTTCTGGTCTATTTTTCCTTGATAAAAAAAAATTTTATTATCTAATTTATCTTTTAAATAATCAAATATAGGTTTCATCGATAATTCAGAAACTGTTTTTCCTTTTGGTCTTCCAAGATGAGAAAGCAAGATTACTTTTGCATTATCTTTAATTAATTTTTTTAAAAAGGGCTCAATTACCTTTATTCTAGTATCGTCCTCGATTTTTAAATTTTTTATGGGAACATTAAGATCTAATCTTACAATGACTCTTTTATTATCTACAGAAAGTTTATTTGAAAAAATTTTTAAATCAGACATTTGAATTTAATGAACTATTTTTTTAAAAGTTTTCTAGCTAATTGAATGACATTTTGACTATTAACATCAAAGTGATCATATATTTGTTTGTAAGGAGCGCTTTTGCCAAAACTATCGATACCTACATATTCTCCCTTATCTTTAACATATTTTGCCCATCCTTTCATGCTACCTGCTTCAATTACAATCCTATAGCAGGAGTTTGTTTCTAAAATTTTTTCTTTATAATTTTCATCTTGATTATCAAAAAGCTCATGACAAGGCATTGATACCACTTTTGTATCTATACCTTCTTGCTTTAACATCTTCTGAGCCTCCAAAGCTATCTCAACTTCTGAGCCAGAAGCTATAAGTATTAATTTGTAATCATGCGAAGTTATGTTTAAGTCGTAAGCTCCTAAATTACATTTATTTTTTTCAGATAATTGCTTATTAATAAAAGGAAGTTTTTGACGAGATAGAGCAATGGCGCTAGGATTATTTTTACTTTTCAATGCAATTTCCCAACACTCGAGTGTTTCATTAATATCAGCTGGACGAAAAACATTTAAATTCGGTATTGCTCTAAGACCACTTAAGTGTTCTATGGGTTGATGGGTTGGACCATCTTCTCCAAGACCAATAGAGTCATGAGAGAAAATATATATTACTCTCAAACCCATTAGTGCAGATAATCTTATTGCAGGTTTACAATAATCAGAAAAAATTAAAAACGTTCCACCATAAGGAATCAAACCTCCATATAAAGCTAGGCCGTTCATGGCAGCTGCCATACCATGTTCTCTAACACCATAATGGATATAGTTCCCATTGAAATTTTTTGATGAGATAATTTTGGAGTTACTAGTTTTGGTATTGTTTGATCCACTCAAGTCTGCAGATCCTCCTATTAATTCTGGTAAAAGTTTAGAAATGACTTCAATCGCTGATGAAGAACATTGTCTAGTTGCCATATCTGGCTTTGAAGTAAAATATTTTGCCTTTTCTTCTCTAATTATTTTTTCGAGATTATGAAGATTTGAATGATTAATCATAGACTCTAACTCAGACTTAATTTGTGGATTTTTTTTGTTAAGATCTTCATTCCATTTTTCTTCAAGTGATTTACCTTTTTTACCTATTTCTCTCCAAGCCTGAAGAATTTGATTAGGAACCACAAAGGGTGGACTTGTCCATTTTAGCTTTTTCCTAACTAGACTAATTTCCTCTTCACCTAAAGGGGAACCGTGAGAAGAAGCTTTTCCAGATTTATTTGGGGAACCATAACCAATAATTGTTTTGCAAGATATAATGCTTGGTTTTTTTGATTTTGAAGCTTTACTAATTGCTTTTGAAATTTGTTTCTCATTGTGGCCATTGATTTCTTGAAAGTTCCAACCATATCCTTCAAATCTTTTTTTAAAATTATCTGAAACACTTAAAGTAGTCGAACCATCTATTGAAATTTTATTATTATCAAAAAACACTATTAAATTTTTAAGTTTAAGATGACCAGCTAAACTCATCGCTTCATGGCTTATACCTTCCATTAAATCTCCGTCACTAGCAATTACATATGTTTTATGGTTTATTAAGTTTGATCCAAATTTTTTCCTGAAAATTTCTTCACCAATAGCCATACCAACAGAGTTTCCAAGTCCTTGACCAAGTGGACCAGTAGTAGTTTCGATGCCCGAATTTTCTGTGTACTCAGGGTGGCCAGCACAAATTGAGTTTAGTTGTCTAAAGTTTTTGATGTCATCAATTGAAACACTTTTGTATCCGGTTAAGTAAAGCAGAGAGTATAAGAGCATCGAACCATGACCTGCTGATAAAATAAATCGATCTCTGTTAATCCAGTTAGGATTTTCAGGATTAAACCTGAGGTGGTATTTAAATAAAACAGTTGCTACATCCGCCATCCCCATTGGCATACCTGGATGTCCCGAATTTGCCTTTTGCACAGCATCGATTGAAAGGAAACGTATCGCGTTTGATAATTGATTTAATTTTGTGTTCACTATTAGATTACCTATATAGACTTAAAGTCTCTATATCAATATTATGGTATAAAAATTAGATGAGCAATTTAGAAATTAAAGAAACAAATTTAAATAAACTTATTGACAAATTAAGCAATTTGTCCGGCACTTATTCACAGTCTACAAGTGATAATGAAAAAATAAAAAAAGAAAAACAACAATTAGAAGGTGAAAAAAAAGATTTAGAAATTAAAAATCAAGAATTAATCAGAGAACACAAATATTTAAAAAGCAAACTGATGAAATTACAAGAAGAAGTTAATAAAAGGTCTGAACTTGAGGAAAAATTTAATCAAGATATTGAAGAGTTGAGCCAAGAAACTGAAAATTTGGTGGAAGAGATTGAAAAATGGCAAACATAAATGTTAAATTTAACAATAAAGATTACTTGCTGTCATGTGATGACGGACAAGAAGAATCTCTAAAAAAACTAACATTATTCTTAGATAAAAAATATTCTGAACTGAAAGATAAACTAGGCAATATAGGTGAAAATAAACTTTTGTTAATAACTTCTATTCAGATTATTGATGAATATTTTGAATTAAAATCAAAAGTAAGTTTACAAAAAAATAAACTTGATGATCTCTCAAAGAAGTTTCTTGAGCTTAAATCTTTGGCCATTAAGTATAAAGATAATAAGGAAGGGGAAATAGGAAAATTAAAAACTGAAATTGATAATTTCAAAAAAATGGTTGAAGAAAGTAATAATCTATATGAGTCCATGCTCGATAGGACTACCAAATCTCTTGAAAAGATAATTGAAAAAGCTGAATCTAAATCTCAAATTCAGTAAATGTTAACTAAAGAAAAAATTAGAAGAAAATTTTTACAAATAAGGAAAAAAAATTATTACGAAGTAAGTGAAAATTTTTTTGATCCTCTAATTATTCTACTTAATAAAAAGTTCAAAAATAAAAAATTTAATTTGTCTTTTTACTACCCAACAAACTATGAGGTAAACATCATAAAGTTGATAAAATTAGTTAGTAGTAAAAAGAATATTACAACTTTATTGCCGGTAACAAATTCAAAGAAAATGATGTCTTTTGTCAAATGGTCTTTTTTGGATACTCTAAAAGTTAATAAGTTCGGCATACTAGAACCGGCAAAAACAAAAAAAATTTTTATTCCTCATGTTTCACTAGTGCCGTTACTGGCTTACGATAAAAGAAAGTTTAGATTGGGATATGGTAAAGGTTATTATGATAAATTTTTTAACAAATATTTAAGACTAAATAAAAATATAATGACTATTGGAGTTGCATTTTCATTTCAAAAATACCATAAACTGCCAACGTCAAACTTTGATGTTAAATTAGATTATATACTTACGGAAAAAGGTATTTAAAAATATGAATATATTGATTTTAGGCGATGTTTGCGGCAGTGCAGGCGTTAAGGCAGTTACTGAGAGATTACCAAATTTAATATCACAAAAGAAAATAGATTTTACCATATTAAATGGAGAAAATGCTGCCGAAAATGGAAAAGGGTTAACAAAAAAAAATACTGAGGACTTTTTTAAGGCAGGCGCAGACGTGATCACGACAGGAAATCATGTCTGGGATCAAAAAGAAATAATTGAATTTATAGAAACTGAAAAAAGATTATTAAGGCCTGACAATTTAACAAAAGGTTCTCCAGGAAAAGGTTATGGAATTTTTCAATCAAAAAATAACAAAAAAGTGGCAGTTATTAATTTAATGGGAAATGTATTTATGAGAAAGTGTGAAGATGCTTTTAAAGCAGCAAAAAAATTTATTGAAACTTTAAGATTAAAAAAAGAGGCAGATTTTATAATTGTTGATATGCATGGGGAGATTACTAGCGAAAAAATGGCAATGGGATATTTATTTGATGGTAAGGTAACTACAATTGTTGGAACTCATACACATGTTCCAACTTCAGATCATAGGGTTATGGAAAAAGGCACAGCCTATCAAACAGATTTAGGTATGTGTGGAGTTTATGAATCTGTAATTGGCATGAATAGAGAAAATTCTTTAAAAAGATTTTTAAAAGATCCTTCAGGAGATCAACATTTTCCAGCAACTGGAGAAGCAACCCTGTGTGGTTTAATGGTTGAAGCAGATGATAAAACTGGTTTAGCCAAAAAAGTTGAGCCCATTATTTTAGGCGGCTCCTTACAACAAAGAGTATAATAAATGGCAGGACATTCACATTGGGCAGGTATTAAACATAAAAAAGGCAGACAAGATAAAGAGAGATCCAGAATTTTTTCAAAACTATCTAGAGAAATAACTGTAGCAGCAAAATTAGGCGCCAAAGATCCAAATACAAATCCAAGGTTAAGATCGGCCATTCAAACTGCAAAACAATTTAACATGCCAAAAGACAATATAAGCAGAGCGATCAAAAAATCAGAGATGAATTTAAGTAATAATTATGAAAATTTGAGATATGAGGGTTTTGGTCCTTATAATGTAGCCTTTATTATAGAAACTTTAACTGATAATAAAAATAGATCTGCAGGTGGCATCAGAGCAATTTTACAAAAAAATGGTGGCAGATTGGGAGAAACTGGTTCAACCTCACACTTATTTTACTCTTGTGGAGTATTACATTTAAAAAAGGATACTTTTTCAGATGAAAAAATTTTAGAAATAGCTATCAATGCGGGTGCAAAAGATTGTCAAAGTGGTGATAAGTTACATGAGATTTTGTCAGAAAAAGAGGACTTTTATAAAGTTAAAAATGCAATTGAAAAGATTTCAGGTAACTTTATTTATTCTGGTATAGAATGGAGATCACATGTCAATTTGGAATTATCAAAAGATCAACAAAAAAAAATTGTTGAGATTATAGAAAGCTTAGATGAACTTGATGATGTTCAAAAAATATTTATTAACGTCAATATTGAATTAGATAGTTTATGAGAATAATTGGTATAGATCCTGGTTTAAATGGTGCAATAGCAGTTCTACAAAATAATAAAGTTATCGAAATACACGATATTCCAGTTATGACTGATGGAAAAAAAAATAAGCGACAACTAAATAGCGCTCAACTTGTTAAACTACTAAAAGACAATTTTCAGGATGAGACAGATACAGTGGTTATAGTAGAGCAAGTTAATGCAATGCCAGGACAAGGAGTAACAAGTATGTTTAATTTTGGCCAAACTTTTGGGGCAATAAAAGGTATATGTGCAGCTCTGAATTTACCAATTTTTTTCGTTCGTCCAGCAAAATGGAAAAAGCATTTTGATTTAATAAATTCCTCAAAAGACGCAAGTAGGACGAAAGCCATAGAAATGTATCCATCAATTTCAGATCAATTATCTAAAAAAAAAGATGTCAACAAGTCAGATGCTATACTAATAGCAAGATTTTATAGTGAGACCAGGTTTAAAGAAGACCTAAAATAAAGCAAATTTAAAAAAAAATTAACATTAAAACTGTCAAATTCATGACACATTCTAAAAGTAATGATCCAAAATGGAACAAGAAATTGCATCACAAGTAGTCGGTTTAGGAGGAGCTAGCGATTTTTCACTATGGCAACTCTTTTTAAGAGCAGACTTTGTTGTCAAGTCAGTAATAATCATTCTTATTGCCAGTTCAATATATTCCTGGGCATTAATTTTTGATAAATATAGACTGTTTAAAAAAATTAATGCTTCCTCAGCTGATTTTGAAAATAAATTTTGGAAGTCGAAATCTGCAGAAAGTTTTAGTAAAACACTTCCTGTTAAAACAGAGGATCCTATTACTTTAATTTTCCAATCAGCAATGATTGAAGTTACAAAAACAAGATCAAAATCATCTGCGGTTCAAGCAGCTAGAGTTGAGAGGGTTTTAGAAATTTCTACAGATAATCAAATAAAAAATATTGAAAAACATTTTACTTTTTTAGCAACCGTAGGTGCAACAGCCCCATTCATTGGCTTGTTTGGAACGGTCTGGGGAATAATGAATTCTTTCCAATCAATTGCTATATCTCGAAATACAAGTTTAGCTATTGTTGCGCCTGGTATAGCTGAAGCATTATTTGCAACAGCGTTAGGTTTGTTAGCAGCGATACCAGCTGTAATCGCTTATAATAAATTTAACAGTGATTCAAAAAGATACATAGCAAGAATAGATAATTTTTGTAAAAGATTTTTATCGATAATGTAATTTATGGCATTTAAAATTAATCGTAAAAACGAACCAATGAGCGAAATCAACGTAACACCTTTCGTTGATGTAATGTTAGTTCTATTAATTATTTTTATGGTTACAGCACCTTTACTAACCGTTGGAGTACAAGTAGATTTACCCGAGTCATCTGCTGACTCGCTACCAGATGATCAAGAGCCTTTGACAATAAGTATAAATTCAAAAGGAGAAATATTTATACAAGAACATCAAGTTCAATTTAAAAAAATTGTTCCTAAATTACTCGCTATAGCAAAAAATAGGACCGACACTCGAATTTACGTTAGGGGCGATAAGACGATAAATTATGGTAGAGTTTTAGAAATAATGGGCACCTTATCGGGCGCTGGTTTTTCTAAAGTTGCATTAATATCGGAACCTTACAAAAGTTAAATGTTAAATGATAAAAAGTTTAATTTATTCAATTTCATTTCATACCTTAATCATTTTATTAACCATTTTAAGTCTCCCGTTCATGTTAAGAGAACCGATTGATTTACCTCCTATAGTTTCAGTAGAGCTAATTGAAATTACAGACAAGACGAGTATTCCTTTTGCTCCAAAAGCAAGAAAGGTAATTGAGAAAGTTAAAAAAGAGGAAAAAAGAGTTGTTTCAGAACAGGCACCTCCCTCAATTAAAGAAAAAGAAAAATTAGATAGAATTCCTATGCCAGATGAGAATAAAGAAAAACAAAAAAGGGTTGAAAAAAAGCAAAATCCAGAGGAGGTCAAGCCAGAAATAAGACAGTCCTCTGAATTTGAGAAAAAAGAAATTATAGATACAAATGAAATAGCAGCTTTAATTGACAAAGCTAAAGAAGAACAAGCTTTGACTGAAAAAGATTCTAGCAAAGTTACACAAAGCAGCGTAAAAAATTCTTTTGCAACAGGACTTACTCTTTCTCAAGAGGACGCACTAAGAGCTCAGATTTTTGGTTGTTGGAGTGTTCCACTTGGTCTACCATATGATGAGAATCTTTTAGTAAGAATAAAACTAAAATTAAAAAAAGATGGAACTATTTTGAAATCAGAAATATTAGATCATGAAAGAATGAATACACCTGGACAGAAATTTTATAAAATACTAGCTGAAAGTGCTTTACGCGCAGTAAGACTTTGCCAACCACTTAAAGTTCCGCCAACTGGCTATGAAAAATGGAAGGAAATGCAGTTAAATTTTGATCCAACAGAAATGCTTCAGGGTTAACTTATGATTAGAACAATACTAATTTTATTATTTTTTTTACTCCAAACTAATAAAGTTTTTAGTTTAATTGAGGTAGATATTACTAGAGGAAACCTTGATCCCTTACCAATAGCTGTTTCTCCGCTTCATGTAGATCCTAACTCTAAGACGAGTTCCAACATAAAAGTAAAAGAATTAGGTGAAAAAATTTCTGAAATTGTAGAGAAAAATTTTAAGTCTACAGGCCTCTTTAATCCTTTAAAAAAAGACGCGTTTGTTCAAAAACCTGACATTGCGCATTTAAAACCAAGATTTGAGGATTGGAGATTAATTAAAGCTCAAGCATTAGTAACTGGAAAACTATTAGTGAAAGATGAAAAATTAAAAATTGAATTTAGACTTTGGGACTTAACAGCTTCAAAAGAAATGGTTGCTCTAGCTTTTACAACAACCCCATCAAATTGGAGAAGGGTAGCACATATTATTTCAGATAAAATCTACGAAAGACTTACAGGAGAAGAAGGTTATTTTGATACTAGAATAATATATGTTTCGGAGGCAGGACCAAAAAATAACAGAATAAAAAAACTTGCTATTATGGATCAGGATGGCGCAAAGACTAAATACTTAACTTTAGGTAATGAACTTGTTTTAACCCCAAGATTTAATCCTACAAATCAATTAGTTACTTACTTATCTTATTTTAGAAATTTACCTAGAGTTTATTTATTAGACATAGAAACTGGAGTTCAAGAAGTTGTTGGAAATTTTCCAGGTATGACTTTTGCACCAAGATTTTCTCCAGATGGAAAGAAAATTATTATGAGCTTTGCAAAAGATGGAAATTCTGACATTTACACAATGGATTTAGAGACTAGAGTTGTAGAAAGAATAACTGACGATACTTCAATAGATACATCACCTTCTTATTCTCCAGATGGAAAATATATTTGTTTTAACTCTGACAGGAGTGGCTTACAGCAAATCTATGTAATGAAAAGTGATGGAAGCGATGTAAAGCGAATAACTTTTGGAAAAGGTTTATACGGGACACCCGTGTGGTCACCAAGAGGAGATTTAATAGCATTTACTAAAGTTAGAAAAGGCAGATTTTATATCGGTGTTATGAGGTCAGATGGAACTGGCGAAAGATTGTTAACTGAAAATTATTATCAAGAAGCACCCTCTTGGTCCCCTAATGGAAGAGTTTTAATATTTTACAGAGAGACCAAATCCAATAGCAAAGGAGAGGGTCATTCTGCAAAATTATGGTCTATTGATATCACTGGTTATAATGAAAGGAAAATTAAGACAGAAACCGATGCTTCAGACCCATCATGGTCTTCATTGCTATCAAAGTGAGGTATTTATTATGTAATTTTAACTTGAATAATCTTCGATAATTTGTTTTATTCCAACAACTTTAAACCTTAAGGGGAAATTATGATATTAAACAAGAATTTAAAAAGTATACTAATAGTTATTTTCGCGACATTAGCCCTGAACGCTTGTGCGGCTAAGAAGAAGTCAGGTGACATGTCTGGCGACGTTTATACTGGAAAGGCTACAATTAAATATTTAGCTTCTGGTGTTCCTGACAGAGTGTTTTTTGCAACTAATAAATCAAACTTAACAACAGCTGCAAGAGAGACTTTAAGAAAACAAGCAAAATTTTTAAGAAAGAATAAAAGTCTGAATGTTACTGTAGAAGGTCATGCAGATGAAAGAGGTACTAGAGAATATAACTTAGCGCTTGGCGAAAGAAGAGCTAATGCAGCTAAAGATTATTTAATGACTTACGGTATTTCTGGAAAAAGAATCTCTGTTATAAGTTACGGTAAAGAAAAGCCTGTTAACACAGCTTCTACACCTTTAGCTTGGTCTCAAAATAGAAGATCAGTAACGGTAAAAGTAAATTAATATTATAATTATTAAAGAAATAAGACCCTTCGGTAAAACGAAGGGTCTTTTTTTTGCCATTTTGTATAATTACAAAAAGAATAGCGATGAACATTTTTAAATATATTTATAAAAAAGTTTTCTTAGTAATTTTTACATTAACCTTAATTACAACTAGTAACTCCCTTGCAACAGAAGAAAAAGTTAAAGATATAGCAGATCAAATAGCAATTATTGCTGAGGATTTAAAAACTTTAGAAAAAGCAGTTTATAAAAGTTCAGATATCACTTCGAGCACCTCTACAAATAGTCTTAACGAAGATATTTTAACTAAGCATTTATTAAAACTTAATGAAATAGAATCTCAATTTAGAGATCTAACTAATAGATTTGAAGAAGTTAATTTTAAGTTAGACAAACTATCAAGTCGAGTTACAAAAATTCAATCAGATGCTCAACTTAGATTTAGAGATTTAGAGACAGGACAAACAACTTCAAACATAAGTGAAAATAAAATTTCTAAAAAAACAAAAGCTAGTTTACCTGGAACAGATAAGCCACAAGATTTTGGTGCCGCTCCAGGATATCAAACTTCAAGTTTGCCTCAAACTCAGGAGACTCAATCTATAGAAACAGCAGGAACAGTCATAACCCAAGAGGCTGAAAAAAAAGATTCACTACTACCGAACAAACCGCCAAAAGAACAATATGATTTTGCAGTTAGCTTTATGAAAATTGGTGACTATGAAACTGCAGAATATGCATTAAAAGAATTCATAGATAAAAATAAAGATCATGAATTAGCAGGTAGTGCTCAATATTGGTACGGTGAAACTTTTAGAATTAGACAACTCTACTCTGACGCCGCAACAGCATATTTAGATGGATATCAAAATTATCCAAAAAGTAAAAAAGCTCCAGACAATCTTTTAAAACTTGGTATCACCATGGTTCAACTTGGTGAAAAAGATCAAGGTTGCTCAATGATTACAGGGATAAAAAAACAATATCCAAAAGCAAGCAAGTCTGTGTTACAAAAAGCTCAGTATGAGCAAAAAAAATTCAAATGTGCTAGTTAGTAAAAATTTCTTAAAAAATAAAAAAATTTTTAATATCTACTCAATTTTCAAAACAAATTTAGAAAAAAATATTAATAGAAAATCTTTTTTAGTAGCAGTTTCGGGTGGACCCGATAGCCTAGCTCTTACAGCCTTAAGCAAAATCTACAAAAATGAGAAGAAAACAAGTGTTTATTTTGTTTTAGTTGACCATGGTATTCGAGCAAAGTCAGATAAAGAGGCAGTTTTAGTTAAAAAACTTTTAAAAAAGAAGAAAATTTTTTTAAATATAATTAAAATTAAAGCAAAATTAAAAAAAAATATTCAGGCTCAGGCAAGAATAGAAAGATACAAAATTCTTGTTCAATTTTGCAAAAAAAAGAATATTAAGTATATTTTAACTGGCCACCATAGCGATGATCAAATTGAAACTTTCTTAATAAGACTATCCAGAGGAAGTGGAGTACAAGGTCTTTCTTCTATGAGTGAAATAAGGAAAATTGATAAAAAAATTAGTTTATTTAGACCTTTACTAAATTTTAAAAAAAAAGACTTGGTATATATAGCAAAAAAGAATTTTGGTAAAATTATTAGAGATCCAACTAATAGAGATAAGAAATATTTAAGAACAAAAATAAGACGTTTAAAAAGTGAATTGGAAAGAAGTGGAATTAAACATGAACAAATTATTAGATCTATAAATAATATTGCTTCTACAAAGGATACGCTAAATAGTTATTTAGAAAAAGTGAAGCAAACATGTGTAGAAACTAAGAAAAAACAAACGGTGATTAATTTAAAAAATTTATTTCTGGAATCAGATGAAATCAAGCTGAAAGTTTTAGGAAATGAAATAAAAACATTTTCTAAATCATACTATCCACCAAGATCCAAAAAGGTTATGAATTTGATTAATGAAATAGAGTTTAAAAAAAGAAACAAGTTTACTTTAGGAGGGTGTCTTTTAAAAAAAGCAGGTAATTTTTTAATTATTACAAAAGAGGCTTGATTCTGAATAATTTCAATAAAAACATAAATAGCCCGATAAATGGACAAATTTACCTCATTTACAAAAGAAATTTGATTTATTAATACTTGTTAAATTGTAAAAAATACCTATTTATACATATATGAATTTAAAAAATTTAGTAATGTGGGCACTAATCGTTCTACTCTCGATAGGTCTTTTCAACATGTTTCAAGACCCAAACAGAAGAGTTAATGATGCATCTAGCAAAGTTCCCTTCTCAGAGTTTTTAAAAGAAGTAGACTCTGGAAGAGTGGTTGAAATAGAAATTCAAGGAAACAATATTAAAGGTGTTTTGTCTGATGGTTCAGCATTTACTACTTACTCACCCAATTATCCAAACTTAGTTGAAAGGTTATCCGAGAAAGGTGTTAGCATAGTCGCTACTCCTGTAGAAGAAAAAATGCCTTCACTTCTTGGAATACTTTTATCTTGGTTCCCAATGTTATTATTAATTGGAGTTTGGGTTTTCTTTATGCGTCAAATGCAAGGAGGCAAAGGTGGCGCTATGGGATTTGGAAGATCTAAAGCTAAATTACTTACAGAGGCACAAGGAAAAGTTACTTTTAACGATGTAGCGGGCGTAGAAGAAGCAAAACAAGAAGTTGAAGAAATAGTTGAGTTTTTAAAAGATCCTAAAAAATTTAGCAGACTTGGAGGAAAAATTCCAAAAGGCGCATTATTAATTGGCCCTCCTGGAACAGGAAAAACTTTGTTAGCTAGAGCAATTGCAGGAGAAGCTAATGTACCATTTTTTTCAATTTCTGGTTCTGATTTTGTAGAAATGTTTGTTGGTGTTGGAGCATCTAGAGTTAGAGATATGTTTGAACAAGGAAAAAAACATGCACCATGTATAATTTTTGTAGATGAAATAGATGCAGTTGGAAGGAGTAGAGGCGCTGGTTTGGGCGGCGGTAATGATGAGAGAGAACAAACTCTTAACCAGCTTTTAGTTGAAATGGATGGTTTTGATACTAATGAAGGAATTATTTTGATAGCTGCAACTAATAGACCAGATGTTTTAGATCCTGCTTTGTTAAGACCTGGTAGATTTGATAGACAGGTAGTTGTTCCAAATCCAGACATTGTCGGTAGAGAGGCAATTCTTAAAGTTCATATAAAAAAAATTAATACTGGTCCAGATGTAAAATTAAGAACTATAGCCAGAGGTACACCAGGTTTCTCAGGCGCAGATCTAGCTAATTTGATAAATGAATCAGCTCTTTTAGCTGCAAGAAAAAATAAAAGAGTTGTGACTATGTCTGATGTTGAGGAAGCAAAAGATAAAGTTATGATGGGAGCAGAGAGAAGATCAATGGTGATGACTGAAGATGAAAAGAAATTAACAGCTTACCATGAAGGAGGTCATGCTATTGTAGCTCTTAACGAAAAGGCATCAGATCCAATACATAAGGCAACTATAATTCCAAGAGGTAGAGCTTTAGGAATGGTCATGAGATTACCTGAGAGAGACCAGTTATCGATTACTAGAGAAAAAATGTATTCAGATATAGCTGTTGCTATGGGCGGAAGAATAGCAGAGGAAATTATTTTTGGACATGACAAAGTAACATCCGGTGCTTCTTCAGATATTGATATGGTTACGAAAATGGCGAAAAATATGGTTACAAAATATGGAATGAGTAAAGAATTAGGTCCAATAGCATATGGAGAAAATGAAGAAGAAGTATTTTTGGGAAGATCAGTCACAAAACAACAGAACATGTCTGAAGAAACTGCAAAAAAAGTAGATGCAGAAGTGAAAAAGATTGTCGAAAAAGGTTATGAAAGAGCAAAAACTGTTCTAACAGAGAAAATTGATGACCTCCACAAGCTGGCTAAAGCTTTATTGGTTTATGAAACTCTATCTGGCGATGAAATAAGAGACTTGATACTAAAAGATATAAAGCCATCTAGATCATTTAAAGACGATAATGAGGACGACAAAAAAGAGTCTTCTGCATTAGACTCATTAGGTCTTAAACCCAAACCTGCAGTTTAAAAAGCATTAAATGAATAAATATTACACTAGAGCGTGTAATTTTTATTATGGCGTTAATGCAAAAAGATTAACCAAAAAAAAATTAGCATTACCTCTGTGCGGCAATATTAATATAGCTTTTGATAAATTAGAAATTTTTACTAGAAAAAAAAACAGAATCTCGTCAAAGTTTATACATTTTAAAAATATTAATTTGCTTAGCTCTTCTTGCAAAAAAAAAGTTCAAATGGATTTGAAAAAGATTATATCAAAAAGAAAAAATTTTTTAAAAAACATAAATTTTACAGATACTTCAATTATGGGCATTTTAAATTTAACTCCAGATAGTTTTTCAGACGGAGGTAAATTTAATAGTAAAAAAAAATCACAAAACCAAATTTTAAAAATGATAAATTCTGGAGCAAAAATAATTGATGTAGGAGGTGAGTCAACAAGACCGGGTTCAAAAACCGTAAAAGTTAAAGATGAATGGAGAAGAATAAGTCACGTAATAAAAAATTTTAAAAAAAAATTTAAAGATACAACTTTATCTATAGATACAAGAAAATCAGATATTATGATTCAAAGTATTAAATATAAAGTAGATTTGATTAATGATGTTTCAGGTTTTAATTATGACACTCAATCTCTTTTGAAATTAAAAAATTATAGTATTGCAAAAGTTATTCATCATATGCAAGGAACACCAAATACTATGCAAAAAAATCCAAAATATAAAAATGTACTTTTAGATATTTATGACTTTTTTGAAGAGCAAATTCAAAAAGTTAATGACGAGAAAGTAATTTTAGATCCAGGCATAGGCTTTGGTAAAGTTTTGAAACATAATTTGACTTTAATTTCTAAGATATCTTTGTTTCATAGTCTTGGTTTTCCTATTTTAATAGGAACTTCTAGAAAAAGATTTATCAGTCAAATATCTGGTAAATATGATAGTAGAGATAGAATTGGAGGCACTTTAGCATCTGTTCTTTTTTTAATATCTCAGGGAGTACAAATTTTTAGAGTACATAATGTTAATGAAGTAAAACAAGGTATTTTAGTGTTTAAAAAAATATTATCTAATTTCTCAAATTAATGAAAAATAAGTATTTTGGAACAGACGGAATCCGTGGAACTGTTAACCAAGGCAATATAACAGGAGAAAAATTTTTTAAATTTGGTTTAGCTTCAGGTACATACTTTAAAAACCAAAAAAAAAATAAGCAAATTGCAATCATCGCTAAAGATACAAGATTATCAGGATATACGTTAGAGCCTGCGTTGGTATCTGGGCTTGTTTCTGGTGGCATGCATGTTTTTACACTAGGACCTTTACCAACTAATGGACTTGCTATGCTAACCAAATCTATGAAAGCTAACATGGGCATAATGATCACAGCGTCTCATAACCCTTATTATGATAATGGTTTAAAATTATTTGGTCCAAATGGTTTAAAACTATCAGACCAAATAGAAAAAAAAATTGAAAAACTAATAGATGCAAAAAATAAGAAACAACTTACGAATCCTAATTTACTAGGCAGAGTAAAAAGACTAGAAGACGGTAACGATAAATATATCAAAATATTGAAAAGTAATTTTCCTAAAAATTTTAACCTAAAAGGAACTAAAATTGTTTTAGATTGCGCTAATGGAGCTTGCTATAAAGCTGCACCTAAACTTCTGAAAGAGCTTGGGGCAAAGGTCATTGCTATTGGTGTAAAACCTGATGGTTTTAATATTAATGAAAGGTGCGGATCAACTTACCCATCTAAAATTAAAACTGCTGTTAAAAAATTTAAAGCAAATGTTGGAATTTCTTTTGATGGCGATGCAGATAGAATAATCATGTGTGATGAAAAAGGCAAAATCATAGATGGCGACCAGATTATTGCAATGTTAGCACGTAGATGGAAATCCAAAAAAATTTTAAAAGGTGGTGTAGTAGGAACTTTAATGTCTAATTATGGTTTGGAAAAATTTTTAAAGAATGAAAAAATAAGATTTTCTAGAGCTAAAGTAGGTGACAGATATGTTAAAGAGAAGATGAAAAAATTAAATTTTAATCTAGGCGGAGAACAATCTGGTCATATAATACTAGGTAAATTTGCAACAACTGGTGATGGTTTGCTTGTGGCTTTAGAAGTGTTATTTTCTTTAAGGAAAGGTACAAAGGCTAGTAAACTTTTAAATATTTTTAAACCTTTGCCTCAAATTTTGGAGAATATTATTGTTAAAGACAAAGAAGTTATTAAAAAACCAAAATGTAAAAATGCAATTAAAAATGCTAATAGTTTAATGGGAAAAAAAGGAAGAATTTTGGTTAGAAAATCTGGAACTGAACCAAAAATTAGGATTATGGCAGAGTCATATGATAAGAATTTAATTTCGAAATGTATAAAAATAATTAAAAGATCGATAAAATAAATTGATACCCAGATCAAAAATTTTAATAATTGCAGGATCAGATTCTTCCGGAGGAGCAGGAATTCAAGCAGACATAAAAACAGTTACTGCATTAGGAAGTTACGCCATGACTGCTGTTACCGCCATCACTGCTCAAAATACAACAGGGGTAAATTCCGTTGTTTCTATTCATCCTAAAGAAATTGAAAAGCAAATTTTATTTACATGTAAAGATATAAAGCCTGATGCTATAAAAATAGGCATGCTTAATTCCCCTGCAATTATCTTGTCAGTTATAAAAGCATTAAAAAAAAGTGAAGACTAAAAAAATTGTTTTAGACCCAGTTATGGTTGCAAAAGGAGGCTTTAAACTTATAAATGACAAAGCAATTAGAACCTTAAGAGAAAAGTTAATCACGCAAACCTACTTGATTACTCCCAATATTCCTGAAGCTGAAGTTTTAACAAAAATAAAAATTAATAGTATTGAAGACATGATTTATGCAGCCAATATTTTGCTTAAATTAGGGGTTAAAAATATTTTAATAAAAGGTGGTCATATAAACTCAAAAACAATGAATGATATATTTTTAAATAAAAAAGAATTACGAATTTTTAAAAATAAAAAAATTAAAACTAAAAATACTCATGGTACTGGATGCACTTTATCAAGTGCGATTACAACTTTTTTGGGGTGTGGAAAAACTCTAAATAAATCCTGTGAGCTAGGAATCAAATATGTTAATCAATCTATAAGATCTAATCTTAATTACGGAAAGGGCAACGGACCAGTTAATCATTTAAACTCAATTAAAATAAAAAGGAATTTTATATAATGAAAAATGTTGTTGTAGTAGGTTCGCAGTGGGGAGATGAGGGTAAAGGAAAAATTGTAGATTGGCTTTCCAGTGAGGCTGATGTTGTTGTACGTTTTCAGGGGGGTCATAATGCTGGACATACTTTAGTTATAGATGGAGTTACTTATAAACTAAGATTATTACCATCAGGCATAGTTAGAAAAAATAAAGTTTCAATAATAGGAAATGGTGTTGTTGTAGACCCCTGGGCATTACTTGATGAAATTAAAGAAATAAAATCTAAGGGAGTAAATGTCGATGAAAAAAATTTAATATTGTCAGAGTCTGCAAATCTAATTCTTCCCTTTCATAAAGAAATGGATGAAATAAGAGAAGACTCTGCTGGTAAAGCCAAAATCGGAACAACAAGAAGAGGTATTGGCCCTGCTTATGAGGATAAAATTGGTAGAAGGTCTATAAGAGTAATGGATTTAATGTCTGAAAGTAATTTAGATCATAGATTAGAAACTGTTCTTATTCATCACAATGCTATCAGAAAAGGACTAGGTAAAAAAATTTTTAAGAAGGATCAACTAAAGAAAGATTTGTTGAAAATAGCTCCTGAAATTTTAAAATTTTCCAAACCAGTTTGGAAAAAAATAGATGAATTCAAATCAAAAGGAAAAAAAATATTATTTGAGGGAGCTCAAGGAATTCTTTTAGACGTAGATCACGGAACATATCCATTTGTAACATCATCTAACACCGTAGCATCTTCAGCTTCAACTGGTTCAGGTTGTGGTCCTAATACTATAAATTATGTTTTGGGAATAACAAAAGCATATACTACGAGAGTTGGAGAGGGACCTTTTCCAACAGAACTTAAAGATAAAATTGGAGAACTACTAGGTACTAGAGGAAAAGAATTTGGAACAGTTACTAGTCGAAAAAGAAGATGTGGTTGGTTTGATGGAGTTCTTGTTAGACAAACGATAAAGATTTCTGGAATTAACGGTATAGCACTAACCAAACTAGATGTATTAGATGAGTTAGATGAAATACAAATGTGTATAAAATATGAAATTGATGGAAAACAAATTGATTATTTGCCAGCAGCAGTAGATGAACAATTAAAAGTTAAGCCAATTTATAAAACTTTTCCTGGCTGGAAAAAGTCAACTAAGGGTATTAGGAACTTAAAGGATCTGCCAGACAATGCTAAAAAATATATTCATGCTGTGGAAGATTTTGTTGGAGCTAAAATTTCAAGTATATCAACAAGCCCTGAGAGAGAAGACACAATCCTTTTGGAAAATCCTTTTAAAGACTAATTTTTAGGTAATAAATTTTTAGATTTGTCTGAATTGAGCATAGCCTTTTGAAGTTTTTCAAAAGCTTTGGTTTCAATTTGTCTTATACGTTCTCTACTTATTTTATATTTTTTACTCAATTCCTCTAATGTTTTAGGATTTTCTGATAATCGTCTAGACTCTAAAATTTTTCTCTCTCTTTCATCAAGAATTTTTATTGAGTCATACAATAAATCCTTTTTATCATTTAACTCTTGTTTTTGAGCTGTAACTAATTCTTGATCCATGCTTTCATCAACTAGCCAATCCTGCCATTCGGTTGTGTCTCCATCTTTTAGAGGATCGTTAAGAGATTTTTCTTGAGACATCATCCTTCTATTCATGTTTATTACTTCGTCTGATTTAACATTCAAACTTTTTGAAATTTCATCTACTTGTTCTTTTCTTAAATCTCCCTCTTGGTTAGGTGCTATTTGGCTTTTAATCTTTTTTAAATTAAAGAAAAGTTTTTTTTGAGCAGAAGTAGTTCCCATTTTAACTAAACTCCACGATCTTAAAACATATTCTTGTATTGCAGCTTTAATCCACCACATTGCATAAGTAGCTAATCTAAATCCTTTGTCAGGATCAAATTTTTTTACTGCTTGCATCAATCCTATGTTTCCCTCAGAAATTAATTCTCCAACTGGTAAACCATAACCTCTATATCCCATTGCAATTTTTGCTACTAATCTTAAGTGGCTAGTAACTAGTTTATGAGCCGCTTTAAGATTACCTCTTTCCTTCCAGTTTTTTGCTAACATATACTCTTCTTCTGCATCCAGCATAGGAAACTTTTTTATTTGAGCTAGATAAAGGGAAAGACCTCGTACGGACGGTACAGGCAAATTTGATATATCTGATTTTATCTTCATTTGACGACTATTTATATATTATTAAAAAAATTTTCAATTGCTTAATTTGTTTAATAAATCCAACATTTTTTTAAAATCATTTGGTAATTCAGACTCAAAATTCATTAATTTATTATTTTTTGGATGGATGAAGCCTAAGCTTTTTGCATGAAGCGCCTGTCTGTTAAGACTAATTAATTTTTTTTCGAAATCTTTATTAATTTTTTTAAATTTTATATTTCTTTTTCCGTATTTTTTATCACCTAATAATGAGTTTCCTTTATATGACATGTGGACCCTTATTTGGTGAGTTCTTCCTGTTAGAAGTTTACATTCTATTAAACTTATTTTAGGAACATCTTTGATTGAAAATATTTTTTTTGTAAAATAGTTAGTAATTGCTTTCTTTCCTTTAAATTCACTAACTGCCATTAATTGACGATTTTTTTTACTTCTAGAAATTAAAGTTTCAATTTTTCCACTTAACGGTCTTAATACCCCCCACACTAAAGCAACATATTTTCTTTTTATTTTATGTTCACTAAATTGTTTTCCTAATTGAGAATGAGCTAAATTATTTTTTGCAACAACTAACAACCCACTAGTCCCTTTATCAATTCTATGAACTATGCCAGGTCTTAAGTGGCCATTAAGATCAGATAACTTTTTTTTATATTTATAAATTAAACCATTAACTAACGTATTAGAGTAATTACCTGCGCCTGGATGAACTACTAAACCAGATGGTTTGTTGATTATAACTATATCCTTGTCCTCATACACAACATCAATTTTTATTTTTTTTGCCTTTACTCCCTCAATTTTATCTCTTTCAACTTTTAAGGAAATATATTCATTTAACTTAATTTTTTTAGAAGGCGAAGTTACTATAAGGTTATTTACTTTAACTTTTTTTGCTTTAATGAATTTTTTTAAGTTAGATCTAGTATAGTTATTAATTTTTTGAGATAGTATTATATCTAGTCTTTTACCCACGTCTTCTTCCTTAGGTAAAAATTTTATTGTGTTATTAGTCATTTATATTTAAATTATATTCATTTGCGTTCGTAGCTCAACTGGATAGAGCGTCTGACTTCGGATCAGAAGGTTGAGGGTTCAAATCCTTCCGGGCGCACCACAATTTATAATATCCAATTTTTTAAATTTTCCCTATTATCTAAAATAAACTTAGGAAAACTTGAGTCTAATTCAACTTTTTTTATTTTGTATCCTCTTTCAAATACATCTTCACCTTTATCGATTTTTGATTGAATATTTTTTTCATTAACCAGGTGTTCTTTATGAAATTCACCATGTGCAAAAGACTTAATCTTTTTTGATATATTTTTTGGTGATTGAAGATAAGCGAAATGCCATCCTCCATTTTGTATTATTTGAATATTACGTGGCTTATCTATCCTCCAAAAAGGATATCTTTTAAATTTTAGATCTCTTAGCCACTGAGGAGATTTAAGTTTTTTTTTTAAACAAATTCTTGATCCGTGCCAGTTATTTTCATTAAGATTTAAAAGATTTAATTTATACATAAACATTTTTTGGGAAAACACGGCGTAATTTTTTTTATCAAATAAATTTAATTTATTAAGATTTGGTATTTCATCTACATCTGATAGGATTATAAGGTCGTTATCATTTGCATCTTTTAAACCTTTCATTATTGAATTCCTTTGATGTTGTTCAACCAAAGACTCTCCACCTACATGGGGCTTTTTAATAATCTCGGGCGTGTCATCAACAACAATATACTTAATTTTTTTTGCAAATTTTTTATATTTACTAATATCAAAATGTAACTTTTTAGTTTTTCCTTGATGGTTTACCGTAGACTCTACAATTACAAAAAAATCAACTGACTCATTTAAAATATTGAATCTTAGCTCAGCTATATGATCTTCATTAAAATATTGAAAACAGTCAAAAATTGCCATACATCAACTAAAATACTTATCTTTAAGTTTTATATAACTTTCATTATTTTTAAAACCGATAATTTCAGATATTTTTTTTAACAATTTTATTTGACCACAAATCAACATAAGGCTAATAAATTCTTCCTCTCTATCTAAAATTATTCTTTTTCCTTCATCTTTCAAAAAATTAGGGACAAATATCATATCCATTTCAACTGGAGTTCTTGTTACATGAGGTCCTATAGTTCTCCAATCACATACTATATAATTTAATTTATTCAAAAAATTTAATAGCTCAGTCCAGGAGGGAGTATTTTTATAAATAGAGTGAATTTGAACTTCACATTTAATTAAAAGAGGTTTATAAAATCCTAACCCTTTTAAAATTTCTAACTCTGCTCCTTGTGTATCTATTTTTAAAAAATCTAAAGAGTTTATCTTTAAATTTTTTAAGCAATTATTGATTGTATCACACTCAATATTTTTTGTTTCCGTTACATCAAATAAATGAAAATCTTTTTCTTTAAATCCAGAAATTCTAATAGAATTTTTATCTGGTTCATACATGGACGAACTTCCAAGACGTTTACCTAACACAAAGAGTTTTTTATTTCCTTTTGAGCTCCACAAACCCTTGTTTATATACTTATTACCCTCTAAATTTGTTTGGTCTTTGATCGGGTCAACCAATATAGGGTTAAAATATTTTTCATATAATTTTGGAAAAAATATATCAGAATTAAACCCTCCTTGAGAACCGGCATCTAAAGCAATTAATCTTTTATCTTTTAAAAGTTTTTTTAATTCACTTTCAAAATTATAACTATCATTTGCTTGATGTCTTTTTTCAATTAGGTAGTTAATTATTGTAGTATTATTTTCTAAAAATTTGTTTACCCTTAATATTATTGGAGCTAACCTCTTAGCAAGACTTTTCTTTATTTTATTTGAAGCCATTGAAAATTATTTTTTTGTAAATGTGGCTATTCCTATCTTTTTTCCCTCAATAACAGATGAAGAACAATGTAAATGAGATCTATCAAAAATTAACATAGAACCCACTTCCCATTCATAAATAAACTCCACCTCAAGACCTCTTAAGTTTTCTATATTTTCGTGAGTTAAATACTTTTCATGAATCTCTTTATCAAATGGTTTATTGCCGTATAGTTTTAAATGTTCAGAGGATCTTTTGTTTTGGCCATAACTTAAATTTTTTTTCTTAAGTTCTTCTTTATCCAAAGTAAAAGATGTTGAGCCTCCATAAAATCTATTTTTAAAAATTACTGTGCTCCCAACTGGAGTTAAAGGAATTAAAGTTTGCTTATAAACTAAATTTTCTGAATTAAAACCAGCATCAACATGAAGACCAATTGGTGAATAGCTCTCCTGAATAAGACCATAAATATCTTTTCCACTATCATCTTGTAGATTGTCCATTTTGAACTCACCTATTTCATTTTTTACTCTGTCATAAAATATTTTTTCAAGTTTCTCATTATAACCTTGTAACCATCTTTTTTTTATAACATTTTGTTTTTTATTGTGAACAGTAGTAGGTAATTTTTTATAAAGGTCTAAAAAATCATTTATCTCCTCTTTGTTAAACAAGTTTTTTAAAACCTTAGGAGGGCTTTCAAATTTTTTAATTTTCTCTCTTTTTTCTTCCATATTTATTCACCCATATTAATTAAAGTTCCTCTTATTCTTGCTCCAAAATAAGACATATAAAAAACTATTACACCCAATATAAAATAAATTATTGCAATTGAAATTGATTTAATTATTTGAAACCAGTCTATGGTATTGTTAATTAATATATTTCGCATTTCTTCAAATATATGGACCAAAGGAAGAGCTTTGGCAACAACTTGAAGAACTTCAGGCAGTATTTCTATTGGATAGTAAATACAGCCCAAAGGTGCCAAGAAAAATAAACTCGCCCATGCAATATTTTCAAATGAGGGACCAAATCTAATTAATCCAGATGTAACCAGCAATCCTAAGCTAACACCAAAAATGTATAAAGCTAACAGTAAAAAAACCAAGGGCACTCCAAGCTTAAATATTGATACACCAAATAAAGGTATAGCCAAAGCTGCAGCAGGCAGTAAACCAATCAAGGTTCTTAAAATTGCTGTAATTGTCAAAGCGGTAATTATTTCACTTATTTTTATTGGTGCAATAAATAAATTTGTAAAATTCCTACTCCAAATTTCCTCTAAAAACATAATATTGTAACTGATACTAGCTCTAAATAAAAAATCATAAAGAATTGCTGCAGTTAAAATTATTCCAACAGCATCAGTATAATAGGTAGATCCAACAGTAAAAAACTTAGAAATAAAACCCCATAAAAAAATTTGAACAGTAGGCCAATAAATTAAATCTATTATCCTTGGCAAGGAGTTACTTATTAAATAAATATGCCTAAGTCCAAGTGCGTAAATTTTTAAAAAGTTCATATTAACCTCTCGCAAGTTTTAAAAAAGTTTCCTCTAAATTACTTCTACCGTGTTTCTTTATTATTTGTGCACAAGTTCCACGATCGATAATCTTTCCTTTTTTCATCATTATAATATTGTCACAAAGTCTCTCTACTTCATTCATATTGTGTGAAGCTAGTAAAATAGTAACCTGGTTTTTTAACTTATATGACTGAATATATCCTCTAATGTAGTCACCTACATCTGGATCTAAACTTGCTGTTGGTTCATCTAGAAAAAGTATTTCAGGTTTATTAATTAAAGATTTTGCAAGCGAAACTCTATTTTTTTGTCCTGAAGACAATTCCCCAGTTTTTTTTTTTAAGAACTGTTTTAAATCAAGTTCATTTGATAACTCGTTTATTCTCTCACTTAAATTTTTTACACTATATAATCTCCCATAAATTTCTAGGTTTTGCTTTACAGTTAATTTTTTTGGAAGCTCAATATAGGGAGATGCAAAATTAATTTTTGATAAAATACCATCCCTTTTTTCTTTGTTTAAATTTTTATTATCTATAATAATTTCTCCTCCAGATGGCTTAATTAATCCAAGCATCATACCAATTGATGTGGTTTTTCCACAACCGTTAGGTCCCAATAATCCAACCGTTTGATTTTTTTTAATATCAAAGCTTATGTCACTTACTGCAGGATTATTATTAAATGTTTTAGTAAGATTTTTTACTTGGATAAACATTTAATTAGATGCTTTTTTGAGTCTATCATTTATAGCTATACCAAAACCTTTATTGGGAATCTTAATAACATTAATTTTTTTATATTTTAAATTTTTTATTTTTCTGAATGTTTTATACAAATTTTTACCAGCCTCTTTCAAATTTCCTTTTTTACTTAAATTAAACAAGTTTTTACTCTTTTTATACCTTTTGCCAAAAACTATAAATGCGGCTTTATCTTCTCTTGTTTTACAATTTAATTTCATAGGTATACCTGGAGAATAATGCTTTTTAAGCATACCAGGTGAAATAATTTTATTCATTTTTTTTGAGAAAGATATTTTTTTTTTTAAAACTCTTTCAATATCTTTTTTTAAAACCAAACCTGGTCTCACAATTTTTATTTCTTTTGATACTTTTATAACAGTCGATTCCAAACCAATTTTCGAACGTCCTCCATTCAGTATAAATTTAACTTTTTTACCAAATTCTTCAATTACGTCACCAGCTGAAACAGGACTTATTCTTGATGATATATTTGCACTTGGGATGGCAAGGGGAAAATTTATTTTTTTCATAAGTTTTTTTATATCCCTATGTTTTGGAAATCTAACTGCTATTGTATCTAAATTTGCATTGGCATGTGGGCAAATTTTTGATTTCTTCTTTTTTTTTAAAATATAGGTTAATGGTCCTGGAGAAAATTTATAATACAGTTTTAAAAAACTCGAATTAATATACGCATCTTCTTTAAGGTCATTTAAATTATTATAATGAATTATAAGAGGGTTTTTTTTTGGCCTTTTTTTTAAATTAAATATTTTTTTGATCGCAGCTTTTTTATAGGCATTACCAGCTAATCCATAGACAGTCTCAGTAGGCAATGCAACTATGTGGTTTTTCATTAAAAGATTTTTTGCTTTATTTAAATTTTTCTGTGAATTTTTATATATATTTGAATAGATATTTTTCATATTAAGATTATTATATTTTTATGAAAACAAAAAATATTCCAGGTAACATCAAAAGTAAATCATTAAAAGAAGCTAAAAACGAAATTAACGATATTCTAAACAAATTAGAAAAAAATGATATTGATTTAGACAAATCTATGGAACAGTATAAAAGATTAGTTGAACTAAATCATCATATAGACAATTTGTTTAAATCAAAATTTAAAGACATATCTGCCATGACTAAAAAAATCAAAAATAGAAAGATAAAAAAAAATAGAAATGCAAAAAAATAGTTTTACTATAAATGCAAATAAAACAGACAATTTTATTAAAAAATACTTAAATCAACAAAAAAAAACATTTCTAATTCATCCAATGAAGTATGGTGTTTTATCGGGAGGGAAGAAAATAAGATCCTCAGTTATAATTAATACCGGTAAAATGTTTAACTTAAATACTAGCAAGCTTATTGCTGTATGTGCAGCTGTTGAATGTATACATAGTTATTCCCTAATTCATGACGATCTACCATGTATGGATAATGACAAGCTTAGAAGAGGAAAGCCATCAGCCCATATAAAGTTTGGAGAGTCAACAGCAGTTTTAGCTGGCAACTCATTACTTACTTTGGCTTTTGAAATAATAGCTGACAAGAAATATAAAATAAACAACAAATCAAAAATAGAATTAATTAAATCTTTAGCACTATGCTCTGGTCATTCAGGAATAGCTGGTGGACAGCAACTGGATCTTAGTTTTGAAAAAAAGAGAAAAAGTTTTAAAGAAATTTTAGATATGCAAAGAAAAAAGACTGGTAAATTATTTAACTTCTGCTGTTATTCTGCAGGAGTAATTGCAAAAAGAAATAATAGAATAAAAAAAGAATTAAGCAGTTTGGGTGAAGATATAGGTTTATTATTTCAATTAGCAGATGATTTTCTTGATATTAAAGGATCAAAAAAAATTATTGGAAAACCAACTAAAAAAGATAAAAAAAAGGGTAAATCTACTTTAATTAACCTTATTGGTTACAAAAAAGCAGAAATTTTTGCAAATAAACTTAAAACAGATATATTAAGAAGACTTTTTAAACATGGAAAAAAAGCAAATGACTTAATTAAGACAGTTGAGTTTATAATAAATAGAAACTTTTGATGAATAAAAAATTACTAGATAAAATTAATTACCCTTCAGACCTAAGGAAGTTTGAAAAAAAGGATTTAAAACAAATTTCGAATGAATTAAGAAATGAACTAATTGAAGTTGTTTCTGAAACAGGGGGTCACTTAGGAGCAGGTCTTGGAGTCGTTGAGCTTACAGTTGCTTTACACTATGTTTTTAATACTCCCCAAGATAAGTTAGTTTGGGATGTAGGTCATCAATGCTACCCACACAAAATTATTACTGGCAGAAAGGATAAAATCAGAACTCTTCGACAAGGAGGTGGTTTATCTGGTTTTACAAAAAGATCAGAAAGCGAATATGATCCTTTCGGAGCAGCACATAGTTCTACTTCAATCTCTTCAACTTTGGGTATGGCTACAGCAAAAAAATTATCTAATGATAGCAATAATGTTATTGCTGTTATAGGCGATGGTGCGATGAGTGCTGGAATGGCTTACGAAGCTATGAATAACGCAGGCGCAATGAAGTCAAGGCTTATAGTAATACTTAATGATAATGATATGTCTATAGCTCGTCCAGTTGGAGCTATGAGCAAATATTTAGCAAGACTTTTGTCCGGAAAAATTTATTTTAGCTTTAGAGAAACTATAAAATTAATTTTGTCTGCATTTTCGAAAAGATTTTCAAAACGTGCTGGAAAAGCGGAAGATATGTTACGAAGCATGTTTACTGGTGGAACTTTATTTAATGAGTTAGGATTTTATTATATTGGACCAATAGACGGTCACGATGTAGATGACATGGTTACTATTTTAGAGAACGTCAAAAATACAAAATATGATGGACCTATACTAATCCACGCTATAACTAAAAAAGGCAAAGGATATGAGCCTGCTGAACAATCTGGAGATAAATATCATGGAGTTTCAAAATTTAATGTAGTTACTGGTGAGCAATCCAAGAAAAAATCAAATGCTCCTTCTTATACGAAAGTTTTTGCGAATACCCTAATAAAACACGCCGAAAAAGACACAAAAATTATTGGAATAACAGGGGCTATGCCATCTGGTACTGGACTCGATTTGTTTGAAAAAAAATTTCCTGACAGAATGTTTGATGTCGGTATAGCGGAGCAACATGGCGTTACATTTGCAGCTGGATTAGCTACTGAGGGATATAAGCCTTTTGCAGCAATATATTCAACTTTTCTTCAAAGAGCTTACGATCAAGTAGTACATGATGTAGCTATACAATCCCTTCCAGTGAGATTTGCAATAGATAGAGCAGGTCTAGTTGGTGCAGACGGACCAACACACGCAGGATCTTTTGACATTACTTACTTGTCTACTTTACCAAATTTTGTAGTGATGGCCGCTAGCGACGAAGCAGAACTTGTTCGAATGATTAACACTTCAGTTAATATTAATGATAGACCTTCAGCTTTCAGATATCCAAGAGGAAACGGAGTTGGTATTACTCTTCCAGGTATTGATGAAACTATTGAAATAGGAAAAGGCAAAGTTATTAAAGAAGGCAAACAGGCAGCAATACTTAGTTTTGGTGGAAGATTACAAGAATGTTTAAAAGCTTCGGAAATTTTATCTTCAAAAGGAATTAAAGTTACAATTATTGACGCTAGATTTGCAAAACCTTTAGATGAAAAACTAATAATGGAAATAGCAGCTAATCATGAAGTTGTAGTTTCTATTGAAGAAGGTTCTGTTGGCGGTTTTGGATCTCATGTAATGCAATTACTTTCAAATAGAGGTGTCTTTGATAAAGGGTTAAAGTTTAGAGCCATGATTTTACCTGACCAATTTATTGATCAAGATGATCCAAAAAAAATGTATGAAAAAGCTGGTTTAGATAGTGATGCAATAGTTAACACTATTGAAAACGCTCTTAATTCTAATGTAGTAATTGCACAAAATAAAAACAAAAACTCCAATTAACCACATTGAGCTTTGTTCATAAGGTAGTGATCCAAAAGAACACATGCTAGCATTGCCTCTCCAATAGGAACAGCTCTAATTCCAACACAAGGGTCATGACGACCTTTGACTGAAATATTAGTATTTTTTCCTTTTTTATTCACCGTTTCTCTATTATTTAAAATTGATGAAGTGGGTTTAACAGCAAATGACGCAATAATATTTTGACCAGAAGATATTCCTCCAAGAATACCACCAGCATTATTAGATTTAAATTTTACTTTTCCTGAATTAGATCTCATTTCATCTGAATTTTCTTCACCACTTAAAAATGCAGAGCTCATTCCCGACCCAATGTTCACACCTTTGACAGCGTTTATACTCATTAAAGCTGAGGCAATATCAGCATCCAGTTTTGAGTATATTGGAGCACCAAGCCCAACGGGTACACCAGAAGCTCTTAACTCTATTATAGCTCCACAAGATGAGCCAGATTTTCGAACTGCCATTAAGTATTTTTCCCAAATTTTTACTGATTTTTTATCTGGACAAAAAAACGGATTCTTTCTAATTTCTTTGTCGTTCCAGTTTTCTTTTTCACATGACATCAAACCCAACTGTGTTACAGCGCCTATAATATTAAATTTATTACCTAAAATTTTTTTTAATACAGTTTTAGCTATTGAACCTGCTGCAACTCTGCAAGCAGTCTCCCTTGCTGATTGTCTACCGCCACCTCTAAAATCTCTTATTCCATATTTTTTAAAATACGTATAGTCAGCATGACCAGGTCTAAATTTTTCTTTAATAGATTCATAATCTCTAGATCTTTTATCTTCGTTATGAATTATCATTGATATGGGAGTCCCTGTGCTCTTTCCTTGAAAAATACCTGATAATATTATCACCTTATCAGCTTCTTTTCTCTGGCTTGTGAATTTTGAAGCACCAGGTCTTCTCTTATTCATTTCTATTTGTATATCCTTTTCGGATATAGCTATATTTGGTGGACAACCATCAATAACACAGCCAATTGAAGGACCATGTGACTCTCCCCACGTTGTAAATCGAAATATTTTACCAAAAGTATTAAAAGACATAATTATTTAATGTATAAATTATTTTAAAGAAATTATGAATCAAAAAAATGGCAAAAATTCACTTGGGCTAGATAGTTGCTTTGAAGATCTAGAAAATCCGATAGATTTGTTCAAAAAATGGTTTGCAAAGGCCAAAGATAATGAAATTAACGACCCAAATGCATTAGCATTAGCAACCTCAGACAATACAAACCAACCAAGTGTAAGAATGGTTTTATTGAAAGATATAACTGACAAAGGATTTGTTTTTTATACAAATTTTGAAAGTAGAAAAAGCATAGAACTTAAAAAAAATCAAAAAGCCTCAATGTGCTTCCATTGGAAAAGTCTTAGAAGGCAAGTTAGAATAATTGGTAAAGTTGAACAAGTTACAGATAAAGAAGCTGATGAATATTTTAGTTCAAGACCTTACAAAAATAGAATTGGAGCTTGGGCATCTTCTCAATCTAAGGTGCTGGATAAACGTGAAAATTTTTTAAAAAAGATTAAAGAATTTGAAAGAAAATATTCAGATAAAAATAATGTTCCAAGACCTCCTCACTGGTCTGGGTGGAGAGTTTTACCAAGCGAAGTCGAATTTTGGCTTGACGCTGAGGGTAGAGTACATGAAAGATTAAACTATAAAATTAAAAGTGGCAAGTGGATCAAAGAACTTTTATATCCTTAAAAAGATCTATTTAAACTAAATTCAGTAAGATTTTGCAAAACTGTTTTTTCTTGACTATCTTCAAATATTCCCAGAGCATCTCGAGAAACATTTACGAAATACTCTGCTCTTTTTAGACTTTCTTGAACAGCTTTATATTTATTAATTAAAGATAAAGTTTCACTAAAATCATCCTCATTTCTTTTTTCTTTTTTTATAATTTCTAAAAGAAAATTTCTTTCTTCATTATTAGCTCTTTGAAAAATTATAATTAGCGGAAATGTAATTTTCCCTTCGTAAAAATCTTTACCTATTTCTTTACCGAAAATAATTTCTTTTGAATAATAATCTAAAGCATCATCAGCTATTTGAAAAGCTAGACCAAGATTTTTTCCATAAGATTCTAAAGCCTCTTTTTCTTTTTCATTGCTTCCCGCAAGACAAGCGCCCGTCCTTGTTGCTGCAGCAAACAAAGATGCCGTTTTTAAATTTATTATCTTCAAGTAAGTTTCCTCTAAAAGATCAGCTTCTCCTTTATGCTGAAGTTGTAAAACTTCTCCTTGTGCAATTTTTGCCGATGTGGATGATAAAAGTTTCAGAATTTCAAGATCTCCATCATCGACCATAATTTCAAAACATCTACTCAATAAATAGTCACCAACTAAAATTGAAGACTGATTGCCCCAGATAGAATTTGGAGTTTTTATACCTCTTCTTATTAAACTTTCATCAATAACATCATCGTGTAGCAATGTTGCCGAGTGTATCAACTCAACACATGAAGCCAAGTTAACATCTCTACTGCCTAAGTTATATCCAGCTAGTTTAGCCGAGCCTAAAGTAAGGAGCGCTCGCATTCTTTTACCACCTGAAGTAAAATGATGACTACTCATTTTGTTAATTAAATCAACTTTACTTTTAAGCTTTATTTCAATCAAATTTTCTACTTCTACAAGCTTGCCTGCAACTAAATTTTTTAAATCTAAATAGGCTGAGTTAACAGATTTTTTTAGTGGTATTACTGATCCCATTGGAGCCATTCTAGTTGATTTTTTTAACAATAAGTTTTTTAATTTAATCACAAGTGACGCACCTTTAATTCAACTAGAAGTAGCGAATAAAAATATTAAAATTTAAATATAGTACTGATATAAGTATTTAGTTTTAATCATTAAAATATGTTTTGGATTTTCAAAAAAAAGAAGGTGATACCACACGTAAGACTAAGCGGTATAATTGGCTCTGCAGGCAGGTTTAAACAGGGCATGGATCTCTCTGGCCAACAGGAACTTTTACGTAAAGCTTTTTCATTCAAAAAGCCAAAGCATGTAGCTATTTCAATTAATTCGCCAGGAGGATCTCCAGTTCAATCTCACTTGATATACAGCTTTATAAGACAACTAGCAGATGAGAATAAAACTAAAGTTATTATTTTTGCTGAGGATGTTGCTGCATCAGGAGGTTATTTTATTGCATGTGCTGGTGATGAAATTTATGCAAATTCAAGCTCTATCATAGGTTCAATAGGAGTAATAACAGCCTCTTTTGGTTTTAAGGAAATGATAAAAAAAATTGGAGTAGAAAGAAGAATATATACTGCAGGAAAAAACAAAAGCACGTTAGACCCTTTTGTTGAGGAGAAGGAAGAGGATGTTCAAAGATTGAAAAAACTTCAATTGGAATTACATGGACATTTTATAAAAGTTGTTGAAAAAAGTAGGGGAAAAAAATTAAAAGAACCAGAAAAAAATAATATATTTACAGGGGAATTCTGGTCAGGTGAAACCGCTCTAAAATTAGGATTAATTGATGGAATAGGCAACGCAGATCAAACTCTTAGAGAAAAATTTGGCAAAGATGTTGTCATTAAAAAATTCGAAAAACCTAAAGGCTTTATCGCTAAAAAACTCTCGTCCTCTTTAGATAACCAAATTGATAATTTAGCTAATGTTTTAGAGGAAAGAGCGATGTGGCAGAAATTTGGTTTATAAATGCCAAACAAAAATAAAAAAATTGAAAAAAATAAAAAACCTTTATCATTTCAAGATATCATAATGAATCTTCAAAAATTTTGGGGAAAATATGGATGTGTTATTTTACAACCCTACGATATTGAGGTTGGTGCGGGAACATTTCATCCAGCAACCACATTAAGATCTCTGGGTAATAAACCATGGAAAGCTGCCTACGTTCAACCGTCTAGAAGACCAACCGATGGTAGATACGGTAAAAATCCAAATAGACTTCAGCATTATTATCAGTATCAAGTGATAATCAAACCGTCACCAAAAAATATAAAACAAACTTACCTAAAGAGTTTGTCCGCAATCGGTATAGATGTCAAAAATCACGACATTAGATTTGTCGAAGATGATTGGGAAAGCCCAACATTAGGAGCGGCTGGTTTAGGCTGGGAAGTTTGGTGTGACGGTATGGAAATAACACAGTTCACATACTTCCAACAAATGACAGGTATAGAGTGTAAACCTGTACCAGTAGAACTTACTTATGGTCTAGAAAGATTGTGCATGTTTGTTCAGGGTAAAGATAATGTTTTTGATCTAGATTGGAATAATGACGGGGTGAAGTACAAAGAAGTGTTCCTCCAAGCTGAAAAAGAATTTTCAGCATATAACTTTGAATTTGCAAATACAGAAAACCTATTGAAAAATTTTGAAATAGTCGAGAAAGAATGTTCCACACTTCTTGAAAAAAAACTTGCTTTACCAGCATATGACCAATGTTTAAAAGCAAGTCATCTATTTAATTTATTAGATGCAAGAGGAGTCATCGGTGTTGCAGAAAGAACAGGATATATTAACAGAATTAGAGAGCTTGCAAAGGGTTGCGGTGCAATGTGGTTAAATACACAAGTTTAGTTTATGTCTGAATTTCTACTTGAACTTTATAGTGAAGAAATACCTCCAAATTTACAAACTGCCGCTAGAAAAGAATTAAAACTTAAAATACAAAAATCTCTTGAGGAAGAAGGTTTAAAATATGAGATGCTATTTGATTATTCATGCCCCACTCGACTAACAATTTGTATTAAAGGACTTCCAGAAAAGTTGAAAATTTTATCAAAAGAAATTAGAGGACCAAAAGTTGGTGTTCTAGATGATATTTTGAATAGATTTATAATGGCTCATAATGTCTCTAAAAAAGATGTTTTTGAGAAAGAAACCGATAAAGGCAATTTTTATTTTGTTAAAACCAAAGGTCAAGAAGCATTGACTAAAGATATATTGATCAAAATTATACTAAATTCCATATCTTCTTTGAACTGGAAGAAATCAATGAAATGGGCTGATAATAATTTAATATGGGGAAGACCTTTAAGATCTATACTTGCAATATACAACAAAAAACTTCTACCGTTTAATTATGGACATTTAAGATCTACGGAAACAGTTATAGTAGAACAAGATATAATCAACAAGTATAAAAAAGTTAAAAACTTTTTTGAGTATCAAAGTTTTTTAAAAAATAATGAAATTATACTAGACCATGATGAGAGAAAAACAAAAATATTAAAAAGATTTGAAGCTGTATGTAAATCTAAAAATTTCAAAGAGTCTTTTAACAATCGCCTTTTAGAAGAGGTTACAAATATAGTAGACAACCCAAACATTCTAGTTGTGGAATTTAATAAAGATTATTTGAAAATTCCTCAAGAAATAATTATCTCAACATTGGAAAATCAACAGAAATATTTCCCTCTTTTCAACAAAAAAGATGAACTTACAAATTATTTTTTAATTGTAGCCAATAAAGTTGATAAAAAAAATTTAATTAAAAGGGGAAATAAAAAAGTTGTGGAAGCTAGATTGTCAGATGCTAAATTTTTTTGGGATAAAGACAAATCCAAAAATTTAATAAAACAGATCGGAAAACTAAAAACTATTACATTTTATGATAGGCTCGGAACAATTTACGATAAAACACAAAGACTAAGAAAATTAGCCTCAGTAGTTTCAGACCAATTAAATATTAATAAAGAAAAAATAGAAGTAGCAGCCTCAATTTCCAAATCTGATTTATGTTCAGATCTCGTTGGTGAATATCCCGAGCTACAGGGAACTATGGGAAAGCATTTTGCTCTATCACAGGGGTTTGAGTTAGATGTTGCTAATTCGATAAGTGAGCACTATCTTCCAATTGGATTAACTTCACCTGTTCCAAAAAAACCAATAAGCTATTCAATATCAATGGTAGATAGACTTGATACTTTAGTAGGATTTTTTTTAATTAATGAAAAACCAACTAGTTCAAAAGATCCATTTGCTCTAAGAAGATCAGCTATTGGTTTACTTAGAATTTTAGTTGAAAATAAATTAAGTCTGAAACTTAGAGATCTTATAAATTATTCAATTACGTTATTTCAAGATCAAGGAGTAAAAATAGAAAATGAAAATACAGAGAGAGAAGTGTTAGATTTTTTTAAGGAAAGAATGAGAAATATATTAAGAGAAAAAAATATTAAAAATGATATAATCGAAGCATCTATAAGCTCACATACTGGAGATAACTATTTAGACCTTTTAAAGAAAAGTGTGCTAATGAACAGATACATTAATAAGGATATTGGAAAAAATGTAATTTACTCCTATAAAAGAGCATCCAATATACTTGATAACGAAAAAAAAGAAATTTTTGGTAAACCAGATGCAGTTCTTTTTAGAAAAGATGAAGAAAAAAGTCTTTTTGAAAAAATTAATGAAATACGTAAGGCTTTTACTGTTGAAGAAGATGATAAAAACTATGAGAATCTACTAATTCAACTATCCGAAATAAAAAGTTATACTGACAATTTTTTTGATAATGTTGTGGTAAATGATGAGAATCGTGATATTAAAAATAATCGATTAGAATTATTAAAAATGTTTTGTAAAACATTTAATAGTTTTATAGATTTTTCAAAATTAGAAGGTGCATGATGAACAAAGTAGTTTTTAGCTTTGATGACACAAAGATTAAAAAGTTAAAAAATAAAAGAAATATTTTAGGAGGAAAGGGAACAAACCTTGCTGAAATGGGCAAATTAGGCTTACCCGTACCTCCTGGTTTTATTATTTCAACTGAAGTTTGTGAAATTTTTTATAAAAATAAAAAAAAATTACCTTCAAAAATCATAAAAGACATTGAAAAAGAATTAAAAAATATTGAAAAAAAATCTTCTAAGATATTTGGAGATTTGAAAAATCCTCTTTTAATTTCTGTTAGATCTGGTGCGAGAATTTCAATGCCTGGTATGATGGATACTATATTAAATCTTGGTTTAAACGATAAAACGGTAGAAGCGCTCTCAAAAAAGACATCAAATGGGAGATTTGCCAAAGACAGTTACCGAAGATTTATTCAAATGTATAGCAATGTGGTTTTGGGTATAGGAAGTCATTTATTCGAGGAATTAATTGAAAATTATAAACTTACCAAAGGTGTTCTTTCAGACACAGAATTAGATGAGAGTGATTGGGATGGTTTGATAAAAAATTTCAAAGAATTAATTGTAAGAGAGAGAAAAATTAATTTTCCACAAGATGTTAAAGAACAACTTTATGGAGCCATAAGCGCTGTATTTTTATCTTGGAATAGTCAAAGAGCTAAAACTTATAGAAAATTAAATCAAATCCCAGACCATTGGGGAACTGCTGTAAATGTTCAAACTATGGTTTTTGGAAATATGGGCGAGGACTGTTCTACTGGAGTTGCTTTTACAAGAAATCCATCAACAGGTGAAAAAGCTTTTTTTGGTGAATATTTAATTAATGCCCAAGGAGAAGATGTAGTAGCAGGAACAAGAACTCCTCAGCATATAACAAAAAAAGCCAAGAATGAGTCTGGTTCAAAAGTTTTATCGATGGAAGAGGCTATGCCAAAAGTTTATCGTCAACTCAAACTTATATTTGTTAAATTAGAAAAACATTATAGAGACATGCAAGATATAGAATTTACAGTTGAAAACAATAAACTTTGGATGTTACAGACTAGATCTGGAAAACGAACTGCAAAAGCAGCAATTAAAATTGCAGTTGATATGGTAAAGGAAAAATTAATTTCAAAAAAAGAGGCTATTCTAAGAATTGATCCAAATACTCTCGAAACTTTGTTACATCCAACATTGGATGAAAAAGTAGATAAAAAAATAATAGCCTCGGGATTACCAGCTTCTCCTGGAGCAGCAAGTGGAAAAGTAGTTTTTTCTGCTGAGGAAGCAGAAAAATTAAATGGAATGATGGAAGATACAATTTTAGTAAGAGTCGAAACTTCTCCAGAGGATATCCATGGTATGCATGCAGCAAAAGGCATTCTTACCTCTCGAGGCGGAATGACAAGCCATGCAGCGGTAGTAGCTCGCGGAATGGGAAGACCGTGTGTTTCAGGTTCAGGAGATATCAATATTGATTATGAAACTAAACAATTTAAAGCAGGTAACGAAATAGTTAAGGAGGGAGAAATTATTACAATTGATGGAGGAAGCGGGAAAGTCATGCTTGGAACAGTTCCAACAGTTAAGCCCGAAATATCTGGCTACTTTTCAACTATAATGAAATGGGCAGATCAGTTTAGAAAATTAAAAGTAAGAACTAATGCTGAAACGGCAAAAGACACAAAAATTGCTAGAGAATTTGGCGCCGAGGGTATTGGCTTATGCAGAACTGAACATATGTTTTTTGATGAAGAAAGAATTTTGTCAGTAAGACAAATGATATTATCAAAGTCTATTAGTGATAGGAATATTGCCTTAGAGAAACTCATGCCACATCAAAAAAATGATTTTAAGGAAATATTTAAGACTATGCATGGATTACCTGTAACAGTAAGATTACTCGATCCGCCTTTACATGAGTTTTTACCAAAATCAGAGAAAGATGTTGAAGAAGTAGCAAGATCATTAAATTTAGGAGCTAAAGAAATTAGAGACAGAATTGCAGAGCTTCATGAGCAAAATCCAATGTTAGGTCACAGAGGGTGTAGACTTGGTATCTCTTTTCCAGAAATATACGAAATGCAATGTAGAGCTATTTTTGAAGCTTTAGTTGAATGTAAAAAAGAAAAATCTAAATCTGCTATTGCTGAAATTATGATCCCTCTGGTTTCAACTGACTTAGAATTAAAAATATTAAGAGATCTTGTAAACAGGGTAGCTAAAGATGTGCAAATCAAAAATAAGTTAAAAATTGAATATATTGTTGGAACTATGATTGAGCTACCAAGAGCTGCATTACAAGCAAAGGCTATATCTAAATATGCAGATTTTTTCAGCTTTGGTACAAATGACTTAACACAAACTACACTTGGGATAAGTAGAGATGACTCTGGAAAATTTTTAAATGATTACGTAGACCATAAAATTTTTAATAAAGATCCATTTGTTAGTATTGATGAAGATGGTGTAGGCGAACTTGTAGAAATTGCATCAAATAGAGGGAGAAAACAAAACAAAAAATTAAAATTAGGAATTTGCGGAGAACATGGCGGGGATCCAAAAAGTATAGAGTTTTGTTCTAAGTTAGGATTAAATTATGTTTCTTGCTCACCATTTAGAGTTCCTGTTGCTAGACTTGCAGCTGCTCAAGCACAATTAAGAAGATAGTTTTAAATTTAAACTAGTGTCAAAAGCTTTTGCGCTGTGAGTAAGTGAACCAATAGATATTCTATCGACATTAGTTTTAGATATTTTTTTGATATTTTTAAGATTAACATTTCCAGAATACTCAGTTTCATATTTATTTTTGCAAAGCTTCAAACATTTTCTTAAAGTTTTAACACTCATATTATCGAAAAGTATTCTTTTAAATTTCAGGCCTAAAACTATTTTTAATTGTTTTATATTTTCTATTTCAACAGTAACTATTTTTTTGGATTTATTTGCTTTTTTTATCAGTTTTTTTAAATTTTTTTCTGCATTAAAATGGTTATCTTTTATCAGAAATTCATCACTTAGATTGAACCTATGATTAAATCCTCCACCTTTTTTAACTGCATATTTTTCTAGAAGCCTTAGATTAGGAATAGTTTTTCTAGTACAGCATATTTTTGTTTTACTCTTACATTTTTTAACAAATTGGTTAGTAAAAGTAGCTATACCTGATGCGTGATTTAGAAAATTGAGAGCAGTTCTTTCAGCGGCTAAAATAGATTTAATTTTTGCTGATACAATCGCTATAGTTTTACCTTTTTTTATTTTTGAACCGTCTTTTACTTTTCTTTTAAATCTAGCCTTTTTATCAATAAGTAAAAAGGCATGTTTGCAAAAATCAATTCCCGCTATTATCCCGCTTTGTTTTGAAATTATACTAGCTTCAGATTTTTTATTTTTATTTTTTAGCAGTTCTGTTGTTATGTCACCTTTAGGTCTTAGATCTTCTAAAAGGGCTTGTTTAACAATTGTCTTGATGTATTTCTGATTTATATTATGCACTAAAATTATCTGCCAATTTCAGCCATTCTTTTTACAGATCTTCTTGCTCTTGCAGCTATGTTATGACCGATTTTAATTTCATTGGTTTCATTTTTGAGACAATCGTATATTTTTTTAAGAGTAATCTTCTTCATATAAGGACAGAGGTTGCAAGGTTTCACAAATTCGACATTTGGATTTTCAACTTGAATATTATCGCTCATTGAACATTCCGTTACTAATAAAACTTTCTTAGGTTGGTTTTCTTTAACGTATTTGACCATATTTGAAGTAGATCCTGCGAAATCTGATGCACTTATTACATCCGGTGGACACTCGGGATGTGCAATAACTTTTATTTCAGGGTTTTGTTTCTTAATATCTTCAACTTCTTTTGCTGTAAATTTTTCGTGCACAACACAAGTTCCCTGCCATGATATAATTTTCACTTTTGTATTTTTTTGAACATAGTTAGCAAGATAATGATCTGGTAAGAAGATTACTTTATCTGAACCAAGAGACTCTACAACTTTAACTGCGTTTGCAGATGTACAACAAACGTCAGACTCTGCTTTTACATCAGCTGAAGTATTTACATAAGAAACCACAGGTACTCCAGGATATTTTTCTTTAAGCATCACTACATCTTCACCCGTTATAGATGCTGAAAGAGAACAGCCGGCTTGCATATCTGGTATTAATACTTTTTTTTCTGGATTCATTAATTTAGCTGTTTCAGCCATGAAGTGTACTCCACAAAGAACAATTATGTCCGCAGTTGTTTTTGCGGCCTCTACTGCTAAAGCAAGAGAGTCAGCAGCAATATCAGCTACCCCGTGATAGATCTCTGGTGTTTGGTAGTTGTGCGCAAGTATGACAGCATTTTTTTCTTTTTTAAGTTTGTTAATTTTCTCAATTAATGGGGCATGAAATTTCCATTCAACATCAGGAATTACCTTTGAGATTCTTTGATAAATCTCTGATATATTCTTATCAAGCTTCTGATGTGTAGACATACTTATTCTAGTTTACCAACTTGAAGTAAATTTGTCATTCCTTTATTGTCGCATAGTTTACGCGGTCGTGCTGAAATTGGTAGACAGGCACGCTTGAGGGGCGTGTGGGTTTTCCCGTGAGAGTTCGAGTCTCTCCGACCGCACCAAATTATCGCATTGTAAATTTACAATACTAAAGTAATCAGTTGATATGGAAATATCTAAACCTATTAAAAGTAAAAAAACTAAGTTAAAAAAAACACCTTATTCACCTAAGGGTTATTTAATTTATTATTTAGTTTTATGGACTATCGTTTTGTCTATTGCTTTTTCAATGAGTAAATAATTTACTAAAAAAGACCTTCGATCTCGCCTTTTTTATTTAGTTTAATTTTGTCTGCAGCTGGAGTTTTAGGCAACCCAGGCATAGTCATTATTGATCCGCAAATTACAACTATAAACTTAGCACCAGATGATAATCTTACTTCTCTTATAGTCAGAGCATGACCTGATGGAGCGCCTTTTAATTTAGAGTCTGTTGAAAAACTATATTGTGTTTTAGCAATACATACTGGAAATTTAATAAATCCAGCTTTTTCCATTTCATCAATTTGTTTTTTTATTTTATCATCACATTCTACGACATTAGCTCCATATAGCTCTTTTGCTATAACTTCTATTTTTTTTAAAATAGGAGTTTCATTTGTGTACAAATGTTTAAAATTATTTTTATTATTTTTTTTACAAATTTCTACAACATGATAAGCTAAGTTTTTAGCCCCCTTACTTCCATGGGACCAGTGCGTGCAAACGCTAAATTTTACTTTCATTTTATTACAATAATCTTCTATAATTTTAATTTCTTTTTCAGTATCAGTAATAAAATGGTTTATCCCTATAACAATATCTAAACCAAATTTTTTAATATTATTTATATGTCTCTCCAGATTAGGGAGACCTTTTTTGAGAGCATCTAAATTTTCTTTTTTAAGTTCATCTTTTTCAATCCCACCATGCATTTTAAGTGCTCTTATAGTTGCAACCAATACAACACAATCTGGTTTGATACCCGCTTCTCTACATTTGATATTTAAAAATTTTTCAGCGCCTAGATCTGCACCAAAGCCTGCTTCAGTGATGACGTAATCAGATAGTTTTAAAGCTGTCTTTGTTGCAAGTATTGAATTGCATCCATGAGCAATATTTGCAAATGGTCCTCCGTGTATAATAGCAAGATTATTTTCAAGAGTTTGAACTGCATTTGGTCTTATCGCTTCTTTTAAAAGCACTGTCATTGGTCCTTGAGCATTTAAGTCTTTAGCGTAAATAGGTTTTTTATCTTTTGAATGTGCAATTGTAATATTTCCTATTTTTTCCTCTAAATCTTTTAAATTATTTGATAAACAAAAAATTGCCATCACTTCTGAAGCAACTGTAATATCAAAACTATCATTTCTAGGTATATTATTTTTTAATTTATCTAGATTAATCTTTATCGATCTAAGTGCACGATCATTTAAGTCAACAACACGTTTCCATAATATTTTTTCTGGATCTATATTTAACTTATTACCCCAATAGATATGATTATCTATTAAAGCTGATAAAAGATTATGAGCAGATGTTATTGCATGAAAATCACCAGTGAAATGTAAATTGATTTGTTCCATAGGCACTACTTGAGAATAACCACCGCCAGCTGCTCCACCTTTCATTCCAAAGGAGGGACCTAAACTAGGTTCTCTTAAACAGACTATAGATTTCTTACCAATTTTATTTAAAGCATCATTTAATCCAACTGATGTTGTAGTTTTGCCCTCTCCTGCAGGAGTCGGGGTTATTGCAGTGACTAAAATTAAATTACTTTTTTTATTTTTTAATTTATCTATGTATTCTAAATTTAATTTTGCTATATGTCTTCCCATTGGACTAAAAGCAAAAGGTTTATCCGGAACTTTTACTTTTGCAAGCACTTCAGCAATCGGTTTCATTTTTGCAGCTCTAGCAATTTCAATATCAGATTTTACAATCTTCATTTTGACTCCTATATATAAAAAACTTTGTTATGTATAGGTGATTGCTAGGATCTAAAAAAGGAGGGTTTGAGTAGTTTGAGTTTTAAACCACCGTTTATCAAATCTTTATCTGAAAACTGAGCAAACTCAGGATCAAAAAAGTTTAATAAGAGCAAACGGGTAGGGAGTATCGATTAACACTTTACCAATCTTTTGATCTTCGAACAAAATTTCACTATCAATCGAGACTTTATTATTTGTTGTTATTGGAAGTAATCTTCTTCTAACTTTATTTCTTAACTTCATTCTTGAAGTATTTTCTTGCCCAACATAACAACCCTTTTTAAAGTCTATAGCGTTTAACTCTTCAAAATTACACTCTATGCCAAATATTTTATTTTTAAGCTTATCAGTGTTTATTTGAGCAATACCTAGTTTATGACTAAGGTTATAATATTTATTTGGATCAACAGATTTTAAATTTAATTTTTTTAAAGTTATGTCTAATTTTTCTAGATTCATTAAAATTCGAGCACCTAATTCTTTTGATCGTGGATCTAAAAAGATAGGATCTTCAAGGAACTTCAGAGTATTACCTTCTTCACTCTTTGCACCATCAAGAGCAAGAAATTTCTCTTTACTCAAAACCGCTACAGTAAATTCATTACTTAGATTTAAAATTTCAATATTTGAGCTTAATTTGTAAAAGTTAAGTCTTTCTAATAAATTTTCAATTTGATTTTTTTCACAATCTAAAAGATAGCCTTGTTTATGTTTTACTATAATGAAATCAAAAAGATATTTCCCTTGGGGCGTTAATAAAGATGAAAAACAACTAGAGCTGTTGGTAACTTTATTCATGTCATTTGTAACAATATTTTGTAAGAACTCCTTTGCATCTTTACCATTGATATAAAGAACACCTCTATCGTTGAGTTTAAATATTTGATCTTTTTCCATATTTCTAGTTTATACTGTATAATATAATTAGTAAATTATGTCTGGCGATTTTAGTCTCATCATAAAAAATGGATCCTGTTTTATCGAAGGAAAACTTAAAAATGTTGATATTGGTTTATCGGGAAACAAAATAAAAAAGATAGGTAAGATAGATTTAAACACAGCTAAAGTTTTGGACGCTTCGAATAAAATCGTATTACCAGGAGTTATAGATACTCAAGTACATTTTAGAGAGCCTGGCTCAATAGACACTGAAGATTTGGAAAGCGGCAGTAAAGCTGCAGTGTTAGGTGGTATCACCTCTGTTTTTGAGATGCCTAATACAAATCCACCAACATCAACTCTAGCTGAGTTTGATAAAAAAATTCAATTAGCTAAGAATAGAATGCATTCAAATTATGCTTTTTACTTTGGAGCAACACCAGAAAATTCAGATCAACTCTCAAAACTTAAAAATCTGGAAGGTTGCTGTGGAGTAAAACTTTTTGCTGGATCTTCTACTGGAAAATTATTAGTTGATAAAGAGTCTGATATAGAAAAAGTTATATCAAAAAGTGACAGAGTGGTTTCTATTCACTCAGAGGATGAAGAAATTTTAAAATTGAGGAAAAAATTTATTAAAGATGGTGATGTAAAGTCCCATCCAGAATGGCGAAATGTTGAGTGCGCAATGTCCTCAACTCGTAGAGTTGTAAAAATAGCAGAGCGATATGATAAAAAAATTCATGTTCTTCATGTAACTACAAAAGAAGAAGTTGATTTTTTAGCCATGCATAAAAAAAATGTAACTTTTGAAATAACTCCACAACATTTAACGATGTATGCGCCAGACTGTTATAATAAATTAGGCTCATATGCTCAGATGAACCCCCCTTTAAGAGGCAAAGAACATTACGACAAACTATGGGTAGCAGTTAAAAAATCTATTGTTGATGTTTTAGGTTCAGATCATGCGCCACACTTGAAAGTAAACAAAGATAAAAGATATCCAAATTCTCCGTCAGGTATGCCAGGTGTCCAAACTATTTTACCAATAATGTTAGATCATGTAAGTAAAGAAAAGCTTTCTTTGGAACAGTTAATAAAACTTATGTGTGAAAATCCTTGTAAAATATTCGGTATTAAAAATAAAGGTTACTTAAAAGAAGAATATGACGCAGACATAACTATTATTGATATGAAAAAAGAGCAAGTTATTAAGAATGAGATGATGGCAAGTAAATGTGGATGGACACCTTTTCATGATCATATAGTTAAAGGATTTCCAGTTGCGACAATTGTTAATGGTAAAATAGTAATGCAAGATGGTAAGATAGTTTCTAATCAAGTGGGTAAACCGCTTAATTTTAAATTATGAAAAAACTAATACTTCTCTTTATCTTTATCTTTATTCCCAATATTCTTTATGCTGGATCTATAAAAGCGATAGGAGTAAAGGGAAATGAAAAAGACATTGATAGAGTTATAACAGTTTTAATGTATGACAATTACTTTGAACCAAATCAAATCAAGATTAAAAAGAATGAGACAATTAAATTTTTAGTGAAAAATAAAGGCGAATTAGTTCATGAATTTAATATTGCCACTAAAGCAATGCATTTAAAGCATCAAACTGAAATGATGGAGATGGTCGAAAATGAAATAATTTTAGTTGATAAAATTGATAAGATAAAGATGAAGGAAATGGCAAAAAAAAATCCCTCAATGGCTCATTCACACTCTAATAGTGTTTTATTATCTCCTGGAGAAAGTGCTGAACTAATTTGGAAATTTAGTAACACATTAGATATTGAAGCCGCATGCAATGTTCCTGGTCACTACGAAGCAGGAATGATAACTAAAATTGATAATATATAATTTAGCTCTTTAAAATATTATTATCTTTAAGGTCTTTTTTAATTTCATCTAAAATTGCAGGATCATCTATAGTTGGAGGCACTTTATAGGTTTCTCCATCTGCAATTTTTCTAACTGTTCCTCTTAAAACCTTTCCTGATCTCGTTTTAGGTAATCTTTTTACAACTATAGCTAATTTAAAAGCGGCAACTGGACCAACTTTTTCTCGGACTAAAGCCACACATTCTTTTGTAATTTCTTTGTTATCTCTATCAACACCTGCTTTTAGGGCTATCAATCCTATTGGAAGTTGACCTTTTAATTTATCAGCAATTCCTACAACAGCACATTCAGCAACATTTTTATGTTCAGCTAAAACTTCTTCTATAGCACCAGTAGATAATCTATGCCCAGCTACGTTTATGATATCGTCTGTTCTAGACATGATCCAAACGTAACCATCCTCATCAATGTGTCCCGCGTCGTAAGTTTGGTAATAACCTTCATAAGTTGACATATAAACTTTTTTATATCTTTCATCTGCATTCCACAATGTTGGGAAAGTTCCAGGGGGCAAAGGTAATTTAACTACAATGTCACCCATTTGACCTGATTTGTTTTCTTTGCCTTCGCTATTCAGAACTTTTAAATCATAACCAGGAACGGGTTTAAATGCTGAACCATATTTAATTGGAAATTTTTCTATTCCAGCACAATTAGCACTAATTGCCCAGCTTGTTTCTGTTTGCCACCAGTGATCTATAACAGGAGCATTTGAAAGTTTTTCAAACCATTTAATCGTATCTGGATCTGCACGTTCACCAGCAAGAAACAAAGTATCAAATTTAGATAAATCATATTTCTTAAAAAATTTTCCTTCAGGATCCTCTTTTTTGATTGCTCTGATAGCAGTAGGAGCAGTAAATAAAGATTTTACTTTATGTTCTGAAATTATTCTCCAAAAAACACCTGCATCAGGAGTCCCTACAGGTTTTCCCTCAAATAAAATTGTTGTACAACCATAAAATAAGGGAGCGTAAACAATATATGAGTGACCTACTATCCAACCTATGTCACTTGCAGACCACCAGACATCATCTTGATTAATGTTATAAATATTTTTCATTGTCCATTTTAAAGCTACGATATGCCCGCCTATATCTCTGACTATTCCTTTTGGCGTTCCAGTAGTTCCAGATGTATAAAGAATATAAGCATAATCATTAGACTTCATTTTTTCACATTCTGTCTCTTTAGCCCCCTTAAGAGCTTCATCCCATGTAATATCTATTTTAGAATCTAATTCTGCTTTATCTTTTTCTCTTTGAAATATTATACATTTGCTAGGTTTATGCTTAGAAAGTTCTAAAGCTTTATTAACTAGCGGTTTATAATGAACTGTTCTTCCTGGCTCATAACCACATGACGCAGAAACAATAAGCTTTGCTTTTGAGTCATCTATTCTACTTGCAAGTTCATTTGCTGCAAATCCTCCAAAGACAACAGAGTGAATTGCACCAATCCTACCACAAGCAAGCATAGCGATTACCGCCTCCGGAATCATCGGCATATAGATAATGACTCTATCTCCTTTGTTAACTCCTTGATTTTTTAAAGCACCAGCAAAAAGAGAGACCTTTTCTCTTAACTCTTTATAAGAAAAATTTTTTTTCGTTCCAGTAATTGGGCTATCATAGATAATGGCAGTCTTTTCACCTCTACCTTTATCTATATGTATATCTAATGCATTGTAACAAGTGTTTGTTACACCATCTTCAAACCATTTGTAAAAAGGAGGACTGCTAGAATTCAATATTTTTTTTGGTTTTTCGTACCAAAATATGTCCTCAGAAACTTCTTTCCAAAATTTTTCCTTATTATTTATCGACGAATCGTAAATTTCCTTATATTTCTCGCCCAAATCACTCCCCCCAAAAATGTTAATTTATTAGTAGTATTTCACAATTATCCCCAAAAAAAAAACAAAAAGCCAATAAAAACAACAATTTTTTAGTAAAAAAAGGCTTCACTGTCGCACCCTTTTTTATTAAGGTCCCTCCCAGTTATTCAGTAAACGAACCGCGATTTGTTTACTGGGTAGTTTAAATTTAAACTAATAAAAGAAACTAACTAACGAGGGAGGTTTCATGAAAAAACTAAGTATGATCGCAGTAGCGGCCTTGGCCTTTTTGGGTCTTACAGGTACTGCTTACGCGTTTATGGGAGCGAGCACAGCTAGTTTAGCCGTAGATGACTATGTAGGAATTTCATTTTGGCTAGTAACGATGGGTATGTTGGCTGGAGCTGTATTCTTCTTTATAGAAAGAGGAACAGTCGCTGCTTCTTGGAGAACATCAGTAACAGTTGCAGGTTTAATACAATTTGTTGCTTTCGTTCACTACGTATATATGAGAGACATTTGGGTTGCGACAGGAGATAGTCCAACAGTATACAGATATATTGATTGGTTAATTACTGTTCCACTTCAAATCGTAGAGTTCTATTTAATTTTAGCTGCTGTTAAAAAAGTTCCAACATCATTGTTCTGGAAACTATTAGTAGCTTCATTAGTAATGCTTATCGGTGGATATTTAGGTGAGACTGGTGCTATTCAACCATTTGTTGGATTTATAATCGGAATGGCTGGATGGATATACATCTTATTTGAAATATTTTCTGGAGAAGCAGGTACTATTGCTGCTAAGTCTGGAAACAGAGCTATGACAACTGCGTTTGGCGCTTTAAGAGTAATCGTAACTATTGGATGGGCAATATATCCTTTAGGTTACGTTTTCGGTTACCTAGCAGGCGGCGTTGACAGTGGTATGCTAAACTTAATTTATAACTTAGCAGACTTTGTTAACAAATTAGCATTCGGTCTAGTAATTTGGGCTGCTGCTATGCAGAACACAAGATTATCATCTAGATAATTAGATTTAATCTATTGAAATAGGGCGAGTTTAACCACTTGCCCTATTTTTTTTTGTACTTATATTCATTCAATGGCTAAAATTACTTATATAGATCATTCAGGCGAAAAAAGAGAAGTAGAGATAGAAAACGGCCTCACTGTTATGGAGGGAGCTATTCAAAATGACATACCTGGCATTACCGCAGACTGTGGTGGGGCTATGGCGTGCGCAACTTGCCATGTTTATGTCCAAGAAGATTGGTTTAATAAACTTTCTAAAGTTGATGATGGAGAAAGAGATATGTTAGATATGGCCTTTGAACCAAAAAAAAATAGTAGATTGAGTTGTCAAATAACTGTTTCCGATGAAATAAACGGTTTAGTAGTGACGACTCCGAAGCAGCAAAATTAATGATAAAAACCGATGTAGTAATAATTGGAGCAGGACCCGTTGGTCTTTTTGCCATTCATCAACTTGGCATTAAAGGTTTAAAAGCAGAAGTTATTGATAATCTTGATAAAGCGGGAGGACAGTGTATAGAGCTTTATCCGGATAAGCCAATTTACGACATACCAGCTGTAAGTGAGTGTAACGGTAAATCTCTAACAGATGATTTATTAAAACAGGTTGAGCCGTTTAAAACTAATTTCCATTTTAATGAGCGAGTTCAAGAGGTTAAAGAAGAGAACGGTAAATGGAAAGTGAAAACAAATAAAGATAAAGAATTTTTAACTCCAAATATAATTATTGCAGGAGGAGTAGGATCATTTGAGCCACGAAAACTACCACTTAAAGAATTGGAGAAATTTGAAGGTAAAAATGTTTTTTACTCAATAAGCAACAAAGAACTATTTAAAAATAAAAAAATTGCAATTTTTGGTGGAGGAGACTCCGCATTAGACTGGTCTTTAGAGCTTTCTAAAACTTCAAAAGTAACTTTAATTCATAGAAGGGATGAGTTCAGAGGAGCACCTCACACTTTACAACAATTAGAAAAATTAAGAAAAGAGGGAAAACTATCTATCAAAACTCCATTTCAAATAAACTCAATAAACGAAGGAGAATCTTTAAACTCAATATCCATTAAAAATGAGGATGGAAAAATTGAAAAAATTGAGACCAATATTATACTTATTTTCTTCGGATTAATTATGCAATTAGGCCCAATAGCTGAGTGGGGTCTTAATATGACTAGAAAAACTATTGATGTTAATACAAAAAACTTTGAAACTAATAAACCCGGTATATTTGCAATAGGAGATATTTGTAACTATCCGGGTAAGCTTAAGCTCATCTTATCAGGTTTTCATGAGGCAGCCTTAGCATCTGTAGAATGTTTCAAAAGGGCAAGGCCTAACGAAAAATTCAGATTCCAATTTACAACCTCTTCAAAAGAAATTCAGGATAGACTTGGTGTAAAAAAATGATTGAAGTTTTGACTGCCAATACTCCTAATGGCAAAAAAATTACAATCATGTTAGAAGAGATAGGTTTTCAGTACAAAATAAAAAAAATTAATATTAATAAGGATGAACAGTTTAATCCAGAATTCAGAGCAATAAGTCCATTTAGCAAGATTCCTGTTATAATAGATCATGATAATCAAGTCTCTTTATTCGAGTCGGGAGCAATATTAATTTATCTAGGAGAAAAAAGCGGACAGTTTTATCCAGAAAAAAATAAACATTTAATAAATCAATGGTTGATGGGACAAATGGCTTATGTAGGTCCTATGTTGGGTCAACATCATCAATTCCATCATTATAATCCTGGAAAAAGTGAGTGGGGTGAAAATAGATACTTTAAAATAACAGAAAGTATTTACAAAGATTTAGACGATAGATTGCAAAAAAGTAAATTTTTGGCTGGTGACTATTCTATAGCTGACATAGCAACTTTTCCCTGGATTGCCAGACATGAGTGGCACGATATCGGTTTAAAAAATTTTAAAAGCCTATCAAGATGGTATGATGAAATTTCTAATAGAAAAGCAGTGATTAAAGGTTTCGATCTATTGAATAGAGATGAAAAAATACCTAAAGCTTAATCATCAACGTAAATTTTTTCATCTCTTTCATGTTTTTCTTGAGCCTCTATTGAGAGAGTAGCTATAGGTCTAGCCATTAGTCTTTTAAGACCTATTGGTTCAGAAGTTTCTTCACAATAACCATATGTTCCATCTTTAATTCTTCTTAAAGCAGAGTCAATTTTTTCAACAAGTTTTCTACTCCTATTTAATGCTCTCATCTCTACTGACTTGTCTGTATATGATGATGCTTGATCCACAACATCAGCAGAGGATACATTGTCGTCTGAAGAATTTAAAATATTACCTAAATTGTTTGATTTGATTATTTCTTTCTTCCAACGTATTAATTCGTTTGTGAAATACTTTTTGTGCTTTGAGCACATATATTTCTCTTTTGTGCTAGGTATATAGACTTTACTCTTTTTTCTCATTTATAAAGGTCGCGAGTATATGTCTGATTTTATACGTGTCAATAGGCTTTAAATTGTATTAATTTATATCAAAATGATTAAAAAAAATATTAATAATTTATTTATATATTTTTTAGCTGCACATACCTTGGTGTGGACAATAATTCCTTCAATATCAAATCAAAATCTGCCGCTTGATACAATTGAACATTTAGCTTGGGCAAGTAATCTGGACTGGGGTTTTGAGAAACATCCTCCGTTTGTTGCTTTTATTTTAAATATATTTTATCAAATATTTAGCAATCAAGATTGGGGTTATTATTTTGTAAGTCAAATATTTGTAATTTTTTCATTTTATGTTGTATGGAAGTTTTCCGAATATTTCTTCAATGACAAAAAATATTGTTTAATTTCGGTCTTACTATTAGTAGCTATCTATTTCTATAATTTTACTACACCAGAATTTAACGTTAACATTTGTCTATTGCCATTTTGGGCACTCACAGTCTTGTATTTTTGGAAAGGAATTAAAGAAAATAAAACCTCTGATTGGTTACTTTTTGGAACATTTACAGCTCTTGGTATTTTATCAAAATATATATTTATATATTTAATTGGGGCTAAAGCGCTTTATTTACTTTATTTAATTTCTAAAAAGAAAATTAATTTTAAATTTTTAATATCAATTTTACCTTTTGGAATATTAATATTTCCTCACTTGATTTGGTTAACAGAGAATAACTTTGTTACATTTAGTTATGGCTTGAGCAGAACGGGATTAGGTGATCCCAATTTTTTTAATCATTTAAAACATCCACTTATTTTTGTTGGTAAACAACTAGGAATATTAGTTCCCTTTTTTATTCTGCTCTTTTCGATAGTTTCAAACTTTAAGACAAAATTACTCATTAATGATAAAAAATTATTTTTTCTGTTAGTTATAAATCTAGTTCCTTTAATTCTAGTTTTTTTAACATCAGTGATTATGGGTGTTAAAATAAGAACCATGTGGATGACACCATTTTATCTGTTTTATGGTGTTTTATTTGTTTATCTTCTAAAAAATAATATAAAATTTAAAAATTTTAAAAAGTTTTCAGTCACTTTTCTTATTTTATTTATTCTTTCACCAGTTAGTTATCTGTATATTTCAATTTCAGAAACTAATAAAAGAACTGATTATCCAGGCAAAGAAATTGCGCGTCTTGTTCAACAAAGATGGGATAAAAATTTTTTAAATGAAATTTCTATTGTAGTCGGAGATGAATGGTTTGGTGGGAACTTATCTTATCACTTAAGCTCTAGACCTAAATGGTTTAGAAATCTCGATAATGTTAAAGATATAGATTTAAAAGGTGGAGTTATTTATGTTGGTAATCCCAAAGTTTTAAAACAAATATGTCCTGGAATATTTGGAACTATAAAACCTACTGGAATATGTATGATTGGAAGTAAATGAAAAATTTTAAAATCTTAATACCTTGTTACAATGACTGGCCTTCTGTTTTAAAATTACTAGATAAACTTGATTCAGAAATAAATCAAATAGAAGGAAATTTTTCTGTTCTTATAGTTAATGATGGTTCTAATGAGAATTTAGAAAAAAAAGACTTTAAATTTAAAAATATAAAATTTATTGAAGTTATAAATATGAAGATAAATCAAGGTCATACACGTAGCAATGCCACAGGTATTAAATTTCTATCTAAAAAAAACAACTTTGATTACTTAATAGTAATGGATGGTGATGGCGAAGATCGTCCTGAAGAAATTAAATTATTTATAGAGAAGGTAAAAAAAGTTGACAATACTTCTATTGTGGCAAAAAGGATTAAAAGGTCTGAAGGTTTAATTTTCACAATTTTATATAATTTTCATAAATTAATTACACTAATTTTTACAGGACATAATATGAATTTTGGACACTTCACGTGTTTAAGTAAAAGTGATGTTAAATTAATTTCAATAAAAGAGAGCCTTTGGTTAAATTTTTCAGGTACAGTAAAAAAGTTTGTAAAGCACTTAGAAAACATTCCCTGTATTAGAGGCAAAAGGTATGTTCAGCCATCAAAAATGTCATTTATAAATTTGATTATTCATTCTTTTTCAATTTTAGCAGTGTTTAAATATCAAGTTTTAATAAGGTCTTTATTTTTTTTATTAATTTTAAACCTCTTTCAACCTTCAATAATTAGTTATATTTTTCAATTATTATTAATAATTTTTAACATTTTGGTATTTTTCATATCTAAGCGAGAAAACTCTGAAGAGTTTAATAACTGCCAGGAAAAAATAGGAAGCATTGAGACCATATACAATAGCAGGTTGTAAAGTGAGTCTATATTGGAATCAAAAGTGAATCAAAACGTGAACATTCAAACAAGATGTAGCTATACTGTGGATATGTATTACTAGCCCACTCCAAAATAGTCTATAAGGAGAAATATGAAAAAATTAACCTGTCACTGCAAAGAAGTAGAAGCTCAAATAAATATAGATAATTTAGAAAAACTTATTAAATGCAATTGCTCAATTTGTAAAAGAAAAGGAACAATAATGTCCATTGTTAAAAATGAGGATTTCAAAATAACTAAAGGCAAAGATAAATTAAAGCTTTATCAATTTCATTCAAAAATCGCTAAACATTATTTTTGTTCAATTTGCGGAATTTATACTCATCACAATCCTAGAATTAATCCAGCTATGACAGGATTCAATGTTGGATGCATTGATAGTGTCAACACTTTCAAATTAGAAAATGTGAATGTAGCCGATGGTCAAAATCACCCTCTAGATAAAAAATAATGCAAGAAACAAAGTCTAGTTTCTTTAAAGTAAAAAAAAAATATTTAGCTTTTATTAAAAAACAAGAAAATTTTGGAGAAAAGTTTTATGATAAAATTGGACAACTCAAAGCTTTCTATTTGCCTATATGTGATTTGATTTATAAAACTTACCTTTTAAAAAATAAAACCATAGTAATTGGATTATCTGGTGCGCAGGGAACTGGCAAAACAACGGTTAGTAAGATTCTAAAAACTATTTTAGATAATAAATTTAAAGTAAACACTGTTTGCTTTTCTATTGACGATTTCTATAAAACTAGAAAAACTAGAAAAGCTATGAGTAAAAAAAAACATAGGCTTTTTTTAACTAGAGGTGTTCCCGGAACACATGATACTTATTTAATGAGACAAATTTTAAAGAAATTGCTCAGAAGAAAATTTAAACCTTTTTATCTTCCTAAATTCGATAAATCTATAGATGATAGAATGAGTAAAAAAAACTGGAGGAAAATAGTCAAAAAACCACAAATTGTCATATTTGAGGGCTGGTGTGTTTCTGCTAAACCACAAAATAGTATACAATTATTAAATCCTGTTAATACATTAGAGAAAAAAAATGATAAGAACTTAATTTGGAGAAAAGAGGTGAATAATCAACTAAAAAAAAATTACAAATCTGTTTTTAAACTCATTGATAAAAAGATTTATCTTAAAGTTCCAAATTTTAAGTATGTTTTTAAATGGAGATTACTTCAAGAAAAAAAATTAAAATTAAAATCTATAGGCAAAAAAATAATGACCAAAGATCAAGTAAAAGAATTTATTATGTATTATGAGCGAATAACACGCCAAATGCTGAAAGACTTTAGAAAAAATTCTGATGTTGTTTTAAAAATTGACTCTAATCATAAATTTACTGATATGAAATTATACTAATATGAAATTTTTTTTATTATTTGCAATTTTTTTCTTTAATTTTGTTAATGCTTATACAGCTAATAATTTATTGTTTTTTATAGAGTCTGCTTATAAAAATAATCCAAAATTAAATGCTGAAAGAGAAAATTTAAAATCTATTAAAGAAAATATAAATATTTCTAGAAGTGAATTTTTGCCAAATGTGACAGTAACTGGCACTCAAGACAGTAAACACTCCACAAAACGAACTGATCAATCTGGTTCTGACCTTTCTGATATAAGCAGAAATACCTCAAAAAAATCTATTTCTGTTGATCAAAAAATATTTAAAGGTTTTGAGGGTTACAATTCAATGAAAAAATCTAGACTAGAAGTTGAACAAGCGAACTATAAATTAAAAAAAATTGAGCAAGAAATTATTTTAGATTCAGTAACCGCATACTATGACTTAATTTATAAAATAAAAAAAAATGATTTTAATTTAGCTAATGTCGATCTTCTTGAGAGACAAGTTGAAACTGATAAATCAAGATTACAAAGGGGTGAAATTACACTTACTGATTTAGCTCAATCGGAATCTTCTTTAGCTGGAGCTAGTGCGAATTCAATTGCAGCTGAGAATGAATTTTTAAATTCGAAAACAAATTTTGAAAGAGTAATTAGGGTGAGCGCCCCAGAAACTCTAGATGAAAAATTTAATTTGAGAATAAATTTACCAGCAAATTTAAAAGATGCATTAAAGTTATCTGAGGAAAATAACCCTAAACTAATCATTGCAAAACTTGATTATGAGATTACAGAAAGAGAAGTTAATATTGAAAGAGCGAAACTATCACCTTCTGCCTCTATTAATTATTCCCTATCAAAAAGTAACGATTATAGTTCTACTGTTGATGATATCGAGGAAGAATCTGTAAAGGCTACAGTAACCTGGCCTATTATAAAAGGAGGTGAGAATGTTGCATCTCTAAAAAAATCCAAGTTTAAAAGAGAAAAAAGCAATTTAATTTTACAGGATACTGCAAACCAGGTTAAGTCTTCCACTACTAATGCGTGGTCTTCATATCAATCAGCAGAAAGCGTTTTAATAGCGACAGAAGCACAAGTTAGGGCTGCAGAAATAGCTAATGAAGGTATAACGTTGGAATATGACTCTGGAAATACGAGAACAACACTTGAAGTCATTCAGTCTAGAAGTCTATTACTTAACGCTCGAATAGATCATGCAAAAGCTGAGCGAGATCTTATTACTTCAAAGCTTAAGCTAATGGTAGCTGTTGGTAGCTTGTTTCTAGATAATATAAAATAAGTCAAATATACCCCTAATTTCCTCAATAATTTAATAACTTGATAAAAAGAACAAAATGTGTACATTTATATTATTGATTCGTAATAAAAAAAAAGGATAAAAAATGAATAAAAACGGTTTAAAAGTAGTTAAGTCAGATAGTAAAAAAGATCAGGAATTAAAGGAAAAAAAGAAGTCCCTAGACGCAGCTATTAGTCAAATAGATCAAAACTTTGGTAAAGGCTCAGTTATGAGGCTTGGTCAACAACAGGCTTTAGATGTTGAAGCGATTTCTACAGGTTCGCTAAGTTTAGACTTAGCTTTAGGAATAGGGGGTTTGCCAAAAGGAAGAATTATTGAAATTTACGGCCCAGAGTCATCTGGAAAAACTACTTTAGCCCTTCAAGTAGTTGCAGAAGCTCAAAAAGCTGGAGGAACATGCGCTTTCGTTGACGCTGAGCATGCGATGGATCCAGTTTATGCTAAAAAATTAGGAGTTAAAACAGACGAGCTTTTAATCTCACAGCCAGATACGGGTGAGCAAGCATTAGAAATCGCTGATACATTAATTAAATCTGGTTCAATATCAGTCTTAGTAGTGGACTCAGTCGCAGCATTAACACCAAAAGCTGAATTAGAAGGAGAAATGGGCGACCATCATGTTGGTTTGCAATCAAGATTAATGAGTCAAGCTTTAAGAAAAATAACAGGCTCTGTATCAAAATCTAATACAATGGTAGTTTTTATAAATCAAATTAGAATGAAAATTGGGGTGATGTTTGGAAATCCTGAAACAACTTCAGGTGGAAATGCACTTAAATTTTATTCTTCAGTTAGAATGGACATAAGAAGAATAGGAGCTATAAAAGAAAAAGATCAAATCATAGGAAACTCGACTAGAGTAAAGGTAATTAAAAACAAAGTGGCTCCTCCATTTAAAGTTGTAGAATTTGATTTAATGTATGGAAAAGGCATTAGCAAAACTGGAGAGCTCGTGGATCTTGGAGCTAAAGCAGGAGTTGTAGAAAAATCTGGCGCTTGGTACGCATACAAAGGTGAAAAGATTGGCCAAGGAAGAGAAAACGCTAAAATTTATTTAGAAAAAAATCCAAAAGTTGCTGATGAGATTGAAAAGATTATTAGAGATAAAGCTGCCGCAATTTCAAAAGAACTTGAAGGTAACCCATCACCAAAAGAAAAAATTAAAAAAGACGAATAAACATCTTTGTTTAAACGGGAGATTGTATTTCTCCCGTTTCCCATGAAACAGGTCAACCTCAAATTGTTTTTTTCAACTAAAAATTGAAATTGAAAATAATTATCAATTAAATTCTGTACAAATTTAAAATTAAGGAGTTTAATACAAGTTATAACTAAGGGGGGACAATGAGCACACAACAATCAAAAAGCTCGAAAGTGTCATCAGTTCTAGATACCTCTCATCTTAAAGTCAAATTTCCATTTAAAGCTAAATACGGCAATTATATAAATGGTAAATTTGTAGAGCCAAAGTCAGGCAAATATTTTGATAATGTTAGCCCGATAAATAATGAGAAGATCTGTACAGTTGCACGATCGAATGCAAAAGACGTAGAGGCTGCTTTAGACGCAGCACACGCAGCTTTCCCTGCATGGGGAAAGACAGACATCACTACTAGATCAAACATCTTGAATAAAATAGCTGATGTTATTGAAAAAAATCTAAACTTATTAGCAACAGCTGAATGTTTAGATAATGGTAAACCAATCAGAGAGTGTATGGCAGCAGACTTGCCATTAGTAGTTGATCACTGGAGATATTTTGCTGGAGTAATAAGAGCAGAAGAAGGATCAATCGCTGAAATAAGTAATAATCAATACTCTTACAACTTCCATGAACCATTAGGAGTTGTAGGTCAGATTATTCCTTGGAACTTTCCATTATTGATGGCAACATGGAAATTAGCTCCAGCTCTAGCAGCAGGAAACTGTGTTGTATTGAAACCAGCTGAACAAACACCAGCATCTATTAATGTTTTAATGGAACTTATAGGAGATTTATTACCTCCAGGTGTTGTTAATATTGTTAGCGGTTATGGATTGGAAGCAGGCAAACCTTTAGCATCTTCTAAAAGAGTTGCAAAAGTTGCATTTACAGGTGAAACAACAACCGGAAGATTGATTATGCAGTACGCTGCACAAAATATAATTCCAATTACTTTGGAATTAGGCGGAAAATCTCCAAACATTTTCTTTGAAGACGTCATGGAAAAAGATGATGATTTTTTTGATAAGTGTATCGAAGGTTTTGTAATGTTCAATCTTAACCAAGGTGAAGTCTGTACTTGTCCAAGTAGAGCTTTAATTCAAGAGTCTATCTATGATAAATTCATGGAGAGAGCTATTAAAAGAACAAAAGCTGTAAAACAAGACAATCCTTTAAAAATGGAAACAATGATAGGAGCTCAAGTTTCATTAGAGCAGATGGAAAAGATTAAATCTTATCTTGACCTCGGTAAAAAAGAGGGCGCCAAAGTTCTAGCAGGAGGAAGTATTGCTAAACTTAATAGTGGATTGGAAAAAGGAAACTATATCCAACCAACTATTTTTGAAGCTAAAAACAACATGCGTATCTCTCAAGAAGAGATCTTTGGACCTGTTGTATCTGTGATCAAATTTAAAGATGAAGCAGAGGCATTAAAAATTGCTAATGATACTCTTTATGGTTTAGGAGCAGCTGTGTGGACTAGAGATGGTAATACAGCTCACAGAATGGGTAGAGGAATACAAGCAGGAATAGTGTGGACAAATTGTTATCACGCATATCCAGCTCACTCACCTTTTGGTGGTTATAAACAGTCTGGTGTGGGAAGAGAAACTCACAAAATGATGCTTAATCATTATAGACAAAATAAGAACTTACACGTTTCTTACGCTGAGAAGAAATTGGGATTCTTTTAACCAATAATATATACTGGCCCATGATTCTAAATCATGGGCCGTACTTTAAAAATGAAAGTATCTGCAACTCACTCGGCACTAAAACTCCTGTCTGAACTCCAAGAAAAATACGGAAAAAAATTAATGTTTCACCAATCAGGAGGTTGTTGTGATGGTAGCGCTCCTATGTGTTTCAAAGAAGGTGAGTTTCCTTTAGGAGATAATGACGTTAAGTTGGGTGAAATAGGAGGTGTTCCTTTTTATATGAATGGTGATCAATATGAAAAATGGAAACATACAGACCTTACAATAGACGCCGTTAAGGGTATTGGCGGAATGTTCTCATTGGATAATGGAACCGGACAAAGATTTTTAACAAGATCTGAAATTTGCTTAGTAGTTGATAACGAAAAGCAAAAAACTGGCTAATCTCTTTATAGACAACCATATAAATATCTGTATTTAATATTATATGAGCCAATTTTTATTGACTGATATTAGAAAAAAATTTCTTAATTATTTTAAGCAAAATAATCATGAAATAGTAGATTCTAGCAATCTAGTACCTAATAACGATCCCACCTTGATGTTTACTAACTCAGGAATGGTTCAATTTAAAAACGTTTTTACTGGTTTAGAAAAAAAACCTTATAAAAGGGCTACCACATCTCAAAAATGTGTAAGAGCAGGAGGGAAGCATAATGATTTAGAAAACGTTGGTTATACCCCAAGACACCATACTTTTTTTGAAATGTTAGGCAATTTCTCATTTGGTGATTATTTTAAAGAGCAAGCTATAGAGCATGCTTGGAAATTATTAACTAAAGATTTCGAACTACCCAAAGAAAAACTTTCTGTAACAGTCTTTAATGAAGACGAAGATTCTTTTAAATTATGGAAGAAAGTTGCAGGTTTAAGTGAAGATAAAATAATTAAAATTTCAACATCAGACAATTTTTGGTCTATGGGAGACACAGGTCCATGTGGTCCTTGTTCAGAAATATTTTATGATCATGGAGATAAACTTAAAGGCGGACCTCCGGGTAGCAAAGATCAGGATGGAGATAGATATATAGAAATATGGAATCTTGTCTTTATGCAATATGAACAAATTACAAAAGAAAAAAGAATTAATTTACCCAAACCATCGGTTGATACTGGAATGGGTCTTGAGAGAATGACAGCAGTTCTTCAAGGAACACATGACAACTATAACATTGATCATTTTAAAAAAATAATATCTGCATCTTCAGATTTAATTAAATCACCAATTAACGATAAAACTATTGCTAGCCATAGAGTCATTTCAGATCACTTAAGAGCTAGTAGTTTTTTAATAGCTGAAGGAATTTTACCTTCAAATGAGGGTCGAGGGTATGTTCTAAGAAGAATAATGAGAAGAGGGATGAGGCATGCTCATTCATTAGGAAGTAAATCACCAGTTTTTTATAAACTTTTTAATGTTTTACTCGGTGAAATGAAAAATAGTTATCCAGAACTAGAAACTGGTAAAGAACTGATAGTTGAAACTTTAAAAAATGAAGAAGAAAAATTCTCTTCTTTACTTGAGAGAGGAATGAAAATCTTAGATGAAAATTTAAATAAAGTACAAGATAATACTTTACCTGGCTCAGTAGCTTTCAAATTATATGATACGTATGGTTTTCCTTTAGACTTAACAGCAGACATTTTAAGAACTAAAAATATCCAAGTTGATAATGTTGCATTTGAAAAAGAAATGGAAAAAAGTAAAGCTTTAGCTAGAGCTAATTGGAAAGGCTCTGGTGACAAGTCAGTTGAAGAGAAGTGGTTTAAAATTAGAGAGGAACTAAGTCCAACAGAATTTTTAGGCTATGAATTTGATAAAGCAGAGGGAGTCGTATTAAAAATTTCAAAAAATAATAAATTTGTTGATAGCGCAAATGATGGGGATGAGATAGAAATTATAACAAATCAAACACCCTTTTATGGGGAGTCAGGAGGTCAAGTTGGGGATCAAGGGATAATTTTTAACTCTGACTGTAAAATAAATATAACTGATACCCAAAAAAAAATGGGAGATCTTTTTGTTCATATAGGCAAAATTAAAAAAGGCTCTATAAAGATAGGCCAAAATGTTAACTTAGAAATAGATGTTCAAAAAAGAAATAATTCTAAAGCTAACCATTCTGCCACTCATTTGCTACATGAGTCTTTAAGAAGAACTTTAGGTAAGCATGTAACCCAAAAGGGATCGCTTGTGTCCCCAGAAAGATTAAGATTTGATTTTAGTCACAATAAACCAATAGCAAAAGAAGAAATGATAAAAATTAATAAAATAGTAAATAAAATAGTAGAAGACTCAACTGATGTGCAAACACGAATAATGACACCAAAAGAGGCAGTAAAAATGGGTGCTTTAGCTCTTTTTGGAGAAAAATACGGCGAAGAAGTCAGAGTAGTATTTATGGGAAAAGAGTCTAATAGTTTTTTTTCAACCGAGCTATGTGGAGGAACGCATGTAAAAAATACTAAAGAAGTTGGAAAGTTTAGCGTCATTAATCAGTCATCAATTGCATCTGGAGTAAGAAGAGTAGAAGCTCTAAGAGATAAACAGCTTATGGATTACGAAAAATCTCAACAGCAAGACAAATCATCAAAAGAAAAAACAACTAAAGAACAGTTAGAAAAAACTAAAAAAGAACTTTTAAATTATAAAGTAGAACCTGATTTAGACGAAAACAAAGATTTAGTAGAAAACTTGAAGAATTTAAATAAACAGCTTGAAAAGATAAAAATTCAAAACGTTATTAAAGATAAAAATAAGAATAAAATTCAAGATAAAAAGATTGGTAATTTTATTGTTAGACAACAAATTCTTAGTGATTTTCCTCCGAAAGAATTAAGAAGCGTAATAGATCAAGGTAAAAAAGATATTAAAAAAGGTATAGTCATTAGCATTTCAACTTTTGAGGAAAAAGTTGGAGTTGCGATTGGAGTTTCAAATGATCTCGTTTCAAAATATGATGCGGTCGAATTAGTAAAAATTGCTTCAGAGATGCTTGGTGGAAAAGGTGGCGGGGGAAGAAAAGATTTTGCACAAGCTGGAGGAACGAACAAAGAAAAAATTGAAAAAGCTTTTAAAGCAATAATAGATAAAATTAGTTAAGTTTTTTTTTAAGATTAGAGTTTATTGCTTCTAAAAATTGATTTGTGTTTAAAAACTTTTGGTCTTTGCTTATTAATATCGCTAGATCTTTTGTCATAGATCCACTTTCAACAGTTTCTATACAAACTTTTTCAAGTGTCTCTGCAAATTTTACTAATTCTTTGTTTCCATCAAGATTCCCTCTGTGAGATAAACCTCTTGTCCAGGCAAATATAGAAGCTATTGGATTTGTTGAAGTTTCTTTTCCAGCTTGATGTTGTCTGTAATGTCTTGTTACTGTTCCATGGGCAGCTTCTGCCTCAGCCACTTTTCCGTCAGGTGTTCTAAGCACACTTGTCATTAATCCCAAAGAACCATATCCTTGAGCAACAGTGTCAGACTGAACATCTCCATCATAGTTTTTGCATGCCCAAATATATTTTCCACTCCATTTCATAGCACATGCTACCATGTCATCTATTAATCTATGTTCATATGTAATTCCAACTTCTTCAAACTTATTTTTAAATTCTTTCTGAAAAACCTCTTCAAAGATATCTTTAAACCTCCCATCGTAAGCTTTTAAAATTGTATTTTTAGTTGAAAAATAAACCGGCCACTTTCTAACTAAACCATAATTCATGCATGCCCTTGCGAAATCTTTAATCGAATTATCTAAATTATACATTGAAAGAGCCACGCCAGGTCCATCAAAATTAAAAACTTCATGTTCTATTTTATCTTTTCCATTTTCTGACTCCCATTTAACTGTGACTTTGCCTTTGCCTGGAACTTTAAAATCTGTTGCTTTATACTGATCTCCAAAAGCGTGTCTTCCAACTATAACGCTATCAGTCCAATGAGGCACTAAACGAGGCACATTTTTACATATTATAGGCTCTCTAAAAATTGTACCTCCTACAATATTTCTTATAGTACCGTTAGGAGATCTCCACATCTTTTTTAAATTAAATTCTTTCACACGCGCTTCATCAGGAGTTATTGTTGCACATTTTACCCCTGCGCCGTATTTTTGAATTGCTTTAGCTGCATCGACAGTTATTTGATCATTTGTTTTGTCACGGCTTTCCATACCTAAATCATGATACTTAAGGTCTATTTCTAAATAAGGCTTAATAAGCTTATCTTTTATGAAGGACCAAATAATTCTGGTCATTTCATCGCCGTCTAATTCAACTATTGGGTTTTTTACCTTAATTTTGCTCATAAAATCTTATTAAAATTTAATTTGATAAAGTAAATTTTTTATACATATTAATGAAAAATTATCAAACTTTAAAATATGATTAATAACATTATTCCAAAAATACACAAAGAAGGCCATAAGTTCTTAGCTATATCCATTCTTATCACTTTTTTTGCTCTGTTTATATCTAAAGGACTAGGTTTATTCCTTATTATTATAACGATTTGGGTTTATTATTTTTTTAGAGACCCAGATAGAGTTTCTATAAATGATAATAGATTTTTAGTAAGTCCTGCAGACGGTCTTATTACAAACATCTCTAAAGTTTCAGGACCACTAGAACTAAATTTAGAAAATAAGTCTTATACTAAGATTAGTATTTTTATGAATGTATTTGATTGTCATGTTAATCGAACTCCAACATCTGGAACTATCGAAGATATTTTTTATAAACCAGGTAAATTTCTTAATGCTTCTTTGGATAAAGCAAGTGAGGAAAATGAAAGAAATTATTATAAGATTAAATCAAAAGATAAAGGAGATGAAATTATTATTGTTCAAATAGCTGGACTTATTGCCAGAAGAATAGTGTGTGAGGTAAAAAAAAATCAAGAATTAAGCCAAGGAGAAAGAATAGGAATGATAAGATTTGGAAGCAGAGTTGATATTTATTTTAATAACAGGAAGCCATTGGTAAAGATAGGACAAAACGTTATAGCTGGAGAGAGTTTAGTAGCTGAAATTTAAATGGAAAAAAAAGCTTTTAAGATAGTTTCAACAAAAAAAAGAAGACATTTATTACCAAATGCTCTCACATTAATTGGTGTGTGTTTAGGTATAAGTTCTATTAAGTTTGCTCTAGATGGGAATTATAGTCTGTCAGTCATCTTCTTGCTCTTTGCAGCTTTACTCGATGGTTTAGATGGAAGAATTGCTAGATTAATTGATGGGACATCTGAATTTGGCAAAGAATTAGACTCGTTAACCGACTTTGTGAGTTTTGGAATAGCCCCAGCCTTCATTTTATTTTTTTGGGAGTTAAAAAATTATGGAAAAATTGGATGGGCAATAACATTAATATTTTCTGTATGTTGCGTACTAAGACTTGCAAGGTTTAATTTAACTAAGATACAAAAAGAAGAAGAATGGAAGGTAAACTATTTTGAGGGAATACCATCTCCAGCTGGAGGCATCTTAGTCTTAATGCCACTAATTTTTGATTTATCAAGTTTTAATGTCGGGTATGAAGTTAAAAACTTAACTCCTTATTTATCAATTGTTGTTTCAATTTTATTAATAAGTAAAATTCCAACATTTTCTTTTAAGAAAATTGCTATACAAAGAAAATTAACAATTTTTCTTTTTTTAGGTATAGGAATAATTTGTATTTCTTTAATTTTTTACACTTTCGAAACTCTCGTAATTTTAGGACTAATTTATTTTTTTCTAATTCCATTAGGAGTATTGTCCTATAAAAAAAATATCTCTTCTAAAAACTTTACTGAGGATGAAAATGAAGATATTTTATAATGAAAAAAAATCAAAGTTCAAAAACTTGGATAATAAAACAACACAGAGATCAATTTTTTAAAAAATCTAAGGTACTAGGTTATCGGTCTAGATCAGCTTTTAAGCTTTTAGAACTTAACAAAAAATTCAAATTTATATCAAAAAGAACCTCATTAATTGATATAGGCTCTAGCCCGGGTGGTTGGTCACAAGTTGCATCGGAATTGATAAAAAATGGTAAGATTATTGCCATTGATAAAAAATCGATGGAAAGAATAAAAAACGTAAGGTTCTATCAGGGTGACTTTTCTGAACCAAAAATTAAAAATAAATTGCTAAATCTTCTCCCTGAAAAGGTAGATGTAGTTATCTCTGATATGGCAGCTGATACTACTGGAAACAAAAGTCTTGATTGCATAAGAACTAACCTCCTGTGCGAGGATGTTATTGATTTTTCAGTAAAAATTATCAAACCTAACGGCAAAGTAATTTCAAAATTATTTATGGGAGAAGACTTTGTAAAAGTTAAAAAACAAGCAGAAAAAAAATTTAGAAAAGTTAATTTTTTTAAACCTGAGTCTAGTAGAAACGAATCAAAAGAGACTTATATACACTGCGCCTATTTAAATACTTTATAATTTTTTAAAATTGTATATAAGTGTATATGGGACGAATAAAAGAAGCACTTACCTTTGATGATGTTTTATTAGTACCTAGATACTCATCTGTCCTTCCGTCTGAAGTAAATTTAAATTCTAGTTTAACAAAATCTATAGTTTTAAAAGTACCTTTTCTTTCATCAGCTATGGATACTGTAACAGAGTCTAAGATGGCTATAGCCATGTATAGAAATGGTGGGTTAGGTATCATTCATAGAAATTTAGATCTTAAGACTCAAAGTAAAGAAGTAAACAAGGTTAAAAAGCTAAATCTAAAAGTTGGAGCAGCTATTGGTACTAGCAAAGATGATTTAGAAAGAGCTAGATCTTTAATTGACCATGGAGTTGATTTGCTGGTAATTGACACAGCACACGGACATAGCAAAAAAGTTTTAGACATATTATCAAAAGTTAAAAGAATAAGTTCAAGAAAATCTATATGTGTAGGAAATATAGCCTCTGGAGAAGCAGCAAGAGAACTTTATAACGAGGGCGCAGATATCTTAAAAGTTGGCATAGGCCCCGGCTCTATTTGCACAACAAGGCTAGTAGCTGGAATAGGTGTTCCACAATTAAGCGCCATTATGAGCGTTAAAAAAGAATTAAAAAATAAAAATATAAAGATTATATCTGATGGAGGTATTAAATTTTCTGGAGATATAATCAAAGCTTTAGCTGCTGGTGCGGATGCTATTATGATGGGATCTTTATTCGCTGGAACAGAAGAAAGTCCAGGTAAAAAATTTAGATATAAAAATAAGTTATATAAATCATATAGAGGAATGGGTTCTATAGGTGCAATGTCATCAGGATCATCAAATAGATATTTTCAAAAAAATTATAAGGATAAGTCAAAATTTGTAGCCGAGGGAATTGAAGGTAGAGTTCTTTACAAAGGCTCAGTAGAAAAGATTATTTATCAATTACAAGGAGGCTTGAGATCGTCAATGGGATATATTGGAGCCAAAAAATTAGAAAATATATCAAGTAAAGCGAGATTTTTAAAGATTACAAAAGCTGGTTTTTATGAAAGCATGGTGCATAGTGTAGAAATGGTAAATGATGGATCTAATTATAAATTATGAAAATGAATCTTAAAAAAATAATTATATTTTTATTTTTAATAAATTTTTGTTCAAATTTAAATGCAGAAACTAATCATTTAAAAGAAGGTAAAGAACTTTTTAAAAATAAAAACTATAAAAAAGCTAGAATAGAATTTGAGAAAGATATTGTTTTTAATCCCAAAAGTGAGGAGTCATATTTATATTTAGCTAAAATTTTTAATAAAGAAGAAAATAATAATTTAGAGGAAAATAACTTAAAAACAGTAATCTTATTAAATCCTAAAAATGAGGAAGCAATATACCGTCTAGCTATTTTAAATATAAAAAAGTCAGATTTTTCTAAGACAGAGGAGTTAATAAAAACTTTTAATTTAGTTTGTGCTAAACTTTGTTCCTCAAAAAAAGAACTGCAAGAAAAACTAAAATCTTCACAGAAGCAGTAAATGAATGACATCGATAAAGAAAAAATTATTGTCGTAGACTTTGGGTCTCAGGTAACTAAATTAATTGCGAGAAGAGTCAGAGAATTAGGCGTTTTTTCTGAAGTTTTAACATTAAATCAACTAAAGAAAATTAAATCATTTAAAAAAATAAAGGGAATAATTTTATCTGGAGGCCCTGCAACTGTAACTAAAAAGTCTTCTCCAAAAATTCCATTGTATATTTTCTCAAAAAATATTCCTATTCTAGGAATTTGTTATGGTTTACAACTAATAGCAAAAAGTTTTGGGGGAAAAGTTAAATTTGGTAATAAAAAAAGAGAATTCGGAAGAGCTATTTTGAAAAAGAATAAAAATTCATTATTGACAAAAAACTTTTTTAGAAAAAGTAAAACAAAAGTATGGATGAGTCATCAAGATATTGTTTATAAAATTCCTAAAGGTTTTAATAAAATAGCCTCAACTAAAGACTCTAATTTAACAATAATTGAAAACAAAGAAAAAAAATTATTTGGTATTCAGTTTCATCCCGAAGTAACCCATACTAACAAAGGCGATATTTTAATTAAAAACTTTATTTATTCAATTTGCAAAGCAAAGAAAAGTTGGAAAATGAATTATGAAAAAGACAGAATTATCAAAGGAATTAAAGAAAAAGTAAAAAAACAAAAAGTCATCTGTGCTCTTTCTGGAGGTGTAGATAGTAGTGTAGTTGCAATTCTAGTTCATAAAGCAATTAAAAAAAATCTTAGGTGTATTATGGTTGATACGGGGCTTTTGAGAAAAAATGAATTTAGATACACATATAAAGTTTTAAAAAATAAATATAAATTAAACATTAAGCTAGTAAAAGCTTCTAATTTATATTTTAAAAAATTAAATAATGTTTATGATCCAGAAAAGAAGAGAAAAATTATTGGAAATTTATTCATTAATATCTTTGAGAAAGAAGCAAAAAAGTTCAAAAAAGTGAAGTTTCTTGCTCAAGGCACTCTTTATCCTGATATTATTGAGAGCAGATCTGCAACAGGTAGTAAAACTTCTAAAATTAAATCTCATCACAACGTTGGAGGTCTCCCAAAAAATATGAAACTAAATTTAATTGAGCCATTAAAAGAACTTTTTAAAGATGAAGTAAGAAAATTAGGAAAATCATTAGGCTTAATAGAACCTATTCTTAATAAGCATCCTTTTCCAGGCCCAGGTTTAGCAATTAGAATTTTAGGCAAGGTAAACCCAATGAAAGTAAAAATTCTTCAGGAGGCAGATAATATATTTATAAATGAATTAATTAAAAAAAATTTATATAATAAAATTTGGCAAGCTTATGCAGCGCTACTTCCTATAAAAACTGTTGGTGTTATGGGTGACTCAAGAACTTACGAATATACATGCCTTTTAAGAGCGGTAACCTCAAAAGATGGTATGACAGCTGATTATTTTAATATGCCAAAAGACTTTTTGGATGAAATATCTAATAAAATTATTAATGGTGTAAGAGGTATAAATAGAGTTGTTTATGATATAACTTCTAAACCACCAAGTACGATAGAATTAGAATAATGAAATCAAAACTACAAAGAATTCTAAAAAAGAAAAATAAATCAAAATTAGTTTGTCTTACCGCTTATTCGAAAAATATTTCTAAAATATTAGATAAGTACTGTGACATAGTTTTAGTGGGTGATTCTTTAGCTAATGTTTTATACGGAATGAAAAATACTCACGAAGTTACGTTAGATATGATGATCAAACATACGATAAGTGTCAAATCAGGATTAAAAAAATCGCTATGTGTTATAGATATGCCATTAAATTCATACAGCAATATTCGTTTAGCAAAAAAAAATGCAAAAAAAGCAATGAAACAAACTAAATGTGATGCTGTTAAAATTGAGAGTAATAATAAAAATTTCTCAATAATTAAAGCCTTGGTTAAATCAAATATACCAGTAATGGGCCATATAGGGTATACACCTCAATTTAAAAAAAAATTTAAAGTAGCTGGAAGCTCGGAAATTGAAGAAAAAAAGTTAATTACTGAAGCCAAAAGAATCGAAGAGGCAGGTGCTTTTTCAATAGTTTTAGAATGTGTAAAAAAAGAAGCCGCAAAACGCATAACTAAAAATCTTAAAATTCCAACAATCGGAATAGGTTCTTCATCTAGTTGTGATGGGCAAATTTTAGTTACTGATGACATATTAGGTTTAAGTAGTTTTAAACCAAAATTTATAAAACAATATATAAATTTAAATAAAATAATTGAAAAAGGTATTCAAAAATATAGAAGAGAGGTAATAAAAAAAAAATTTCCAAAAGATATTAATAGTTATTGATTATGAGTAGTGAAAAAATTGAAAAAGGTTTATTTGATAATGTTATTCTTAGAATAAAGCAAAATCCAAAATTAATTTTCTTTAGTTTTGTTATTTTGATTTTAATTTTTGCAAGTGTTTTTTACTTTCAAGATCAATCAAAAAAGAAAAATATTTTTATTTCAGACCAATTTAATAAAGCTAAAATTTTGATCAATAAAAAACAAACTGAGGAAGCAAAAAATATTTTAGTAGAAATTATTCAAGATAAAAATAAATTTTACTCTCCATTATCGTTATATTTAATTATTGAAAATAATTTAGAGGAAGACCCAAAAAAAACATTAAATTTATTCGATAAAGTAATATCAAATAATAAAATTGACGATGAAAATAAAAATCTTATTTTAATTAAAAAGGGTTTGTTTTTTAGTAGTTTAAATGATGAAGAAAATATGCTTAAAACTCTAAACCCAATTGTTAATTCGGACTCTGCATGGAGAGTACAAGCAATTAAAATTCTTGGAAATTACTTCTATAACAAAGGAGAAAAGCAGAAATCAGATGAATATTATAATTTACTTAAAACAAAATAGATTAAATTCAATTTAATGAAAAAATTAATTTTTTTTCTATTCCCCCTATTATTTTTTACAAGCTGTTCTTTTGATAACAAAACAGGGATTTGGAAAAATGCTGAAGACATAGTTGAAAAAAAAGGACAAATAAAAGATCAAAAATTAATTGATGTATTTACTGAAAATAAGGTTTTCGAAGAAGAAAAAAATAACGAGAATATAAAAATTAATATAGAAAATAGTTTTAAAAATTCTAATTGGACAGATGAATTCTTCAATCTAAATAATAATATACCTAATATCAGTTATAAAAATAATAAAATATTAGTTTCTAAAATTTTAAAAATTTCTAAATTAAAACATTCTAAAGATCGACTTATTCGACCATTGATTTATAATCAAAAAATTATCTTAACTAATAATAAGGGAACAATTTATATATTTTCAATAGAAACTAAAAAAAAAATTTTCGAATTTAATTTTTATAAAAAAAAGTACAAAAAATACAAAAAAGAAATTTATTTATCAATTCAAGATAATATAATTTATGCTGCAGACAACTTAGGATATATGTATGCATTAAACATAGAAAATCAAAAAATTATTTGGGCAAAAAATTTTGGTGTTCCATTCCGATCTAATATAAAAATAATAGATAATTTGATTTTTTTATCAAATCAAGAGAATGAATTATTAGTGGTAAATCTATCTAATGGAGAAAAAATGTGGCAGTTTCAAACTACGCCACAGCTATTAAAATCTTCTTTTGTAAATAATATTTTAATAGATAAAACAAATGAAAATGTTTTGTTTTTGAATAATTATGGCGAGTTATATTCAGTTAATTATAGATCTCGAGACATTAATTGGTTTAAAGCTTTCAAAACTTTTTCATCAACGGACAAAAATGATCTTTTTATTGGGACACCTTTATCTTTAAAATCTCAAAGCCTCATTATTTCTACTGGTAAAATTATAGCCAATGTTAATCCAATTAGTGGAATAATAACCTGGACGCAAAATATACCTAGCAAAGTTAAGCCCATTTTAACTGAAAAACATATATTTGTTATTTCAGATAATAAGTTACTTATTTGTCTAAACAAAGCATCTGGTAGAGTTTTGTGGTCAACTAATATAGTTAAACGCTCTAAAGAAAAAGATAGAAAATCAAATTATAAAAATTTAGATTTTATTAAAACAATTCTAATAGCAGATGATAAGTTATTTTTATTTTCTGATGCAGGTTTTTTATTAACTTTTGAATTACAAAATGGGAATTTAATTTCTTTAGATAGAATCTTAAAGAAACAATTAGGAAGTCAACCTGTTTTTTCTGAAGGCAATATGTATTTGTTTAATAAAAATTCTCAACTTTTTAAATTTGAATAATAATTAAGTATTAGACTTACTACTTAATAAGGATAATTGTGTTATTTTTTCTTTATCAAGAGTGTCAGAGGGTTCAATTGGGTATTCACCTGTGAAATAATGATCACTAAACTGAGGATAATTTTTATTTCTTTCTTTATGTCCTAGAGCTCTATATAGACCATTTAAACTTAAAAATTTAAGGGATTTAGCATTAATATAATCACACATCTCTTGATTTGATCTATTGTGGGCTAATAATTCTTTTTTAGTAGGCATATCTATACCATAAAAATCAGGGTAGATTATTTCAGGACAGGCTATCCTCACATGAATTTCTTTTGCGCCAGCATCATAAAGCATTTTCACAATTTTGTGGCATGTAGTTCCTCTGACTATTGAGTCATCAATTAAAATTATTGATTTATCTTTGATAGTTGTTTTTGTAGGACTTAACTTTAATTTTACACCAAAACCTCTTATATTTTGTGCGGGTTCAATAAAAGTCCTTCCAACGTAGTGATTTCTTATAAGGCCTAATTCAAAGTTTTTTTTAGTTAATTGCGCATAACCTAACGCAGCTGGAACTCCAGAGTCAGGAACTGGAATTACCAGATCAGCTTTAATATCAGACTCTTTAGCTAGCTCAATACCTAAATTTTTTCTATACTCATAAGCACATTTATTGTTGATAAGACTATCTGGTCTCGCGAAGTAGATATACTCAAAAACACATGGTCTTGCTTTATATTTTGGAAAGGGTTTTATGCTTGTAAGCTTTTTCTTTTCTATGACTACTATCTCACCGTTTTCAACATCCCTAATATATTTTGCACCTACTAAATCTAAAGCACAGGTTTCTGATGCTAAAATATAAGAGTCTTTTAGTTTCCCAATAACTAATGGCCTAATACCATATGGGTCTCTAACACCAATTAATTTTTTGTTAGTTAATAAAATTAGAGAATAGGCTCCTTGTATCTGAAACAATGCCTCAATAATTTTATCAATAATTTTATTTCTTTTAGATTTTGCTATTAGCTGTACTATTGTTTCAGTATCACTTGTAGTTCTAAATATTGCACCATCTTTTACTAAACTTTCTCTTAAAGATATTGCATTTGTGAGATTTCCATTATGAGAAATACTTAATCCTCCTCCAAAAAGATCTGCAAAAAACGGTTGAATATTTCTTAAAGACGTTTCACCAGTCGTTGAATATCTGTTATGACCAATAGCAAAGCTACCAGGTAATTTTTTAATAGTACCGCCTTTAGTAAAATGATCACCAACTAAGCCTTGTCTCTTTTCAGAATGAAATGACTCACCATCAAAAGATACTATTCCACATCCTTCCTGACCCCGGTGTTGCAAAGCATGTAATCCTAATGCAACTAAAGCTGACGCATCTGAATGATCAGATATTCCAAATACCCCACATTCTTCTTTTAACTTATCAATTTTAGATCTTTTCAATTGTTTCTTTCGTGTTTTCAATATCATCTTGGCTTGGAAATTCTTCAATTAAAATTTTACTTCCTTTTTCAACTAAATTAAAAAAATGTGCTTCGTTAATTGATATATCCCATTTCTCATATGAATAAAACCAGCTTATAATTGTAAATATGCAAACTGCAAAAACATAACCCTTAAAAACTCCAAAGAATAGACCGAAAGTTTTATCAACAGGCCCAAGACCTGTGTATGAAAAAAGTCTTCCTAGCGATTTACCAATCAATATTAAAATAAATAAAGAGATTACGTAAATAACTATCCCTAGACCAACTCCAGATATAAATTGATTTTCAATATAGTCAGAGATGAAGGGTTCAATTTTTGGAACTAAAATTATTGTAATTATTAAAGCTAAAATCCACTTTAGAAAAGATACAAAACTTAAAAAGAAACCTTTTGCAAAACATTGAACTGCAAAATAAATTATGAATGTTAAAAATATAATATCGAATAAAACAATATTCTCTTTTATAAAATCAAAAATACTATTCATTTCCAAAAGGCTTAAAAACTAATATAAGTTTTGGCAAAAGAGTTAAAACAGATATCAAAGCAAGTAGCATTGCTATTCCCGTAAATATACCAAAATAAATAGTCGGAATAAAGTTTGATAAAACTAATATTGAGAAACCAAAAACTATTGTTATTGAGGTATTTAGTATTGCGATACCTACTGTGCTATGACAACGGTCTACGGTCAATTTATAATCTTTTATTTTATTAAATTCTTCCTTAAATCTATAAATATAATGAATGCTATTATCAACTGCTATACCAATCGTAATTGCAGCAATAGTTATTGTCATCATATCTAAAGGAATCCCCAGAATTCCAATTATCCCTAGAATAAAAAAAGCAGCAATAAAATTTGGTGTTACACCAATTATAGATAAAGTAAAATTTCTAAAAAGAATAAAAAACATCATAGAAATACCTAGCATTACTACACCTAAAGTCAAAATTTGTGATTTAAATAAACTTTGAAGAAGATTATTGAATAAAATTAAAACTCCTGCAATTTTGTATTCGTCTTTCTTTAAATTCAGCTTGCTATTTAAATCATTTTCGATTTTATTTATTAAATCATTTCTTCTTAGATCTTTTAAAGAGTCCCTAACTCTTACGCTTATTCTGGCTTCATTATTTTCAACCGATATATATGGATTAATAATTTCCTTTTTAATTTCATCAGGAATTTTGCTATACAAAACTGCAATTTCCAAACTTTGTAATTTCTTTTTATTTAAATCTTCAGCTACTCTTATTATCGATCCAAAAGACAATACTTTTCCAATTTCTGGCAATGAGTCCAAGTAATCATGAACTTGCAAAATCCTATCAATTTTATTCCTTGTAAACCAATAAGTTGAGCTATTTTCATCTGTATCTTCATCCCATTCAGAAAATTCATCTTCCTCAGTTTTATCTTTATTTTGAGCAGGGAATTTAATAATTATGTCCAAAGGAGTTGTACCTCCAAGCTGATCGTCAATTTTCTTCATTCCTTTATAAATCTCAGTTTCACTATCAAAATAATTGATAAAGCTATTTTCCACTTGCAATTTTGATATTCCAAACACACTTAAGACAACAACTAGAACCGCTGAACTAAAAATAATTTTTGTATTTTCTTTTGAAAATTTACCAAGAATGCCAGTCAATTTTGATTTTTCAGTATCTTTAATACTAATGTCTTCATCACTAGCAAAAATACTTAAAAGAGATGGAAGTAAAGAAAAAGTTACTAATATCGATACTGTTAGACCTAGTGTCATCATCCAACCAAAATCAATAATAGGTTTTATTCCGCTAAATATTAAAGATAAAAAAGCACAAATAGTTGTTAAAACAGTATAAAGAATTGGTAAAAACATTTTTTTACATGTCTCTAATATTGCTTCATTTTTACCAAGATCATTAAATTCTTTTCTTAATTGTAAAAATCTTACGGTTAAATGAATGTTCATTGCCATATTAAGTATAAGCATTAAAGCAATAAAGTTTGAGGATATAACAGTCACTTTCCATCCAATTAAACCAAGAAGCCCAATCATTAATGCTACAGAAACTGAGCAGCCAAGCAAGGGCATAATTACCCATTTAATGTTTCTAAATACAAACCAGAGTGTAGCTACAATAAATAAAAAAACGCCTATTCCAAAAACCACTATATCGTTTTTAACGTAAGACATCATATCGTCTGCAATCATTGGAATACCACCTAGATGGATTTTTGCATTTTCTCCATATTTGCTAATGACTTCTCTTATTTCATTTATATTTTGATGATTTTTTTTATTGTAAATATTTTTATATTGCTCGTATTCTTTAAGAAAAATTTTATATTTCTTTTTTTCGTTGCCATCCAATTCTTTATTAAGCATTCTATTGAAGTAATCATTTTTAATTTTTATATATTCTTTTAGTTTTTTATCTTCTTTTATATAAACTACTATTCCTGAAGTTTTTCCATCTTCGCTTATTACATAGTTTTTATATATAGGACTATTTAAAATTTCCTCAAAACCTCTTTTTTTATCAATGTCAGGGTAAGATAATGTTTTGTAATTTTTAAGTCTTTCCATTAAAGGTTCGTCAGTGCTTTTTAAAAGAGGAACATCAATAATAGTAATTATACTTTCAACCCATGATAATTTCTCGAGCTTAGATTTAAAAAACTGTAAATTAATTATCGTCTCTTCATCAGTAAAACTAGATATAGGAGAATAGGTTAAAACTAAAAAATCTTTAGAACCATATCTTTCATTTATCTCTCTTAAATATTTAAGATCTTTATCACCTTCTAGTAATAGTGCATCAGATGAAGCATCTAAATTAAAATTTTTTGCAAAGTACAAAAAAAATGTTACTAAAATTGAGATAAAAACAAGACTTATTTTGGGACTTTCGATTATAACTCTTTTATAAATACTACTAAGCATGCAATTATTTTAGATATATATTATAATACTAAAAACAAAAGAAAAATTTTTTTACTATTTTTTTGTTAAATCTTTAAACTTAGTATACATACCTTCAAATTCTACGTGAATTTTTCCAGTAGGACCATGACGTTGTTTTCCAATGTGAATTTCTGCTAAACCAATAATATCATTCATTTTAGATTGCCATTCAGCGTGTTCTATAGAATTCATTTTTGGTTGCAGTTTTTCCAAATAATACTCTTCTCTGTAAACAAACATTACCACATCTGCATCTTGCTCAATTGATCCAGACTCTCTTAAATCTGATAATTGCGGAACTTTACTATCTCTTTGCTCAACTGCTCTTGATAATTGTGATAGCGCTAAAACTGGAACTTTTAATTCTTTGGCTAATGCTTTTAAACCTTGAGTTATTTCAGATATTTCCTGAACTCTTCCTTCATATCTTTTTGAACTTGTTCGCATTAGCTGTATATAATCGACAACAATAAGACTTAACCCAAACAATCTTTTAATTCTTCTTGCTCTATTACTTAATGTTGAGATAGCTATAGCTGGTGTTTCATCTATATAAAGTGGTAAATCATAAATATTTCTTGAAGTTTCTATATATCTATCTAGCTCCTCTTTAGTGGCCATACCTCTTCTAATATCATTTGATTTAATTCTAGCTTGTTCTGATAAAATTCTTGTAGACAATTGTTCAGAAGACATTTCTAATGAAAAAAAAGCTACAGAAGATTTTTCGTTATCGTCCTTTAATTTTTTAGCAGCATAATATGCGATATTAGTAGCTAACGCTGTCTTTCCCATAGATGGTCTGCCAGCTATGATAACTAAGTCAGAAGTATGTAATCCACCTAATTTTTCATCAAGGTCTGTTAATCCTGTTGGAACACCTACAACACCCCTGTCACTTTGCATGGCTTTAGTTGCCATTTCAATAGTTTGATCGACTGCTTGATTAAATTTTAAAAACGACTGTGAAAAATTTCCTCTTTCTGCTAAATCGAAAAGAGATTTTTCTGCATCTTCAATTATGCCTTCACCAGTTTTTTCTAATTCTTTATTTCTTGAATCTTCGTCAATATTTTCTGAAATACTAATCAATTCTCTCTTTACGTACATTTCGTGAATAATTTTTGCGTAATCAATTGACTGCTTAACTGAGGATGAGAATCTAGTTAATTTTACTAGATAATCTATTCCTCCTACTTCCTCCAGACCACTATTATTTTCAAAATAGTTTTTAAGAGTTATAGGATTGGCTATCATTCCCTTATTATTTAAATTTTCTATAACCTCAAATATTTTTCTGTGAGCTGGATCGAAAAATTTATTGGCTGATACAATGCTAGATATTTCATCTATTATATCATTATTAACAAGAACAGAACCAATTAATGCTTGCTCTGCTTCTATGTTTGATGGTAATTTTTTTTCTTCAATACTTCTAACGTCAACTTTAACTTTCTCCATAAATGAGAATATTAATTAAAGATGATAGAATGAAAACCTTAAAGTTACGCACCTTTTTTTCAACCTGTGGAGAAATGTATTTTCTATCTAAGCAGCGTCAGTTTTTTTAACTATAACTAGAATGTTAGTTGAAACCTCTGAGTGAAGATTGATTTTTATTTTGTACGTTCCTAATTTGTTAATTTCTTGACTTATTTCTATTTGAGATGGATTTACAGTTGACTTAAGCTGCTCAGAAAATGCCGATGAAATCTCTTTAGGTTTTATAGAGGCAAATAAGTCACCATTTTCCTTAGCCTCTTTATTAAAATCGAGTTTTTTATTATTAATACTAGCAGCAATTTCCTTAAATTTCTTTTTAGCTTCATTGTTTTTTTTGTTTAATTCATCTTTCTTTTTATTTACAAATTCAATATTTTCTTTACTTGCTCTTAAAGCCTTTCCTGTTTTTAATAAATAATTTCGTCCGTATCCGTTTTTAACTTCTACAGTGTCACCAATTTTTCCTAATTTCATGATATTTTCCATTAATATGACTTGCATGATTATAACAATCCTAAAATTTTAGCTTTTTTTATTTCATTAGCTAACTTTTTTTGTTTTCCTTGAGATACCGATGTTATTCTTGAAGGTAGTAATTTATCTGTATCAGAAATATATTTTTTCAATAGCTTTATATTTTTATAATCTACTATAGGTGCATCTTTAATCGATAAAGGGCATTTTTTGTTAAATCTTGAGTCACTTTTTTGAAATAAGCTAAGCTTATTAAGTGGGTTTTGAGGCCTTTTATTGAATTTTTTACCTTTTCTTTTCATCTATTTTGTTTTCTTTATTAAAATATTCTTTTTCTAAGTCTAATTTTTTATATTTTATTGTTAAATATCTAAGGACCGAGTTATCAATAGATATATTTTTTTTAATCTCGTCTAAAGTTTTGCTATTTCCTTTGAACTTATAGTGAATATAAAAGCCCTTATTATAACTTTTGATTTTTTTAGCAAAATTTATAAGCCCCCACTTTTCAATTTTAATAACTTCGCCAGCAGATTTATTAATAATATCATTATATTTATCGTGAATTTTGTCCAGTTCGGAAGTAGATAAATCTTGTTTAGCTACTAAAGTGTGTTCGTAAAAGTTCATTTTGCTAACATTATTTCTTTGTTTACTTAAAGACCGGTCTTATACTATTATAAACACACCTTTTCAATAGTAATTATACAATTGAAAATCTGTTAATAAATGAAAGCTATATTATTTCCGGGGCAAGGATCACAAATTGTAGGCATGGGGTCAGAATTTTATAATAATTTTGATAAGGTAAAAGACATCTTTAAAGAGGCTGACGAAAAATTAAAATTTAAAATTTCAGACTTGATTTTAAAAGGTCCAGAGACTTCACTTAGGCTTACAGAAAATACTCAACCAGCAATTTTAACAGTAAGTTATGCAATTTATCAAATCTTAATTAAAGAATTTAATTTTGATATTAAAAATATAAAATATTTTGCGGGACACTCTTTAGGTGAGTATAGCGCATTATTATGTGCAGAGTCTTTAAAATTTACGGATGCTTTATTTTTACTACATGAAAGAGGAAAAGCAATGCAAAAAGCTGTACCTGTGGGACAAGGTCTGATGCTAGCAATTTTAGGTTTGAACATGAATGAAATTCAAAACTATATTTCAAAAATTAAAATTGAAAAAGTTTGTGAAGTTGCAAATGATAATGCCAATGGTCAAATTATTGTAAGTGGAGACAAAATATCAATAGAGAATTTACAAAATATTCTTAAAAAAGATAAAAAAAAATCTATAATTTTACCCGTAAGCGCACCATTTCATTGCTCTTTAATGAAAAACGCAGCTGAACAAATGAAAGATAAAATTTTTTCCATTAAATTCAATCAACCAAAAAAAGAAATAATTTCAAATGTAACTGCACTACCAGAGACAGATCAAGAAAATATTAAAAAACTATTAGTTGAGCAGATTTACTCCAAAGTAAGATGGAGAGAAACTATTTTGTACATGGAAAATAACGGAATTAATGAATTTATTGAAATTGGACCTGGAAAAGTATTATCTGGTTTGGTAAAAAGAATTACAAAAAATAGAGTATCATTGAGTATAAATTCTATTGAAGATATAAAGAGTATTTCTAAATGAATTTTAAAGATAAAAAAATTTTAATTACAGGTGCCACTGGCGGCATAGGTAACGCTATTGTGAAAAAGTTTATAGAGCTCGAGGGCACAGTTTTTGCCACTGGAACGAAAAAAGATAAATTAGAAGAATTGAAAAGTAAATATCCCAACATTAAGATAAAACAATTCGATATATCCGAACATTCTAAAATTGAAAAATTTATAGATGATGTTGCCTCAGAACTTGGCGGTTTGGATATATTAATTAATAATGCAGGAATGAATATGGATAATTTATCTTTAAGAATGAAAGATGAAGAATGGAAAAAAGTTATAGATATAAATTTAAGTTCAACTTTTTTATTAGCTAAGCATTCGATTAAAACAATGTTGAAAAATAAGTTTGGTCGAGTAGTTAATATAGCCTCAGTAGTAGGACACACAGGAAATTTAGGTCAATCTAACTATTCTGCATCAAAAGCTGCTATAATTGGAATGTCAAAAAGTCTAGCAATAGAATATGCTAAAAAGAATATAACCATTAATTGTGTTTCTCCCGGCTTTATCCAAACAGCTATGACAGAGAATATACCAGAAAAAGTAAAATTAATTCTTACTTCAAGAATCCCCATGGGGAAACTTGGAACTACCGAAGATGTCTCAAATTGTGTAGCTTTTTTATCATCTGAAGACTCATCTTATATAACAGGGGAAACTTTACATGTTAATGGAGGCATGTATATGGCTTGACAATCATAACGAATAATTTAATAAGAAAATAAATCTAAAATCAAAAGAAGGAATTAATGTCAAAAGATATAGGTGAAAAAGTTAAAAAGATAGTTGCTGATCACTTAGGTGTGGAAGAGGAAAAGGTAACTGACGAGGCTAGCTTTATCGATGATCTCGGAGCCGACAGTTTAGACACGGTAGAACTTGTTATGGCATTTGAAGAAGAATTTGGATCAGAAATATCAGATAGCGAAGCTGAAAAAATTTTAACAGTAGGTGATGCAATAAAATTTATTGAGAGTAAATCTGCACAGTAAATTTTAAGTTGAGAGAATGAAAAAAAATGGGGATAGTATTATGGTGATACTCTCATCCCCGTCTGGTGCCGGGAAAACAACTATAAGTAAAAAACTACAACAAAAATATCAAAATTTTAAGATCTCAGTTTCACACACTACCAGAACCCCAAGACCTAATGAAGTTGACGGCATAGATTACTTTTTTGTTTCCCATGATGAATTTAAAAAATTAATTGAAAAAAATGAATTTTATGAATATGCAGAAATTTTTGGCAACTATTACGGAACTTCAAAAAAATCTGTTTTAGACTTAGTCAAAAAAAAAAATGATGTTCTGTTTGATATTGATTGGCAAGGTACTAAGCAACTTTCAAAATTTAAAGAACTAAACTTACTTAAAATATTTATACTTCCACCAAGTAAAAAAGAATTAAAAAAAAGGCTTATTCAAAGGAATCAAGACAAACCACATGTAGTTTCTGAAAGGTTAGATGCTTATGAACGAGACTCTGCTCATAAGAAAGATTATGATTTTGTCGTTATCAATGACAATCTAGAAGATTGTTTTAGAGAAGTAGAAAAAATTGTAATCTCAAAAAAAGGAAAAACTTAAGTGCTAAGACCTTTTTCGTAAAACTCAGTCATTTTATAAAAATCTTCAGGTTTTAAGTTACTTGGTCTATTGGTCAAGTTTAGGTTTATTGTTTTTTGTATTCTTTTATTATTACCAAATAATTTATTAAAACTTTTATTGATCATTTTTCTTCTATTTGAAAAAAATATTTGAGTTACTTTTTCTAAATTTTTAATATCTTTAATTTTATAAGAATTATCTACTTTTGGTTCAAACGTAACTACAGATGAGCTTACTTTTGGTTTTGGATAAAAACAATTTTTTGATACATTAAAATGATCTATTATTTTTAGTCTCCAATTAGAAACAATACTTAATCTTCCATATTCTGTAGTATCGTGTTTAGCTAAAATTCTTTCAGCTACTTCTTTTTGAAACATCAAAATCAGTTTAAGATATTCTGGTGGCCATATATTAATTTTGATTAGTTTAAGTAAAATTTGAGTAGAAATGTTATAGGGAAGATTGCCAAATATAATAGTATCCTTTTTAATTATTTTATCAAAATTTATTTTAAGAACATCACTGTTAACAATTTTTATATTATTTTTACCTTGTATTTTTTTTTTAAGTATTTCACATAATTGAAAATCCTTTTCAATTAATAATAAACTTTTAGGATTATTTTTAATTATTTCTTCTGTCAAATTTCCAGTTCCAGGACCTATCTCTATAATATTTAAATTTTTTATTTTATTTAATTGTATAATTTTTTTAATTGTGTTTTTATCTATAAGAAAATTTTGCCCTAATGATTTTTTTGGTCTTAATTTCATTAAATGTTAGAGATAAAATCTATCGATTTTATTAAACTTAAAGGGTTTGCTCTTTTTTTACCAATTATATCTTCTGCTGTTCCATGATCAGGAGAGACTCTAAAATATTTTAAGCCCAGAGTTATATTGCATGCATCAAATTTAAATATAGTTTTAAAAGGAGTAAGAACTTGATCGTGATACATACCTAAGACAATGTCGTATTTTAAAATCTTATTACTCGCAAAAAAAGTATCACTAGAAAAAGGGCCATAAATTTTATGTTTATTTTTTTTCAAAAACTTTATTACTGGAATAATGGTTTTTTTTTCCTCTGTATCTGATCTAGACTCACCATTATGGGGGTTTAAGCCAAGAACAGCTATTTTAGGTTTTTTTTTAAATACCGAATAATAGCCGGCGTTTAAATGATAAATTTTATTTTTAATAAATCTAGAATTAATTTTTTTTGTAACATTTTTAATAGCAATATGAGTAGTTAAAGGAACAACAGATAATTTCTTATTAAAAATCAACATAATCTCTTTACCTTGTATTTTATTTTTTCTAGCCAAAAATTCTGTTACTCCCATATTTTTTTTTCCAAAGGTCTTTTTTTTATCTATTGAGCAATTAATAAAACCTTTAATTAACTTTTTTACCGCAAGATTATGAGCAATATCAAAACACTTTAAAATATACTTCGAAGTTTCTTTATTTTTTTTTTCGAATGGTTTTTTAAATCTAAAAGGAACATCAAATATCTTTAGGTATTTTGCAGAACTTTTAGTATTTATATTGTTAATTTTTTTTATGGGAATTTTGATTTTTAAAATATTTAATTGCTTTTTTAATAGGACGAAGTTACCTATAACAAATATATTCTTTCTTTGATTTTTTTTTATTAGTTTCCAAGACTTAGCGATAATTTCACTATTAATACTTCTCGGCTCTCCAGCTATAATAGCAATATTTTTATTCATCTAAACTTTACTAATATTGAATTTTCTACGCTTGATAAATGTGACCTAGAGAATAAATTTAGTTTTTCATCTCTCTTTCTAAGAACTATTTCCTTTTTAATTTTTTCAAGATCTAGTTCTTCATTTCCTATTTTTTTAATATTATCTATCTTGAGAATGACAACTGACTCACCACTTCTAATTGGGTTAGTGATTTCTCCAATATTTAATTTCTTTAATTCATTTAGATATACTTTAGATAAACTTTTTTCGTTTAATTTTCCCATTTTTCCATCATTCTCTGAAGAAGGTGAAATGCTATATTTATTTACTGCAGTTTTAAAGTCTGAGTTTTTTATTGTTTCATATATCTCTTCTAAATTTTTATTTAAATCTTTCTGATTAAATAAAACCTCTATCTCTGATAGTTCATACTCAATAATCTCTATTTTATTTTCCAAAGATTTTTTTAGCTCATTCTCTATCTCCACAGTATTGATGTTTAATTGATTTTTATAAAGACTGTATATTAAATTATTCCACCTCAACTCGGTCTTATATTTATCTATAAAAACTTCGTAATTAATAAGATTGCTCTCAAGAATATTTTTCAATCCCTCTATATCAGTGTTTAATTGTTTAGATAATTGAATTAAATAATTACTTAACTCTTTTTCATCGTAATCTTCTACTTTATACTTCAAAATTTCATTTTTTTTAATTGATCTTTTAATCAACGCATTCACTGCCATATTTTTTACTCGGTTTATATTTTCTTGGCTAAACTTTTTTTGGTTAAGAATAAGCATAGTTTTTATTTCATCTTCAATATCTAAATCAGTTATAATTTGATTTCCTACATTGGCTATAATTTTGTTGTTAATCTTAGATAGAACTTGATCAGAGTTAAAAAAGCTTATTATCAATAATATTTTTATAAAAACTAATCTTTTCATCTTCCAATACCTGGAGCATTTATATCAGCAAGTGGTATAAGAGAAATTCTGAACATAATGGAGTCTTCTGGTTCAATATCGCTGTCCGTGTAGAACTCACGTCTAAAAACTAACCCAGCTTTGAGACAATCATTAATATAATCGTAGCTTAGCTTATAAAATTCAGACGAACTTGTAAGTAAATTACGCTTTGTAGAAAATGACAATTGCCCTGAGTCTCCAAGCTCTACATCCATAATGGCTTCAGCATATTCCTGATTACCAATATGTTCTTTTTCTTGTAAATAATTAAAATTAAAATTTGTTTTACCAAGAGTAAGGGTACTTCCAACCTCATTATAATTTAATCTATTATAGTTTTGGTCTACTGCAAATTTGTAATCTAGACTTAAATTATTATTTATTCTTAAACTAGACTCGCCAACTAAGTCAGATACTTTGTCTCCTAAAGAAGAACTAGCTGGTAAGTCTTGATCCTCCTCAGCAGTTATTACTTGACCAGCTGAAAATGAGAAAACTTTATTACCTATGGTACCGTCTTTATTTAATTGATTTTTTTTATAATCAAAGCCTATAGAAGCGCTCAATCCTTTTTCTAAAACATCAATTTCATCTGTTTTTTTGATTTCATATAAGTTTGTATATTTAAGTCTACTTCCATCAACTCTACGCATATGTCCTGGAGCGTAACGAATAAGTACTTTAGGAGTAAATAAATGATTAATCTCTTTTATCAGATCATTTTTATATAATGGAATTTTTGACAAAAATCCTAGAGCACCAGATACTTCATGTGAAGTATCCTCAGATTTGTACTTAGGAGTATTACTTGCGTTATAATTAACAAACTTAACCTGACTTAAAATTTGATTTTCAATTCCTAAATTATTTATCCATCTATTAGATTTCCAGTTTAAATCATTAACAAGAAATTCTGTTGTTTTATCTACATCAAAGTTTTTTACTTCTAAACTCGATGAAAAATCTATAAATCCAAATTTTTCACTAGAGAAAATGTTTCTATCAAATGCTAAACTTGGTAAAACATATTCATATCTTGAATTATCTTTTACTGTTAAATTCTCAAAAGCACTTACTTGAGCTCCAAAAAAGATATCATCATCTTGATAATTATAAGACATATAACTTTCCAGTATGTCTTGATCGCTATCCACCAATTCAGTTTTAACGTCGTGTATTTTTAAATAAGTGCTATTAGAAACCTTTTGAACATTAAACTCGAGACGACTTGTAATGTCAGGATCTTCTAAAAAGTCCATTGTAAATTTAGAGAAAAAGTGAGCTCTAGCTCCTTCAGTTTTTTTTGTTGTAGTTTTTTTGTAACCCTCAGTAAATCCAGTGTCGACTATTAAAAAGGAATTTTTAAAATCTTGTCTGTATTCAGCTATTAACAAAGGATTTTCTCTACCATAAAGTTTAGGTTTAAAAGTTAAATCTTTATCATTTGATATATTCCAGAAATAAGGCAACGAAACTCCTGCACCTACTGTTGAATTTGAACTTAAAGTTGGATTTAAAAATCCTGACTGTCTTTTTACTGTAGGATCGGGATGCCAAAATTTAGGAAAAAATAATATAGGAAAGTCATAAACTTTTACGACTACATTATCGTAATAAATTGTTTTTTTTGCACTGCTATGTCTTATTTTTTTTGATTGTAAAGACCATGGAGGACACTTATCTTTTCCTCTATTTTTACAATATGTAAATACACCTTTTAGCATTTCATTTTCTTCTGGAGACAATGTCATACTGTTTGCAAAAAATCTTGGTTCATTATCTTTATTAGTTTTAAAACTCTCATCATTTAAAAATACTCTTACATCTGAACCAGCTACTTTTCTTTCTTTTTCGTTAATGTATATCTCGGAAAATCTATACTGATTATTATTTACATCGATTATTTTAATTGGACCTTTAGAAAAGAAAATATTTTTATTTATTAAATATTTAAAAGAACTAACAAAAATTTGATTTCCATCTTTGTCTAAAATTTGACTTTCTTCATTTGAGCTTATTATTTTATTTTTGTCATCAAATAAAATATTTGAACCCAGTACTTGGTAGTTTTCTGAAGTTATAATTTTAGTTTCCCCGGTGGCTAATAATTTTCCATTTTTTTTATTATATTTCGCTGTATTAGTAGTTAATTTATTATTATTTTTGTCTACCGCAACTACATTACCATTAAGAAAAATAATTTTAGAATTATCGTCCAGCTGAATTTTTGATGCACTTATGTTTAATTCGCTAGCAGAAGAGAAACTTATTTTAATAAATAGAAATAAAATTATAAAAAAAAGAAATTTATTTTTCATTGATTTGTAACACTCCAATAGAACAGAATAAACCTATTGCTAATATAGGAATCCAAACAGCTAACTCTAATGAGATTCTTTGTGTTTGGCCTAATGCAAGAGAGGCTTGTGATAAAAAGTAAATTACAACGCAAGAAATTATAGATATAAAAATATAATATAAGTTCTGAGATTTAGTTATTGAACCTATTGAGAATATTGAAGCCAAAATTACCATAAGAAATAAAAAAAAGGGAAGAGAAAAAAATTCATTTAACTTCTCGTTTAATATTGTTTTAGTATAGCCTTTATCTTTTAAAATTTCATAATCCTTTATGAGCTCAAAGAAAGATATGGTGTCTAAATTTTTATAAAGAGAGCCTATTTTGTCAATGTTATAGACAGAGTTTATTACGTAGTTCCCTTCATTTTTAATTACCACTTCTTCTTCTCCAAAATTGTATATTTTTGTATTTTCTAGCACCCATTCATTTTTTTTTATGTTTGCATACGAAGACTCTATTCGCTTTAAAATTTTATTATTATTATCAATTTCATAAATTGTAATGTCATTTAAATTATTATTTACTAATTTTTTAGCTGTTATTATTCTTAAATTATCTCCAATATTTTCTTTAATCCATAAACCATTCTTGTTAATAGAAACGAGATGATCTACATCTTTTGAATATTTGGCTTTTGTTTGTTCGTAATACTTAATCATTGCAGAAGTAATAGGATTAAGCGCAAATATAACTAAAACCCCAAAAGCAAAAGCAGTGAAGCCTAAAATTAAAATTATTTTTAAATTTGAAAAACCGAAGACTTTTAATGTTAAAAGATCTTTGCTAGATTTAATTGAAACAAAATACCACATAGCAGCAATAAAAATTACAAATGGTAGAAACTTTATAAGCAAATTTGGTATAAACATAGCAGTCATTAAAAAAGGCAAGTTATAGCCAACGTCTAAATTTTTAAAAAATTCTATTTCCTCAAATAGATTTAAAAGAATTCCTAAACATATAAAAACTAGAACAACATTTAAAACTATTTTTAAGAAACCGAATACTAAATAATTATTAAGCACTTTATTCATTTTGCTTTCCTCTTCTCAGATCCAAATCTTTGATTTAAAATTATGTAAGTAAAAGGCATCAAGACCAATGGTACAAGCAAGTATATTAAACTATGTAATTTTGAAAAACCAGAAAAACGAACTAATAACTCTGCAAGAACTAAAATTGAAAAACTGAAAATAAAATAAAAATATTTTTTTAAAAAATTTATTTTAGGTTTTCTATTAGCAATAAGAATAAAAGAAGCTGTTAACGCAATCAAAGGTATATAAATTGGCATTCCAATTCTTCTTAATATTGTGCTTATAATATCTTTCCTCAAGTCTTCTTCTGGACAACTAAAAATTAAAGCCTGATTAGCAAAAAAAGGATCAGAAGGATCAGGATATTTATTTTTTTGAAAAAGGCATCTAATAAGTTGATGAGTAGATGTTTCTTGCAATTTTGGTTTAATTATTCCTCTTGGGGTTAACGCGTCTAAATGAAGTGTTGTTTTAGAAAAGTTTACGTTATTAATTTCTTTATTTTTATTTTGAGTTTGTATTAATCCGCTTTCTAATATTATTTTTTTATCATCTAAAATACCTTTCTTTGCCATTATTGTAATATTAACAGAGTCCTGTGTGTCTGCTACGATACCTTTAAAATAATGACTTTCATCTCTTATAAAAATATTTTCCATTTCATTTTTATCATTTTTTTTTCCTACATAAAAAGTAAGATCTTTAAACGAGTCACTAAATTCATTAATTTTAATTATGGTCGACATAGAATCAAAATCTGCTGATCTTATTAATGCTCTAGATTTGTTAAGAGAATAAGGAGTAATATAAGTAGCAAAGCATAATTGAATCAAAAGAATTATTAATGAAAGAAAGAAAAATAAATTAACTAATTTTATTTTACTTAATCCTGAGGTCCAAAGAATTACTAATTCATTTTGTTTTTCTAATTTTAAAATAGTAAGAACTAATGCTAACAAGAAAGATAAGGGGACAAATTTCGTAATTATATTTGTGATATTGAGCAAGGAAAAGAAGAGATATGTTGTAATAGAATGACCGTTTTCAACCACTAAATCTAAAAAGTTAACCGCTCTAACTGTCCAAGCAATAGCTGATAAAGCAAATAAAATAGTCAAAAATGATTTTAAGATTTCTAATGTGAAGTATTTATAAATTTTGTTTTTAAGCATATAATTTTGATATATATAATTAGTAAAACAACTATTAAGAAAATTCAATCTTAGGTTTTAAAAATGACAAATTATCCATTGAATTCTAACATATTTGATCATATATACCTTTCAACTCAATTAGGAGAGTAATAAAAAAATTATGTCTATTAAAATAAACTATTCAAAAAAAACAATTAGCAAGTCATCATCTAATCTAGTTTTATTTTCTAATGATAAATTCAACATTAGCAGTTTAAAAAAAAACCTTTCTAATTCTGAGTATTCCTACATTAACGATTTATTAAAAACTAGTGATTTAAAAAAAAACCTATTTGTTTTTGAGGTTAATTCAAAAAAAAAAATAGTTTTAGTATCCATTAAAAATAATTTAAAAAGTTCAGATATAGAAAATTTAGGTGCAGAATTTTATGGACGTGTAAACTATGGAAAAAATAGTGAGTACTTTATATTATCTGACAGCATAGTAGGTAAGTATGATAATTTTTTAAGCCATTTTCTTCATGGATTAAAACTAAAATCTTATGAATTTAAAAAATATAAATCAAAAAAAGAATCAAGAATTATTTCTATAAATATAGCTGGAAATAAAAACAAACCATCAAGTCAAAATCAATTAAAATTCAGAGCTTTAGAAGAAGGAACTTTTTATGCGAGGGATTTAGTTTCAGAACCAGGAAATATTCTACATCCAGATGAATATGCTAAAAGATTAAGCTCTCTTAGAAAAGACGGTTTAAAAGTTAATATTTATGATGAAAAAAAATTAAAAAAACTTGGAATGCATGCTTTGCTTGGAGTAGGAATGGGAAGTATCAGAGGATCATATCTTGTTACAATGGAATGGAATGGAGCAAAAAATAATTCTAAACCTTTAGCCTTTGTTGGAAAAGGAGTTACTTTTGATACTGGTGGCTATTCATTAAAACCTGCAAGATTTATGGAAGATATGACCTATGATATGGCAGGTTCTGCTGCTGTAGTTGGTTTAATGAAAAGTTTGGCATTAAGAAAAGCAAAAATTAATGCAGTTGGTGTCGTAGGACTTGTAGAGAATATGGTAAGTGGAGTTGCTCAAAGACCTGGAGATATTGTAAAATCTTATAGCGGAAAAACTGTAGAAGTTTTAAATACAGATGCAGAAGGTCGATTAGTTTTAGCTGATGCATTAACTTTTACTGAAAAAAAATTTAAACCAAAATTTATGATTGATTTAGCTACTTTAACAGGAGCAATCATAGTTTCTTTAGGATCAGAATATGCTGGACTCTTTTCTAACGACGATAATCTATCTAAACAAATTTTGAATGCCGGTGAAAAAGTTGAGGAAAAGTTATGGAGAATGCCTCTTCATAAAAATTATGACAAACTTATAAATTCGAAAAATGCAGATATGCAAAATATAAACTATGTTGGTGGAGCAGGCTCAACAACAGCTGCACAATTTTTACAAAGATTTATTTTAAATAAAACTCCATGGGCTCATTTAGATATAGCTGGTATGGCATTTTCAAAATATGGTGGAGCTTTAAATTCCGGGGGAGCAACTGGATTTGGAGTAAGATTATTAAACCAACTAATAGAAGAAAATTACGAATAAAGTGGAACAAACCCTATCTATAATAAAACCTGATGCAGTTGAAAGAGGCTTGGTAGAGGAGATTAAAAATATGTTCATTAAAAATAATCTTAAAATAGTTAACGAAAAAAAACTTCACATAAACAAAGAAGAAGCTTTAGAATTTTATAAGGTTCATCAATCTAAACCATTTTATGATAAATTGTGCTCTTACCTATCTTCTGGTCCTATAGTAGTAATGATTTTAGAGGGAAATAATGTAATAATGGAAAATAGAAGGATTATGGGAGCTACAGACCCTAAAGATGCAGAACCAAACACTATTAGGAAACTCTACGGTATTTCCATTGATAAAAACTCAGTCCACGGTTCTGATTCTGAAGAAACTGCTAAAAAAGAAATTAGTTTTTTTTTCAAAGACTAATTTTTAATGTGAAGCTTAGTAATAGCTTCTGAAAATGCTTTATATTCAATTTTTTGGGTTTTAATCTTTAAACTTTGTACAGTTTCATTTTTTGAAATTTTGAATGATTTTCTCAAAATTATTTTCCCTGAATCAAGTTTTTCATTAACAACATGAACAGTACAGCCTGCCTGGCTTTCGTTATTTTTAAGAATTCTTTCAAAAGTATTTGTTCCTTTATATTTCGGTAATAGTGATGGATGAATATTAATTATTTTACCTTTAAAATTTTTAATGAATGTTTTGGAAAGAATTTTCATATAACCCGCAAGGCATATTAAATTAATATTTTTTTTCTTAATTTCGTTTAATATTTTAACCTCAAAAAGTGAGTTTTTTACATCTATAACTTTAAAAGGAATAGAATATTTTTTTGCAAAAATTAGACCTGGTGCATTTTTTTTGTTAGAAACCACTAGTTTAATTTGTATAGGAAAATTATAATTTCTAGAGCTGCTAATTAGCGCTTTTAAGTTTGTTCCTGCCCCAGAAATAAAAACACAAGAATTTACTTTTACCATCTCAATTTTTTTTCTAAATTTATTCTTTTTTTATTTATTGAGATAAATCCAATTTCATAAGGCATATATTCTTTTTTAAAATATTTTTTAATTTTTTTAATATTTCTTTTTTCTACAATTAAACAAAAGCCTACACCACAATTAAAAGTTCTAAGCATTTCATAATCACTTAAATTATTTTTTTTAAGCCATTTAAATATTTTCTTTATTTTTATTTTCGATAAATCGATATTAACTGATAATTTTTCTGGAACTGATCTGACGATATTTTCAATTATCCCGCCGCCGGTAATATGTGCTGCAGAATTAATTAAATTATTTTGATGCAATTTTAAAATTTCATTCACATAAATTTTCGTTGGCTTCAATAACTCTTTCTTCAAGTTTTTTGAAATTTTATTTTTTTTTAAAATTGATCTAACTAAAGAATATCCATTTGAGTGAATACCGCTTGATGGTATCGCTAGAATTATATTATTTTTTTTAACTTTCTTTTTTACCAGTAATTTTTTCTTTGAAACAATTCCAACAGAAAAACCGGCTAAGTCAAAATTATTTTTAATATAAATACCCGGCATTTCAGCAGTTTCACCTCCTATGAGACTACAACCAGAAATATTACAGCCTTTAATAATTCCTTTGATTATTAATTTTACTTTTTTTAATATTATTTTATCTACAGCCATATAATCGAGGAAAAATAATGGCTTAGCACCCTGCACAATCAAATCATTCACGCACATTGCTACTAAATCAATTCCTATTGTATCAAATTTTTTAAATCTATTAGCTAAGTCTAGTTTAGTTCCAACACCATCAGTGCTTGATACTATTAAGGGATCTTTAATTTTAATGGAACTTATGTCGTATGTAGAACCAAATGCACCAATGTTTTCATAATTTTGAACACCATTCTTCTTTTTGACATTTTTTCTTGAGATCTTTGCTATATGTTTTACAAAGCTATTTGCAAGGGGGATATTTACTCCACTTTTTTTATAACTATTTTTTGTTTTTTCCATTAATTAAATGATAATTATTTAAGTATGAATAAAATAATTTTTTATATTTTTATAATAGTATTTTTCGTTAAGACTGGAAACGTTTTTTCTAGTAACAACATTTTTAATGTTGATAATATTGTTGTTAAAAATACAGCAAATCAAAATAAAGAAAAATTACTAGATAAAGCTTTTCAAGAAGGGTTTGAAAAGCTAACAAAAAAAATATTGATAAATAAAGATTTGCTTTCAGTTGAAAAAACAAGCTTGAAAGAGATTAAAAAGTTAGTTTCCACCTATCAAATTATAGAAAATGAAGAATTTTATGTAAATGACGAGGTTAAAGTAAACCTTTCATTTGATAGAGAAAAAATTAATCGTTTTTTTTATGTGAAGGGCATTTCATACGCGGATATTTCTGACACGGATGTTGTTATATTTCCAGTTTTAATTAAGAATAACGACTTTTTTTTATTCTCAGAAAACTACTTTTACAATAATTGGTCCAATCAATATTTTGATGAAGAAAATGAATTTATAAATTACGTTTTACCGATAGAAAATTTGGAAGATCTTCAACTTATTAATTCTAACAAAAATGATTTAGAGTCTCTCCCTATCAAACAGATACTTTCAAACTATGATTTAAAAGATTATATCTTTTTAATTATAACGATTAAGAAAAATAAAATCGATATATTTTTAAAAGGTTCAATTTCAGGCAACAGGGTAATAAAAAATTTTAGTGTATCTAGCGGAGATGAAGGCGAGGATATAATATACAATAACGCAATAAAAGAAGTTAAAAGAGAAATTGATGAAATTTGGAAATTACAAAATTTAATTGATATTAGAACTCCATCTTTTTTAAATACAGTTTTAGAGATTAAAAAAGACAATGATCTTTTGAATTTAAGGAAAGCTTTAAATAAAATAGATCTCATAGAAAGTTATAATGTAATGGAATTAAATACAAAATATGCAAAAATTAAAATTAAGTATTTAGGGAAAATAAATAAAATAAAGTCAAAATTAGATAATCAAGGAATAAGAGTAATTATTTCAAACAATGAATGGAAACTCAAATTAATTTAATGAGTCAATTAACCTTTAAATTTCCATTTAGGACATCTTATTTTGAAAAAGATTTTTATGTTTCATCTAATAACTTTGCAGTTTATAAACTTATAGAGAGCTGGCCTAATTGGCCCGATAAATGGGTAAATATTTATGGCCCAACTGGAAGTGGGAAAACTCATTTGTCTAATATTTTAAAAAAAAAAATGAATTCAGCTTATCTTGACTCTACGAATATTAAAAAAGATTTGATTTCAGAAATGGAAAACTATAATTGTATTATTATCGACAATTATAATAAAAATATTGAAGAAAAAATTCTGTACTCAATTTTAAATCAATCAAAACAATTAGATAAATTCGTAGTTATAAATTCTTACGAACCTATTGGTGAAATCAAAGTTAATCTAAAAGATTTGCATTCTAGATTAAAAAGCTTCATACCATTTGGGATTGATTTACCAACCGATGAATTATTAAGAGTAATTTTGACAAAAACTTTTTCTGATAAGCAAATTGAAATTAATTCTAAAGTTCTAGAGTATATATTAAAAAATATTGAAAGATCATATGAAAAAGTATTTAAATTTGTAAAAGATATCGACAATGAATCTTTATCTTCTGGTAAATCAATAAATATTAATTTAATTAAGAAAGTATTAAAAGAATGAATAAATATAGAACTCACACATGCTCAGAATTAGGTGAAAAAGACATTGGAAAAAATGTAAAGATTTCAGGTTGGCTTCATAGAAAAAGAGATCATGGGAATTTATTATTTTTAGATATTAGAGATCATTTTGGGATCACCCAATGTGTTATTGAAAATAAAGATAAAAATTTTAAAACTTTAGAAAAAATTAAACCTGAGTCAGTTATTTTAGTTGAAGGTAATGTTATTAGAAGATCTGAAGAAACAATTAATAAAGATTTGAAAACTGGATCTATCGAAATCAAAATTAAAAACTTTGAAATTTTATCTGCTGCTCAAGAATTACCTATGCCAGTTTTTGGAGAACAGGAATATCCTGAGGAAATTAGGCTTAAGTATAGATTTATTGATTTAAGAAGAAAGGAAATGCATCAAAATATTGAATTGCGTTCAAAAGTTATATCTTTTTTACGAAATAAAATGATTGAAAATAATTTTTTAGAGTTTCAAACCCCAATTTTAACTGCTTCTAGTCCCGAAGGAGCCAGAGACTTTTTAGTTCCAAGTAGACTTCACCAAGGTAAATTCTATGCACTTCCACAAGCCCCACAACAATTTAAACAAATGATAATGATTTCAGGTTTTGACAGATATTTTCAAATAGCACCTTGTTTTAGAGATGAAGACGGAAGAGCAGATAGAAGTCCAGGTGAACATTATCAATTAGATATGGAGATGTCATTCATTGAGGAAAATGACATATTTGAAGTTGTTGAACCAATTTTTTACGAATTATTTAAAAAATTCGGAGCAGGAAAAACTGTCAATAAAAATCCTTTTCCTAGATTAACATATAAAGATTCTATGGAGAAATATGGTACAGATAAACCTGACTTAAGAAATCCTATAGAGCTAATAGATGTCACAAAATTATTTGCCTCTAAAGATGTAGATTTAAAAATTTTTAAAGAAAACATTAAAAAAGGTCAAATAGTTAAGGCTATTCCTCTTTCAAGTACTGATACAAAACCAAGAAGTTTCTTTGACAACTTAAATAACTGGGCTATTTCTGAGGGAGCTAATGGAATGGCTTATATAAATTTTGAAAAAAAAGATGGAAAAGTATTAGGGAAGGGTCCAATTGCAAAATTTTTTTCAGACAAGGCTATCTCAGAGTTGTTAAAAGTATGCAAACTTAATGAGAAAGGTTCCGCTTTCTTCGTATGCAATAATCAACAAGAAGCTTTAAAGTTTTCTGGTATTGCGAGACAGAAAATTGGTCAAGAGCTGAAACTTATAGACGAAACCAAATTTAATTTCTGCTGGATTGTTGATTTTCCAATGTTTCATTACGATGAAAATGAAAAAAAAATTGATTTTAGTCACAATCCATTTTCGATGCCAAAAGTAGATATAAAAGATTTTGATAAAACTGACCCTTTAAAAATTTTAGCACATCAATATGACTTAGTGTGCAATGGTTATGAACTATCTTCCGGAGCTATTAGAAATCATATTCCTGAATATCTTTTTAAAGTTTTTAGCAAAGTTGGTTATACCCAAGATATGGTAAAAAAAAAGTTTTCAGGAATGATAAATGCTTTATCTTATGGAGCACCACCCCATGGAGGTATGGCACCAGGAATAGATCGTATAGTTATGCTATTAGCAAATCAAAAAAATATTAGAGAAGTAACACTTTTTCCTCTTACACAAAACGCACAGGATTTATTAATGGGCGCTCCCTCAGATGTTGACGAAGAACAGCTTAAACAACTTAATATTAAAATTAATAAAAAAGACTAATTTTTTGTTTTTAAATTAATTCTAATATCACTTAAATCTACTAATTTGTCCTCATAATTGCTTCTTACAAATCCTTTAGAAGTTATATTTTTTACAATCTTTAAGAATTTATCATCTCCGCTGTCATCAGGATCTTTTGCAGTATTAGCGATAGAAGGTGTGTGTGCTAAATCTTCCTTGCCTAAATAGGAAATTGCTAGTTCTCTAAAAACGTAATCTAAAATTGATGTTGCGCTCAAAATTCTATCATTACCCTCAACTTTTCCAGAAGGTTCAAACTTAGTATCAATAAAAGCATCAACAAATTCCTCTAGAGGAACTCCGTATTGTAATCCAAGAGATATTGCGATTGCAAAATTATTCATCAAAGCTTTGACTAGCTCCCCCTCTTTATTTGTATCGATAAAAATTTCCCCAATTTTTCCATCATTATATTCACCAGTATGAAGATAAACTTTATGATCTCCTATTGATGCTTTTTGAATATAACCTTTTCGTCTATCAGGCATTTTAAATCTCTCTTTAGATAAATTTTTAATTTTTCCTGTTAAATCAGTTTGATTGATTTTTGAAGTTTTATTTGCAACAATCTCATCTGGCATTTTTTTGACAAATGAATCAATTTTCTCGGTTTTGTTGCTATCATTGGAAGTTTTTTCGCCAAATTTTTTTGTTTTTCTATTGTTTAATTTGACATCTATAATCTCTACTTCACCATCTTTTCTGTCATCAATTTTTGATAATTCTTTGTCGTTTAATTCATCTAGAGTATGAGTGGTTTTAAAAGTACAAGTGTAAAATGTTTCTACTATAAATTTTTTCATAATTTTAAGGAATCTAATTATTGAAGATATACATTTTATGTAGTAAGTGTCTATAATATTATTATACACTTAGAAAGTGTGTGGATTTATAAATTTAACATGTTCAACCCAAAACAAATTTTTACCTGGTGGTATAGACAAACATTTGGAACCTTTTTAAAAACTTTATTTTTTGGAAAATTTGTGGGTAAAGATGAGTATGGCAATAAGTACTACAAAAATAAAAAAAATGACAGGTGGGTAATTTACTCAAATAATGTTGACGCTTCTAAAATTACATCAGACTGGTTTCTATGGATGCATCACACAATAAATGAGCCACCTAATAAGGATCAAAAAAAATATTCCTGGCAAAAAAAACATACAGAAAACTTAACTGGTACAGAAAAAGCTTATAAACCAAATAAAATTGTTAACTCAAATCAAAAAAAGAAATATGAAACTTGGAAAAATTAGATTTTTTTTAATACTTTCTATTGGTTTTTTTGTTAATTCCTCTTTATTTTCAGAGGATAAGATTTCAACTGTACCTTTACTTAATTTAGAAGAACTGAAACCAAGTTTCGAAGAAGTCGAAAATGATGACATTAATAATCAATCTACACACGAGTCTCGATTAAAAAAAAAAGAAAAAAAAATTCCGTCTTCAAAAAATAAAAGCGTTAACATGTTGGGTCTAGACAAGATTACAGCTAAGACCTCTGAAATAAACATAAAAATAGGAGAAACAAAAAAATTTGGTTTGCTTGAAATAAAAGCTATCAAATGTGGAAAAGTTAACGATTCTAGAGAAGTATACGAAACGGCTTATATTCAGGTAAAGGATACATCTGATAATTCTGACAAGAAAGTATTTGTTTTTAATGGTTGGATATTTTCTACAAGTCCTTCACTAAGACCAATTGATCATCCTGTATATGATTTATGGCTAGTTGGTTGTGAAAATGTTTAAAAGAATTTTTCCTTTTCAAGCCAATTAGTATCAAAGTTTGATTTAATGAATTTTTCGTGATTTAAAATTTTTTTATGAAGACCTATTGTTGTAGTAATACCTTCGATAACAAATTCATCTAAAGATCTTAAAGTTCTTTGAATTGCCTCTTGCCTATTCCTTCCTTTACAAATAACTTTTGCTATCAAGCTGTCATAATAAGGAGTGATTTTACAACCTTGGAAAATAGAACCATCCACTCTTGTTCTAAAACCTGAAGGTTGATGGCAAACGCTTATTAATCCTGGACTGGGTTGAAAATTTAATTCTGGATCTTCCGCATTTATTCTACACTCTATAGAATGTCCTCTTGGATCGATATCTGATTGTTTTAAGGCAGTATTACCTGAAAAAGCAATCCACATCTGTTCTTTTACAATATCTATTCCTGTTTGAACTTCAGTTACAGGATGCTCAACCTGAACTCTGGTGTTCATTTCTAAAAAATAAAATTTTCCCTTTTCAAAAATAAATTCTACAGTACCAGCACCCTCATAGCCAATTTTTTCAACCATTTTAACCGTTTTTTCTAAAAGGTTTTTTCTTTGCTCTTTATTTAAAACTGGACTAGGAGTTTCCTCTATTAATTTTTGGTGTCTTCTCTGAACTGAACAATCTCTTTCACCTAAATGTACAGTGCCATTTTTTCCAGACATAATCTGAACTTCTATATGTCTTGGATTTTTAAAATATTTTTCAATATATAGCTCATCATTACCAAAATATTTTTTTGCCTCACTTTTTGCGGTCAAGAATAAATTTTTCAATTGCGATTCTTCTTCAACAATTTTCATTCCTTTTCCTCCACCACCACCAGCAGCTTTTATTAAAACAGGATAACCTATTTCTTTGCTAATAGACTTTGCTTCTTCAAAGTCTTTAACAGCTCCTTCAGAGCCCTCTATTACTGGCAAACCATTTTTTTTTGCAATTCTTTTGGCTTCAATTTTATCGCCCATTTGACTAATTAATTTTGAACTAGGACCAATAAATTTAATACCATGTTTGGTGACAACGTCAGCAAACTTAGCATTCTCTGAGAGAAAACCGTAACCCGGATGAATAGCTTCAGCACCAGTTAAATCAACTGCTGACATAAGTGAAGAAATATTTAAATAACTATTTTGAGGTTGATGTGAACCTATACAAACACTTTCATCAGCTAATCTTACATGCATTGCGTCAGCGTCAACATCAGAATGAACTGCTACAGTAGAAATTCCCCACTCCTTACAAGCTCTAATAACTCTAACAGCTATTTCTCCTCTGTTAGCTATTAAAACTTTTTTAAACATTTTATTTATTTCAAAAGAACTAGACTTTGTCCGAACTCAACTGGTTGGCCATCTTTAACCAATACCTCTTTCACTACTCCATCATTAGTAGAAGGTATATGATTCATCGTTTTCATTGCCTCAACAATCATAACTGTCTGACCTTTTTTGATTTTATCGCCTACTTCAATAAATTTTTTACCGCCTGGTTCGGGAGCAAGATATGCAGTGCCAATTATTGGAGATTTAATTCTTACACTGTTATCATCGTCTGATAAAACAGCTTTATTACTTGGTGTGACCTTACTAGGTTTTTGAATTTCAGTGGCAGATTTTGATGCTTTTGAAACCTTAATTTTCTTGTCTCCATCTTGATATTCAAGTTCTGTTAAATTGAATTCATCCAAATTTTCTACTAGTTCTTTTATAAGCTTTTTATCAATTTTCATTTTTTAAAATATTTTTAGTTGCCTCAAGCGCCATTATATATCCTTTGACTCCAAAACCACAAATTATACCTGTAGCAGCTTTACTAATTAATGATTTATGCCTGAATTCTTCTCTATTGTAAATATTTGTTATATGCAGTTCAATTATTGGAATTTTTAAAACCATCAATGCATCTAAAATTGAGACTGAAGTATGTGTATAACCTGCGGCATTTATAATTAGACCAGAATATTTGTTTCTACACTCCTGAATTAGGCTAACTATTTCACCCTCGATATTGGACTGTTTAAAAGTTAATTCTATATTATTTTTAGCTGCAAAATCTAAACATTCTGTCTCAATCTTCTTTAAGGAAATATCTCCGTATTTCTCTTTTTCTCTCTCCCCTAAAAGGTTAAGATTAGGTCCGTTAATAACAATAATTTTATATTTCATTGTTTTGGTATAGAATAAATTCTTAACTCAAATATGGCAACAATACAATTAAATGGTCGTAAAATTTCAGTAAAACAAAAGCTTTCTATAACTGGTTTATTAATTAAATATAAAATAGATCATAAAAAAGTGGCCATAGAGTTAAATGGAAAAATAATATCTAAAAATATGTATAAAAAAAAAATTATTAAAGCAAACGACAAAATAGAGGTCGTTCATTTTATTGGTGGAGGTTAAGTGGCTAAAAAAGATTTACTCAAAATAGGTAACAAAGTTTTAAGATCAAGATTAATAGTTGGTACCGGAAAGTACAAAAATTTTGCAGAAACAGCATCAGCAGTAAAAGCTTCAGGTGCAGATATGGTTACTGTTGCAGTAAGAAGAGTTAATATCTTAGACAAAAAAAAACCTCTCTTAATGGACTATTTAAACCCTAAGAAAATAATATATTTACCAAACACAGCCGGATGTTTTACATCGAATGACGCTTTAAGGACCTTAAGATTAGCCAGAGAAATAGGTGGATGGAAAATGGTTAAATTAGAAGTACTCGGAGATAAAAAAACTTTATTTCCAAACATGGTAGAAACTTTGAAATCTACAAAAGTTTTAGTCAAAGAAGGTTTTCAAGTTTTAGTTTATTGTAGCGACGATCCTTTGTTGGCAAAAAAGTTAGAAGATTTAGGAGCATCAGCAATTATGCCTTTAGCATCACCTATTGGTTCAGGCTTAGGAATTCAGAATAAAGTTAATTTGTCTATTATAATCAAACAGTCAAAAGTACCTGTAATAGTTGATGCTGGTATCGGGACAGCTTCAGATGCAGCTATTGCAATGGAATTAGGTTGTGATGGTGTTTTAATCAATACAGCAATAGCAAAAGCAAAAAAACCAATTTTAATGGCTACTTCTTTTAAAAATGCCGTTATAGCAGGCAGACAATCTTATTTAGCTGGAAGAATGCAAAAGAATTATTTTGGAGCAGCAAGTTCACCTAAAAAAGGAATAATTTAACTAACCTTTTTTTTTCTAACCCATAATGTACGCCCAAGACTAACCTTACCCTTTTGTAATTTTTTTTTGTTTTTATTGTCTTTTTTTTCTTCAGTTAGCTTAACTACTTTTGTTGTATTTTTTTTAAAATCTATTCTCGCGTTATCAATTTTATTTATATTTTCAATTTTATTAACTATTTTTTTATTTTTATTAAGTAATTGTATTTTATACTCTGGAACTATAAGAGCGGAATCACCCATAAACTCTATTTTAAAATTATATTTATTTTCAAAATAATTAATTTCTTTAGATAATTGAGAGTCGATATAAAGTTTAATTTTATCTGGCACATTGACATTTATAAATTTAATTTTATTTGTAAACGCCAACATCTCAATTTTTTTTATTATTTTTAAAGCAAAAGACTCCATTGATAAATTGGTCTCCCACTTAATAGATCCTTCTCTTAATCTTTGTCTTGTCATTTCCAAAAGCCCAAAACTACTTATTCTACCTATTTGAATTCTAGCTCTATCTTTTCTAATACTTTCACGCATTTTTTTTTCTACAATTCTTCTGTTGTAAAAATTTAACATATCAATAAAATCAATTACTATAAGACCAGAAAGGTCTCTTATTTTTATTTGTCTACTAATTTCCTCAGCAGCTTCAACATTTGTATTTAAAGCAGTTTTTTCAATATTAGTTTGCTTTGTAGATTGTCCTGAGTTGATATCTATCGCTACTAAAGCTTCTGTTGGATTAATAACTAAATAGCCACCAGACTTAAGTTTTACTACTGGTTCAAAAATATTATTTAGTTCTTTTTCAATTCCAACATCGTGGAATAAAGGTATTTTTCCTCTATATTTTTTTATAAACTTAACACTTTTTGGCATAAGCTCTTTCATAAATGATTTGGCTTTTTGATACCCTTCATTACCGTCAACATAAATATTTTTAGTTTCGTTGTCGTATATATCTCTCAAGGCTCTTTTGATTATATCTCCTTCTTCATAAATTAAAGCCGGAGCATTAGATTCTACGGCTTTACTTTTAATTTGGTCCCATGTGGTAATCGTGTTTTGAAAATCTTTTTCAATTTCATTTTTTGTTTTATTAGCTCCAGCGGTTCTAACAATTACACCCATACTTTTTGGTATTTCAATATCATTTAAAATACTTCTAATTTTTGATCTATCAGTAGGATTAAATATTTTTCTGGAAATCCCTCCGCCTTTAGCAGTGTTTGGCATTAAAACGACATATTTTCCAGCAAGAGAAATAAAGGTAGTCAGTGCAGCTCCTTTTTGTCCTCTTTCCTCTTTAAGAACTTGAACTAAAATTACCTGACCAGGTTTGATTACTTCTTGAATTCTATACTTTTTTAAACCGTAGGAATTTTTAAGTTTTTCTCTATAGTTTTTTTTTGTATTTTTTTCCTCTACTTTACCATTAGTCGAAGAATCAACTTCTGAAGTTGTAAGTTTATTATTTTCATTTTCATTATCATTTATTTCTTCAGGATTAGTATTTTTCAGGTCCTCTCTGATTTTTTCCTCTACTTCTTGCAGTCTATCTTTATCTTCAGTAGGTATTTGATAATAGTCAGACTGAATATCATTAAAAGCTAAAAAACCTTGTCTAACCCTTCCAAAGTTTACGAAAGCTGCTTGAAGAGAAGGCTCAACTCTACTTATTGTTCCAAGATAAATATTGTTTTTAAAATTTAGACGATTCTTATCTTCGTATTCGTACTCTTCAATAGTAGTTTTTGACTTGAGAACGATTCTAGTTTCATCTGGATGCGATGCATCAATATATAAATTTTTTTCCATGTAAATTGAATTCCTTTAATAATTGTATTTGAATCTTTTTTGAGATTTTTCATTTTAATAATATACAAAATTTTAACGATAATTTCATCTTTTATTGTAGATAATTAATGCCTTAAGAAAGCCAAAATTTAAGCATTTAAATTGTTTTATGAAAAGGTTTTTAAATTATTCAGTTAAAATTGGAATCGGAGTTGTAATATTTTTATTTATTTTGATTTTCTCTGCATTTTGGTATTTTTCAGCTGGGCTACCAGACTATAAAAAGCTTTCAACCTATCAACCACCTGTTTCAAGCAGAGTATATGCAGAGAATGGAAAACTAATTGCTGAATATGCAATAGAAAAGAGACTTTTTATACCATTTAATTCTATACCTAAAAAAGTAATTAACTCGTTCTTGTCTGCAGAAGATAAAAATTTTTTTAGTCACCCTGGAATTGATGCAAAAGGAATTTTAAGAGCAACAATTAGTAACGTTGATAATATATTAAACAATAAAAGATTAGAGGGCGCTTCAACAATAACACAACAAGTTGCTAAAAATTTTTTACTCACTAATGAGGTATCATTAAAAAGAAAGATTAAAGAGGCAATCCTAGCCTTTAGAATTGAAAAAGCATACACTAAACAAAGAATACTTGAATTATACTTAAATCAAATTTACTTAGGCGAAGGTACTTACGGTGTTGCTGCTGCTAGTTTAGAATATTTTAATAAATCAGTTAAAGAATTAAATTATTCAGAGGCTGCTCTATTAGCTGCCTTACCCAAAGCCCCAAGCAAATACAATCCTTTTAAGTACCCAGAAATTGCTAAGATAAGAAGAAATTTAGTTTTAAATAATTTAAACGATAATGGATTTATTAATAAAAATCAGCTTTCAGAGTATAAAAAAAGTGAAATTAAATTAAAAAAGAGAAAGATAGAGCTAGTTGATGAGGCAAATTCTTATTCTGAAGAAGTAAGAAGAATAACAAAAGAAAATTATGGATTTAAAAAGTTATACGAAGAAGGTTTGTCAATAAAAACACCTATAGATTTAAATTATCAAATTTATGCTCAAAATGCTTTAAGAAAGGGAATAGAGTCTTACGACAGAAGACACGGATGGAGAGGACCCATAACAAATAGATTTAAAGATAAATCTTGGAAAAAAAAAATAAAAGAACATAAAATTGATCCAACATTAGGATGGAACTTTGCAGAAGTAGAGGAAATTTCTGAAAACGGTTTATTTATTAAAGTTTTAGAAAATAATGAAAAAAGCAATATCTTTTTAAAAGATATCAATTGGGCTGTTAAAAAAGATATTTTTAAAAGCTTTAAATCTGGCGATATAATTTTTGTTAAAAAAAATAAAAAAAATTTTTGGGAATTAAAACAGTATCCTAAAGTTAATGGTGCGATAGTTGTATTAGACCCATTCACTGGAAAAGTAAAAGCCTTGGTAGGAGGATTTAGCTATAAATCGAGTGAATTTAATAGAGCAACACAAGCGAAGAGACAACCAGGGTCTGCCTTCAAACCTTTTGTTTATGCCGCTGCATTAGAAAACTTTTATATGCCTAATTCCATAATTCTAGATGCACCATTCATTGTAGAACAAGGAGTTGGTTTAAAAGATTGGAAACCTGAAAACTATGGTAAAAAATTTTATGGACCATCAACATTAAGAAAAGGAATCGAATATTCTAGAAATTTAATGACCGTAAGGATTTCTGAAAAATTAGGTTTAAACAAAATATTAGAATTATCAAAAAACTTAGATATTTACGAGGATATACCAGAGCTTTTATCTGTATCATTAGGTTCCGCTGAAACAACTCTATTAGATATTTCAGCAGCTTACGCATCATTTCCTAATGGAGGAAAAAAAATTACTCCAATTTTAATAAATAGAATTCAGGACAGAAGGGGAAAGACAATATTTAATTCTGATAAAAGAGAGTGTGTTGGCTGTGATAGAGTTAGAATAGAATCCGAAGAACTACCAAAAATTATTGACAATCATGAACAAGTTTTTAGTAAAGAGACGGCTTATCAAATGACTTCAATATTAGAGGGGGCTATAAAAAGAGGAACTGGAAAAAAACTGAGGGATCTTAATGTTCCTCTAGCAGGCAAAACAGGCACAACTAATAATAATTATGATGCCTGGTTTGTTGGATTTAGTTCTAATTTGGTTATAGGTGTATATATAGGATTTGATCAACCAAAGTCTCTAGGACGATATGAAACTGGAGCTAAAGCAGCATTACCAATTTTTAAAAACTTCGTTAAAAATGCTCTATACGAAGATGATTTTAAAGAATTTTCAATACCTAATACAATTTATTTTGCACCGATAAATTATAATTCAGGAGAGTTTGAAGATTTTGAAAATTCAAAGGCTATAATTGAAGCATTTAAACAAAGAGATATAAACAACATGAAAAATAAAAGTTTAGATAGTAAAAGTAATTATGGTAAATTAATTAAGTTTAGGCAATTTTACTAATGGAAACATTTGAAACTAAATTAAGTTTATCAAAAAAAATCCTCGAAAATATTAGGGGGTATCTTTGAAAAAAATAAAATCAAGTCTAAATTAAACGACCTTAATATTATTTCATCGAAAGACAATTTCTGGAAAGATAAGAACAAAGTAAAAAAAATTGTAAAAGAAAAAACATTATATGAAAATATAATTAATTCTTTCCAAAACTCTCAATTAGAAATAGCAAATTTAGAAGATCTTTACTCTTTAGCATTGGAAGAAAAAAACGACGAAATTTCAAAAGATTGTGAAAAAAAAATTGATTTTGTTTTAAATGATCTTAAAAAAAATGAAATTAATTGTTTTTTGTCGGGTGAAAATGACGGTTTTGACATTTATTTAGAAATTCATGCTGGTGCTGGAGGGACCGAAAGTCAGGATTGGGCTGAAATGTTACGAAGAATGTATTTAAAATGGTTTGATAAAAAATCTTTTGGTTATGAAATAATAAGCGAACACAAAGGTGAGGAGGCAGGTATTAAATCCTGTACTTTAAAAGTTAATGGTGACTATGTTTACGGATTAATGAAAAATGAATCGGGTGTTCATAGGCTGGTAAGAATATCGCCTTTTGATAGCGGAGCACGTAGACATACGAGCTTTGCAAGTATCTGGGTTTATCCAGCTATCGATGACGAGATAGATATTAAATTTGATGAGAAAGATTTGAGAATAGATACCTATCGATCGAGTGGCGCAGGAGGCCAACATGTTAACACCACTGATAGCGCAGTGAGGATTACTCACATCCCCTCAAAAATAGTAGTCCAATGTCAGAATGAGAGATCACAGCATAAAAATAAGGAAACTTGTTACAAAATGTTAAAAGCGAGACTTTATGAATATGAAATGCAAAAGAGGGAAAAAGAGAATCAAAAAAATATGAGTAGTAAAACTGATATTGGATGGGGACATCAAATTAGATCATATGTGTTACAACCTTATAGGTTAGTAAAAGATTTAAGACATAAAGTTGAGAATACCAATCCTGAAGATGTTCTGAACGGCAATATTGATCAATTTATTGAAGCGGGACTTTTTAAATCATAATGAAAAGAATTTTTCTATCATTTTTAATTTTTATTTTTTTGATTTTAACAGTTGTTGTATTTTTTTTAGCAACTAAAGGTTACGAAACAGATAGATTTAATAAATTTATCTCAAACGAAATTGAGAAAAAAGAGAAAAATCTTAATGTAGATTTAACAAAGATAAAAGTAAAAATTGATTTAAAGAATTTAAATTTATTTTTGAGCACTAAAAAACCAAAAATAACTTTTTATAATGCTGATTTACCAATATCAGAATTTAGTGTTTACTTAGATTTCTTATCACTATTTAAGAAAGATCCCAAAATTAAAAAAACTTTGGTCATGACTGAAGAGGTAGACATTTTAGACTTTAAAAAAGCAGTTATAAGGATTAAACCATCTAATTTCAAAAGTTTCATTTTAAATAATGTCCAAAAGGGAAAATTAAAAAGTGATATAGACCTTTCATTTGGGGATAATTTTGAAATTAATAATTATAAAATAAAAGGATATTTAAAAAATACAGACGTTTTAATTAATAAAAAGATAGAGATAAAAAATACAAATTTAAATTTTATCGCAGATAATGAAATAATTTTAATCAATTCTATTTCAGCAAATGTATATGGAATTCCAATAACAAATGGAAATATTGAAGTAGATATTAAAGAAAATTATACTATTACAGGATCAATAAATTCTGTTGTAGAGTTTAATGAAAAAAAACTGATAAAAATAATACCTAAATTTGAAAATTTAGAATTTTTGAATAATGAAATTAACTTTTCATTAAATTCAGTGAATAATTTTAATCTAGTTTTTTCTAATTCACTTAAACTAAAAGAGTATAATTATTCATTGGATGGAGTTATTGAAAAAGGCAAAATTAACTTTAATAACGTATATAAAACTCAATTTTTAAAAAATGATATCAAAGCTCTTAATTTAAAAAAAACAAAAGTTAAATTTACTTTAGATAATAAAAAAAATATTTTAGAATTAGAGGGAAATTATGCCTTAAATAGCAAAAAAGACTTTGAGAATTTCAAAATTAAAAATGAATTTAAAAAAGGGAAAATAAATTTAAATATTAATTTGAATTTAAAAGAACACTTTATAATTGATTTTATAAATTATAGTAAAACATCTAATAAAATTGGAAAAATAAATGCAGATATTTCTTTTGTTGAAAACGAAATAGATATAAATCATATAGAATATAGCGAAGGTAAAAATTTAATTTCTTTAAATAAGTTTAATATAAACAAAAAAAGTCAAATTAAAAGATTCAAAAATATAAAAGTAAAAACATTTAAGGAAGATAAGCAGAATAATAATTTTGAAGTTTTATTCGGTAAAAAATTAATAATTAAAGGCAAAAGTTATGACTCTTCAAATCTAATTAAGAATATTAACAAAAAGGGTAATGGCAACCTTTTTAGAAAAATAAACAAAGAAGTTAACATAAGTTTTGACACTATTTTTACAAAATTTACTAAATCCTTAAATAATTTTAATTTAATAGGTAAAATCGAGAAAGGTAAATTTGTAAAAATATCATCAAAAAGTGAGTTTTCAGAAGATCGTTATTTAGACATATCCTTAAAAAACGACCCCAATAGCCGTAAAAAAATATTAGAAGTTTATTCAAGTTTTGCAAAACCATTACTTGTGGATTTTAATTTTTTTAAAGGTATCGAAGATGGACAATTGGTATTCACATCATCCTTTGATGACAAAGAAAGCACATCTAATCTACAAATAAAAGATTTTAAAGTTCTTAATGCACCAGCTTTTGCAAAACTACTTGCCCTGGCTGACCTTACAGGTCCAGCTGTGCTATTATCTGGTGAAGGCTTAACTTTTGATTCATTGGAAATAAAATTTAAGGACGACAAGAGTGTTCGAACAGTCGAGGAGATCTATGCAGTTGGCCCAAGTATAACAATTTTAATGGAAGGTTATATAGAAAATAAGTCAGGGCTTACTAGTCTTAGAGGAACAATGGTTCCTGCTAAAGAAATTAATAAATTGATTTCTAAAATTCCAGTACTGGGAGAAATTTTAATAGGAAAAGAAGTGGGAGAAGGGGTATTTGGAGTTAGTTTTAAAATGAAAGGTCCTCCAGGCAATATAAAAACTACTGTTAACCCTATAAAAACTTTAACTCCAAGGTTTATCACAAGGGCATTAGAAAAAAGAAAAAAAGAAAATAAAAAGTAATTAAGTACTTTTAATTATAAAATGCTTTTTTTTACCGTAAGATATCTTTATAAAGTCACCTTGTTTAAAATAGCTTTTGCTGACTATTTTTTTTTCATCTGTTACTAACTCATCATTAATTTTAATACCCTTTCCCTTTATAGCTCTTCTTGCTTCACTTTTTGATAAAACAATATTATTAGAGGAAAGAAGATCTAGAATATTTATTCCTTTTTCCAATTCAGATTGAGAGATATTAATTTCTGGTAAGTTTTTACTTATACCAGTTCCATGAAATGTTTCTTTTGCAGTGTTCTCAGATTCCCTAGCAGCTTTTTCTCCGTGTAATATCTTAGTAGCTTCATTTGCTAATAATACTTTTAGTTTATTAATATCACTCTCATTTTCAATCTTATTTGATAAGATATTTACTTCTATTTCCGTGAAATATTTTAAAAATTTTTTAACATCATCATCAGCTGTGTTTCTCCAGAATTGCCAATAATCATAAGGTGAGAACATCTTTTTATCTAACCATACCGCACCTTTCTCGGTTTTACCCATCTTTGTTCCTGATGATAGAGTTATTAAAGGAGTCGTAAGTCCGAATGATTCTTTCTGTAAAATTCTTCTGGTTAATTCAACACCACTAACAATATTACCCCATTGATCTGAACCTCCCATTTGTAAAATACAATTATATTTTTTAAACAACTGATAAAAATCGTACGCTTGTAAAATCATATAATTAAATTCCATATAACTAAGAGACTGCTCTCTGTCCAATCGAAGTTTTACACTATCGAATGTGAGCATTTTATTAATTGTAAAGTGTCTTCCAACATCTCTCAAAAAATCAATATATTTCAATTTTCCAAGCCAACTGTAATTGTCAACAAAAATTGGTTTAGTTTTTTTATTTTTAGATGCTAGTAATTTTTCGAAAGTTTTTTTAATGCTTGAAATATTTTTTTTTATATCCGTCTGTTTTAAAATCTTTCTAGTCGAGTCTTTTCCTGATGGGTCTCCAATTAGAGTAGTTCCTCCACCCAACAAGACTATTGGCTGATGACCATATTTTTGAAGAAGTCTTAAAATCATGATCTGCATAAGGCTACCAACATGAAGACTAGGAGCTGTACAATCAAAACCAATATAAGCGGCTATAGGTTTCTTATTTGAAACTTCATTGAGCCTATCTAAATCTGTGCATTGATTTAGAAAACCTCTAGAAGTCATTTCTGATAAAAAGCTATTTTTCATATAACTTTATGTGCTAAAGCTACTATTATACAAATATTGCTATAAATAAATATAAATATGTCTCAAGATTATACATCTCTTGGTTTAATGAGTGGAACTTCAGGTGACGGTATTGATGCTTCGATTATAAGATCGGACGGAAAATCTAATTACGAAGCCATATTAAATGAATATTATGCTTACGATAAAGAAATTTATGAAACGATTCACCATTTAAAGGAAAAAATACACAACTATAAGGATCTAAAAAAATTTACAAATGAGCTCAAATCTTTAGAAAAAGAGATAACTTTATTTCACGCTAAAGTTATAACTAATATTTTAAAAGAAAAAAAAGTAGATATTGTTGGTTTCCATGGGCAAACAATTTACCACAATTCACAAGAAAAAATTTCAAAACAATTAGGAGACGGCGTCCTACTGTCTCAATTAATAAAAAAAAATATTATTTATGATTTTAGATCAAATGATTTAAAAAATGGTGGAGAAGGTGCTCCATTAGCTCCAATATTCCATCAGCTTATTGCTACTCAACACAAATTAGATTTACCGTTATGTATTTTAAATATAGGAGGGATATCAAATATAACCATTATAGGTAAAAAGGCAGATTCATCAAATTTATCAAGTAGAGATATTGGTCCTGGAAATTGTTTAATTGACTCTTGGGTTAGAAAAAATTCTGATCAAAATTTTGATAAAGATGGAATTTTAGCAGCTACAGGAACAAGAAACGAAATTATTTTAGAGCAAGCACAAGAATTATTTTCTAATAGGCCTAATCAAAATAATTTATCTTTCGATGTAAATGATTTTGATGTTTCATTTGCTAGAGGTCTCTCCTTAGAGGATGGTGCGACGACACTAACAGATTTTACCGCAAGGGTTATTGGTGCTGCTCTATTCTCACTTTTATCAAAAGTAAGTAATGAAGCTTACAAAGTACTAATTTGTGGTGGTGGAAGAAAAAATAAAGTTTTATTGGAAAAAATAAAAAAAAATACTCTGCAAAATATTATTTTACAACCAATAGATGATTATGGAATTGATGGAGATTTTGTTGAGTCACAAGCTTTTGCTTTTCTTGCAATTAGATCAGTATTAAAATTACCAATTTCGTTTCCTGAGACAACAGGATGTAGCAGGCCGACTCCAGGCGGCGTTTTAATTAAATATTAGATTAATGAGGTTTTATCTTTAATGTATTTTTGAATTTCTTCTTTCAAATCTTTCTCTTTGTCTTTAAAGAAATGATTTGCATTTTTAATTTCTGAAAAAATGACTTCGATTCCTTTTTGACTCTTTATTCGTTTGTCTAACTCTTCGATGCTTTCTTTAGTAACTAACTCATCAGTACTGCTATAAATAACCTGTCCTGAGGTAGGACAAGGTGCAAGAAAAGAAAAATCATAGACATTTGGCTGTGGAGAAATAGCTATAAAATTATTTACTTCTGGTCTTCTCATTATTAATTGCATACATATTAAAGCTCCAAAAGAAAAACCAGACACCCAACACTGACTGTAATCTAAATTTTCTCTCTCAATCCAATCAAGAGCAGCTGCAGCATCAGATAACTCACCTTGACCGTTATCAAAAACTCCTTCACTTTTTCCTACTCCTCTAAAATTAATTTTGACTACTGAGAATCCACATTCCAAAAATGTATTGTATGTTAATTGTACTACTCTATTATTCATTGTCCCTCCATATTGTGGATGAGGTTGGAGGACTATTGCAACAGGAGAACCAAACTTTGGGTTTTTATAATATTTACCCTCAAGTCGTCCGGCTGGTCCAGGTATAAATATTTCTGTGCTCTTTGGTTTCATCAATTAGTAATGATAACTATTTTCAAAAAAAAAATAGATTTATAGCACGTTTTATACGCGGCAAATTTCTTTTTATTAAAGTTGACTATTTTACTGGGAATAAGTTAAAAACATTGAAAATATTAGATAATATGAAACTAACTACTAAAGGAAGATACGCGGTTATGGCAATGGCTGATTTAGCAGCTAACCAAAATGGAAAACCTGTTAGTCTTACAGATATATCTTTAAGGCAAAACATATCCCTATCTTATCTCGAGCAACTTTTTTCAAAATTAAAAAATGAAAAACTTGTAAAAAGTATTCGTGGAGCATCAGGCGGTTATATACTGGATAAAAATCCTAAAGATATAAGAATTTCAAATATCATTTTTGCAGTTGATGAAAAAGTCAAAACTTTAAATTGTAAAAGGGAGTCAAAAAAAGGTTGTCATGGAAAAACAGTAAAGTGTATTACACATAATTTATGGGATGACTTAGAAAAACACATAAATCAGTTTTTTGAAAAAGTAAGCCTAAATGATTTAGTAAAAGACAATAAGATGGAAATGAATAAATGAAAAATCAGAACATAAATACAAATCAGGAATATAAATACGGATTTACGACTGATATTGAAAATATTAAAGCTCCCAAAGGTCTTAACGAAGACGTAATTAAATTTATTTCAAACGTAAAAAAAGAACCCAAATGGATGCTTGATTGGAGACTTAAAGCTTATAAAAGATTAAAAAGTTTAAAAGAGCCTAATTGGCAAAAACCAAAATACCCTAAAATCGATTATCAAAACCTTTATTACTACTCAGCACCAAAAAGTATGAAAGATAAACCAAAAAGTTTAGATGAAGTTGATCCAAAACTTATAGAAACTTATAATAAACTTGGCATCCCTTTAAATGAACAAAAAAAACTAAGTGGAGTAGCAGTTGATGCAGTATTCGACTCTGTATCAGTAGCGACTACCTTTAAAGAAGAACTAACTAAAAAGGGAATAATTTTTTGTCCAATTTCTGAAGCAATACAAAAACACCCTGAACTTGTTAAAAAGTATTTAGGCTCAGTTATTCCATTAACTGACCATTATTTTGCAACTCTTAATTCTGCAGTGTTTACAGATGGATCGTTCGTTTACATTCCACCAAATGTAAGATGTCCAATGGAACTATCAACTTATTTTAGAATAAACGCTTCTGAAACAGGTCAATTTGAAAGAACTTTGATTATAGCTGATAAAAATAGTTATGTAAGTTATTTAGAAGGTTGCACTGCACCTATGAGAGATGAGAATCAGCTGCATGCGGCTAACGTTGAATTAATAGCTTTAGACGATGCAGAAATAAAATATTCTACAGTTCAAAATTGGTATCCAGGTGACAAAAATGGATTAGGTGGGATATATAATTTTGTTACCAAAAGAGGAGCTTGTAGAGGAAAAAATTCTAAAATTTCTTGGACGCAAGTTGAAACAGGTTCAGCAATCACATGGAAATATCCGAGCTGTATTTTACAAGGGGATAATTCAGTTGGAGAATTTTATTCAATAGCAATTACAAACAATCATCAAAAAGCTGACACTGGAACAAAAATGATTCATCTGGGTAAAAATACTAAAAGCAAAATTATCTCTAAGGGTATATCTGCTGGTCAAGCAGACAATACTTATAGAGGATTAGTTGATATATCAAGAAAAGCTCTTAATTCTAGAAATTATACTCAGTGTGATTCACTGTTAATGGGAAATAAATGTGGAGCTCATACAGTTCCATACATTAAAAACAAAAATGCTTCTTCTACTGTTGAACACGAAGCAACAACATCTAAAATAAATGAGGAACAATTATATTATTGTAATCAAAGAGGCTTAAACCAAGAAGAAGCTGTGAGCTTAATAGTTAATGGTTTTTGTAAAGAAGTACTTCAACAATTACCTATGGAATTTGCAGTTGAGGCTCAAAAACTGGTTGGTATCAGCCTTGAGGGAAGCGTGGGTTAATGGAAAATAGATTTCATTTAGCAATACCTGCTGGAGATTTAGACAAAGCAATTAAATTTTATTGTGAAGTTCTAGGCTGTCAAAGAGGAAATTCGGAGTTTAAATACCCAGATGCGTGGGCAGATATCAACTTTTGGGGAAATGAGTTAACATTACACGCAACTGATCCGGACAAAAAAAATGTAAGCGAACGACACAATGTAGACATGGGGAATGTTACTATCCCACATTTTGGTGTTCATCTAGATGGTGATACTTTTCAAAAACTAAAACAAAGATTAATTGATAAAAATATCAAATTTATTGACCCTCCATACATAAGATTTGCAGGAGAAGATATCGAACAAGAAACAATGTTTCTAGAAGACCCAAATGGTAATTGTATGGAAATTAAGACAATGAAAAATCCAAGCAAACTTTTCAAAAAATAAAAAGAGAATATGAATTTAGAAAGTAAACTTAACGAATATAAAACCAATATAGAGGAACTTAAAGCCGTTGAGAGTCTAGAGGTATATAGGTGGCTGATGTCTTTAGGAGAAAAATTGAATGATGATCCTCTAAGTGAGGGAAAAAGAGTAGAAAAAAATAAAGTTAAAAAATGTCAATTTGATCTATTTGTTGATTATGAAAATGGAAAATTTAAGGCTTGGAGCAAGGCAATGGTTGCAGCAGGATATGCATATGTATTACTAGATATATTTAATTCTTTAGAACTAGATCAAGCAAAAAAAATCACCGTAGATGATTTCAAAAAAATAAAGATGGATGAGCTACTTACTATGAATAGAAAAACTGGTTTTTTTGAAATGATTGAAATGATGATCGATAAACTTAAAAATGTTAGAAATTAAAAATTTAAAAGCATCAATTAATAATAAAGATATACTAAAAGGATTAAATTTAAAAATTCATCCTGGAGAAGTTCATGCAATTATGGGACCGAACGGCTCTGGCAAAAGCACTTTAGCAAATGTTTTGTCAGGAAAAAATGGTTATGAAGTTTCTGGTGAGTTAAATTATAAGGGAGAAAATATTAAAGACATTCCAATAGAGGAAAGAGCTCAAAAAGGAATTTTTTTAGCCTTTCAATATCCTTTAGAAATTCCTGGTGTTAATACAAACAATTTTTTAAAAACATCTTTAAACTCAGTCAGAAAAGCAAAAGGTGAAAAAGAAATTGACACGATATCATTTTTAAAATTAGTCAAAGAGAAAGCAAATGAACTAGGTATAGATGAAAAGATACTTTCAAGACAATTAAATGTTGGTTTCTCTGGAGGTGAAAAAAAGAAAAATGAAATATTGCAAATGAAAATTTTGAATCCTTATTTAGCTATTTTAGATGAGACAGACTCAGGCTTAGATATAGATGCTTTAAAAACAATAGCTAATGGAGTTAACTCTTCAAGACACAAAGAAAAGTCTTTTTTAATAATTACTCACTATCAAAGATTGCTTGATTATATAAAGCCAGACCATGTACACGTATTATCAGACGGAAAAATTATTAAATCTGGTAAGCATGATTTAGCTAAACAATTAGAAAAAACTGGCTATAAAAAAATACAATAATGAATTTTGAGATAAAATCTGAAGAAATAAATAATTTTAAAAAAATTTCGCAAGAGGAAAAAGATTTTAGAATTAAAAATCTGGAATACTTTAATAATATTGGTCTTCCAAGCAAAAAATTAGAAGATTGGAAATTTACTGATTTAAGAGAAATTATAAGTAATAATTTTAAAAAATTAGATACTTACCAAAATAATGAGAAATTAGGTGATTTTAAACTACTCGAAGATTTCGAACATAATTATATTATTTTGTTAAATGGAAGTTTGAATTCATTTGACTTTAGTTTTGAGGATTCGAATAAAATAAAGATAGAAAATTATACAGAGAAAAATCTTAAATACGAAGACAATAAAAATTCTTTAGTGAATTTAAATCATGCACTTTTCACTAATGGTTATTCTTTGGAAGTAGAGAGTAATTATAAATTTAAGAAAATCGTTATAATATATAATTTTTTCTCAGAAAGTGTTGAAAATCAAATAATAAATAAAAAAAACAAAATATTAGTAAAAAAAAATTCAGAATTGCACTTAATTGATTATACTATAAATAATACCAAGTTTGTATGCAATAACTACGAGGAAATAACACTAGAAGAAAACTCTATTTTAAAAAATATTTCACTTCAAAAAGATAAAAGTGATGGCTACTTCCATAAATTTTCAAAAAATAAACTTAACAAAGGATCAAAATATAATCAGTTATTATTTTCATCAGGCCTTAAATTTAATAAATTAGACTTAGAAGCTGATCTCTTAGGTGAGGATTCTGAGTGTAATATTCAGGCAGGTCTTTATTTAAACAAAAACCAACATCAAGAAATTAAAACTAGAATAAATCATTTAGCGCCAAATTCTAGGAGTTATCAAAAAATTAAAAACGTTCTTAATTCTAATGCAAAAGGTGTTTATCAAGGAAAAATTTATGTTAAAGATATTGCCCAAAAAACAGATGCTTATCAATTGAGCAAGGCTTTACTGTTAAATGATGATACTGAGTTTAACTCTAAACCTGAATTAGAAATATATGCTGATGATGTAAAATGCTCTCATGGTTCAACTTCAGGAAATGTTGAAGAGGACTCTCTGTATTATTTAATGACAAGAGGACTAAGCAGAAAAGAGTCCTTAATGCTTCTTATCAATGGTTTCTTAAATGATATTGTAGATGTCATTAAGAGCAATACAATAAAAGATTTTATAAGTTCAAATCTCGAAAAACAAATCTATGAATATAAATAATGTCAAATCTGAATTTCCCATTCTTCAGGAAAAACTTAAAGGAAAGCCTTTAATTTATCTTGATAGTGCTAATTCGGCACAAAAACCAAAAAGTGTTATAGATAGAATTTCTAAATTTTATAAAAAAGAATTTTCTAACATAGGAAGAAGTGTTCATAAACTTGCTGTTACTGCAACTAATCGTTTTGAGGAAACAAGAGACTTAGTAAAAAAATATCTAAACGCAAAGTCTAGAGAAGAGATTATTTTTACTAAAAATGCTACTGAGGCAATTAATTTAGTCGCCTCAAGTTATGGAGAAAAATTTATTCAAAAAGGTGATGAAATTTTACTAACTGAATTAGAGCACCACGCTAATTATGTTCCGTGGCATTTTTTAAGAGAAAAAAAAGGCGCAATAATTAAGTTTGCAAAGTGTAATGATAAGGGTGAAGTAGATGTTGATGACATTAAAAAATTAATAACAAGTAAAACAAAAATGATCTCAGTTACTCATTTATCAAACGTAACTGGAGCAATTTTACCTATAAAAAAAATTGTCGATTTGGCTAAAACAAAAAAAATTCCTGTATTAGTCGACGGATGTCAAGGAGCTCCACATCTTCCTTTGGATGTTCAAGAACTCGGTTGTGATTTTTACGCAATATCCTGTCATAAAATGTATGGTCCAACTGGAGTGGGTATTTTATATGCCAAAAAAAAATGGACAGATATCTTACCTCCTTATCAAGGCGGAGGAGGAATGATTGAAGAAGTTAAAAAAGAAAGTATTACTTTTCCAGAAAGTCCGACAAAGTTTGAGGCTGGAACTTTACAAACTGCTGAAGTAGTAGGTTTCTCAGAGTCCATAAGGTTTATCGAAAATATAGGTATCAAAAATATAATGGAACATGAAAAAAAAATTACTGAATATGGAATAGAAAAACTGAAAAGAAATAATTCAGTAAAAATAATAGGAGAGCCTAAGGATAGAGGTTCAATTATTTCATTTACAATTAAAGGAATACATCCTCATGATATTGCTACAATTTTGGATGATGACGGTGTTGCGATTAGAGCTGGTCATCATTGTTGTCAAATTTTTCACGAGAAAATTGGAGTAGCAGCAACTGCAAGAGCTTCTATAGGTATTTATAACGACAAAGATGATATAGATATGTTATGTAAAGCTATAGATAACTGTAAAAAAATATTTAAAATTTAAATGGAATTAAAAGAACTTTACCAAGAAATAATTTTAGATCATGGAAAAAATCCTCGAAATAAAGGAAGATGTAATGAGTTTAATTCTGATGCTGAAGGATATAATCCTCTTTGTGGAGATAAAGTACACATTTATTTAAGGGTTGGAAAATACAAAGAAGTTCAAGACTCTAGTTTTGAAGGTGAAGGCTGTGCAATTTCACTTGCTTCTGCATCTATACTTACAGAAATAATTAAGGGAAAAGATTACAATGTTGCTAAAAAAATTATTGAAGATTTTTTAAATATGATAAAAAATGAGACCAAAATTACTATTAATAGTTTAAGTGATGAACAAAAAACTACACTCATGTCTTTATCAGGAGTTAAGCAATTTCCTATGAGAGTAAAATGTGCAACAATGGCTTGGCACACCTTTAATACTGCATTGGAGGGCAAAAAGTAAGATGAGCGAATTGAAAGATAAAATTATTGCTGAAATCAAAACGTGTTATGACCCTGAAATACCTGTAAATATATATGATCTAGGATTAATTTATAAAATTGAGATTTTGGAAGGAAATAAAGTAAAGGTAGACATGACATTAACATCACCAAATTGTCCTGTTGCTGACTGGTTGCCAGAGTCAGTTAAACAAAGTATAAAGAGAGTAGAAGGCGTTGCTGATGTTGATCTTAAACTAGTTTGGGATCCTCCTTGGGACAAATCTAAAATGTCTGAGGCAGCCTTAGTGGAGCTAAATTTAAATTAGAAAAATTTATGAGTGAGCAAGTTATAAAATTAAGTGACAATGCTGCAAATAGAATTAAAGAGATAATGTCAACTGCGGACAGGGAAGCAATAGGCGTAAGGGTAGGAGTTAAATCTGGAGGATGTGCAGGCATGTCGTATATTATGGAATATGCTAAAGAAATTAAACCAAATGAAGAAGTTATAGAGGATAAGGGCGTAAAAGTTCTTATTGACCCTAAAGCTATTATGTATCTTTTAGGCACCGAAATGGACTATAAAAAAGAAAAATTCTCCTCTCAATTTGTTTTTAAAAACCCAAACGAAACAGAACGTTGTGGATGCGGAGAGTCATTTAAGGTATAAATAGAATATAGAATCATGAGAGATACTAAACATTTAGAAAGGTTTGCAAAAGAAAGACAAGAGAAAGAAAAAGAGACAAAACTTTTCAAAAGTAAAAAAAAAGCTGTTGAAGCTGGTGCTAACGGCACTTTAGAGTACATTATCAAAGAAGGTACCAACAAAAATAAGATTGCTGATCAAAAGATTTTAAAAAAAAGTAATTAATTCTTATCCACTATAATACATATCAAATTCGATTGGGTGAGGTGTGTGTTCGAATTTGTAAATCTCCTCGAATTTTAAGGCGATGTATGCATCTATTTGGTCGTCAGTAAATACTCCTCCCTGAGTTAAGAATTTACGATCTTTATCTAAAGATTCCATCGCTTCTCTTAATGAACCGCAAACTGTGGGTATTTTTTGAACTTCACTTTCAGACAATGTATATAAGTCTTTATCTAGAGATTTACCTGGATCAATCTTATTCTTTATCCCATCAATCCCAGCCATTAACATTGATGCAAAAGTTAAGTAAGGGTTTCCTGCAGCATCAGGAAATCTTATTTCCATTCTCGCAGCTTTCGGATTCATTATTACTGGTATTCTACAAGAAGCTGATCTATTTCTTGCAGAGTATGCAAGAAGCACCGGAGCTTCAAACCCGGGTATTAATCGTTTATAACTATTAGTTGTTGCATTTGAAAAAGCGTTAATCGCTTTAGCATGTTTTAAAATTCCTCCAATATAATGAAGTGCAGTTTTTGATAAACCCGCGTATTCTTTCCCCATGAATACTGGTGTACTACCTTTCCAAACTGATTGGTGACAATGCATACCTGAACCATTGTCGCCTTTTACTGGTTTAGGCATAAATGTAGCTGTCTTCCCAAAAGAGTGGGTTACCATCTGTACAGCATACTTATAAAGTTGAACATTATCTGCCATGTTTGTTAACGTTCCAAAATACATTCCTAATTCGTGTTGACTAGGAGCAACTTCGTGGTGATGTTTTTCAACTTTAACACCCATATCTTTTAAAGCTTTTAAATATTCCCCCCTCATATCTTGAGCACTATCAACTGGAGGAACTGGAAAGTAACCGCCTTTAATTCCTGGTCTGTGACCCATATTACCATTTTCATACTTTTTTCCTGTATTGTAAGGGCCTTCAGAACTATCAATCATGAAACTTGTTTCATTCATATCATTTTTAAACCTAACATCATCAAATACAAAAAATTCAGGCTCGGGACCAAAATAAGCCTTATCACCTATGCCCGATTTTTTTAAATACTCCTCAGCTTTTTTTGCAGTACCTCTTGGATCTCTTTCATATGGATTTTTTTTAACTGCATCTAAGATATCGCAAAATATATTTAATGTTGTATGAGAATTAAAAGGATCAATAATTGGCCTATCTAAATCTGGTTTTAAAATCATGTCTGACTCGTTAATAGCTTTCCAGCCTGCAATAGAAGACCCATCAAAAAATACTCCTTTATCAAGCATATCTTCGTCAACTACAGTAGAGTCTATAGTTAAATGTTGAAGCTTACCTTTTGGATCGGTAAATCTAAGATCAACAAATTCAATCTCTTTATCTTTTATTAATTTAAGTACATTTTTAGCAGACATAAAATTATTCCTTTGTAAATTATTCTGATTTACTATTAAACATAGCAAATTATATTATTGCAATAACGTATAAATAGAAAATACCAGCTATGCATTTTTTACATAATACAATCCAGGCTTGAAATGAGAGAAGCAAAACCCTTTGATCTTTTTTTATTAATTCTTCTTGGTTTAATATGGGGCTCATCTTTTTTTAACATTAAGATAGCTACTTATACTTACGAACCTTTTACTCTAGCGCTAGTTAGAGTTTTTTTTGCTTGTTTGCCTTTAGTTTTTTTGTGTTTTTTTAAAAAAATAAAAATTTTGGGATTTTCTAAAAATTGGAAACCATACGCGGTAATAGGACTGTGTAACATAGTTATACCTTTCATTTTAATTGCAGTGGGAACAAGTAAAATTGACAGTTATTTAGCTGCAGTTTTAATGAGCACCACTCCGTTAAGTGGTTCGATATTAGCTCATGTTTTTCTTAAAGATGAGAAAATAACTTTTTTTAAATCTTTTGGAATCATTTTGGGTTTTTCAGGAATAATTTTCTTATTTTTCGATAAAGTCGTTATTAATGAAAATAATATTTTATATGCATTAATTACAATTCTTGGTTCAACTTTTTATTCAATAGGTGGCATTTTAACTTTAAAATTGAAAAGGATGGGAAATGAAAATGTAACTACATCAACTACTCTTTGGTCTCTTATTTTTTTAATTCCACTTTCTTTAATATTTGAAAAACCTTGGAATGCCAATCCATCACTTGAGTCTACTATTTCAATAATTTATCTTGGAGTAGTAGCTACAGGCTTAGCTTGGTTATTAAGATTTAGAATATTGACTGTTAACGGATTGGTCTTTCAGACTCAAGTAGCATACTTAATTCCAATTTTTGGTGTATTATTTGGATATTTTTTAATGGATGAAATTATCACATGGCGAGTTATTGTTTCATTAGTTATAATTATTACTGGTATTTATATAGTAAAAATTAACAATAAAGGTTTGAAAAAACATGCCAGTTGATTCTATTGAGTTTAATTTTTTATCTATATTTACTTTTATTTCTTTCTTTATTTTTTTTGCTATAGAAAAAGTATTTAAAAATACTACTGGAGTTTTATTAGATAAAGATTTTGTTAAACCTCAAGCTTTCCATAAAAATGCAGTACCAAGAGTTGGCGGTTTAGCATCTATACTTGCTTTAACGATCTTTATTGTAACTTATAGTTTTTTACTCGATCAAAGCTTAATAGACTACTTACTTATATCTATTGCTTTTTTCTCCTTAGGTTTTTTAGATGATATAAAAGTTAAAATTAAACCTTCCTCGAGGTTAATTATTATGATTATAGTTTTACTATTAAGCACAAATTACTTTTCAATAAATATCGAAAATACTCATCTAAATTTTTTAGACATTTTACTCAAAGAAAAAATATTTCAAGTTATTTTTACAGTTCTATGTTTTCTATTTATTATTAACGGATCTAATTTAATTGATGGTTTTAATGGACTTTTAGGAATACATTTAATAACAATTAATTTAATACTTTTATTTATCAATTTAATTTATGGAGAGTCACAATTAGCAATAATAATAACTGGTCAATTAATAGTTTTGGCTTCTTTCGTCTTGTTTAATTTCCCAAAATCGAAGATTTTTTTTGGCGATAGCGGCTCATATTTATTTGGTTCTTTAGTTGCTTTAAACGTAATAAAAACAAATAATTTAAACCCTGAAGTTTCCTCATTCTTTTTTTGTATACTTTTATTTTATTTATTTTTTGAGGTATTTTTTTCTTTTTTTAGAAAATTGTATCAAAAAAAGTCGCCCTTAAAGCCTGATCAAAATCATTTACACATGTTATCATTTAGGTTTTTAAAGAAAATTGGAAAATTTAAAGACTGTAATTACATAAACTCATTATTGATAAATCTAACGTTTATTATTCTAATAATACCTTCAATATATTTTAAGAACGATGGTATACTTTGTAGATATTGGTTTTTTTTTCTATTAGCACTTTATATTTTCTTTTATTTAAGACTTTATAGTTTCGCAAAAAAGCAATTTGATATATAAAATATTTCATTACAAAGCCGGGCAAGTGGCGGAATTGGTATACGCGCTAGTCTTAGGAACTAGTGCCGCAAGGCTTAAGAGTTCGAGTCTCTTCTTGCCCACCATAAATAATTATGAAAATAGAAATAAATTCTAAAAAAGGCTTAAAAACAAATTTATCAATTTTTGTAGATAAAAAAACTATACAAAAAAAACTTGATGAAAGGTTAACAGAGCTACAATCTGAGGTAAGTCTTAAAGGTTTTAGGCCAGGAAAAGTTCCTCCATCAGTTATTAAAAGTCAGTTTGGAAAGGCAGTGTACGGAGAGGTTATTGATAAAATTTTAAGAGAGTCATCAACAAAAGCACTTGAAGAAAAAAAAATAAAAGTAGCCGGTCAACCCAAAATAGATCTTAAAACTTTTGGAGAAGGAAAAGATCTTAATTATACATTAGAAGTAGAGTCTTTACCTGAAATTAATCTTAAACCTCTTAGTTCTTACAAGGCAATAGACTATAAAATTAAGATAGACACAAAAGTTATAAATGAAAAAATTAAAGAAATTTCAAAGCAACATAAACATTTCGAGGATAAAAAAGAGAACGAAAAGTCAAACAAAGGTGACCAAATAGTTTTTGATTACTCTGCCACAGTGGATGGTAATAAATTTGAGGGAAGCGAGGGGAAAGGCGTGGTAATAGAGCTCGGAAAAAATTTATTTCTAAAAGGTTTTGATGAACAACTTATTGGAGTAAAAAAAAATGAAACAAAAAATGTGGAAGCAGTTTTGCCACCAAACCATCCAAAAAAGGAATTAGCTAATAAAAAAACTAAATTTAAATGTAAAATAACCAATATTAAAAAACCAAAAGAAACTATAATTAATGATGAGTTTGCAAAACATATGGGTGCTAAGGATTTACCGGATTTAAAAGTCTTAATAGAGAAACAAGTGTCAAGTCAATATCAACAAGCTTTGGATGCAATAACCAAAAAAGAAATTCTAGATCAAATAGATAAGTTTCATAAAATTGATTTGCCTAAAAATTTAGTTGAAAATGAACTTTCAATGATTACTAGAGATTTAAAAAAAGAAGATGTAGAAAAGCATAAAAAAAATAATGAAAAAATTGCAAATTCTAGAATTAAATTAGGATTAGTTTTAAGTGAGTATGGCGAGAAGAATAATCTTAAAGTAAGTGATGACGAAATAAATTTAGAAATACAAAAACAAGTAAGATCAATGCCGGGACAAGAAAAGCTTGTAATGGACTATTACAAAAAAAATCCTAGTGCTACACAAAGCTTAAAGGGTGCAATTTATGAGAATAAAATTATTAAACTATTTAAATCTAAAATAAAATTAGACGTAAAAACACTATCATCTTTAGAGGCAGAAAAAGTTATTACAAATTTTAATAAAGTAAAAGACAATCCCAAAATTAAGGATGAACCAAATCAGGCAGACCAAGGCAAATCTTCTTCTAAAATCAAAACAAAAACAAAAAAAATTAGTAAAAAGTAATCAATAGTTGTATAAAGCATAATTATGAGTCGTCCAATAGATGAACAAATGAATAGCCTTATACCAATGGTGGTTGAACAAACCAATAAAGGAGAAAGGGCTTATGATATTTATTCAAGATTATTAAAAGAAAGAATTGTATTTTTAGTTGGTCCAGTAAACGACAACATTGCTTCATTGGTTACTGCTCAATTACTTTTTTTAGAATCTGAAAATCCAAAAAAACAAATAAATTTTTATATTAATAGTCCTGGTGGTTTAGTAACTTCTGGACTAGGTATTTACGATACTATGCAATACATAAACTCTCCAGTTTCCACTTTATGTATTGGTCAAGCTTCTTCTATGGGATCATTTTTATTAGCTGCGGGAGAAAAAGGGAAAAGATTTTCTTTACCAAACTCTAGAATAATGGTTCACCAACCCTCAGCAGGTTATCAAGGTCAAGCAACTGATATTCAAATTCATGCAAAGGAAATACTTTCCTTAAAAGATAGACTAAATAAAATTTATGCTAAGCATACGGGCAAATCTATCGATGAAATTTCAAGCGCGTTAGAGAGGGACAATTTTATGACTCCTGATGAAGCTAAAAAATTTGGATTAATAGACTCTGTGGTAGACAAAAGGAAATAATACACAATATCTAGAAACTTACACAACTTATACTTGCTAGAAAATATCCTAACACTGTATATTAGCTATAGTGATTCGAAATGACTGAAAAAAATAATAAAAATATTCTTTACTGTTCCTTCTGTGGAAAAAGCCAGCATGAGGTGAGAAAACTTATTGCAGGTCCAACTGTATTCATTTGTGATGAATGTGTTGAGTTATGTATGGACATTATTAAAGAGGAAAATAAAAGCTCTTTAATAAAACATCAAGACGGAGTTCCAACACCAAAAGAAATTTGTAGTTTTTTAGATGATTATATTATTGGGCAAAAATATGCTAAAGAAGTTTTGTCAGTAGCAGTTCACAACCATTACAAAAGACTAAACCACGAGACAAAAAACAATAAGGATGTTGAACTTTCAAAATCAAATATTTTGTTAGTTGGTCCAACGGGCTGCGGAAAAACGCTTTTAGCTCAGACACTAGCTAAAATTCTAGATGTCCCATTTACTATGGCTGATGCCACTACGCTTACAGAGGCAGGATATGTTGGTGAAGACGTAGAAAATATTATTCTTAAACTTTTACAAGCAGCTGATTACAACGTAGAAAAAGCTCAAAGAGGAATAGTTTATATAGACGAAGTAGATAAAATAAGTAGAAAATCTGAAAATCCATCAATTACTAGAGACGTGTCAGGCGAAGGAGTTCAACAGGCTCTTTTAAAAATTATGGAAGGAACTATAGCTAGCGTTCCACCTCAAGGGGGAAGAAAACATCCACAACAAGAATTTCTTCAAGTAGATACAACAAATATTTTATTTATTTGTGGCGGGGCTTTTGCTGGTTTAGATAAAATAATAAATAACCGTGGCAAAGGTACTTCAATTGGTTTTGGTGCAACAGTTAAAGATTTGAAGGAACAACCATTGTCAGATGTTATGAAGAATTTAGAGCCAGAAGATCTAATTAAATATGGACTTATACCAGAGTTTATTGGGAGAATGCCAATAATAGCTACTTTAAATGATTTAGATGAAAAATCTTTAATAAAGATTTTAAAAGAACCAAAAAATTCATTAATTAAGCAATACCAAAGGTTGTTTGAATTTGAAAATGTAGAGCTAGAGTTTAAAGATGAGGCCCTAGGCGAAATAGCAAGAAAAGCTATAAGCAAAAAAACTGGTGCAAGAGGTTTAAGGTCGATTTTAGAAAATGTTTTGCTTAAAACAATGTTTGATTTGCCTGAGCTTGAGGGTGTTCTGAAGGTAACTATTGATAAATCTACCATTAAAAATAATGCAGATCCTATTATTACCTATGGTAAAAAATCATCAACATCTGTAGCATAATTACCAATATAAGTTTCTTGATATTCTTATATAAATTACCATATAAATTGTATTATGAGTCAAATTCAAACAAAGCCTTTACTGCCTTTAAGAGATATAGTGATATTCCCATCAATGGTCGTTCCATTATTTGTTGGGAGAGAAAAGTCTATAAAAGCTCTTCAAGAGGTAATGAAGTCAGACAAGTCGATCGTATTAGTTGCTCAAAAAAATTCAGAAGTTGATGAACCAGAAAATAAAGACCTCTATGGATTTGGTTGTTTAAGTAAAGTCTTGCAATTATTAAAATTGCCTGATGGAACCGTAAAAGTTCTCATTGAAGGAATTAAAAGAGTTAAAATTTTAGAGATTGACAATAAAGAAACTGATTTCATTAATTGTAATGTAGAGACTATTGAGGAAAATAATAAAAATAAAGACTCAGAAATTTATGCGCAAAATCTCATAAAAAAGTTTGAAAAGTTAGTTGGAATAAATAAAAAAGATTTTACTGATTCCGTAGATAACATTAGAAAATTGAAAGATCCTAGCTCTATAGCAGACAATATAGCCTCTAACTTAAATTTACAAATTTTTGAAAAACAAGAGCTTTTAGAATTAACCGATTTAAGAAGAAGGTTGGAAAAAATTTATAATTATATTGATAAAGAGACTAGCCTAATATCAGTTGAGAGAAAAATAAGAGGAAGAGTAAAAAATCAAATGGAAAAAACTCAAAGAGAGTATTATTTAAATGAACAACTTAAGGCTATTCAAAAAGAGCTTGGAGAAATTGATGAAGGTAAAGACGAAATTACTAATTTATCAAAAGCTATTGCTAAAGCCAAAATGCCAAAATTAGTTCAAGAAAAATGTTTATCTGAATTAAAAAAACTTAAATCTATGAGCCCAATGTCAGCTGAGGCCACAGTTGTTAGAAATTATTTAGATTGGATGACTGAATTACCTTGGAGCCACAAAAGTAAAATTAATACAGATTTGAAAAATGCACAAAAAATTTTAGATGAAGACCATTATGGTTTAGAAAAAGTTAAGGAGAGAATTATAGAATTTTTAGCTGTGCAAAAAAGAATTCAAAAGATGAAAGGCCCAATCTTATGTTTAGTAGGCCCTCCAGGAGTTGGTAAAACTTCATTAGGTCAATCTATTGCAAAAGCCACTGGTAGAAAGTTTGTTAGGATTTCTCTAGGCGGTATAAGAGATGAAGCAGAAATCCGTGGTCATAGAAGAACATATATAGGTTCTTTACCTGGAAAAATTATTCAGATGATGAAAAAAGCCGGAAGTAAAAATCCACTTTTTTTATTGGATGAAATTGATAAAGTAGGAAATGATTATCGTGGAGATCCTTCTTCAGCTTTACTTGAAGCATTAGACCCAGAACAAAACAAAGAATTTAACGATCACTATTTAGAGGTAGATTATGATCTTTCAGATGTCATGTTTGTTACAACTGCGAACACCTTAAATATTTTACCTCCATTATTAGATAGAATGGAAGTTATCAGGCTACCAGGTTACACTGAGGATGAAAAAGTAAATATTTCGCAAAAATATTTAATTCCAAAACAAAGTAAAAACAATGGTCTTAAATCTAGTGAGTGGAACATAAGTGAAGGTGTTAACAGAAAAATAATTAGAAATTATACTAGAGAGGCAGGAGTAAGAAATTTAGAGAGAGAAATTTCAAAAATTGCTAGAAAAACTGTTAAAAGAATAGATGCAAATGAAAAAGTTAATAATCCTATCAAAGAAAGTGATGTTAGCGATTATTTAGGTGTAGAAAAATTTAACTATGGAGAAATTGAGGAGCAAAACAGGATTGGTGTAGTTACTGGTCTTGCTTGGACAGAGGTTGGCGGAGAGATTTTAAAAATCGAGTCAGTTATAATGCCAGGTAAAGGAAAAATGCAAATTACCGGAAAATTGGGCGAAGTTATGCAGGAGTCAGTTAAAGCTGCTAAGGCATTTATCAGATCAAAAAGTTTAGATTATGGGATAATACCACCAGTTTTTGAAAAGAAAGATTTCCATATTCATGTTCCTGAAGGAGCAACACCTAAAGATGGACCATCAGCCGGTATAGCAATGGTTACCTCAATCATTTCAGCAATATTAGAAATACCAGTTAATAAAGACGTAGGAATGACAGGTGAAATTACTTTAAGAGGAATTGTTCTTCCTATTGGTGGACTAAAAGAGAAACTGTTGGCAGCTCATAGAGTTGGAGTGAAAAAAGTATTAATTCCTCATGAAAACAAAAAAGACCTTACAGAGATTCCAGAGGTAATAAAGAAAAATATAGAGATTATACCTGTAAAGAATGTCGACCAAGTCTTGAAACATGCTTTAACCAAACCTCTGAAAAGAGTGGATTGGGTAGAAGTTGAGCAACTATCAGATAAAGACAAAACAAAATCTGAAGTATCAAGTAGGCATTAGAAACTAACAATTAGACATAAGTTGATAAACGAAAGCTCAAAAGCTATAACCCTTATTAATAAAGTAAATGAAAAACATTATTATAACAGGCGGCTTAGGATATATAGGCACAGAACTTTGTAAAATTTATTCGGGCGTAAGCTGGAACCATAAAATTACTGTTATAGACAATAGATTTATTTCAGAAAGAGTAAATCAATTAAGGAGTTGGAATATAAATTTTGTCCATGGAGATATATTAGATAAAGGCTTAATTAACAAATATTGTAAAGATGCTGATATTGTTCATCATCTAGCTGGGATTACAGACGTACCGAGAGTTAAAAAAGATAGCAATGACTCAATTGATAATCAAATTATTTTGGTTGGGGAAAAAGGAACTCAGAATATTTTAGATGTTATAAGCGATAAATGTAAAATAATATTTCCATCAACTCATGTTGTTTATGAGGGATTAGACAAAGTAAAAAATGATATTAATGAAGATGAAAATACAAAACCTGTTCTAGCTTATGCAATTTCTAAAGCAAATAATGAAAAACAACTAAAAGATTCGGGTAAAAATTATATTATTTTAAGATTAGGTTCTGTTTACGGCTACTCAACAGACACTGCTCGAATTGATATAATGCCTAATCTTTTTTCTAAAATTGCCTCTCAAAATGGAACTTTAAAATTATTTTCTGGAGGCAGACAAGTAAAAAGCTTAGTTCCCCTTATAGATGTAGCTAGATGTTTTAAATATATGGAGGAGAGGAATGATATTTCTTCTGACATATTTAATCTCACAAAAGATACTGTAACTGTTAAGCAAGTTGCAGAAATTTGTAAAAAATATAATCCTAAAATTAATTTAAGAGAAACTAATGATCTAATACCTAATGAAGGCTTTTCTTTATCAAATAAAAAAATAAGAGATAAAGGTTTTAAATTTCTTTATAGACTTGACGAAAGCATACAAGAAATGATTAGCAAATGGTCTGAGCAGAATTTAACTAAAGATCTTGAGCACGTAAGAAATGGAAGTGATGAATACGTAGATCAGAGAGGTAAAATTAGCAATCATGAACTTACAGAACCTATAAATATGATAGGATTAATTGACTCAAAAAAAGGGACAATAAGAGCAAATCATTTTCATCCTCAACAGGAACAAAAATGTTTATTCACAAAAGGTCAAATCATAGAAGTATTTCAAGATATACTTA